>NZ_MDED01000007.1 GCF_002939885.1 Xanthomonas cucurbitae
CGGCGGTCAACGTGGTCTTGCCATGGTCAACGTGACCGATGGTGCCGACGTTCACATGTGGCTTGGTACGCGCAAATTTTACTTTTGCCATGGGTGCAAGTTCTCGGTAATCGTTTGGAGTTAAGACGATTGAGCAATGGTGCTCACGAAAGGAATCGAACCTTCGACCTCCTCCTTACCAAGGAGGTGCTCTACCGACTGAGCTACGTGAGCGAGTTTTGCATTATGCCATGCATTTGCGTTCAATGGAGCGGGAGACGGGAATCGAACCCGCACCATCAGCTTGGAAGGCTGAGGTTCTACCGTTGAACTACTCCCGCGCCGGGAACTGCATACCACAACGTGAAACTGGTGGAGGGAGGTGGATTCGAACCACCGAAGGCGTAAGCCAGCAGATTTACAGTCTGCCCCCGTTGGCCGCTTGGGTATCCCTCCAGCTTTCCCACCGGGCCGGACCGCCGCGTGGCGATTCGGTTCGGTGTGAAGCAGCCCGTTATTTTGTTGTGGACCGCCTGCGATGTCAACAACAATTTTGAACTTCGTGCAGACACTGAATACGCGCAGCGACTGCCGCCGCGCGCACCCTCTCAGACGTTGAAACGGAAGTGCAGCACGTCGCCTTCCTGCACGCGGTATTCCTTGCCTTCCAGGCGCAGACGGCCGGCGTCGCGCGCACCGGCTTCGCCGCGGTACTTGATGAAGTCATCGAAGCCGATGGTTTCGGCGCGGATGAAGCCCTTCTCGAAATCGGTATGGATCACCGCGGCGGCCTGCGGTGCGGTGGAGCCCGCCCTGACGGTCCACGCGCGCACTTCCTTGACGCCCGCCGTGAAGTAGGTCTGCAGACCCAGCAGCGTATAGGCCGCACGAATGACGCGATTCAGGCCCGGCTCGTCCAGACCCAGGTCGGCCAGGAAGGTGTCGCGGTCTTCGTCGTCCAACTGGGACAGCTCTTCTTCGATGGCCGCCGAGACCGGCACCACCTCGGCGCCTTCGGCGGCCGCGTGCGCGCGCACCGCATCCAGGTGCGGATTGTTCTCGAAACCATCTTCCAGCACGTTGGCGATGTACAGCACCGGCTTGAGCGTCAGCAGGAACAGGTCACGCACCAGCGCTTTTTCTTCCTCGTCCAGGCCGGCGGCGCGGCCGGATTTGCCCTCGGCCAGCGCCGCCTGCAACTTGGCCAGCACCGGCTTGCGCGCCGCCGCATCCTTGTCGCCGCCCTTGGCGCTGCGCTCGGCACGGTTGAGCGCCTTTTCCACGCTGTCCAGGTCGGCCAGCGCCAGCTCGGTATCGATGGTCTCGATATCGGCGATCGGGTCGACCTTGTTGTTGACGTGGATGACGTCGTCGTTCTCGAAGCAACGCACGACGTGGGTGATCGCATCCACTTCACGGATGTGCGCCAGGAACTTGTTGCCCAGACCCTCGCCACTGGCGGCACCGGCCACCAGGCCGGCGATATCGACGAACTCCACCGCGGTGGGGATCAGCTTCTGTGGCTTGACGATCTCGGCCAGCTGGTTGAGGCGCGGATCCGGCACCGGCACGATGCCGACATTCGGCTCGATGGTGCAGAACGGAAAGTTGGCCGCCGCGATGCCCGCCTTGGTCAGCGCATTGAACAGGGTCGACTTGCCGACATTAGGCAGGCCGACGATGCCGCATTTGATACCCATGGGTTTTCCAGTGAATGGAGAATCGGGAATCGAGAATGGACAAGCGCAACCGCTCCTCCCATTCCCGATTCCCCATTCTCTATTTTTCCGTATGCAGGCGCTTCATCGCCTCGCTGAAATTGCCGGCCATTGCCAGCGGCAGCACGTCGATGGCGGCATCCACTGCCGTGCCGATCGCTGCATCGTCCTCGCGCCCTGCCCGCCCCAGCACCCATGGCACCACGCGGTCCTTGTGACCGGGATGGCCGATGCCGATGCGCAAACGGTGGAACTTGCCGTGTCCGAGCAGGTGAATGGTGTCGCGCAAGCCGTTCTGGCCGCCGTGACCGCCATCGAATTTGAGCCGTGCGGTGCCTGGCGCCAGATCCAGTTCGTCGTGCGCAACGAGCAGTTGCTCCGGTTCGATCTTCCAGAACCGCAATGCGGCGGTGATCGACTTGCCGCTGAGATTCATGAAGGTGGCCGGCTTGAGCAGCCAGACCGCCTGCCCCGCCAGCTCGACCTTGGCCGTCTCGCCGAACAGCTTGCTGTCCAGGCTCCAGCGGGCGCCGCTGCGCTCGATGAGCGCATCGACGAAACGAAACCCGGCGTTATGCCGGGTTTGCGCGTGTTCCGGACCCGGATTCCCGAGCCCGACGATCAGCCGAAGTGCAGACATGCCGGTCACCGCCGCCGATTCCCCGCATGTGCGAGGAATCGGCCAACGGATTACTTGGTCTCGGCGCCTTCGCTGCCTTCTTCACCGGCCGCATCGTCTTCCTCGATGCGCACGTGCTTGGCGGCAACCACGGCGACGTCGTGTTCCTTGCCCAGCTTCAGCTCGGGAATTTCGACGCCGGCCGGCAGCTTGATCTCGGACAAGTGGATCACATTGCCCACTTCCAGGGCACCGAGGTCGATCTCGATGAACTCCGGCAGGTCCTTCGGCAGGCAGACCACCTGGACTTCGTTGAGCTCGTGGGTGACGACCACTTCGCTGGACTTGCCGGCCGGCGAGGTCGCTTCGTTGATGAAGTGCAGCGGCACGGCGGCGCTGAGCTTCTCGTTGGCGCTGACGCGCTGGAAGTCGATGTGCATGATGAGCTGCTTGAACGGATGGCGCTGCATGTCACGCAGCAGCACCTGCTGCACGTCGCCATTGAGGCTCAGGTCCAGGATCGACGAGTAGAACCACTCGTTCTGCTGGGCGAGCCAGATCTGCTCGTGGTCGAGCTGGATGCTGACCGGCTGCAGATCGCCACCGTAGACGATGGCCGGAATGACGCCAGCGTGACGCAGGCGGCGGCTCGCACCCTTCCCCTCGTCTGCGCGGCGCTCGACCTTGATTTCGTGAGTCTTTGCCATGTTGTTTCACTACCTAGATTGGAATACCGCCTCGCGGCGATGAAGCGTCTCACCCGCGACCAGGAGAGACGTGGTACCGGCACCCGCGTGATGCGGGCACCGAATGGGGTGTTAGTCGACGTAGAGCGAGCTGACCGACTCGCCGAAGGCGATGCGGCGGATGGTCTCGGCCAGCAGTTCGGCCACGCTCAGCTGACGGATCTTGGGGCACATGCGCGCCGCTTCGTTCAACGGGATCGTGTCGGTCACCACCAGCTCGTCGAGCTGCGAATTATTGATGTTGTCCACCGCCGGGCCGGACAGCACCGGGTGGGTGATGTAGGCCACTACTTTAAGCGCGCCGCGCTGCTTGAGTGCGGCGGCAGCGGCACACAGGGTGCCGGCGGTATCGACCAGGTCGTCCACCAGCACGCAGGTCTTGCCCTGTACGTCGCCGATGATGTTCATCACGGTGGCGACGTTGGCACGCGGACGGCGCTTGTCGATGATGGCCAGGTCGGCATCGTCCAGGCGCTTGGCGACGGCGCGCGCGCGCACCACGCCGCCCACGTCCGGCGACACCACGATCAGGTTGTCGGTGCCGTAGGCGCGCCAGATGTCGGCCAGCAGCAGCGGCGAGGCGTAGACGTTGTCCACCGGCACATCGAAGAAACCCTGGATCTGGTCGGCGTGCAGGTCGACCGTCAGCACACGGTCGGCCTCCATCGCGCAGATCATCTTGGCGGCGACCTTGGCGGTGATCGGCACGCGTGAAGAGCGCATGCGGCGATCCTGGCGCGAGTAGCCGAAATACGGAATCACCGCAGTGACCGAGGCGGCGCTGGCGCGCTTGAGCGCGTCGATCAGCACCAGCAGCTCCATCAGGTTCTCGGCGCTGGGCGCGCAGGTCGGCTGGATGACGAACACTTCCTGCCGGCGCACGCTCTCTTCGATTTCGACCTGCACTTCGCCATCGGAGAAGCGCGTCACCAGCGCCTTGCCCATGCGCAGCCCCAGTTCCTTGCAGATGCTCTGGGCAAGCGGCTTGTTGGCGTTGCCGGAGAACACCAGCAGGTTACGTTGATCTTGCATGGGATCTCTCGGGCGGCGGCGAAGAGCGTGCGGGCGATGGCTGAGCTGGACAAAGCCGACCTGACGCCGGGCTTTTCTTTAAAAACTGGCAGGGGCGGTAGGATTCGAACCTACGAATGCCAGGATCAAAACCTGGTGCCTTGGGCCTCTTGGCGACGCCCCTGCATCAAACCTGTCACGCGTCCAGTGCGTCGAGCAATGGCGAGTGCGCTGCACCCTCCACCACCCACGCCCGCAGGCTGCCCGGCAACCGCGCCAGCGCCTGCTCTGCAGCAGCGCGCGTGGCGAATTCGACGAAACAGCCGCTTCCCGACCCGGTCAAGCGTGGCGTTCCGATCCTGGACAGTGCCTGGAACACCGCCTCGACGGCGGGTTCGCGGCGCCGCAGGACCGGCTCGAACGCATTGTCGAGCAGAGAACCGGAAGCGAAGTCCGCTATTTTCGCGGGCGCGGCATCCCGCGTCAATTCCTGTGATTGAAATAAGGCGGGCGTGGGCACGTGAACGCCCGGATCCACCAGCACGTAGGCCGCGTCCGCCAGCGTGATCGGGGTCAGTTGCTCCCCCACGCCCTCGGCCCAGGCATTGTGCCCGCGCACGAACACCGGCACGTCCGCACCCAGCTGCAGGCCCAGCCCGGCCAGCACATCCACCGGCAAACCCAGCCCCCACAAGGCGTTGAGCGCCACCAATATGGTGGCCGCATCCGATGAGCCGCCGCCAAACCCGCCGCCGGCGGGGATGCGTTTGTCGATGCGGATCTCGGCACCAGCCTGCGTGGCGGTGGCCGACTGCAGCAGACGCGCCGCGCGGATCACCAGATCGTCGTCTTCGGCGACGCCGGGCAAACCGTCGCCGATGCGCCGGATCAGGCCATCGTTGCGCAAACGAAGATGAATGGTATCCCCCCAGGCCAGCAGCCGAAACACGGTCTGCAGCAGGTGGTAGCCATCGGCGCGGCGCCCGGTGATTTGCAGAAACAGGTTCAGCTTGGCCGGCGCAGGCCAGGCCGACCACGCTCCCTGCGCCGACATCAGGGCGAGACCGTCCATTGATCCACCAGCAGGCGGACCTTGGCACTGCCGTTGTAGGCTTCGATGCGCTGCGGCAGCTCGGGCTGGCCGTCGCCGGCCGGTGCCCAGGCCAGGAAATCGATGGTCCAGCCGTCCTGCTGCACGGTGCGCGGGCGTCCGGCGGCGTCCAGGTCCACGCGCTGGGCGCTGGCGTCGGCGATCCGCAGCGCACGCACCCAGTCCGGCATCTGGTTGACCGGAATGGTCCAGCCCGTGGCCTCCAGCAAGACCTGCTCGGCATCCGGCCCGCTGCGCGGACCGCCATCCAGCCCTTCGATGCGACCGGCACCGGTGGCGCTGTCGCCGGTGAGCACCCAGCTCTGTCGGGTCACCGGCGCGCTGAGCTGCACGCGATAGCGTGGGCCATCCTGTTGCCAGTCGATGCGGCCACTGCCGCCGTCGCGGCCCTTGCTGATCGCCACCCGCCCCTGGAAGGACCACTGCGGATGCGCCTGCAACCAGGCCTGGCGCGCCGCTTCCGCGGTGCGCGCGGTATCGGAGACGCGTTCGACCACGGCCGCGCCGCCGCCCTGCCCGCGCGGCACGCTGACGCAGCCGGACAGACCCGCCAGCACCAGCCCGCTCAGGGCCAGCGTGCGCAGCACAACACTCACAGGCCGAATTTCTCGGTTGCGCGCTGCAGAGCGCGGTTGTCCGGATCCAGCCGGCGGGCCTCGTCGAAGTAGCGTCGCGCCTCGTCCTGCTTGCCGCTGACCCACAGCACTTCGCCCACATGGGAGGCGATCTCCGGATCCCTGGCCAGCGCCCAGGCGCGGCGCAGCTGCACCAGCGCTTCCTTGATACGGCCCATGCGGTACAGCACCCAGCCATAGCTGTCGACGATGGCCGGGTTGTCCGGATCGGCGGTCCGGGCGCGGTCGATCAGCGCCAGCGCTTCCTTGTAGCGGGTGGTGCGGTCGGCCAGGGTGTAGCCCAGCGCGTTGAGCGCGGCGACGTTCTCGGGTTCGGCCACCAGGATCTTGCGCAGGTCGGCCTCGGCACGCGGCACCTCGTCGCGCCGCTCCCAGGCCAGCCCGCGGGCGTACAGCAGCTCGCCGTCGTCCGGGTAGGCGGCCAGGCCACGCTCGAAGGCATCCAATTCGCCAGCGGCATCGTTGGCACGCTGGTGCAACTCGGCTTCCAGCACATAGGCATCGCGGCGGGCGTCGTCGTCGGCGCTGGCATCGCCCTGCAGCGCGCGCACCTCGGCCAGCGCCTCGGGTTTGCGGCCGAGTTCGTACAGTGCGCTGGCGGCGCGCAGGCGCGCTTCGCTCAATTGCGGGCCGCCGGGCACGCCGCGGTACCATTCCACCGCTTCGTCGTAGCGCTTGAGGAATTCGGCGATCTTGCCCAGCAGCAGGCGGCGGTCCGGATCCGGCTTGGTCGCATTGCTCTTGAGTTCCCCGTACAGCGCATCCAGCGCGCTGCGGTCTTTTTCCTTGGCCAGCATGGAGGCGCGCAGGCCGTAGGTCTGGGTATCCTGCGGCCCGGTGGACAGCACCCGTGCAGCGGCTTCGGTCTGGCCCATGGCGTCATAGGCGAAGGCCAGTGCGCCGCGCAGTTCGGAATCCTTCACCGCCTGCGGCTCGACATTTTTCAGCAGCGCCAGGGCCTGGTCGTTCTTGCCCTCCTGCTGCAGCTGGGTGGCGTGCAGCAAGGCCACGCGCGGCTCTTCGGGGAAGCGGCGCACCACTTCATCGACGATGCGCTTGGCCAGCGCCGGGCGCTCCATGCGCAGCGCCAGCCGGCCGAATTCCTGCCAGGCTTCGATCTGGTTGGGGATGGCGCCGGCCTTGACCAGATCTTCGAGCACGTCGGCCGAGGCCTCCGGCTCGCGACCACCATTGGCCAGTGCGATCAGCGCAAAACGCCAGCCGCGGGGGTCGGGTTCCTTGAGCAGGCCGAGCAAGTCACGGCGTGCGGTGCGCAGATCGTTGCGGCGCAGGGCCAGCGAGGCCTCGGTGCTGCGCATGGACATCGAAGAAGGTGCGCGGTCGCGCCACAGCGCCAGCGCTTCGATGGCGCGCGGGTCGTCATTGGCCAGCATGGCGATGCGGGCAGCGCGTTCGGCCAGCCCGGCATCGCCGGCTTCGGCCCTGGCGGCGTCCAGATAGGCGCGGGCGGCCTCGTCCAGCTGACCGGACTGCAAGGCGAATTCACCGGCCAGCACCGGCTCCAGCGAAGCGCTGGCGGCGTTGCCGGCCGGGGGCTTGGGCGGTGCTTTCTTCGGCGCTGCGGCGGCACTGGCGGAGATTGCGGCCAGCAAAAGAACACACAGGATGCGAATCGGTACAGGCATCGGGGGCAACCGGGCCGTAAAATGGGGCCCTGAATGGCCGCCAGCTTATCGCAAGCAACTGAACAATGACGTTGTGGGTGCTCGGACTGAATCACCAGACCGCACCTGTGGACCTGCGCGAACGCGCAGCGTTCGCAGGTGACGCGTTGCCGCGCGCGCTCGAATCCCTGCGCGCGTTGCCGCAGGTGCGCGAGGCCGCGTTGCTGTCCACCTGCAACCGCACCGAGCTGTATGCGATGTCCGACGACCCGCACAGCCTGGTGAGCTGGCTGGAGACCCATGCGCCGGGCTTGAGCGGCTACCTGTATCAGCACCAGGAGGAAGCGGCGGTGCGCCACCTGTTCCGCGTTGCCACCGGGCTGGACTCGATGGTGCTGGGCGAGCCGCAGATCCTGGGCCAGGTGAAGGACGCCTGGGCAGTGGCGCGTGCACACGGCGCACTGGGCAGCGGGCTGGACCGCCTGTTCCAGCAGACCTTCTCGGTCGCCAAGCGGGCGCGCACCGATACCCGCGTCGGTGCCAATCCGGTGTCGGTGGCCTCCACCGCCGTGCGCCTGGCGCAGGAGTCGTTCGCCCGGCTCAACGAATCGACCGTGCTGCTGGTCGGCGCCGGCGAGACCATCGAACTGGCCGCCAGGCATCTGAGCGAAGGCCGCGTGCAGCGCCTGCTGATCGCCAATCGCACCCTCGCCCATGCGCAGACCCTGGCCAGCCAGCATGGCGGCTACGCCTTGCCGCTCACCGATCTGGAACGCCACCTGGCCGAAGCCGACGTGGTGTTTTCGGCCACTGCCGCGCGCGAGCCGCTGGTGACCCGGGTGCAGGTGGAACAGGCGCTGCGCGCGCGCAAACGCAAGCCGATGCTGCTGTTCGACCTGGCAGTCCCGCGCGATATCGAAGCCTCGGTGGCAGAACTGAGCGACGCCTACCTGTACACGGTGGACGACCTGGAGCGCGCGGTGGAAGACAACCGCCGCAGCCGCCGCGAGGCCGCCGACCAGGCCGAGGCCATCATCGACCTGCAGGTGGCGCGCTACGTCGAGACCGTGCAAGCCAATGCGCGCCAGGCCCCGCTGAAGCGCTTGCGCGCCTTCGGCGACAGCACCCGCGACGAACTGCTGGCCAAGGCGCGCCAGCAATTGCACAACGGCAAGCCGGCCGACGAGGTGCTGGAACAATTGGCGCATGCGCTGACCAACCGTCTGCTGCATCCACCCACCGCCGCGTTGCGCGACGCCGCGCTCAACAACGACCTGGAACTGACCAGCGCAGCCGACCGGCTGTTTCCGGAAAAGCCCGGTTACCCACATCCCCCTGTAGCTACCCCGATCGTGAGGACTGATGACGCCGACCCTGCGCCGTAAGCTCGAAGCGCTGGCCGAGCGCCGCGAAGAACTGCAGCACCTGTTGTCCGATCCGGACGTGGTGGGCAACAACGACAGGTTCCGCAGCCTGTCACGCGAGCTGTCGCAGCTGGAGCCGGTGGCAATCGCGCTGGAAGACGAAGCGCGCGCCAAGGCCGACCTGAGCGCGGCCGAGGCCATGCGCAACGATCCGGAAATGCGCGAACTGGCCGAAGAAGAAATCGCCGCCGCACAGGCGCGCCTGGAAGCACTGGACGCGCAACTGGCGCTGCTGCTGGTGCCGCGCGACCCGCGCGACGACGGCAACCTGTTCCTGGAAGTCCGCGCCGGCACCGGCGGCGACGAAGCGGCGATCTTCGCCGGCGACCTGTTTCGCATGTACGCCCGCTATGCCGAGCGTCAGGGCTGGAAGGTGGAGATCGAATCGGACAGCCCCGGCGAACACGGCGGCTACAAGGAAGTGGTGGCGCGCGTGGTCGGGCGCGGCGCGTATTCGCGGCTGAAGTTCGAGTCCGGCACCCATCGCGTGCAACGCGTCCCCGCGACCGAGTCGCAGGGCCGCATCCATACCTCGGCGGCGACGGTGGCGATCATTCCCGAGGCCGACGACGTGGAAGAGATCGTGATCAATCCGGCCGATCTTAAAGTGGACACCTTTCGCTCCTCCGGCGCCGGCGGCCAGCACGTCAACAAGACCGAATCGGCGATCCGCATCACCCACGTCCCAAGTGGCGTGGTGGTGGAATGCCAGACCGAGCGCAGCCAGCACGCCAACCGCGACAAGGCGATGAAACGACTCAAGGCGCAGCTGCTGGAAGCCGAACGCAGCAAGGCCGCCGCCGCCGAAGCGCAGACACGCAAATTGCAGGTGGGCAGCGGTGATCGCAGCCAGCGCATCCGCACCTACAGCTTTCCACAGGGACGCATCACCGACCACCGCGTGGAAGGGCTGACCCTGTACGACCTGCCCAACATCATCGAAGGCGATCTGGAAGCATTGATCGGCCGGCTGATCCACGAGCATCAGGCTGACGAACTGGCGCGGTTGAGCGACAGCCCGTGACTGCGCAGGTCCCGCGCGCGCTGCTGCAGCTGCGCGAGGCGGTGCGACGCCAGCCCGGCGATTTCGTCGCCTGGCTGATGCTGGCCGATGCCGAGCTGGGCATGGGCGCCACCGCGGCCGGTGAGCAGGCGGTGCAACGCGCGCTGGCACTGCAGCCAGGCCACCCGGAAGCGATCGCACGGCTGGGGCGGGTGCGCTGGGCGCAGGCGCGGCATGCCGAGGCCGCCAACCTGCTCCAGCAGGCGTCCGAGCTGGTGCCGCAACATCCGGGAATTGCATTGTGGCTTGGCCATGCGCTGGAAGACGCCGGCCAGCCGGAGCAAGCCGCAGCGGCCTACACGCGTGCGTATCAGCTGCTTCCTGACCAGCCCTATATCGCCGCGCAGTTGCTCAACTGGCGGCGGCGCCTATGCGATTGGCGCGAGGTGGAAGCGCTGTCCACGCAGGTGCGCGCAGCGGTGGCACAAGGCGCCGCGGCGGTGGAGCCGTTCGCGTTCCTGAGCGAAGACGCCAGCGCGGCCGAACAGCTGGCCTGCGCACGGACGCGCGCGCAGGCCATCGCGGCGATGTTGCAGCCGCTGCCGCCGGTGGCACTACGCCGCCAGGGCGCGTTGCGGATCGGTTTCGTCTCCAACGGCTTCGGGGCGCATCCCACCGGGTTGCTGACCGTGGCGCTGTTCGAAGCCTTGCAGCAGCGTCAGACGGGGCTGCAGGTGCATCTGTTCGCCACCAGCCACGACGACGGAAGCCAGATCCGTGCGCGTCTTGCGCGTGCCACCACGCTGCACGACGTGACCACGCTGGGCCACGTGGAGACAGCCCGGCACATCCGCGCGCAGGGGATCGATGTGGTGTTCGACCTGCGCGGCTGGGGCGGTGGCGGACGGCCGGAAGTATTCGCCCTGCGCCCGGCGCCGGTGCAGATCAACTGGCTGGCCTACCCCGGCACCTCCGGTGCGCCGTGGATGGACTACGTGCTGGGCGATGCGTTTGCGTTGCCGCCAGCACTGGCGCCGTTCTACAGCGAGCAGGTACTGCGCCTGCCGCGCGCGTTTCAACCCTCGGACACCTCGCGCACGGTGGCCGCCCCGCCCTCGCGTACGGACTGCGGATTGCCCGAGCATGGCGTGGTGCTGTGCTGCTTCAACAACAGCTACAAGCTCAACCCGCGCAGCATGGCGCGCATGCTGGCAGTGCTGGGTGCGGCACCCGGCAGCGTGCTGTGGCTGCTCTCCGGGCCAGGCCAGGCCGATGCGCGGTTGCGCGCGGCAGCGAAGGCGCAAGGCGTGGACCCGCAGCGCCTGGTGTTCATGCCGAAACTGCCGCACCCGCAGTATCTGGCACGCTACCGGCATGCAGATCTATTCCTGGACACGCACCCGTACAACGCCCATACCACCGCATCGGACGCGCTCTGGGCGGGTTGCCCGGTGCTGACCACCCCAGGCGAGACCTTTGCCGCGCGCGTGGCCGGCAGCCTCAATCATCACCTGGGGCTGGAGGAGATGAACGTGGCCGATGACGCGGCGTTCGTGGCCAAGGCGGTGGCGCTGGCGAACGATACCGATGCACTGGCCGCGCTGCGTGCGCGCCTGGCACTGCAGCGGCAGCAAAGTGGCGTCTTCGATATGGACGGGTTGGCCGATGCGCTGGCCGCCGTGCTGCACGCGCTTGCGCAGGAGCGCGGCTGGCTGGGTGTCTAGCGCGCCAGTGCCAGCACCCCATTGGCGCTGTACCCGGCCGTCCAGGCTCGCTAGGCTTGGCGCATGCCATCCACTCCCGACTTCATTCCCCTGCGCCTGTGCGTGCTGACCGTGTCCGACAGCCGCCGCCTGGCCGACGACCGTTCCGGCGACTATCTGGCCGATGCCCTCACCCAGGAAGGCCACGTGCTACACGAACGTGCGCTATGCCCGGACGACCGTTACCGCATGCGGGCGATCGTGTCGGCCTGGATCGCCGATACGCAGATCAACGGCATCCTGATCACCGGCGGCACCGGCTTCACCGGCCGTGACAGCACGCCCGAGGCGATCACCCCGCTGCTGGACAAGCTGATGCCCGGCTTCGGCGAACTGTTCCGCGCGGTCAGCGTGGATGAAATCGGCACTTCCTCGCTGCAATCGCGCGCGTTCGCAGGGTTGGCCAATCACAGCTTCATCTTCTGCCTGCCCGGCTCCACCTCGGCCTGCCGCACCGCCTGGGAAAAGATCGTGCGCGCGCAGCTGGATGCCCGCACCAAGCCCTGCAATCTGGCGACACTGCGTCCACGCCTGGGGGCATAGCCTGCGCGCTCTGCACTCTTGCCGGAACGCGCATGTCGCACCTCAAACGCAAGGCCTACAAGCAACTGCTGGCACCGCTGCAAATGGAACTGGTCGGCATGGCGCGCTGGCTGCGCCACACCAATCAGCGTGCGCTGGTGTTGGTGGAAGGCCGCGACACCGCCGGCAAGGGCGGCGTGATCCAGACCATCGCCAGCCACCTCAATCCACGCCAATGCCGGGTGGTGGCGCTGCCCAAACCCAGCGACCGCGAAAGCACGCAGTGGTACTTCCAGCGCTATCTGACGCATCTGCCGGCTGCTGGCGAATTGGTGTTGATGGATCGCAGCTGGTACAACCGCGCCGGCGTGGAACGGGTGATGGGCTATTGCACCGATGCGCAGTACGAAACGTTCCTGCAGCAGGCGCCGTGCTTCGAACAACTGCTGGTCGATGACGGCATCCTGCTATTCAAGTACTGGCTGTGCGTGGACCAGGCCGAGCAGGAAGAACGCTTTGCCGAGCGGCACGAAGACCCGCTCAAGGGCTGGAAACTGTCGCCGGTGGACCTGCAGTCGCGCGATAAATACGACGCCTACACCGAGGCGCGCGAGCGCATGCTGGAAGCAACCCACACCCCGGCGGCGCCGTGGACGCTGGTGGACTTCAACGACCAGAAACGCGGCCGGCTGAGCCTGATCCGCAACCTGCTGGACCGGCTCCCGGACACCGCGGTGCCCGAGGAACCGCTACCGCTGCCGCCCTTGCACGGCAAGCCGCACAAGGAACGCTACGGCATGCTGGAACCGATCGACGATTACGCCGGCCAGTCCTGAGAGACCTCGTCGCTGGCCGCAGTGGCGCGCGGCAGCGGATGCAGCCCGGCCTGACGTTCGGCCTGCTCGGCCTGCAGCACCAGCTGGCTCAGGCGCTGATTGAACAACTGCATGAAGCCGCGATGCAGCGGACGCATCGCTTCCATGTAGTCCACATCGTCGGCCTGCGCGCCGAGCGGGCTGCACGAAGCCAGCAACATTTCGTCCAGGCGCAGCGCGCTGTCGGGCAGGCGCACCAGCGCGGCGCGGCGCAGCCAGTCACGCAGGCCGCTGCGGTATTCGGCCGCCAGGATGTAGGCCACCTCCACCTGGTCCAGATCCACGTCCGGGTTCCAGGCCAGTACCTGGATCACCTGGGAACGCTCGTCCAGCATGCGGCTTTCGGTCACCAGCGCATGCAATTGCTGCAGCAGACGCCACTGCGCGTGCGCGCTTTCGCACTGTGCGAGGGGCATGGCATCGATGGCCAGCGCCAGGCGGCGCGCGAACAGGGCCGGCACTTCGGCCAGCACGGCCGGGCCGGCGTCGGCGCCGAGCAGGAAACGTTCGGTGCGCAGCGCGGCGGTGTCGGGCAGATAGCCGTCCTGCAACGGGCGCATCACGCCGTGATCGAGCAGCGACAGCACGATGTCCAGCCAGTAGCGACGCTCCTGGTGCAGCGCGCGGTTGGCGCTGGCGTTCTGCCAGGCGCTGCGCACTTCATCCAGCCGCGCAATGCAGGCCTGGGCATCCAGGTTGTCCCATGGGGCGCGGGTGGCGTCATTGGGGTCGAAGCTTTCCGCACTGAGCATGCCGCCGCCGAAACGGTGCCAGGCCGCGCCGCGCTGGCTGGCGGCCGGATCGAGCCTGGAGGAACTCACCGGGGTCACAGCCGCCGGACGCAGCAGTGCCGCATAGGCATCAGCCCAGGACTCGGGCAGGCGCGCCGAGAGCGGATAGCTGGCGCTGGGCGCACCCAGGCCACGCCGCGCAAGCCGCAGACTCCACATCACCGCACCGATCACGATGCCGGCAAAAGTCCAGGCCAGCAGCCAACCCGCAGCCGTCTGACCGGGCTGCAACACCCGCGTCTGCGGCTGCTGGAACAACAGCCAGCCGCTGCCCACCAACGCGCCGAGATAGAGCCACGGCCCGCCCTGTGCCAACGCGCGCGTGCGGCCATGGGTAGGCAGGTGGTGCCCGTGAGTGTGATCCTGAGATGGAGCGGCCATTACATTCCCCTGAACGCCTGATCGCGTTGACAGGGTTATCGGCGAGGCGATCCAACTCTGTTGCCCGCGTGCGCTGGCGTGCGCTCAGCCAGTCACGAAGTCTTCAGTGGAAGGAATCGGACAGGGTGTGCGCACCACCGTCACCACGCTGGCCGTCGGTGGACCTTGCCACAGCCAGCGTTCCAACGTGTCCAGCGCCGCCGGGTTGCCGGCGGCGATCACCTCCACGCTGCCGTCGGCCCGGTTGCGTGCATGTCCACGCAGGCCGAGCGCCAGCGCCTGTTCGCGGGTGGAGGCGCGATACCACACGCCCTGCACCACGCCGCTGACCACGAAACGCGCGGACTGCATCAACCGGTCTTGCCGGTGATGCCCACCGCCGTTTCGATATCGCGCGCCGTGACCGGGCCCAGGAACTGCTTGGCCACCTTGCCGTCCGGTCCGATCAGGTAGGTCATCGGCAGGCCGCGTGGCGTGGCGAAATCCTGAGGCGGCTGGTACGGGTCGAGGATGGCCACCGGGTAGGACACCGGATGGTCTTTCAGGAACGCCTGCATGTCGGCGGTGGTGATGTCTTCGTAGGCCAGGCCCACCACTTCGACGGTGTCGCGCATGGTGTGCAGGGCCGACAGCTCCGGCATCTCTTTCAGGCAGGGCGCGCACCAGGTCGCCCAGAAGTTCACCACCACCCACTTGCCGCGATGCGCGGCCAGGTCGTAGGTCTCGCCCGAGACGGTGGGCAGCGACAGCTTGGGCATCACGGCGGTCTGCTGCACCACCGAGGTGTTGGCCGCAGCGGCAGGCGCCGTGGGGGCCGCTGTCCCGGCTGGCGAAGCAGGCGCAGTGGGTGCAGGGTTGGCCGCAGGTGTGCCCTCGCCGGTGGGCTTGCAGGCGGTCAGCAACAACAGCGGCAACAGCAGCGCGCAGGCGCCGCGCACAAGGCGCACGGTCATGGAGGATCTCCGGGGAGGTGGGTGTAGAGGTCGCCAACCGGTTGCGCGAGTACGCTGCGCAGCGGTTGGCGCAGGTGTTCCAGCGCGGCGGCGGCGGCCTGGCCGTAGGCATCGTCGCGACAGGGCAGCGGGCGGTCTTCGATGGGGACGCGCAACTGGCAGCTTTCGTAGAGTTCGGCCAGCGGCACCGCGTCCATGTCGCGTGCCAGCAGCCACTGGCCGCGCTCGTCGCGGCGCAGCAGGCGAATGCGTTTGAGCTCGCACAGCAGCTGCTGCATCAAGCTGTCGGTAAGCATCGGCTCCAGCGCCAGGATGCGGTCTTCGTCCAGGCCGTTGCCATGCAGGCGTGCCTGGCGAAACCGCCCGAGCAGGCGCAGCAGGCCGTAGATCTCGAAGCCCGGCGGCAGGCGCATGGCCTCGGGCTGGTAGCGGAAGGCGGACATCGACGAGGCCAGCGATGCACCCAGCAACACCGACACCCAGCTCAGGTAAATCCACAACAGCAGGATCGGCAGCGCCGACAGCGCGCCGTAGATACGCTGGTAGGTCTGGAAATTGCCCAGGTAGAAGCCGAAGCCCCACTTCACGATCTCCATCAGGATCACCGCCAGCAACGCGCCCGGCAGCGCATGCCGCAGCCGCACCGCATGCTGCGGCACCACCCGGTAGATCAGCACGATGCAGACGAACTCCACCGCCATTGGCGCCAGCCGCCAGGCAAATTCGGCCAGCCATTGGCCTTCGGTGGTGCGGAACAGCGGCAGCGCGAACACGTAGGCGGCCATCGCCATCGCCGCGGCGGCCAGCATCGTGCCCAGCGTCAGCACCGTCCAATAGATCAGGAACCGGGTCACCTTCGGCCGCGCGGCGGCCACCCGCCAGATGCTGTTGAAGGTCTGCTCGATGCTGTGCAGGGTAATCAGCAGCGAGGCCACCAACGCCACCATGCCGGCCACGGTGAACTTGCCCAGGTCTTCCAGCGAACGGTTGAGATAGTTCTGCACCGAACGCGCTGCACCGGGCACGAAATTGTTGAAGATGAAGTCGGTCAGTGCGTCCTTCCACTCGTTGAACGCGGGGAAGGCAGACAGCACGCCGAACACCACGATCGCCAGCGGCACCAGCGCAAACACCGTGGTATAGGCCAGCGACGCGGCGGCCTGGAACAGACGGTCATCCAGGAAGCGGCGCCACAGGAAGCGCCCGAAACTCATCGTCCGCGCGCGGTCGTGCAAACGTTCTTTCCAGTGGTGGAGTTTGTTCACGCGCGCCATCGCGCAAGGGTACCCGATGCGCCGTCATCGCGGCCTTGTCGCAGCGGCAGCGTGCAGTGGGGCAGCGGCTTGGCCGATACTGCGGCAACTCAGACAGGCGGCAGGAACACGATGGCGGAGATTCTGGTGCTGTATTACAGCCGTGGCGGTTCGGTGGCGCGGCTGGCGCGGCAGATCGCGCGCGGCATCGGCGAAGTGCCCGGCATGCGCGCGCGCTTGCGCACCGTGCCGCCAGTGGCCGCAGTGACCCAGACCAGCGCCCCGCCGGTGCCGGACGAAGGCGCACCCTACGTGGACCGCGCCGACCTGGCCGACTGCAGCGGCCTGTTGCTGGGCAGCCCGACCCGCTTCGGCAACATGGCCGCGCCGATGAAGCACTTCCTCGACAGCCTGGGCGCCGAATGGGCCAATGGCACGTTGGCGGGCAAGCCGGCAGCGGTGTTCACCTCCACCGCCTCGCTGCATGGCGGGCAGGAATCCACCCTGTTGTCGATGCATCTGCCGCTGCTGCACCACGGCTGCCTGATCGTGGGCATCCCGTTCACCGAAGCCGCGCTCAGCCATACCACCAGCGGCGGCACGCCGTACGGCGCCAGCCATGTGTCAGGCGCCGGCGGCGACCCGCAACCCAGCGAGGATGAAGCCCTGCTGGCGCGCGCGCTGGGCCGCCGGGTGGCCGATATCGCGCAGCGGCTGGCCGCCGCATGAGCCTGCGCGCGGTGCACTGGTTGCTGACGGCCGCCCTGCTGGCGCTGGCGGTGCTGTTCGTGATCTGGTTTCACGACGATGCGCGGCGCACCGCATCGCTGCTGGTCTTCGCGCTGCCGCCGGCATGGATGGGCGTGCTGGCGGTGCGCAGCGCGCGTGCGCGGTTCTGGGCGGGCGTGTTCGCGCTGGGCTGGTTCAGCCATGGCGTGATGGCTGCCTGGAGCCAGCCCGAGGCACGCGGCCTGGCCTGGCTGGAATTGCTGCTGGCGCTGCTGGTGATCGGGCTGGTCAGTGGGCCTGGCGTAGCCGCGCGCATGGGTGGCAAGCGCAAGGCGCGCTGAGCCGCGCACCGTACGGGCGGCCGCCTTTGCCCGCGACCGGTGCCCGCCAGCACACCGCCAACCGCCGCGCATAAGCGCAAGTCGGGGATCTCCCTGCCCTGCTTGCCGCAGGGTGCGCTGGCAGCATCTCGGACGGGCGGTATCATGACGGCCCTCGCGCGGCCTGCACCGCGTCGGCCCTACAGGATTGGCAGCATGCAAGACCTTCTGATCGTCACCACCGGCGGCACGATCGACAAGATCTACTTCGACGACAAATCGGACTACCAGATCGGCGACCCGCAGATCGGCCAGATCCTCAAGGAACTGGGCGTGACCTTTCGCTTCACGGTGATTCCGATCATCCGCAAGGATTCGCTGCACATCACCGACGCCGACCGCGAATTGATCCGCGCCACCATCGCCGCCCAGCCCACCCGCCACGTACTGATTACCCACGGTACCGATTCGATGGTGGCCACCGGCAAGGTGCTGCAGTCGATTCCCGACAAGACCATCGTGATGACCGGCGCGCTCAACCCGGCACGCTTCCGCGGCTCGGATGCGGAATTCAACATCGGCTGCGCGGTGGGTGCGGTGCAATCCTTGCCCGCCGGCGTCTATATCGCCATGAACGGGCGCGTCTGGAACCCGGACCAGGTGCGCAAGAACGTCGCCGCCAACCGCTTCGAGTCGATCTGACGCCGTGAGCAAGGCCACCCGCGCCACCCGCGCCCTGGACGCGGCGGGCGTAGCGTACGTGCTGCATCCGTACCACTATCAGGCCGATGCCGATGCCAAGGGCCTGCAGGCGGCCACGACGCTCGGCCTGGCACCGCAGACGGTGTTGAAGACTTTGATGACCTGGGTCGACGACCAGGCGGTGTGCGTGGTGATTCCCTGCGACCGGCGCCTGTCGCTGAAAAAACTCGCCAGCGCGCAAGGTGGCAAGTCTGCCCGCATGATGGACGTGGCCGATGCCGAGCGCCGTACCGGCTACAAGGTGGGCGGCATCAGCCCGCTTGGCCAGCAGCGGCAGGCGCCGGTGCTGGTGGAAGCCACCGCGCTGGATGCGCCCGCGCTATGGATCAACGCGGGCCAGCGCGGCTTGCTGCTGGAATTGCCGGCTGCCCGGTTATTGCAGGCGCTGGAAGCGCGGGGCTGCGTGCTCTGCGAATGCGCTTGATCGACAACTCCCGTCCACGCAGGCAGTGGCGCTGTGCCTGCGTGCATTTGCAACATTCAGTACGCCGCAGTGACAGCAACTCCCGAGAACGCCAGCGTCGCCTTCAGCCGCACATAGTAGGTCCCTGCTGCCGGCATGTTCAGCGTGCAGCTGTCGGCATTGCCGGGCAGCGTGCTGCGACAGCTGTACGCACTGTCGCTGGGCAACGCGCCTGCGCGCAGCGACAGATCGGCATTGCCGCTGCCGCCGCCCAGCGTCACTTTCAGCGCGCGCGTGCCGGCCGGTACGTTGACCTGGTAATACACCACGTCCGACTGCGCCGCGCTCACCCCCGTGCGCGCCACATTGCGGGCCAGCGTAGTCGATTCGATCACCGCTGCCAGTGCTGCGTCGGCGTTCACCAGCCCTGCGCCGCAGCCCTGGGTGCAGGCCACCGGTAATGGACGTGCGCTGCTCTTGAGCAAGGCCTTGACCGTTGCCGGCGTGAGCGGGTTCAAGGCCACCGACTGCATCAACGCCACCACCCCGGCCACATGCGGTGCGGCCATCGAGGTTCCGCTGTACGTCGCATACGCCGCATTGCCCGGTACCGTGGTGCCGCTGTTGAGCGTGGAAACGATGGCCTGGCCCGGCGCCGCGATATCCACGCCCTTGCCGAAGTTGGAAAAACTGGCCTTTGCACCGGCCGAGGTGGTGGCCGCCACCGCGATCACGTTCGGGCAGTTGGCCGGCACGCTGGTGGAGACATCCATGTTGCTGTTGCCCGCGGCCACCACCACCGAACTGCCACGGCTCACCGCGGCGGCAATGGCGTTACTCATCGTCGCCGAGCAACTGCCGTAGCCGCCCAGCGACAGATTGATCACCGTGGCAGGATTCGGATTGGCAGGCAGCCCGGTCACCTTGCCGCCCGCTGCCCAGACGATGGCATCGGCGATATCGGACAGGTAGCCGCCACACCGGCCCAGCACCCGCAGCGGCAGCAGCCTGGCGTTGAACGCGGTACCGACCACGCCGGCGCTGTTGTTGCCGACGGCGGCGACGATGCCGGCCACATGGGTGCCGTGCCAGCTGGAGCTGGACGCGGACGCACCGGACCCGCATTCGTTCGCGGCTGTCCAGTCGCCCTGGTCGGCGGCGTTCGCATCGCGCGCATTGCCGTCGCGGGCAATGCCCGGATCGGTGATGAAGTCGTAGCCAGGCAGGATGTTCGCGGCCAGGTCAGGATGTGCGGTGATGCCGGTATCGATCACCGCCACCACGATGCCCTTGCCGGTGGAACGGTCCCAGGCCGGGCGGATGTTGAGGCCGGCGTTGCTGGTGCCCATCGCCCATTGCTGCGGAAGGCCGGGGTCGTTGGGCACCAGCAACGGGCGCATCAGGACATCCACTTCCACCCGTTTGACCGCCGGGTCGGCAGCAAGCCGCCGCATCAGGCTTTCGGCATCCACCCGATCAAGCGTGCGGTCGGCCACCAACAGCATCGGCCCGGTACTCAGGCGGCGCGTGGCCGACAGACCCAGTGCGCGCCCCTGCCGTGCAGGTACGGCACGGGCAATCTCGCTCCACGGCGCAGACAGCCCGGTGTCACGGCTGCTGCCGACGCGATTGGTATAGCTGACGATGAAGCGCTGGTGCGTGGTATTGGACCCCAGCCCTTGCAGACTGACCTCGCCCGCAGCGGCGTGAAACGTACAAGACAGTGCACAGAAGACGACGGCGCGGCGCAGCACGCCAACCGATGGATGCGACATGGATCAATCCCTCCCCAAGGACCTGGAATCCGCAAGGCAAGGCGCCCTGCCCGATCGTGTGGCGGCTGGATACGGCCACGCCTCACATGCGATGGCTATCGGCGTGTGGCACCCGGCGCTGAAGCGCGCCCAGGCAATCCACCGACGTTTTGTTCAGCCATCACCAAGACCGGCAGCCTGTTGCCCAACAATCACCGATACCCGAAACGCACACTGCCCCGCCGAAGCGGGGCAGTGTGGACTTCAAGACACCGACAGACCGGTCGGGACCGGCCCGACGACGATGCCGGCAACCGTGCCGGCATCGCGCCGTCCGTGTGGCGTTACGGGGTCTGGCTGACCGCGCCGGCCGCGTTGACGATGCCGGCACCGCAGCCGCCCGAGCAGGCGCCCGGCAGCGGACGGGCGGTGTTCTTCAGCAGGGTCTCCACCGCCGCCGGAGTCAGCGGACGGCTGGCCGCCGACTGCACCAGCGCCACCACGCCGGCCACATGAGGCGCCGCCATCGAGGTGCCGTTGTAGCTGGCGTAGCTGGCCGAGCCTGGGGTGGTGGTGCCAGTGTTCAAGGTCGACAGGATGGCCGAACCCGGAGCGGCGATATCGATGCCCGCGCCGAAGTTGGAGAAGTTCGAACGCGCGCCGCTGGAGGTGATCGATGCTACCGCGATCACGTTGGCGCAGTTGGCCGGGTTGGCGGTGGACACGTTGGCATTGCTATTGCCGGCAGCCACCACCAACGTGGTGCCACGCGACACGGCTGAATTGATGGCGCTCTGGGTGGTGCCGGAACAGGCGCCGCTGCCGCCCAGCGACATATTGATGACCTCGGCCGGGTTGGCATTGGCGGGCACGCCGGAAACCGAACCACCAGACGCCCACACGATCGCATCGGCGATATCGGAGGTGGAGCCACCACACCGGCCCAGCACACGGATCGGCAGGATCCGCGCATTGAACGCGGTACCGGCAACACCGGTGCTGTTGTTGGTCAGCGCGGCAACCGTGCCGGCGACATGAGTGCCGTGCCAGCTCGAGTTGGAGGCCGGTGAGCCGGAGAAGCACTCATTGGCCACGGTCCAGTCGCCCTGGTCGGCCGGGTTGTTGTCGCGGCCATTGTTGTCACGGGCACGCGTGGCATCACTGATGAAGTCATAGCCCGGCAGGACGTTGGAGTTGAGGTCCGGGTGGCTGGTGATGCCGGTGTCGATGACGGCAACGACCACACCGGTGCCGGTGGCGGTGTCCCAGGCCGGGCGCACGTTGATGCCCGCCGCGGTGGTGCCAAAGCCCCATTGCTCGGACAGGCGCGGGTCGTTCGGGGTCAGCGTGGGGTACAGGATCTGGTCGACTTCGACGTAGTCGACACTCGGGTCGGCGGCGATGCGGCGCATCAGCGTCTCGGCCTCGGCACGGTCCAGCCCACGGGTGGTCTTGAGCACTTCCGAACCCAGCGCGGTACGGCGCACATGGTTCAGGCCCTGCGCGCGACCGGCCCGTGCAGGAACTGCGCTGGCCACCGAGGTCAACGACGCACGCATCGAAGCAGGACTCACCGCCGGGCTGCTGCCGTCCTTGTACTTGACGATGAAGCGATCCAGCGTGGGCTGCGAATCAAGCCCCGACAGATTGTGACCTGGCCGGCGAACGCCGGCACGGCCAGCAGGGACGTCAGCGCGGAAACACCCAGCACGACCAGGCCGCGCGCAGATGCGCGACGTTGCGACACATTGGACATTGAAACGTTCCTCTCTCTAGCAAGTGGTGCCGCAGCTGCGGCAAGTAGCCGATCCCGTGCCGCAGCGGCGGATCGGGCCGGAAAAACGGGTTGGGCGGCGACGCCCCTTCGACCACTGGCCAATGGCATCCGGCCAGCGGGCAATGCCCTGCCTGCACCTGTCGAGGTGACAGGCGTGGGCAGCACATCGCGAAGTCATCAGTGACGGCGCGCTGCACCTGCCGGCCAGGCCGGTGGGCAGCGCCCGTGTGCGGCGGCGAGCCTTAGTAGCTGGCCCTGAGGGTTACACCGGAGAACGTGCTGAAGGCCTTGACGCGCACGAAATAGGTTCCCGAGGGTGCACTGATGTTGCAGGTTTCAGTATTGCCGTCGAGAAACGGCCGGCAGGCGTAGGCGGTGTCGGTCGGCGCACTGCCGGCACGGACATACAGATCCGCATCGCCGCTACCGCCACTGATGGCTACCGTCAGCGTGCCGCTGCCGGCGGGCACGGTGATGGTGTAGTTCAGCTCTGCGCCCGTCGCTGCGGTCAGCCCCGTGACCGGGGTGCCATTGCTGAGGGTGTTGCCACCACCACCGCCACCACCATTCTCGCCGTCGCGCGCCGCTGTCACCGCGGCATCGGCATTGACGATGCCAGCACCGCAACCGCCCGAACACGCACCCGGCAGTGCCCGCGCCGTGTTCTTCAGCAGGGTTTCCACCGCCGCGGGCGTCAATGGCGCCGGAGCGACCGACTGCACCAGAGCAACCACGCCGGCCACATGCGGCGCCGCCATCGAGGTGCCATCGTAGGACGCATAGCTGGCGTTGCCTGGCGTGGTGGTGCCGCTATTGAGCGTGGACAGGATCCCCGAGCCTGGTGCGGACACATCGATCCCGGCACCGAAGTTGGAATAACTGGCCCGGGCGCCGGCCGTGGTGGTGGCCGCCACCGCGATCACGTTGTTGCAATTGGCCGGCAACGCGGTGGAGACATTGACCGAACTGTTGCCGGCTGCCGCTACCACGGTGGTACCACGCGAAACCGCGCCATTGCCAGCACGCGCACCGGTACCACCTTGGCATTGAAGGCAGTACCCGCTACGCCGGTGGTGTTGTTGGTCACTGCCGCCACCGTGCCGGCGACATGGGTGCCGTGCCAGCTGGAATTGGAAATGGCACAGCCCGACGTCGAGTTCCAGTCGCCTTCGTCGGCAGCGTTGCTGTCACGCCCGTCACCGTCGCGCGCGGTGCTGGCATCGGTGATGAAGTCATAGCCCGGCAGCATGTTCGCGTTCAGGTCCGGATGGTTGGTAATGCCGGTATCGATCACCGCCACCACCACATTGGCACCGGAGGACTTGTCCCAGGCCGAGCGGATGTTGAGGCCGGCATTGGTGGTGCCAAATGCCCACTGCTCGGACAGGCGGGCGTCGTTGGGGGTCAGCGTGGCGTGCAGCAGCTGGTCCACTTCCACGGCCTGCACGCTCGGATCTGCGGCCAGCTGGCGCATCAGCGCCTCGGCTTCGACACGATCCAGCGCGCGATCGGTCTTGACCAGCTCCGGTCCCAGCGCCAGGCGGCGGACCGGGTTCAGGCCCAGCGCCTTGCCGGCCCTGGCCGGCATCGCCCGCGCGGCGGCACGCAGCGAGGTGCCCAGGGCGGTGGGGTTGGCCAGCGCGGTGGCGCCGTCCTTGTAGGTCACGATGAATTTCTGGTGGGTCGGGGCACTGGCCAGGCCATCCAGGTAGACCTCGCCGGCAAAGGCCGGGGTGGCCAGCACCAGGGAGGTCAGCGCGGTGGCGCTGGCGATGGTGAGCACGCGACGGCGCGTGTGCAGAGCTGCGTTCGACATCGAATTCCCTTCCAGATCAAAAAGATAGCCGCCGTGGCGGTGTAATCGGCAACATCTGTACTGTTTGGTGCCGAGCCCCGGATCGCCCCTTTTGTTATCGATCCGTTCAGCGAACCTAACCCACTTGAAGCGAACCGAACAATACATAATTGGCATTTCCAGAAACTAATTTGCCAATCTGTGACACACGGCAGTCATGTTCAGCCCGCTTCGCCCATTCAGGCGACTTGGTTAGGCTGTCTTTGCTGCATAGCGATCGAATTGAGCACAAAAAAGCCCCCGCGCTGACACGCGGAGGCCTGTTTTGTGCCGTCGAGCGCTGGTTTAGGACAAACGTACCAACCAGCCGTGGCGGTCCGGGAGGCGCCCGTACTGGATGTCGGTCAGCTCCTGGCGTAACGACATGGTGACTTCGCCCGCCGGCGCGGCGAGATTGCCGACCGCAAATCCCTCGCCCTTGAGCTCGCCGATCGGGGTGACCACCGCCGCCGTGCCACAGGCGAACACCTCGGCGATCTCGCCGGAGGCCACGCCCTGCTTCCACTCGTCGATGGCGACCTTGCGCTCGACCACGCGCATACCACGGTCGCGGGCCAGCTGCAGGATGCTGTCGCGGGTGATGCCTTCCAGGATGCTGCCGGACAATTCCGGCGTCACCAGCGTGCCGTCCTTGTAGACCAGGAACACGTTCATGCCGCCCAGCTCTTCGATGTACTTGCCTTCCACCGGGTCCAGGAACAGCACCTGCGAGCAGCCCTGGGCCTGGGCCTTTTGCTGCGGCAGCAGGGAAGCGGCGTAGTTGCCACCACACTTGGCCGCGCCGGTGCCGCCCTTGGCAGCACGCGCGTACTCGGTGGACAACCAGATCGATACCGGCGCCACGCCCTTGGCGAAATACGGGCCGGCCGGGCTGGCGATCACGTAGTACGAGGCCTTGTGCGCGGCGCGCACGCCCAGGAAGGCCTCATCGGCAATCATGAAGGGGCGGAAATACAGGCTGGTTTCCGGTGCCGACGGCACCCAGCCGCCATCCACGGCCACCAGCTGGCGCAGCGATTCGACAAACAGGTCCACCGGCAGTTCCGGCAGCGCCAGACGCCGCGCGGAGCGCTGCAGGCGCGCGCCATTGGCGTCAGGGCGGAAGGTCCAGATCGACCCATCGGCATGCCGGTAGGCCTTGATGCCTTCGAAGATCTCCTGGCCGTAATGCAGCACCGAGGCAGCCGGATCCAGCTGCAGCGGGCCGTAGGCGCGCACCTGCGCGTCATGCCAGCCCTGCTCGCTGCTCCAGGAGATGGCGACCATGTGGTCGGTGAAATGCAGCCCGAAGCCGGGCGCGGCGAGGATCACGGACAGTTCGTCGGCCGTGCGCGGCGATGGGGAACGGGTGGAAGCGAAGGACACGGACACCGGAAGATTCCTGTATGGCGGGCGAGAGGACGCGGCGCCACATCGGTGGACATGGCGCCTGGCGATCAGAGCATGCCGGTCTCGAGACGGGCCGCTTCGGACATCATATGCCGGCCCCATGGCGGGTCGAACACCAGCTCGACATCGGCCTCGGCAATGGTCGGAATCATTTCCAGCTTGCTGCGCACGTCGTCGACCAGAATCTCGCCCATGCCGCAGCCGGGCGCGGTGAGCGTCATCTTGACGTCCACCCGCCGCTGGCGATCTTCCTCGCGATGGCCCAGCACCGCTTCGTACACCAGGCCCAGATCGACGATATTGAACGGAATCTCCGGGTCGAAGCAGGTGCGCAGCTGCTGCCACACCAGCGCTTCGACCTCCTCGTCACTGGCGTTGTCGGGCAGCTCCAGCCCCGGCGGGGCTTGCTTGCCGATCGCATCGCCGTCCTTGCCGGCAATGCGGAACAGATTGCCTTCGACAAATACGGTATAGCTGCCACCAAGCGCCTGGGTGATATAGCCGTAACTGCCGGCGGGCAGGGTCACCGAATCGCCCTGCGGCACCATGACGGCATCGCAATCGCGTTCGAACTGGACGGGTTCGCTGCTACGGGAATACATGGGCTGGATATGGGGCCGCGCCGGACGCGCGCAAGTCGGCCATTCTAGCCGAGCGCGGCGACGCCGGCCCTGGCGACCGCAGCAACTGGCAGCGACGCTGCATTCCATCCGGGCATGCAGGGCGGCGCAACGTATGCGATGCGCTCTATCATGTCGGCACTGCCAGGAGCTCCAATGCCGCCCACTTCCGCGTCCGCCAGAACCGTCCACTGGCTCTGGCCCCCGCTCCTGCTGCTGGGATGCGCCACCGCGCTCATCGCCTGGCTGCTCATCGCCCTGACGCTCGGCAACCAGGCCGGCTGGATGGCGGTGCTGGTCGCGCTGGAGGCGGCCTGGATGCTGCGCCTGGGCACCCTGCGTCGCGGCCCGTTGCGGATCGGCATGGCGGTGGCGGCAACCGCGCTGGTCATCGTCGGTGCCAATTGGGGCATCGCCTCGGCGCAGTTCGGCGGGCCGCTGGGCCTGGACCCATGGGATTCGGCGCAGAAAATGGGCCCCCACCTGGCCTGGACCCTGCTGCAACTGGCCACCAACGGCTTCGACCTGCTGTGCTACGCCGCCGCGCTGGTGCTGGCATGGTGGGCCGCGCGCTGACTCGGGTGCGGCCGTTGCAGTCGCCAACCCAGGAGTTGATTGACGCTGATGCGTCACCCGTGCCGTTTCGCGTGACGTGGCTCCTCAAACGCCATCGTTGCTGGTTTGCGACCACTCAGCGATATCTGGGAAAGCGCTGCGTGCTTGCTGCGGGGCCCTTGCCCGCCCACCATCGCAGGACACGCCGCAAGTACGTCCCTGTAGGCTCTTACGCGGCATCCATGCCGCGTAAGGTCCCGCGACGGTGGGCGGGCAAGGACCAAGTCACGTTGGTCGGTGTGCAGCGTTTCAACCGAGCGACCGTCCACGTGCGGTCTCCTCGCCGCTTGCGGGACCGTTGGCGGCAGGGATGCCGCCATCGAGCCTGCATGGATGGATTCACGGCGTGTCCCGCAGGCGGTGAGGGCACCGCGCACTCGACGCACAGGACGTGTGATCCGGGCATCTGAGCGCACCTGGCAACACCACGGCGCACACCCGACCGACCGTTGGCTTGTCACCTGCGCAGTCGAGCGCGACCGCAATACACCAAACGCTCAATGCCCGCCCCCATCCAGCGCCTTCAACTCGCTGACCAGCGCGCCTGCCGCCTCGGCCCCGTCGCCATAGAGCATGCGGGTATTGTCGGCGTAGAACAGCGCGTTCTCGATGCCGGCAAATCCGGTCCCCTTGCCGCGCTTGATGACCACGGTGTTGCGTGAATTGACCACGTCCAGGATCGGCATGCCGTAGATCGGGCTGGCCGGGTCGGTCCTGGCCACCGGGTTGACCACGTCGTTGGCGCCGATCACCAGCGAGACGTCGGTGCTGGCGAATTCCGGATTGATGTCGTCCATGTCGGCGATCAGGTCGTAGGGCACGCCGGCTTCGGCCAGCAGCACGTTCATATGCCCGGGCATGCGCCCGGCCACCGGATGGATCGCGAACGTCACCTTGACCCCGCGTGCGATCAGCCGCTGCGCCAGCTCCCAGATCTTGTGCTGCGCCTGCGCCACCGCCATGCCGTAGCCGGGCACGATCACCACCCGCTCGGCGAAGGCCATCATCGCGGCCACGTCGCCGGCCTCGATGGGTTTTTGCGCGCCGCTGATGTCCTGCGCCTGCCCGCCCCCGCCGAAGTTGGAAAACAGCACGCCGCTGATCGGCCGGTTCATCGCCTTGGCCATCAGCCGCGTCAGCAGGATGCCGGCCGCGCCCACCATCATGCCGGCGATGATGAGCGCTTCGTTGCCCAGCACATAACCTTCGAACGCCACTGCCAGCCCGGTGAAGGCGTTGTACAGCGAGATCACCACCGGCATGTCGGCGCCACCGATCGGCAGCGTCATCAGCACGCCCAGCGCCAGCGCCACTACGAAGAAGCCGATGATCGCCGCCGGCTGCAGGCTGCTCGCCGCCCAGATGCCGAGCACCACTCCCGCCAGTGCCACCACCAGATTGAAGACCTGCTGGCCGGGGAAGGTCACCCGCCGGTCGAGCCGTCCGTCGAGCTTGGCCCAGGCGATGATCGAACCGGACAAGGACACCGCACCGATTGCCGAGCCGATCACCGCCAGCACCACGGTGGTGGTGTCCGGCCGCCGTGCGGCCAGTTCGGCGATGGCCTGCGCGCTCCAGTGCGCGGTGTCGCGGTTGGCAAGGAACGAAAACCGCAGCAGTTCCACCGCCCCGATCGCCGCCGCCGAGCCGCCGCCCATGCCGTTGTACAGCGCCACCATCTGCGGCATGTCGGTGATGGCCACCTTCCTGGCCGACCACCACGCCACCCCGGTACCGATCGCCAGCGCCGCCAGGATCAGCGGCACGTTGTGCAATTCGGGCAGGAAGAACGTGGCGACCGTGGCGATCAGCATGCCCAGCCCGGCCCAGCGGATGCCGCTGCGCGCGGTCAGTGGCGAGGCCATGCGTTGCAGGCCCAGCAGGAACAAGGTGGCGGCCACCAGGTAGCTGGATTTGACCAGCCACGACAACAACTCGGGAGTGGACACGTTCACGACGCCTCCCCGCCCGGCGGCTTGCGACGGCTGGGCTTGAACATGTCCAGCATGCGCTCGGTCACCACGTAGCCGCCGGCGGCATTGCCCGCGCCCAGCGCCACGGCCACGAAGCCCAGCGCCTTCTCCAGCGTGGTATCGGCATGTCCCAGCACCACCATCGCCCCGATCAGCACGATGCCATGGATGAAGTTGGACCCGGACATCAGCGGCGTATGCAGGATCACCGGCACCCGCGAGATGATGACGTGGCCAGCGATGGCCGCCAGCATGAAGATGTACAGCGCTACGAAACCGTCACTCATGGTCGATCGCTCCACTGGCCGGTGCGGCCCTGCCGATCATACCCATCCAGCGGGCGTGTCAACCGAACCGTCACTCAGCCGTTGACGTCGTATCGTCCTCGCGGAAGCTACGCTGTGCTGGTGGGAACCCCTTTCGATCCGCAGCCTGCGGCCCCGGCCGCCGCCCCCGTGTCGCTGGATGCCTTCCTGGCCGGCATCGGCCCGCGTGCGTTCCGCTTTGCCGAGGCCGGCCTGCGTCATCGCGAAGACGCGCTGGATGCCGTGCAGGACGCCATGGTGAAGCTGCTCGGTTACCGCGAGCGCCCGGCCGAAGAATGGACGCCGCTGTTCTGGAGCATCCTGCGCAGCCGCATCATCGACCTGCAGCGCCGGCGCAGCTTTCGTTTGAAGTTCTGGGCGCCAGCCGAGCGCAGCGATGACGAAGGTCACATCGACTGGGCCGACCCCGGCGTCGGCCCGGCCGGGCAACAGCAACACCAGCAGGCTTATCAGCGGCTGGTCCACGCGCTGCGCGGCCTGCCGGCACGCCAGCGCGAAGCCTTCACCCTGCGCGTGCTGGAGGATCTGGACGTGGCCACCACCGCCAAGGCGATGGGCTGCTCCGAAGGCTCGGTCAAGACGCACCTGTCGCGCGCCCGCGATGCGCTGCAAAAACAGTTTGAGGATTTCCTGTGAACCGCTCCCACGATCCGGCCCAGTTCGATGCGCAGCTGCGCCAGCTGCACGCCAACGCCCTCGACAGCCTGCCGCCGCAGACACTGGCGCGCCTGCGCCAGGCCCGCCAGGCGCCCGCCGCGCGCTTGCGCCGCGGCCATTGGCTGCTGGCCACCGCCTGCTCGGCGTTGCTGGCGGTCGGGATCGGCCTGCAACTGCGGCCCGGCGACCACACCACGCCGCAGCCGCCGCCCACCCAGGCGCTCGCCGACACTACCGCGAGCACCGAAACCGACGACCTTCTCACCCAGGACCCGGACCTGTACGTCTGGCTCGGGTCCAACACCGCCCTGGCCATGGAATGAGCACGATGACCCGCATCACCCGCCTGCTGTTGACCCTGTTGCTCTGCGCCGGGCCATGTGCGCCGTTGCTGGCACAGGACCAGCCACCGGGTCCGAAGCCGCTGGATGGTCCCGGACCGCACGGCCCCGGCGCGCGCAACCAGACCTCGATGCCCGATTGGGACCAGCTCAGCCCGCCACAGCGTCAGGTGCTGATCGACGCCTTGCGCGAGCGCTGGAACGACGTGCCCGAAGAGCGCCCGCGGATGTATCGCCACGCCCGCCGCTGGCTGGACATGACGCCCGAGCAGCGCAAGCAGGCCAAGGCCGGCATGGACCGCTTCCGCAACATGAGCCCGGAGCAACGCCGCGAAGCCAGGACCTTGTTCGACCGCATGCGCACGCTCACTCCCCAACAGCGCAATGCACTACAGCAACGCTGGCAGACGATGAGCCCGGCCGAACGCAGCACCTGGCTGCGCGCGCATCCGCCCACGGAGGATTGACCCGCCCCCCCGTCGTAGGAGCGCGCCCGAGCGCGGCGGGCATTCCCGGTAACGCGCCGTCGCGCGCAGGCACGCTCCTACAAACAGACGGCAGGTTCGACGTTGCGGGCAACCGATTGGCCGGACTACCCCGTCGGCGCCGACCACCGCGTCTTGGCGAGCAACTCATCGCCCCAATCAAATGCCAGGGCGCCGTCCTTGAGCAACAAGGCCACGAACGCATGGACGTTGCGCGCGAACATCTCACTGGCGTGCACCGCGCCCTGGCTGGCCAGATTCAGCGGGCCGGCAATCGTCACGCCGTCCAGCTCATAGGTTTCGCCCGCGCGCGTGGCGGCGCAATTGCCGCCGGTTTCCGCGGCCAGATCCACGATCACGCTGCCAGCGCGCATGCCACGCACCATGTCGATGGTCACGATCTTCGGCGCGGGCCGCCCGGGCACCGCCGCAGTGCACACCACCACGTCCACGCCCTTGAGGTGGTCGGCCAGGCGGCGCTGCTGTTCGGCGCGTTCATCGTCGGTCAGCTGGCGCGCATAGCCGCCTTCGCCGGCGGCGCTGACGCCCAGATCCAGAAAGCGTGCGCCCAACGAGGCGATCTGTTCGCGCGTTTCCGGCCGCACGTCAAAGCCTTCCACCTGCGCGCCCAGCCGCTTGGCGGTGGCAATCGCCTGCAGGCCCGCCACACCGGCACCGATCACCAGCACCTTGCACGGGCGCAGGGTGCCTGCCGCGGTGGTCAGCATTGGAAAGAAGCGCGGCGCCAGTTGCGCGGCGATCAGCACCGCCTTGTAGCCGGCCATGCCCGCCTGCGAACTCAGCACGTCCATCGCCTGCGCGCGGGTGGTACGCGGCAGCCGCTCCAATGCAAACGCGATCAGCTCGCGCCCGGCAATCGCCTGCGCGCGGGCAGGGTCGGCATCGGGTGCAAGCATGCCGATCACCACCGCCTGCACCTTGCATTGCAACAGCAACTCGGTGGGCGGTGCCTGCACGCAAAGCAGGACGTCGGCCTGCGCCAGCGTCTGCGCGTCGGCAGGCTGCGCACCGGCGGCCACATACGCGGCATCGTCCATGGCGCTGGCGCGACCGGCGTCCGGCTCGATCCAGACGTGGGCGCCGAGCGCGACCATCTTCTTGACCGTTTCCGGCGTCGCGGCCACCCGGCGTTCGCCTGCCGCCCGTTCTTTCAGCACCAGCACCTGCACAGCCATGGTTGCTCCGGTCTCGCGCTCCAGTAGCGGCGATGCTAGCAGAGCGCGCGGTGCGCGCTGGCGTCGCTGCGCCCCCGGCCCATCCACGCAACAGCCATAGCGGTCAACGCCACAGCGACAGACGGTAGCGCGCTCAGTGCACCGTGCTGTTGGTGTGCAGCGGATCCAGCCGGTCGATCACGCCCTGCATCGCGCTGTCGAACGCGCCGTCGTTGATGTGCTCGCGCAGGCGCCCCAGCCGCACCATCACCGCCAGTTCTTCCGGCGAGGCCACACAGAAGCGCACGCCGCGCCGGTTGACGAACAACAATCGCTGCGAGATCGGGCTCACCCACGACAGCTTGCCCGCCTGCACCTTGCCGTCCTTGTCGACGAAATCCAGCCAGGTACCGATATCCATCGCGCGGAAGCGCTCGGCGTCGGCGCTGTCGATGCCCTGTGCCGCCGCGTCGGCCCCCAGCACCACGCTGACGCTTTCGGTCGCCGGCGGCGGCAGGTTGACCTGCGGCAGTTCCGGCAGCGCCTTTTCCAGATCCGGGCGGGCCTCGGCGATCGCCTGCAAGGTGTCGTGCAGCGCGGTGATGGCCACCACCGTCGCATCGCCATGCAGGCCCACGCTGGCAAACACACGGTGCAGGGCCGGCTGCCAGACCTGCAACCACGGCTTGCCGATGATATAGCGGCGTGCCTGGCCCAGTTCTTCCAGCATCCCGTCGGCCAGCGCCAGCGCTTCCAGCGTGCCCGGGCCATCCTCGCCGTCGCGCAGGATCGCCATGGTCAGATGATGCAGCCACGGCTGGCGCAGGAACTCCTCCACCGCCCGCGGCAGGTCCGCGCCCTCGGGCACCCGTTGCACCAATTCCGCCAGTGCGCGGCCACGCGCCAGTTCAAGCTTTTCCTGGCCACGCTGGGTTTCAGTGGCACGACGTTCGGCGATCTCCACCCGCCGGCGGTGCTGCGACAGAAAATCGCGGAATTCCTCTTCCAGGGTCAGGAAGATCGCCAGGTTCTCGTTGAATTCGGCCACCAACCGGTCGACGATTTCCTCCACCTTGCCCATCAACACGCGCTCTGCAGCGCTGTCGCCGGTATTGCCCTCGCACGCCTCGGCCAGCGAATTGAGCAGGCGCCGTGCCGGGTGGGTCTTCTGCACGAACATCTTGCGATCCAGCAGCGCGACCTTGATGAAGGGCACCACCAACCGGCCGATCATCTCGCGCGAGCGGTTCTCCAGGTCACGTTCGTCCAGCATCACGTCGAACAGCATGCCGACCAGATCGATGGCATCTTCGTCCATCGGATCGAGTTTGGCGGTGGCCGGGTCCACGCCCAGCCGCGTGGCGCTGTTGAGGACTTCGTTCTTCAACCGCTGCGCGAGCGATTCGTTGTCGTCGCCGATCGCTGCCTGCAGGGTCGTGCTGGGTGTGGCCTGCAGCAGCGACAGCACCGACATCATCTCGCGCTGGCTCAACGGGCGCTGCTGCCCCACTGCCACCGAGGCAGCGGAAGCGGCGCTGTCGCGCGCGGTGCGGGTCTGCCGCAACAGTTCGTGCAATGCATCCAGCAACATGCCCTGGCTACCGCCGGGATGATCGGCGTCACCGCCGTCCATGCCGCCGCCAACGCCCTCTGCATGGCCGCGCTGCGCGGCCGCCTGCATGCGTCCACGGCTGTGCGCCCAGCGATCCAGAAAGCGATTGGCCCAAGCCGGCGCGTACTGATCGTTCGGATCCTCGCCCTCGCCTGCGCCGGCGTGCGTGGTTTCCGACTGCGGCTCCGCCATGGCGTCAGGTGCCGGCATGCGTGGCGAAGGGACGCGCCTGGGCTGGGAAATTTCTGGCATCACCCCCGCCTTGACCAAGGTTTCGTCCAGGCGCGCGTAGAGCTTGCCGATCGGCTCGGCCAGATCGCGCTCGCACAGCTTGATGAGTACCAGGCGCACTTCCGGCGCCAGGTCGCAGGTGGCGAAGGCTTCGTGGATCGCCACGCCCAGATGCTCCGGCCCGAACGGATTGGTATCGGCCACCAACTCCAGGCCACCGGCGATCCAGCCCAGACGGCGATTCACGCGCGCCAGCACCTGCTTGAAATCGCGCAGCAGCACGGTCGCCAGGTTGCGCACCGCCAGCCGCGATTCGAGTACGTGTTCGGGCACCAGGCTCAACGGACCGGCACCCAGCTCACCCGCCAGCACCACCTCGGCCGACAACGGCGTTCCCAGCAGCAGCGCCTGCCAGCCGTCCTCCAGTTGTTGCCGGAATTGCCGCGCCACGTCCTCGCGCTTGCGCCGCAATTCGCGCATGCCATCCAGAAACAGCAATTGCGAGCTGCCGGCCGATTCGGCACGATCGAACAGCACATCGTCGAAATGTGCAACGGCAGCTGCAAATACCTGCACGAGCGGCGGCACGAACACGTCGTGCGCCTGCACGAGCAAGCGTTGGTCACGGCCCGGGTGTCCCGACGGACTGGGCTGGAAGGTCATGCGCAAAGGCTCCCCGCCTCTGCAGGCGTGAAAATTTCAGAACGAAAAGAAACAGACGCGGCCCCAACTTCCGCTACAGCATGGTAGGCGTTTCGCTCGCTCGCTAAGTGTGACGAATATCTCACTTTACTCGTGACCGTCCAGGGATAGCGTTTTCTCTTTCCATCCTAGCTCGCAACGCCATGGTGGAGCCTGCCACGCACGGTTATACCCGGGTCGGGGTTAAGCGTTCGACACGCCCTGTCCAGCTCGTTTCCTGCAGTGTGCATAAGCTCTTGGAAAGCAGCGTCCCGCGGTTGTCGATGCGATCGAAGCGCTGCGTTGGAACACAACGCCATCGCCTCGCGTGGCGGCCGCCATCAACACGCAGATGCCGCTGTCACCTCGGCGTGCGGTGTCCCCGTCTGCCGGGCGGCGGCAGGCCTCGGGTAGCGCCCGTCTATAATTGCCGCACTCCCCCAGAACACTGATCCATGCACGCACCGTATTCGCTTCAGGCGCTGGATGCGCGTCGCTCGGTCCCCTCCAAGCAGTTGGGCGAACCCGGCCCGGATGAAGACACCCTGCTGCGCATGCTGACCTCGGCCGTGCGCGTGCCCGACCACGGCAAGCTGGTGCCGTTCCGGTTCCTGCGTATCCAAGGCGATGCACGCCACGCATTGGGCGATTTCCTCGCCGAGCGCACCCAGGCCGCCGATCCGTTGACACCGCCGGCGGCGGTGGAAAAAGACCGCAACCGCTTCAACGATGCGCCGCTGGTGATCGTGGTGATCGCCACGCTGCGGCCGGACCACAAGGTGCCCGAGCAGGAGCAACTGCTCACTGCCGGCTGCGTGTGTTTTGCGCTGCTGCAGGCCGCGCAGGCGCATGGCTTCGGCGCGCAATGGCTGACCGCGTGGATGGCCTACGACCCGGCCGTGGGCGGCTACCTGGGCCTGCAGGAACACGAACGCATCGCCGGCTTCATCCATATCGGGACGCCGCGCCTGCAGGTGCCCGAACGCGAGCGCCCGGACCCGCGTACCCTGCTGCGCGACTGGACCCCATGAGCACGCTGCCCGGCGCCATTGCAGCGGCGCTGCCGGGCGGCCCGCGACCGGAGCCGCTGTACCTGGTGGATGCCAGCCTGTACGTGTTTCGCGCCTGGCATTCGATTCCGGATGAATTCCAGGACGCGCAGGGCTGGCCGACCAACGCCGTGCACGGGTTTGCGCGCTTTTTGCTGGACCTGCTCGAACGCGAGCAACCGCAATACATCACCATCGCCTTCGACGAGGCGCTGGACAGCTGCTTCCGGCATGCGATCTACCCCGCCTACAAGGCCAACCGCGAACTGGCGCCGGACGCGTTGCGGCGCCAGTTCGCCCATTGCAAGGCGCTGTGTGCGGCGCTGGGGCTGAGCGTGCTGGCCCACCGCGAGTACGAGGCCGACGATCTGATCGGCAGCGCCCTGCACAGCGCGCGCGGGCACGGCCTGCGCGGGGTCATCGTCTCGGCCGACAAGGACCTGTCGCAGCTGTTGTTCGAACACGACGAGCAATGGGACTACGCGCGCAATCTGCGCTGGGGCATGGACGGAGTGAAGGCACGCCATGGCGTGCATGCCCACCAGATCGCCGACTACCTGGCGCTGTGCGGCGATGCGATCGACAACATTCCTGGCATCACCGGTATTGGCGCCAAATCGGCGGCGGTGCTGCTGGCGCATTTTGGCAGCCTGGATGCACTGCTGGAGCGCATCGACGAGATCCCGTTCCTGCGCCTGCGCGGCGCCGCGCAGATGGCGGCGCGGCTGCGCGAACAACGCGAACATGCGCTGCTGTGGCGCCAGCTCACCACCATTGCGCTGGATGCACCACTGGACCTGGCCGCGACTGGTTTCACGCGTGCGCCGGCCGATCCCGACATGGTGACCGGGCTCTGCGAGAGCCTGCGCTTTGGCCCGCTCACGCGCCGGCGGCTGCTGGCCGCCTGCACCGCCCCCACGCCACCACTTCCTCCCACCTCCCTGTCCGAAGGCCCGACTGCATGAACCGACACGACACGCCGCCCACCGTGGTCTACGAAGGCAAGTACCAGCGCATGGTGGTGCGCGGCACCTGGGAGTACTCCGAGCGCGTGCATGCCGGCGGCCTGGCCGCGATCATCGTGGCGGTGACCCCGGACGATGCGATGCTGTTCGTCGAGCAGTTCCGCGTGCCGCTGCAGGCCCGCACCATCGAAATGCCGGCCGGGCTGGTGGGCGACGTGCATGCCGGCGAATCGATCGAACTGTCGGCCATCCGCGAGCTGGAAGAAGAAACCGGCTGGACCGCGGACCACGCGGAAGTGCTGATGATCGGCCCCAGCTCGGCCGGCGCCAGCAGCGAGAGGATCGCCTTCGTGCGCGCCACCGGGCTGCGCAAGGTCGGCGCCGGCGGCGGCGATGCCAGCGAAGACATCACCGTGCATGAAATCCCGCGCACGCAGGTCGGCGTCTGGCTGGTGCAGAAGATGGCCGAGGGCTACCAGATGGACCCCAAGCTATGGGCCGGCCTGTACCTGGCCGACCACGCGCTGGACGGCACCCCGCATGGCTGATGCCGTGGTCGATCCCTTGCTGGGTGCCGAGGATCCGGCGCCGTTCACCGTCTACAACGCGCAGGCCGCATCGCCCTGGCTATTGATCGCCGACCATGCCGGCCAACGCGTGCCGGCACGGCTGGCCAACCTGGGCCTGCCGCAGTTTGAGCTGAACCGCCATATCGGCTGGGATATCGGCATTGCGCAGGTCACCCGCCTGCTGGCCGAGGCGCTGGATGCGGTTGCCATCACCCAGACCTATTCGCGGCTGGTAATCGACTGCAACCGGCCCGATGGCGCCGCCAGCCGGATACCGGACATCAGCGACGGCACCACGGTGCCCGGCAATCTGCAGCTGACGCTGGCTGAGCGCCAGCAGCGCATCGATGCCATCTTCGCGCCGTACCACGACCGCATTGCCGCCGAGCTGGACGCGCGCACTGCACGCCGGCAACCGACGCTGCTGGTCTCCATGCACAGCTTCACCCCCGTGATGGCCGGCCAGGCGCGTCCTTGGCATGCCGGCGTGCTGTACCACCGCGACACCCGGCTGGCGCATCGCCTGCTGGACGCCTTGCGCGCGGAACCGGACTTGGTGGTTGGCGACAACCAGCCGTATGCGGTGAGCGATGCCACCGACTACGCCATTCCGGTCTACGGCGAAGGCCGCGGCCTGCCGCATGTGGAACTGGAGATCCGCCAGGACCTGATTGCCGATGCCGCCGGGCAAATGGCATGGGCGCAGCGATTGGCGCGCATCCTGCCGCCGCTGGCCGAGGCTCTGCTGCCACGGTGACCGTCTTGCAGCACACGGGGACAAACAACAGGTCCCCACGTAGGAGCGCACCTGGGCGCGAATGCCTTACCGATAAAGCCCCTCGCGCCCAGGTGCGCTCCTACAGAGGACCTGCCCTTCGCGCGCGCGCCAGCGCATCGACACTTTCCGGCTCGACCTGCAGCCGGGCTGAGCCGCCGCTGGCCGAGGGCCTGCTGCCACGGTGACCGTCTTGCTACACACAGGGACAAACAACAGGTACACACGTAGGAGCGCACCTGGGCGCGAATGCCTTACCGATAAAGCCCCTCGCGCCCAGGTGCGCTCCTACAGAGGACGTGCCCTTCGCGCGGGGGACGGGCGACCCACGCCGTTATGACGGGTTCCCCGCGTCGCGGCACACGTCACGGCACTCAGGCAAACCGATCCGTCGCACGCACCAGCGCATCGACATTTTCCGGCTCGAACGCCGAATGCCCTGCAGCCGGGCTGATCTCCAGCTGCGCCTTCGGCCACACCTTGTGCAGATCCCAGGCGCTTTGCAGCGGGCAGACCACGTCGTAACGGCCGTGCACGATCACGCCGGGAATGTCGGCGATGCGGTGCGCGTCGCGCAGCAACTGGCCTTCCACCTCGAAGAAGCCCTGGTTGACGAAGTAGTGGTTCTCGATGCGGGCGAAGGCCAACGCAAAGTGCGCGTCCTCGTGCCCGGTAACGAAGTCCTCGTCCACATGCAGGAAGCTGGTGGCGCCTTCCCACACGCTCCAGGCCTTGGCGGCGGCCAGCCGCGTGGCCTCGTCGTCGCTGGTCAGGCGGCGATGGAAGGCAGCGATCAGGTCGCCACGTTCCTCGGTCGGAATCGCGTTGATGTAGTGCTCCCAGGCATCCGGGAACAGCCGGCTGGCACCTTCCTGGTAGAACCATTCCAGCTCGAAGCGGCGCAGCAGGAAGATGCCGCGCAGCACCAGCTCGGTGACCTGCTGCGGGTGGGTCTGTGCATAGGCCAGCGCCAGCGTCGAGCCCCAGCTGCCACCGAACACCTGCCAACGCTCGATGCCCAGGTGCGTGCGCAGGCGTTCGATGTCGGCCACCAGATCCCAGGTGGTGTTGTCGGTGAGATCGGCATGCGGGGTGGAACGGCCCGAACCGCGCTGGTCGAACAGCACGATGCGGTACTTGGCCGGGTCGTGGAAGCGCCGCATCTTGGCGTTGCAACCGCCACCCGGGCCGCCGTGCAGCAGGACCACCGGTTTGCCTTGCGGGTTGCCGCACTGTTCGAAATACAGCGTGTGGCGGTCGTCGACCTGCAGGCTGCCCTGCTCGTAGGGGGCGATCTCGGGATAGAGCGTGCGCATGCGTCGGTCCTGGGCGAAAGCGCTGATTGTATCGGCCCGCCGTGAGGGGCACCGCCCCTGGATCTGGCACGGTGCGCGATCGTGCACGCCACTGCGCGTGACGCTGCCTGGCCCAACGCACGGCAGCGGCCGGGCGCCTCACACTGCCACGCCCGGCTCCCAGCAGCCCAGGCTCACCCGATCGCGCTGTTCCAGATCCCGATGCGTGGCCACCCGAGCGAATCCATGCGTGCGCAGCAAGGCCGCCACCGCCTCACCCTGGTCCCAGCCATGCTCGAGCAGCAACCACCCGCCGCTGCGCAGGTGCGCCGGTGCATCGGCCACGATCTGGCGGATATCGTCCAGCCCATCGCTGCCGGAAGCCAGTGCGCTGGCCGGTTCGTGGCGCAGATCGCCCTGCGCCAGATGCGGGTCGCCGGCGGCGATATACGGAGGGTTGCTCGCGATCAGGTCGAAGCGCTCGCCCGCCAGCGGCACGAACCAGCTGCCGTGGCGGAACTGCACGTTCGATAGGCGATGACGATCGGCGTTGCGTCGGGCGACGGCCAGCGCGGCCGCACTGGCGTCGGTGGCGACCACCTGGGCCTGCGGGCGTTCGCTGGCAAGGGCCAGGGCGATCGCGCCACTGCCGGTGCCCAGGTCGGCCACCCGGCGGCCTGGGGCGTGGTCCAGCCGCTCCAGGGCCAGCTCCACCAGCGTTTCGGTATCGGCGCGCGGGATCAGCGTGGCCGGGGACACCTCCAGATCCAGCGTCCAGAAGCCACGCGAGCCGGTCAGGTAGGCCACCGGCTCGCCGGCCACACGCCGCTGCACCAGGGCTTCGAACGCGGTGGCGAGGGGCGCCGGCACCGGATCGCGGCCGTGCGCGAACAACCAGGCGCGGTCGCGGCCCAGGGCATGCAGCAGCAGCGGCTCGGCATCGCGGCGATCGATGCGTTGCGCTGCCCGGTGCAGCAATTGATCGGCAGCAAGACCGCCGGACACATCGCTCATACGATTCAGCCACTCGTGGGAAACCTCGGCGGACCATTATCCGGGACCGCTGCCCGCAGCGTTTCGGCAGATGCCGCCTACAAGGTCGATAGCCGAAGACTATCTATGCAATCCCATTAATCGATTTGAGGAATCTATCGATCCTGCCTACCATGGCGCCTGTTCCATCCCCCTCCCCCTTCATCGCACGAGGAAACTGAATGTCTCTCATCAACACCCAGGTCCAGCCGTTCAAGGCCAATGCGTACCACAATGGCAACTTCATCGAAGTCACCGAGGCCAGCCTGAAGGGCAAGTGGTCGGTGCTGATCTTCATGCCTGCCGCATTCACCTTCAACTGCCCGACCGAAGTGGAAGACGCCGCCGACAACTATGCCGCGTTCCAGAAGGCAGGCGCCGAGGTCTACATCGTCACCACCGATACGCATTTCTCGCACAAGGTATGGCACGAAACCTCCCCGGCCGTGGGCAAGGCACAGTTCCCGCTGATCGGCGACCCGACCCACAAGCTGACCCGCGCCTTCGGCGTGCACATTGAAGAAGAAGGCCTGGCGCTGCGCGGCACCTTCATCATCAATCCGGAAGGCGTCATCAAGACCCTGGAAATCCACGACAACTCCATCGCTCGCGACGTCACCGAGACGCTGCGCAAGCTGACCGCGGCGCAGTTCGTGGCCAACAATCCTGGCCAGGTCTGCCCGGCCAAGTGGAAGGAAGGCGCCAAGACCCTGGCTCCGTCGCTGGACCTGGTCGGCAAGATCTAAGCCGCCGCGCATCCCTGGCCCGGTATTCCGGGCCGGGGGTGAACCGGAGCCGGTGCCGGGCTGCCCGCCAGCCATCGCCAGCACGCCTCCCCACCGCGCGCCTGCTGCGGTTCACCCCTTCCTCCCCAGGCGAGCTGCGCAGGCGCAGCGGCGCCACGCCCTCCCCTTGCCCATTTCCAGGAGTTTTCCATGTTGGATGCCAATCTCAAGACCCAGCTGACCGCCTACCTGGAACGGGTGACCCGCCCGATCCAGATCCACGCCTCCATCGACGACAGCCCCGGCTCGCGCGACATGCTCGACCTGCTGGAAGACCTGGTGCTGCTGTCGGACAAGATCAGCCTGGAAGCGCACCGCGACGACAATCAACGCAAGCCGTCCTTCGCGCTGACCACGCCGGGCCAGGACATTTCGCTGCGCTTTGCCGGCCTGCCGATGGGCCACGAGTTCACCTCGCTGGTACTGGCGCTGCTGCAGGTGGGCGGCCACCCGTCCAAGGCCACCGCCGAGCTGATCGAACAGGTGCAGCAACTGGATGGCGACTACCGGTTCGAAACCTATTTTTCGCTGTCGTGCCAGAACTGCCCGGACGTGGTGCAGGCGCTGAACCTGGCCGCCGTGCTCAACCCGCGCATCCAGCACGTCGCCATCGATGGCGCGCTGTTCCAGGATGAAGTGGAAACTCGCCAGATCATGTCGGTGCCAACCGTGTACTTGAACGGCGAACTGTTCGACCAGGGCCGCATGACGCTGGAGCAGATCGTCGCCAAGCTCGATACCAACGCCGCCAAGCGCGATGCCACCAGAATCGCCGCCAAGCAGGCCTTCGACGTGCTGGTGATTGGCGGTGGCCCGGCCGGTGCTGCCGCAGCGGTGTATGCCGCACGCAAGGGCATCCGCACCGGCGTGGCGGCCGAACGTTTCGGTGGCCAGGTGCTGGACACCATGTCGATCGAGAACTTCATCTCGGTGCCGGAAACCGAAGGCCCGAAGATGGCCGCCGCGCTGGAACAGCATGTGCGCCAGTACGAGGTGGACATCATGAACCTGCAGCGTGCCGAGCAACTGGTGCCGGCCGGTGCCGATGGCCTGGTCGAGATCAAGCTGGCCAATGGCGCCTTGCTCAAGAGCAAGACGGTGATCCTGTCCACCGGTGCGCGCTGGAGGCAGATGAACGTGCCGGGCGAAGACCAGTACAGGAACAAGGGCGTGGCCTATTGCCCGCACTGCGATGGTCCGTTGTTCAAGGGCAAGCGCGTGGCGGTGATCGGCGGTGGCAATTCGGGCGTGGAAGCGGCGATCGACCTGGCCGGCATCGTGGCGCATGTCACGCTGGTGGAGTTCGACGACACGCTGCGCGCCGACGAAGTGCTGCAACGCAAGCTGCGCAGCCTGCACAACGTGCACATCATCACCAGCGCGCAGACCACCGAAGTGTTGGGCGACGGGCAGAAGGTCACCGGCCTGGTCTACACCGACCGGCTCGCTGGCAGTATCCAGCGCATCGCGTTGGAGGGCGTATTCGTGCAAATCGGCCTGCTGCCCAACACCGAGTTCCTGCGCGGCACGGTGGCCCTGTCGCCGCGTGGGGAGATCATCGTCGATGAGCGTGGTCAGACCAATGTACCGGGCGTGTTCGCCGCCGGCGATGCCACCACCGTGCCGTACAAGCAAATCGTGATCGCCATGGGCGAAGGCTCCAAGGCCGCCCTGAGTGCGTTCGATTACCTGATCCGCTCCAGCGTGCCGGTCAGCGCCCAAAACGTCGCGCAAGCCGCGTAAACGCAGCCACATCTGCCGCCCGGACACGAGCGGCGCTAAGCTGTCACCCGAGGTCAGTCCCCCCATCAACGCTACGAGGACGGCTGCATATGAATCTGCGCGACCTGAAGTATCTGGTTGCCCTGGCCGACCACAAACATTTCGGTCGTGCGGCCACGGCATGTTTCGTCAGCCAGCCCACCCTCTCCACCCAGATCAAGAAGCTCGAAGAGGAGCTCGGCATACCGTTGGTGGAGCGCGCCCCACGCAAGGTGATGCTCACCCCGGCCGGCCGCGAGGCCGCCATGCGCGCGCGCAGCATCGTCGCGGAAGTGGAACAGCTGAAGGAAGCGGCCCGGCGCAGCCAGGATCCGGAGGCGGGCACTGTGCGGCTGGGCATTTTCCCCACCCTGGCGCCGTATCTGTTGCCGCATGTGGTGCCACGCATCCGCGAGCGCTTCCCGCGCCTGGAGCTGTTGCTGATCGAAGAAAAGAGCGACCAGCTGGCGTATCAGCTACGCGAAGGCCGCCTGGATGCCGCACTGCTGGCACTGCCGCTGCAGGACGACCAACTGCATGCCGAATTCCTGTTCGAAGAGCCCTTCGTCCTGGCCGTGCCCGAAGGCCATCCGCTGGCGCGCCACGACAGCATGACGCTGGACGATCTGTCCGAACAACGCCTGTTGCTGCTGGAAGACGGCCACTGCCTGCGCGAGCAGGCACTGGATGTCTGCCACCTGGCCGGCGCGTTGGAAAAATCCGAATTCCAGGCCACCAGCCTGGAAACCCTGCGCCAGATGGTGGCCGCCAATGTCGGTGTGACCCTGCTGCCGCTGCTGGCGGTCAAGCCGCCGGTGGCACGCTCGGACAGCATCCGGCTGATCCGTTTCCGCGAGGACAAACAGCCCAGTCGCCGTATTGCCATGGCCTGGCGCCGCAGTTCGGCGATGACGACCTTCCTCGAGCAGCTGTCGCAACTGTTCAAGGAATTGCCGCAGACGCTGTTCACGCTGGACCAAGCCGCCACCGGACCCAAGGCGGTTGCGGCCTGAGGATTCGGGATTCGGGATTCGGGATAGCGCAGCACGGGTGCGGTTGTCTTGCGCCGTATTGATTGATGTCACAAACAAGGCGACGCGCACGCGTCGCCTTGCTGCATCTGTAGCGGACGCCGACGCTGCAGCAGCCTCACCGGCACGGTTCCTGCTGCGGGCAAAATGCCCTGCATTGCGATCGATGCAGCGCGCCCTCATCTTGCCGATGCCGCCTGCCATTCCGGCAAGCAGCATTCAACCCACCACTGCGGGCGACTTCCAGCGCGCGGCGCGTTAACGTAGCGCGCTGCGCCATCCCCGACCCGTTCCACGATTCGAGAGAACCCGCATGACTGCATCCCCCTCCAAGCTGGCCCAACTGCGCGACCTGTCCGTGGTGGTCGCCGACACCGGCGATTACGACGCCATCAAACGCCTGAAGCCGGTTGATTGCACCACCAATCCCACTCTGGTCAAGAAGGCGCTGGACCTGCCGGTCTACGCCGACCTGATCGAACGCGAACTGGCCTGGGGCCGCGAGCACGGCGGCGGCGACCGCGCCACCACCGTCCACGAGGTCGCCGACCGCTTGACCATCGGCGTGGGCGTCAAACTGGCCGAACTGGTCCCGGGGCGCGTGTCCACCGAGGTGGATGCCGATCTTGCCCACGACACCCAGGCCACCATCGCCAAGGCCCGCAGGTTCATTGCGATGTACGCCGAGCGTGGCGTGCCCAAGGACAAGATCCTCATCAAGATCGCCGCCACCTGGGAAGGCATCGAAGCCGCGCGCCAGCTGCAGATCGAAGGCATCGACTGCAATCTCACGCTGATCTTCAATCACTCGCAGGCGCTGGCCTGCGCCGAAGCCGGCGTCTTCCTGATCTCCCCGTTCGTGGGCCGCATCCTGGATTACTCCCTCGCCCAGGGCCAGACCCCGGCCAGCATCGACGAAGATCCGGGCGTGGTATTCGTGCGCACCGTGTACGACGCATTCAAGCGCCGTGGTTCGCCCACCGTGGTGATGGGCGCCTCGTTCCGCTCCACCGCGCAGATCGAAGCGCTGGCCGGTTGCGACCGCCTGACCATTTCTCCCGACCTACTGGAAAAGCTCGACGCCGAACACGGCGAGCTGCCGCGCAAGCTCTCGCCCGCACAAGCCGACAACGCGCAGATCACCCCGATCAACGCCGACAGCTTCGCCACCGACCTGGCCGCCGATGCGATGGCCACCGAAAAGTTGGCCGGCGGCATCGAGACCTTCGCCAAGGACCTGCAGGCCTTGCGCAAGACCATTGCCGACAAACTGGCCGGCTGACCGCCGCACGCAAGGCACAAGACCGACGCCCGCTGCCACTGGCCGCGGGCGTTTTTGTTGGTGAGCATGGCCTTGCTCAGCACGCGTGCGCGCAACAACCGCAGGCCGGTTCTGACCGGCTAGTTCTGACCGGCCAGGCACGCACACCGCGCGTTTATGCAATGCCGGGCTGCATCCTTGAACGCGCGCACACAGCGCCAGTTCTCCGTTGATCGACCGATCGGTCAAGCGCTCGGCCCACCGCCCAACGCAGACAAGACGGTCCACGCCATCCTGCCGTCGCACCCGGCGCTGCGTCTGCACACCGCGCTTACACCGCTGCCAAGCGCACTGCCTAGAATCCGGTTTCCTCAACTGGCTGGCAGACGATGGCAAACATTGCAGTGGTGATGGTCGATGGCGTGGCCGATTGGGAGATCGGCGTGGTACTGCCAGCGGCGCGCGAATGGTTCGGGGACCAGGTGGCCATCGCCAGTATCGACGGCCAACCGGTGCAGTCCATCGGCGGCCTGCGCATCGTCCCGGAATTCGCCCTCTCGGACCTGGCGCCGCTGGCAGCGGACCTGTGGATCCTGCCTGGCAGCGAGCGTTGGCAGGCCGGCGAGATCCCGGGTCTGAGCGGCTTGTTGGTCGAACGCGTGCAGCAGCAGCGACCGGTTGCTGCGATCTGCGGGGCGACCCTTGCGCTGGCCTACGCCGGCCTGCTCGACGACCGTGCGCATACCAGCAACTCGCTGGCGTTCCTGCAGGATCATGTGGTGCCGTACGCTGGCGCCAAGCAATTTCGTCATGAAAAAGTCGTCACTGCCGACGGTATCATCACCGCGCCGGGTACCAGCCCGGTCGGTTTTGCAGTGGCCTGCATGCGCCTGCTGCATCCCGAGCGCAGCGACACACTTGCACAGCTCCGTGGCATGTTTTGCGGCGAATTTGTCTGATCGCTTCCGCACCGGGCCGGCATCCGCGGCGCCTGGTGCACTGCGGATGCCAAAAAAATGGCCACGCCGTCTCCGGCGCAGCCATCCAAGTTGCCTGGCATGCACTCCCATGCGCTGCCTGTCGTGATGACGCTGCCGGTCGCTGACGGCCATCCGCACGCCGCCACGCGAACGTGGACAGCGTCTGGATCCGGCCTCGCCTTTCCGTCAGGCATCCAGCCCGATCGGGCAGCTCACTCCCGTTCCGCCAAGCCCGCAATAACCATTGGGGTGCTTGGCGAGGTATTGCTGGTGACCGTCTTCGGCGTAGTAGAACGTTGGCGCCGGGAAACGGATCTCCGTGGTGATCGCGCCATGGCCCGCCGCGTCCAGCTGCTGCTGGTACGCGTCGCGGCTGGCAAGCGCGGCGTCGTACTGGTCCTGCGTGGTGCAATAGATCGACGAGCGGTACTGCGTTCCGACATCGTTCCCCTGACGCATGCCCTGGGTGGGGTCATGGCTTTCCCAAAACGTGCGCAACAGCTGTGCGAACGACACCGACTGCGCGTCGTAGACTACCAGCACCGCCTCGGTGTGCCCCGTCTGTCCGGAACAGACTTCGTCATAGGTGGCATTCGGCGTTTCGCCGCCGGCATAACCCACTGCCGTGGTGTACACCCCTGGCACGTTCCAGAACTTGCGTTCTGCACCCCAGAAGCAACCCAGCCCGAATTGCACCTGTGCCAGCCCGGCGAATTCGCCGCGCAACGGATGTCCGTTGACCAGATGCGTGTTGTACAGCGGTAGCGCCTGATCGCGTCCTGGCAGTGCCTCGCCCGGACGGGGCATGCGTTGTTTGAAAGCGCCGATTCCCAGCATGGTGCAACTCCGCAATCGTGAGGATTGCCTGCTGGATGGCGCCGACCGGAGCGGCTTTCAAGCCTGCCCGGCCGGCGCGTACGGCCGCACCGCGTTACTTGGCCTTGACCGCTGCAGAGCGCGTATCGACTTCCGGCATCGCCGAGCTGTGGTGATTGATAATCAGCCACTTGCCGTCGCGCTTTTCGTAGACGAAGGTGTAGCGCGCCTGCACGTCGCTCTTCTTGCCGTCCTTGTCGGTCAGCGTGAAGGTGTATACGCCGGCGTCCACTGCACTGTCGTCATCGAGCAGGCGCACGGTGCGGTAGTTGACCACGCCCTTCGGCTTCTTGGTCAGAAACAGCTCGAAGTACTTCTCGATCTGCTCGCGCGAGGCGCGCACTTCGTTGGACACGGTCGGCAACAGCACGCCATCGGGCGCATACAGGTCGGCCACCTTGTGCGGGTTGCCGGTCGCCAGGGCGGCGTTCCAGGTATCGAACAGCGCGGCCACTTCGCGCTCCTCGCCGGCGGCCGGCAACTTGGCCTTGTCGCTGTAGTGCATCACACCGCCAGCCAGCGCCGGGGTGGCGGCCAGAGCCAGGACCAGGGAAGACAGAATGCGACGCATGGGGAAATCTCCAGGTGGTTGTTGTGAGGTGCCTCAGCAGGCGAGCCCAGTATCGAAATCAAGCGACCCCAACAATTCTGCCGATAGGCATATACTCAAATATGCTGATCGGCGTAGAGCGAACACATGGAAACCATGACCAATGCAGGCGATTGGCGCCTGGCCTTGCGCCGCGAGGCCTCCGACAGCGCGCGCTGGCAGGCGCTGTGGGAGGTGGCTGTGGCGCTGCGTCAGGCGCACACACCCGAACAGGCCTGCGACACGGTGCTTGCCCGTGTGCTGCTGCTGCTGGGCCTGGAGCACGGCGCGGTCCTGGCGCAGCGCGGGCCGCGCACGCTGCTCATGGCCAGCCGCGGACGCGCGCTGCCGCCCGGTGCCAGCGCGGCCGGCGACAGCCATGAAGCGGCCTGGCTGATGCCGCCGCGCCCGGCCGATATGCGCGAGGCCAGGGTACCGATTCAGGCGCTGGGCAGCAGCCACGGCATGCTGTGCGTGGCCTGGAACGACGGCCGCCCGGCGCCCGGCAACGACGACGTGCAGGCCTTGCAGGCGTTTGCGCTGTTGCTGCCGGCGATGGTGGGCGAGCCTGCCAAGCCTGTGGTCACGCGTCGGCGCAGGCCGCTGCAGGACGATCGCCTCAATGGGCTGAGCAAGCGCGAAAAACAGGTGCTGTCGCTGCTTCCGCGCGGACTCACCAATGCCAGCCTTGCAGCTGAACTGGGGATTTCTCCCGGCACGGTGAAGGTGCATGTGGAGCGCATCCTGCAGAAACTTGAGGTAAAAGATCGCACCCAGGCCGCGGTGTACGCGGTCCAGTCCGGACTTGCGCTATGAATGCATTGGCGGTGCGTTGGAACGATTGGCCGATCACCCGCAAGAGCCTGGCGGTGGTCACCTTGCCGCTGCTGTTGCTGGCGGTGGCGCTCATGGCGATCTACAGCGTGGAACGGCAGAACATCGCCGCCGAAAACGACGTTCGCCAGACCCTGGAGGTGCTGAGCGACCTGTACGAGGCGCACGCGCTGCTGGCCGAAACGGCAGCCGGCGTGCGCGGGTACCGGCTGGTGCGCCGCGATGAGTTCCTGACCCCGTACCGCGATGCCGAACCGCGCCTGCAAGGCGTGGCCGACCGGCTCTCCCAACGCATCACCGACCCGGCACAGGCGCAGCGTTTTGCCCGCATCAAACCGCTGTTCGCGGAGAAGATGCAGGGCTGGCGCCGCCTGCTGGCACCGGACCTGAGTCGCGAAGAGGAAATCCGCCAGCTGTGGGACGGCAAGTACAAGCTCGACATCCTGCGTGCGGAACTGCGCGAACTACGCAACTACGAAACCGCACAACTGCAGGTGCGCAGCGCCAAGGCGCAAGGCTTGCGGCAACGCAACCTCATCATCACCCTGAGCGCAGCGATGCTGGGCGGCCTGGGCGCGGTCTTCGCCGTGGCCTGGTTTGCCTCGGCGCTGTCCGGGCGCCTGCGCACCCTGGCCGCCAATGCCGACCGCCTGGGCGAAGGCCTGCCGCTGGCGGCGCAGCCGCGTGCCGGCGATGAGCTGGGGCAGGTCGGGCAGCGCCTGGCGCAGGCCAGCGAGCTGCTGGCCGCGCGCGCGGCCGAAGCGCAGCTGGCGCGACGCGAAGCCGAGACCGCCAACCACGCCAAGACCGAATTCCTTTCGCGCAGCAGCCATGAACTACGCACCCCGCTCAACGCCATTCTGGGCTATGCGCAGGTGCTGGAAATGGATCTGCCCGAACCCGGCCCACGACGCCATCTGCAGCACATCCTGGCCGCGGGCCGACACCTGCTGGGGCTGATTACCGAACTGCTGGACATCGCGCGCATCGAAGCCGACAAGCTGGATCTGAGCCCCGAGCCGATCGCGGTACGCGACGCCCTGCACGAGGCCCAGGGCCTGATCGCACCGGACGCCGATCGGTACGGCGTCAGCCTGCAGCCACCGCTCATCGATGGTCCGTGGACCGTCCGCGCCGATGTCCAGCGACTGCGCCAGGTGTTGCTCAACCTGTTGTCGAACGCGGTCAAGTTCAATCGCACCGGCGGCCGGGTACAGGTCACTGCCACGCTGGATGGCGACCAGGTTCGCATCACCGTGGCCGACCAGGGCGCGGGGCTGACGCCGGCGCAGATCGAGCGCCTGTTCACGCCATTCGAGCGGCTTGGCGCGGAGCGCTCGGCGGTGGAAGGCACCGGCCTGGGGCTGGCGCTGAGCAAGCGCCTGATCGAGGCGATGGGTGGGCTGATCGGCGTGGACAGCAGCCGCGACGGCGCACGCTTCTGGATCGCGCTGCCGCAGGGCGAACCGCAGCGCGACGAAGCGCCACGTACCCTGTTGCCGCCCAGCACCAGCGGCAGCGGCGTGTGCCGCTTGCTGAGCATCGAGGACAACCCCTCCAACCAGGCGCTGATCCGCACGCTCACCGAGCGCCGACCGCAGTGGCAACTGCTGGAAGCGGCCAGCCTGGCGCAGGCGCGCGACCTGTTGCAGCACGGCGTGCCGGACCTGATCCTGCTGGACCTGCACCTGAGCGACGGCAATGGCGAAGAACTGTTGCGCGAACTGCAGGCGCAGCCGGCCACAGCACAGGTGCCGGTGGTGGTCATCAGCGCCGATGCCACCAGTGCCACGCTGGCACGGGTGGGCAACCAGGGCGTGCATGCGTATCTGACCAAACCGCTGGACGTGGCGGAATTCTTCACTGTACTCGACAGGCTGCTCGCATGACGCGCGACGATATCCTCGGCTCCCGCATCCTCATCGTCGATGACGAACCGGCCAATGTGCGGCTGCTGGAAGACCTGCTGCAACGCGAAGGCTTCCAGCAGGTCATCGCCACCACCGACCCGCTGCGGGTGATGGGACTGGTGTCGGCCTTCGCGCCGGATCTGATCCTGCTGGATTTGAAGATGCCGGAGCTGGATGGCTATGCGCTGCTGGAACAGCTGGCGCGGCTGTCCGATCCGGGCCATTTCCTGCCGGTGATCGTGCTCACCGCCGACCCCAGCCGCAGCGCGCGGCATCGCGCCCTGGGCCTGGGTGCCAAGGACTTCCTGACCAAGCCGCTGGACACCTTCGAGGTCGCGCTGCGGGTGTGGAACGTGGCCGAAACCACCGTGCTGTTCAAGCGCCTGCGCGCACTGGCCGCGCCGGATGCCGTGCCACCGGGCTGGCGGCAATCCGGCTGATGCATGCACCCCACCAACGTAGGAGCGCACCTGGGCGCGACTGGCCTTCCCGATAACACCCCATCGCGCCCGGGTGCGCTCCTACGCTGGCGCGACAGCCGCCTACCCCTAACCGGTGCCACCGCCTAAACTTGCGGTCTACTTATTGCCGATGCCCCGCATGTCCGAGATTCCCGTCACCGACGCCACCGCCCCGGCGGAGAAGAAAGACTTCATCCGCCAGATCGTTCGCGAGGACCTGGCCAGCGGCAAGCACACGGTCATCCGCACGCGCTTCCCGCCCGAGCCCAATGGCTACCTGCACATCGGCCATGCCAAGGCGATCTGCCTGGACTTCGGCCTGGCGGCCGAATTCGGCGGGCTGTGCAATCTGCGCCTGGACGACACCAATCCGGCCAAGGAAGACCCCGAATTCGTAGTCGCCATCCAGGACGACGTGCGCTGGCTGGGCTTTGCGTGGGCGCAGCTGCGCCATGCCTCGGACTACTTCGAGGTGTATTACCTGGCCGCCGAAAAACTGATCCGCGACGGCCATGCCTTCGTCTGCGACCTCTCTGCCGAACAGGTACGCGAGTACCGTGGCACGCTCACCGAGCCGGGCCGCAACTCGCCGTACCGCGAGCGCAGCGTAAACGAAAACCTGGACCTGTTCCGGCGCATGCGCGCAGGCGAATTTCCCGATGGCGCACGCACCCTGCGCGCCAGGATCGACATGGCCAGCGGCAACATCAACCTGCGCGACCCGGCGCTGTACCGCATCAAGCATGTGGAGCACCAGAACACCGGCAACACCTGGCCGATCTACCCAATGTACGACTTCGCGCATTCGCTGGGCGATGCGGTAGAAGGCATCACCCACTCGTTGTGCACGCTGGAATTCGAAGACCATCGCCCGTTGTACGACTGGTGCGTGGACAAGGTGGACCTGGCCGGTCATCCGGAACTGCTGCAGCCGCTGCTGGACACGGGCTTGCCGCGCGAAGCGGCCAAGCCGCGTCAGATCGAGTTTTCGCGCCTCAACATCAACTACACGGTGATGAGCAAGCGCAAGCTCACCGCGCTGGTGGAAGAACAACTGGTGGACGGTTGGGACGACCCGCGCATGTACACGCTGCAGGGCCTGCGTCGGCGTGGCTACACACCGGCGGCAATGCGCCTGTTCGTGGACCGCGTGGGCATCAGCAAGCAGAATTCGATGATCGATTTCTCGGTGCTGGAAGGCTGCCTGCGCGAGGATCTGGACGCCGCCGCGCCACGCCGCATGGCCGTGATCGAGCCGCTCAAGCTGGTGCTGACCAACCTGCCCGACGGCCACACCGAGACGCTGCAGTTTTCCAATCATCCCAAGGACGAAAGCTTCGGCACGCGCGAGGTGCCGTTCGCGCGCGAGTTGTGGATCGAGCGCGAGGATTTTGCCGAAGTTCCGCCCAAGGGCTGGAAGCGGCTGGTGCCGGGTGGCGAGATCCGTCTGCGCGGGGCAGGCATTGCCCGCGTGGACGAGGTCATCAAGGACGCCGCTGGCGACATCGTCGAGCTGCGCGGCTGGATGGACCCGGAATCGCGCCCGGGCATGGAAGGTGCTAACCGCAAGGTCAAGGGCACCATCCACTGGGTTAGCGCCACGCATGCGGTAGAAGCGGAAATCCGCCTGTACGACCGCCTGTTTTCGGTGGAAAAGCCCGACGACGAATCCGAGGGCAAGACCTACCGCGACCATCTCAACCCCGAGTCCAAGCGCAGCGTGCGCGGCTATGTGGAGCCCTCTGCCGCGCAGGCAACGCCGGAGCAGGCGTTCCAGTTCGAGCGCACCGGTTATTTCGTCGCCGATCGCCGCGACCACGGCGCGGCAACGCCGGTCTTCAACCGCAGCGTGACCTTGCGCGACACCTGGACCACCCCGCGCCAGCCGTAAGAGTGCACCCGGGCGCGATGGGGCATTCCCGGGAAAGCCTGTCGCGCCCAGGTGCGCTCCTACAACGGTGATGCTGCGGGTCTGCGTGCGCGGCATCGGCTTGTGCAGTCACTGTCAGGCTCAAGCGAGCGCCGCGTCACCCGTAGGAGCGAACCCGGGCGCGACGGGGCATTCCCGGGAAAGCCTGTCGCGCGCGGGGTGCGCTCCTACGGCGCTGGCGCACGGCGATACCTTGCTCATCCAGCTGCCGCACTGCACGCTGCGGGGCATGACATGCACGGAGACGCACGATGCGTGAACGTTTGACGATGGGCGTCGCCTGCGGTATTGGCGCAGGTGCGCTGTGGGGACTGGTGTTCCTGGCCCCACAACTCTTGTCAGCGTTCACGCCGATGCAGCTGGCAGTGGCGCGCTATTTGTCCTATGGCGTGGTGGCCGCGCTGGTGCTGGCACCACGGGCACGCCTCACCGCCGCCCGCCTGGGTCGCGCCGAGTGGTGGGCGCTGGTGCGCCTGAGCCTGATGGGCAATCTGATCTACTACGTACTGCTGGGCAGCGCCGTGCAGTGGGCCGGCAGTGCAGCCACCGCACTGATTATCGGCCTGTTGCCGGTGGTGGTGACCGTCATCGGTACCCGCGCGGCGGGCGCGGTACAGCTGCAGCGGCTCGCCGCGCCGTGCGCACTGTGCGTCATCGGCGTGGCATTGGTCGCGCTGGACACCGTGCAGGACGACTCCGGGCAGCAGGCAGGCGATCGTCTCACCCGCGTCGCGGGCTTGCTGTGCGCGGCGGGTGCGTTGGCGTCGTGGTCGGCCTATTCCATCGTCAATGCGCGCTGGCTACGACGCTGCCCCGATCTGTCCGGCGGTGACTGGTCGCTGTTGACCGGCGTGGTGACCGGCGCACTGGCCGCATTGCTGGCACCTGCAGCGTTGATCGGCAGTACCTGGCACGCGCCGATCGACTGGGCCGGCTTCTGGGGTGTTTCGCTGCTGCTGGGCATCCTGGCCTCGGTCATCGGCAATGCACTGTGGAACCGCGCGAGCCGCGTGCTGCCGCTGACCTTGGTGGGGCAGATGATCGTCTTTGAGACGGTATTCGCACTGATCTACGGATTCGCCTGGGAAATGCGCCTGCCCACGCCATTGGAGCTGGCGGCCATGGCCTGCCTGCTCATCGGCGTGCTGTGGTGCACTGCGCTGCATACAAAGGCGAACTGACGGCAGCGGTTGGCCGCAGCCTGGCCATCAAGGCTTACCATGCCCCCTCACCTGCCGTGATCGGAGCAACCACATGACCCGCGCCTTGTCCTGGTATCTGAGCATTCTGCTGTTGCTGTCTTCGTCCCTCCTGGTCGGCTGTGTCGCCGCAACGCCGGGCGCGCCGACGCCACCGCCTGCATCCGCCCCGACCCCGCTGACCGTGGTCACCGCCTGCAAGGTCGATGCGGATTGCACGGTGAAGAACGTGGGCAACTGTTGCGGTGCCTATCCGGCCTGCGTCAACGTCAACAGCCCAACCGACCCGAAAGCCGTGATGGCACAGTGCCAGTCCAGCGGCATGATGAGCGTGTGCGGCTCTCGCGAGATCAGCGCCTGCCAGTGCGTGTCCGGCCAATGCGCTGCGCAGTAGACCCCGTATCGTCGGGCGACCCTGCGCGGTAGTCGCGCAGGCGCTGCGCCGGCACGCCGAAGACCATCGGTGCCAGCGGCACCCGGATCCGGCGGCGACAGCGTTTTGCGCGCCGCGTCCGGGTCGATACACTGCGCCGCTTGGTTTCTTCTCCGCTACCGGTCGTCCAGTGATGCTCTACGCGCAAGTCCACCTCACCCTGCCCGCCTGGATCCATGACTTCGTGGATGCCAGCCGCGCCTATCCCGGCGACGACGACAAGGTGGCGCTGGCCATCGCGCTGTCGCGGATGAATGTGGAAGCCCGCACCGGCGGCCCGTTCGGCGCGGTGGTGTTCGGGCCGGATCATCACATCATTGCTGCGGCGGTGAACCGGGTGGTGCCGCAGACCACCTCGCTGGCGCATGCCGAGAACATGGCCTACATGCTGGCGCAGCAGCGCCTGCAGACGCCGCGCCTGAACGACGTGCTGGCGCCGATCACCCTGGCCACCTCCGCGCAACCGTGCTGCCAATGCTATGGCGCCACGGTGTGGGCCGGCATCGACCGGCTGCTGATCGGTGCCCGCGCCGAAGACGTAATGGCGCTGACCGAATTCGACGAAGGTCCACTGCCCGCCGACTGGGTGGGCGAACTGACCCGCCGTGGCATCGAGGTGGTGCGCGATGTACAGCGCGAACAGGCCTGTGCGGTCCTGCGCAGCTACGGCGAGGGCGGCGGTGACCATTACTGACCGCGCTGTTCGGGCGCCGCGATGAGCGGGTTGCTCTGCTATTGCCGCCAGGGCTTCGAGCCTGAATTGGCGGCGGAACTGAGCGCGCGCGCGGCCTTCGTCGGCATTGCCGGCTATGCACGTACGCAACGTAACGATGGCTACGTGCTGTTCGTCTGCGACGAGGCCGCAGCACTGGCCGCCAGGCTGCAGTGGCGCGAGCTGATCTTTGCGCGCCAGAAGCTGGTCGTGCTTGCCGAACTCAAGGGCATCGATCCGAAGGACCGCATCACGCCGATCCTGGCCGCGCTGGACGGGCAACCGCGCTTTGGCGACCTGTGGGTGGAACACCCGGATTCGGATGCCGGCAAACCGCTGGCGGGGCTGGCGCGCAGCTTCGGCAACGCGCTGCGCCCAGCACTGCGCAAGGCCGGCCTGTTGACCGACAAGCCGCACGCGCGCCTGCCGCGCCTGCATGTGTGTTTTCTCGATGGCGACCACGCGCTGCTGGCAGTGGCCGATGCCGACGACAGTGCGCCGTGGCCACTGGGGATTCCCCGCCTGAAACTGCTGCCCGAAGCGCCGTCGCGCTCGGCGCTCAAGCTCGACGAAGCGCTGCTGACCCTGCTCACTCACGAAGAACGCGAGCGCCTGGTCAAACCCGGCATGCGTGCCGCCGATCTGGGCGCTGCCCCCGGCGGCTGGACCTGGGTGCTGACGCGCCAGCATGTGCACGTCACCAGCGTGGACAACGGCCCGTTGCGCGAGCATGTGCTGGCCACCGGGCTGGTCGAACACCTGCGCGCGGACGGCTTTCACTGGAAACCGGCGCAATCGCTGGACTGGATGGTCTGCGACATGGTGGAGCAACCGCGCCGCGTTGCCGAGCGCATGGCCACCTGGGTGCGCGAAGGCTGGTGCCGCCACACCATCTTCAACCTCAAGCTGCCGATGAAAAAACGCTGGGAAGAAACGCGTCTGTGCCTGGACCTGTTCGAGCAGCAGGCGGAGAAAGCGCTGACCGTGCGAGCCAAGCAGCTGTATCACGACCGGGAAGAGATCACGGTGCTGGCGATGCGGGAGTGAGGCTGGAATCGGGAATCGGGAATCGGGAATCGTAAAAGCGGTTGGTCGGCTCCCCGCTTTCCATTGAGAGCCGACCGATGCGTTCAAGGCGGTTCCAACGGCCCGATGAGGGCCGGAACCGGCTCGTTTACGTTTACAGCACGATGCGTTTGCTGCCCTCGCGTGCGGAGCGGTAGATCGCATCGACAATGCGGATGTCGCGCAGGCCTTCTTCGCCGGGCGCGCGCAAGGGCGTGCCGTTGATGATGGCCAACGCGTCCTCGTCCATCTGCAGCGCTTGCTGGTGCGGCACCTTGGCATCGAGCACGCGGCCATCGCTGGCCTTGCCGGTCACGCCCTGGTAGCTCTGGAACGGCGACAGTTCGTACCAACCGCGCTCGCACTCGGCGCGCAGCACATTCATGCTGGCACCGAAGCTGGTCTTGCACTGCGCCCGCACGGCGTTGGGGAACTCCAGCGTGAAGTCCATATGCTCGTCCACCTCGTCAAACAGCTCGGGGCGGTCGGTCCAACGCTTGGCGGTTACCGCCAGCGGTTCGGCACCCACGGTGTAGCGCGCGGCGTTGAGCGGATACACGCCCATGTCGTACATCGCGCCGCCACCGAACTGCGAGCGCAGGCGCCAAGGGCGGTCGGCCTTGGCCGTGCCGCGGTAGCCGTTGTAGCCGGCCTCGGCACGCACGCGCTGCATTGCACCGAAGGGCTTTTCGCCGGCCATTGCGATCAACCGGCGCGTATTGGGTTCGTGCTGCATGCGGTAGCCGATCGTCAGCGCGACCTTGTTGCGCTTGCAGGCCGCGATCATCGCCTCGCATTCGCCCGCGTGCATGGCCATCGGCTTTTCGCACCACACATGCTTGCCGGCCGCCGCCGCACGCAACGTCAGTGGCGCATGCAGATGGGTCGGGGTGACGATATACACCACATCGATGTCGTCGTTATCGGCGATGCGGTCGAAGTTCTCGTAGGTGTAGACGTTGCGATCGGCAATGCCGTACCTGGATTGCCACTGCGGAATCTTCGATGGCGTGCCGGTCACGATGCCCGCCAGCTTGCAATGCTTGGTCAAGGCCAGGCCCGGGGCGAGTTGTTCGCTGGCATAACCGCCCAGGCCGGCCAGTGCGACATTGAGCGGTTTTCCAGGCTTCTTCTTCGGCAGCGCCCACGCTGGCGCGCCGAGCAGGATGCCGGCACCGCCGAAGGCGGCAAGCAGGCGGCGACGCGTCAAGGATTCCACGGACATGCAAACCTCCTTCAAGAAAAGTGAAAGCAAGCCCTACCCGGCCGCGGATGATCCATGCTGCCTCTGGTAGCGATGCATCCATGGCCTGCAGACCGCGGGCATGGACACCTCGCCACCCGGCATCCGCGCCATCGCGCGCGTTGCCAAACCAGGACTGCCTGCGCACCTTACTGGATCGTGCGTGATTGCGGCCATGCATGCATCTGCCCGCGTATCGCCCTGCAACCGGACCGAACCGCATCTGCGAAGGCGTGTGTGACACGGCAAGGTTCCGGCACAGTGAAACGCCGCAGTTGAAACGTCCAGTCGGCAGCGCGCCGGACACGACACCGGATGCTGAAACTGCTGTACACATCGCATCGTGTCTCAGCTCGCGCAACCGCCTGCTGGCATCCTGCAGGTCACTCGTGGAGAAGGTCCCATGCAACCGATCGAACTCAAGGACGCAGCCGCCTTCGGCAGCGAATTCCTGCGCCTGACCCTATTGCAGGGGTTTCAGTCGCTGACCAAACGCGACCTGGAATTGCTGATTTTCGTGCTGCTGGAGCGCGATGGCGCCGTTTCGCGCAACAGCTCCAATGCAGCAGTGGCGCTGCAGTTGCGGGTCACTCCGGCCAAGGTGAGGGCCTTGCGCCGCGACGGCTACGCACGCTGGCGTGCATTGGTTCCCGAGGAAGGCGATGCGGCGATGCAGCGCATCGTGGCCAATGTCTTGACCGAGGACAACCTGCGTTCCGGCGCCAAGCACGTCAGCGAACGCAGCCGCAAGGAAGGCTTTCTGGCCGTGCGCATCGAACACCCCGATGACGCACAGCAGTTCGAGCAGGCCATCGTCGAGGTCGGCGCGCTGCCGGTGTACGAGCGCAACCGGGAGGTGGTCGCGGTGCGCTTCGACACCCTGCTCAGGATCGCCGAGCGCTGGGGCTATCTGCAGCCCGATCCGCAGGCCACCATGCGCGCGTTGCACAAGCTCACGCCCACTGCCGAGGAAGTGTCGGACCTGCTGAAGAAGGACATTGCACAACTGCGCTGGGAGGACGTGCGGCGAGCCCTCAACAGCCTGGGCGCCAAGGCCGTGGCCAGTACCGCCGAAGGCGGCTTAAAAGGCCTGCTGAAGATCGCGTTCCCCTTCATTCCCGGATAGCCGCCATGGAGACAGGCCGCCACTGGCCGTGCACTGCACCGTCGCAACCGCTGCGCACCGGCAACGGTCATGCCCTCAAGCGTGCGGCCCGTTCTATGCTTGCCGGCTATTCACCATCAGGGGGATCTGATGACCACCATCCGCACTACCACCTTCGCCGCCCTGCTGCTTGTGTGCGGGCCCGCCGCCGCACAGCAGTCGTCTGCGCCCACGCCGGCCAGCAGCATGCCGCTGATCGAGGTCCCCAGCGCCATCCGGACCCAACCGTTGGCCAGTGGCCAGATCACCCACCAGACCCAGCTGGAACGCCCACGGGGGGAGTCCAGCGTGATCGTGCGATCGATCCAACCCGATAGCGTGGTCGGCAGCCGCTATCGGATCGACTTCCAGGCACTGGACATCGACGCAGACGGCCGTATCAGCCGTGCCGAAGCCCAGGCCAACCCGGCCCTGGCCGACGAATTCGACGCGCTCGACCTGCACCACAGCGGGTTTCTCACCCGCGAACAGTTGGCCGGGTGGCTGGTGCAGTAAACGCCATCCTGCGCGGCAGACACCCTGCGCAAACGTGAACCGGGCCGTGGCGTGCGCCGGAAAACACCGCTTGCAGTGTCCCAGGCGGTCGGCTAGATTGTATTTTACGGATACAATCTGGATGGACAATGACCACACGCCCGACACTCGCTGCAGACCTTGGTTATCAGCTGCAACTGGCCGCCCTGGCGTCCACGCATGCGGCCCGCCAGGAGCTGGCCGACCTGCAGCTCACCCCGGCGCGCGTCACCGCCTTGATCCATATTCGCGACCAACCCGGGTGCGATCAGACTGAACTCGGCAACCGCCTGCTGGTCAACCGCGCCGCCGGCATGAAGATCGCCAATGCACTGGCCGAGCAAGGCCTGATCGAGCGCCTGGCCGGCCGTGACCGGCGCAGCAAGGGGCTGTATCTCACTGTAACCGGCCAGCGCACGCTGGTGGTGGCCCAAGGCTGCCTGGCGCGCGCTGTGGAGCGCACCTGCAGCAGCCTGCAGCCAGGCGAGCAACGCACCCTGCTGCAGTTGCTCTGCAAATTGAACGCCAGCGCCACGCTGGAACGCACCGCCCCGCCGGAAGCCATGCTGGCCGACGGGGCTTGATTCCCTGTACCCCGATCTGAAGGAGACACCGCTTGAACGAGCATGACGTGGTATCTGTCCGCATCGAGAACCGCATTGCCTGGGTGAAGTTCGCACGCCCGGAAAAGCGCAATGCGATGAGTCCGGCGTTGAACCGCCGCATGATGGACGTGCTGGACGAACTGGAATTCGACGAGAACGTCGGCGTGCTGGTGCTCAGCGGCGAGGGCACCGCCTGGTCGGCCGGCATGGACCTGAAGGAATATTTCCGCGAGACCGAGGCGCAGGGCCTACGCGGCGTGCGCCGCTCGCAGCGCGAGTCCTACGGCTGGTTCCGCCGCCTGCGCTGGTACCAGAAGCCGACCATCGCCATGGTCAACGGCTGGTGTTTCGGCGGCGGCTTTGGCCCCTTGTTCGCCTGCGACCTGGCGATCGCTGCCGACGAAGCGCAGTTTGGTCTGTCGGAGATCAACTGGGGCATCCTGCCCGGTGGCGGCGTCACCAAGGTGGCCGTGGAACTGCTGTCGATGCGCGACGCCATGTGGATGACGCTGACCGGCGAGATGGTGGACGGCAAGCAGGCCGCGCAATGGCGCCTGGTCAACGAAAGCGTACCGTTGGAGCGGCTTGAGGCGCGTACGCGCGAGGTGGCCGAGCTGTTGCTGCGCAAGAATCCGATCGCACTCAAGTACGCCAAGGATGCGGTGCGTCGCGTGGGCACCATGACCTACGACGAAGCCGAAGACTATCTGGTCCGCATGCAGGAAGCGGCCAATTCCTTCGACAACAACGCGCGCAAGGAAGGGATCCGGCAGTTCATCGACGAGAAGAGCTACAAGCCCGGGCTGGGCGAGTACGACCTCAGCAAAAGCAGAACCTGAGCCTGACCGACCCAACCCGACCCGCCGTCCCCAACTGGATGTGGACGGCGCACAGGAATCGGCATGTCCGCCAGGGACATGCCGATTCCCGGCGCAGGCCGCGACCGCCTGAGGATTGCTCGCTAGGTAGCGTTGGCCGCCAGACCGGATCGCCGATGCCGCCATGCCGTTGCACTGCACAGCCGGATACGGCACGCGACCAACGCAACTGGCCGGCCCGCAGCGTGGCCGGCGTGCACTGCCGCTGCGCCTGCATACCACTTCGCGTCGCGCGCAGGCGTTTCCTCCCCTCCCCCGTGTGCCTGTCGTCGCCTTCCTTTCAGCCCTGCCTTCGGAACACAGCGCCATGACTTCGCCGATCGACTCGATTGCCCTGCACGCCCGCCTCACCCCGCACCGGCTCGCGGCCCGCGACCTGGTACTGGATCGGCACTGGAGCTACGCCGAACTGGACGATCTGGTCGGCCGGCTCGCCGCCTTGTTGCTGGCACGCGGCTGTGTCGAAGGCGAACGGCTGGCGGTGCTGGCGCGCAATTCGGTCTGGCAGGTGGCGCTGCACTTTGCCTGTGGTCGGGTCGGTGCCATCTACGTTCCGCTCAACTGGCGGCTCAGTGCCGCCGAGCTGGATATCCTGCTGCAGCGTGCCGAGCCATGCCTGGTACTGGGCGACGAGGTCGCGGCCGGGCGCGCGGACGTGGAGGCGTTGGCGGCCTTCGTCGAGGACGCCAGTGCGCTCGCCGCAGCACAGATGCCCGCCATTGCTCCCGAGCGTGTCAGCCTGATCCTGTTCACCTCCGGCACGTCCGGCCAGCCCAAGGGCGTGATGCTGAGCGAAGGCAACCTGCAGCAGACAGCGCAGAACTTCGGCGTGCTCACGCAGGTGGACGCGCGCAGCAGTTTCCTGTGCGAGGCACCGATGTTCCATGTCATCGGCCTGGTCACCAACGTCCGTCCTGCGCTGGCGGTGGGTGGCTCGATCCAGGTGTCCAACGGCTTCGAACCGGAGCGTACGTTGAACTGGCTGTGCGATCGCACCCTGGCAATCACCCACTACGTCGGTGTGCCGCAGATGATGCAGGCCTTCCGGCACCAACCTGGCTTCGATCCTGTTGCCCTTCGCCACCTCACTGCGCTGGTGAGCGGCGGTGCGCCGCACGCTGGCGAGGATCTGCTTGGCTGGCTGGAAGATGGCATCCCCATGGTCTGCGGGTACGGCATGAGCGAGGCCGGCACGGTGTTCGGCATGTCGGTCGACCAGGCCGTGATCCGCCGCAAGCTGGGCGCCGTCGGCATCTCCACGCCGGCCGTGCAGACACGGGTGCTGGACGCCGACGGCAACGACTGCCAACCCGAGGTGGCTGGCGAATTGCTGCTACGTGGGCCCAATCTCAGCCCTGGCTATTGGCGCGATCCGCACGCCAGCGCCGAGGCGCTGGACGCGCAAGGCTGGTTTCATACCGGCGATATCGTCAGGCGCGACGCCGATGGATTCTTCTGGGTGGTCGATCGCAAGAAGGACATGTTCATTTCCGGCGGCGAGAACGTCTATCCCGCCGAGATCGAGGCCACGCTGGCCGATCATCCGCAGATTCGCGAATGCGCGGTGGTCGGCATCGCCGACCCGCAGTGGGGCGAGGTCGGGTATCTGGCCATCGTCCCGGCCGGCCCGACGCTGGATCTGGAACAGATCCGCGAGTACCTGATCGCACGGCTTGCCAAGTACAAGGTGCCCAAGCATCTGCGCGTGGTCCAGGCCCTGCCACGTACGGCTACCGGCAAATTGCAGAAGGCGCAGTTGAAGCGGTCCTTGACCGACCAGCCCTGATCGGTACGCCGGCCGCTGGCGCGAGGCGCCGCTCCGGCCCGGCGTGTGCCACGACGCCGAACAGCTTGTCGGGTTGCCGGCTGTCCGCACGTGCGAGGCCCTGGCTGTGCCATCGGCATCGACGCGTCCTGCTCCCGGGGCTGCGGCGTTTGCCGGCATTGCCTCATCGGCGCGGCAGCGGCTCCCGGCATGCGCGTGCGGCCAATACCGAGGCCGCCGCCGCGTTCACGCAGACGCCTCCAGCAGCAGTTCCTCTTCGCCCTCGTGGCGATCCACCCAGATCGCGCCCTGCTCGGCCATCAGCGCCAGCTGGTGTTCGAGTTCGCGCAGCAGCAGCCGCACGCCGGGTTTGTGGATGGCGCTGCCATCGCGGTAGATCAAGCCACCCGCGCGCGCCTGCGCCGGCTGCTGCAACTGGAACGCACGCAGCTCGCCGCGTGCGATGTCGCCGGACACCATCATGCTCGGCATCACCGCAATGCTATCGGTGCCAAGCAGGATCTCGCGGGTGAAACTGGCCGAGCTGGAACGCAGATGGTCGCGCGTGGCCAGCCCGTGTTCGCGCATCACCTGCGCCACGTCGCGTTCCACATGCTGGCTCAAGGTCGGCAATACCTGTCGATAAGCCGCCGCTTCGGCAACCCGCACCGGGCCGTTCACGAATAGCGGGTGGTCGCTGCGCGCTACCAAGGCAATCGGATCCCTGTAGAGCACCTTGCGGATCAGTGCGTCGTAGCGCACCAGGGGATACAGCCTGCCGACCACCAGATCGACCTCGTTACCGGCCAGCTTGGGCAGCAGCTCGTCGGTGCGGCCGTGCAGCAGGCGCACGCGCAGCGTCGGCTCGGTACGGTACAGGGCCGCCAGCACCGCCGGCAGCAGACCACTGGCCGCCACCGGCAAAGCGCCGACGGTGATGGTCAGCGCGTCGTCCTGCAACAGCCCCTCGAAGGTGTCCTGCGCCCGGCGCAGTTGTCCCAGCACCACGTGCGCAGTCTGCACCAGCACCTCGCCCATGGCATTGGGACGCACGCCACGCGAGTGGCGCTCGAACAACGGCGCACCGACGATCTCTTCGATTTCCTGCAGCGCACGCGTGAGCGCAGGCTGGGTCACGTTCAACACCCGCGAGGCGCGCAGCAGGCTCTTTTGTCGGTCCAACGCCTCGATGACTCGCAGGTGTCGCACCTTGATGCGGTGTTCGAAGAACACGGAGGACATGGTCATGGGAAGTGGGCCTTGCGTTGGGAAGTCGGGTGAGGCGGTGACTCGGCACGCCGCCGCAATGCACCGCGCCTGCGTGAAGCCGTCGAAGGACGCGCCACGCATGATCGCGTCGCGTTGCCCGGGGTCGTCCGTACGTGCCGTGCGCATGTGTCGGTGACCGCGAAAGTGGCGCCATCTTGCACGAATCCGAGCCCGCCGCGTGCACGAATCGGCGCCGTTGCGATACCGACAATGTGGCTTGCCATGCTGCACTCCCGCAACGCGGCCCAATGCGATCGGACCAGTTGCACTGATTGTGTCGGGACCGCGCGCATCAGGCCCCAAGGGGACGACCAATCCCTGCGGAGTTCCAAGAAGGTATCCTTGAGATCCAAAGTGCCATCAAGCGCCCTCATCCGCAAGGTTTTTTATACCAGTCATTGCCAGTTTTGCCGTTCAGGTGAACGTGCGCTGCAGTACGGCGCGAGGGAATGGCGCCAGGGACGAACCATTCCTGGTTGCGTGCGGCCCGAGGGCTGGGAGGCAGGCCGCCGTGCTGCACCTGTATCGGCCTGCATGGGCCGATTGAGCGGGTCGATTGCCCGGGGATTACCCGCACCCGCTGTGGCGGGCATGCGAGGCGGCCGCAGGCCGCAGGCCGCTTGCCGGCATGGTTGCCGGGCGGACCCGTGGCAGCACAGGCTGCCACGGGCAGACGCGCACTACAACGAATGCACGAACATCAGGTTGACGTTGTTGCCGGCCACGGAATTTTTCACATCGACCGGCAAATACACGTTGAAGTTGAGCAGGTTTTCCTTGTCCAGACGCCAGGACAGCCCCGGGCCCACATAGAACTGCATCCGCTTGCTGTCGGGCACGCGTTGACCATTGGTACGGTTGTCCTGCAGCTGCTGCAGGTAATACCCGTTGATGCCCAGTCGCAGTTGTTCGCTCACCTTCACCGAGCTGGCGAAGTTGGCCCAGACCACGTCGCCGGCCTGCCCGTTGCGGAACTGGAAGCCGGGTATCGGCGGAACGCCGCCGGCGCGGCTGGTGCGGAAGTTGTAGAGATAATGCAGCCGCATGCTGATTTCCCAATCATCGCTGGGCTGTACGGTGAAAGCCCAGTGCGGTGCCACCGCCCAGTATCCATTGCCCTGGTTGATCGACACATCGTGGTCGAATTTGCCGACCGGCGCAAAGGCGTCGATCGCAAAGCGCTGGAAGAACAGGACACGCCCGTCGCGCATGACCGGCGGCATCTGCAAGGCCGGGCCGAAAGAGACATCGGCCACACCGAAGCCGTTGTCGCGCAGCCGCACCGGGCTATCGGCCGCGAACGAGGTGTCGTAGTTCACCAACGGCAGGATGGCATTGAACGCCAGCGAGCCGCCCATCCAGGTGTAGGGCGTGACGTAGATCAGCTGCGACAGCAGGACCGAGGCGCCGATGCTGGGATCGCGAAAGGCCGGCGAGTCGTTGCCGCGCGCATCCTTGATCGCGTTGAAATTGAAATGCCGCGCATAACCGATGAACGTCCAGCCGGGCGTGGTGGAGCCGAACCCGTCGAGGAAGCTGGTACCGCCCACGTTGATGCCTTGCGGCGGCGAGACCGTTTCCGGCACGGACTGCGCCAGTGCCGCGATCGGCGTCGCTGCAGCGAAAAGGGCAACGGCGAGCAGGCGCAGACGCCGAGGCGACGACAGACAGGTCGACACGGCGCGACGACGGGAAGGTAGGCGAACGCGTTCCACTGGGCGGGTCTCCGATGCGAATGAATGGATGAAGGCGACGCGACGGGGGGGAGGAAAAAGTGGAGGGTCTGCAGCGCAACGGCTGCGCCGGCACAGCGATCAAGAGGGTGGCCGTGCGCCGAGATCGCCCGGCGATTGCCGCTGCTGCGTAACGAGCCGTTGCCTGTACAGCCAGCGCTGTTCGCGCAACAGGCCGTCATCGACACTGCCGAGCAGTGCCAGCGTCTGTCTCGGACACGCCGAGCCACGATGCCCGCGCAGGCCCCTGGTGCACATCGTCAGGCGCTACCGGCCTGTCCATCCAATGGCCGGCAACGGCGCACTGCGCCAGCGTGCTGGGCGCTACGTGCGCCGCCATGCGCGCACCGTCGTCGAAGCCGGCGAAATCCAGCATCTGCACGCTGGCCAGGCCGCCCGGGGTGGCGGGTCGCGCTCCCCGGACCACGGCATCGCGGGGCAGGCTGCAGGGCAGCCACAAGAAAGACGCGAAAGACAAGGCGGGTGGACTCATGGCCCGACTGTAGCCACGCCGCTCACATCCGTCGTATGGAAGATGCGTCGTCCGCTATAAGCAAATAGACATATGCAAAGCCCTCCCGTCCGCCGCATCGCGGCCGGCGGCCTGCAGGCCCGTCAGCCAGCGCCGGAAGCGCGCCTCCACAGCACATCGACCAGCGGCGGCAGGCGGCCGGCCAAGCCGAGTACCGATCCACGCAACAGGGTCAGGTGCAGGTCGTCGTTGGAGAACACGCGGTTGATCGTGTCGAAGCCGTAGGCAGCCAGCGTGTTCTCGCTGCGCCGGACCCGTGCCCAGCGCTGCAGGCGATGGGGAGCGGCCCATTCGGCACGTTTGGCCAGCGCCTGTCGCACCGTGTCGCGCAACGCGGCGACATCGCGCAGGCCCAGGTTGACGCCCTGGCCGGCCAGCGGATGCACCACGTGCGCCGCATCGCCCACTGCCAGCACCCGTCCACTGACATACTGCTGCACCAGCTGCCGCTGCAACGGAAATGCCGCGCGTGCGGACACCACGCGCATGTGGCCCAGCCGCGCGGCGAACGCCAGGGTCAGCTCGCGCGAGAACGCCGCATCGTCCAATGCCAGCACGCGCTCGGCGTCGGCGTCGGGCAGGGTCCATACAATCGAACTGCGGCCATCGGCGAACGGCAACAGCGCCAACGGCCCGGTGGTCAGAAAGCGCTGCCAGGCGGTGGCCTGGTGCGGGTGTTCGGTGTCCACGAAGGCGACCACACCGCGTTGCGCATAGGCATGCCGCGCCACCGGCACGCCGCTCAGCTCGCGCAAGGTGGAGGCTGCACCGTCGGCGGCGATCGCAATGGCCGCCTCCAGCCGGCTGCCATCGTCCAGGCGCAGGCGCACGCCGGCGGCGTCCTGTTCCAGCTCGACCACGCGGGCCGGGCAATGCAGGGCGATGCCGGCGGCATGCACGGCCGCCCAGAGGCGATCGACCAGCAGGTCGTGCTCGACAATCCAGCCCAGCTGGTCGCGCCCCAGCGTATCGGCATCGAAACCCAGTTCGCCGCCACCGCCGGCATCCCACACCCGCATGCGCCGGTACGGCTGCGCGCGCGTAGCCCGCACTGCCGCCCACACCCCCAGGCCGTCCAGCAACGCGGCGTTGTCGGCAGCGAATGCATACACGCGCAGGTCTGGCCGGTCGGCCTGCCAGCGCGCGGGCTCGCGCCCTTCCACCAGCGCCACGTTCAAGCCGGCATCGGCCAGCGCCAGCGCACAGGCCGCGCCCACCACGCCGCCACCGACGATCACCGCATCGCGTGCAGGACGCCGGCTCATGCGATCCCCCGGCACAGCTGCGGCACCTCGCCACGGAAGCCCATTGCACCGCCGACCAGCATCGATTGCAGCGGCGCGGCCTGCGAGGTCGCCAGCAATCCCAGGCTGCGCAATGGCCGCAGCAAGGGCGCCGGGTTGCCGGTCAGGCGTGCCAGGCCACTGGAGAATGCGATGGTCTGTTCGCGATCCACGCGACGGCGCGCCAGATACGCGGTCAACAAGGCACTGGCGCCGGCATCGCTGCGATCGTGTTCGATCAGTTCGGCCAGCGTCAGCGCATCGCGCAGGCCCAGGTTGAAGCCCTGCGCGCCGATCGGGTGCAGCGTCTGTGCGGCATTGCCCAGCAGCACCACGCGTTCGGCGATCAGGGCATTCGCCAGCACCTGCACCAAGGGATAGGCGCTGCGTTGCCCGCTGGCGACGAAACGCCCGGCGCGCCAGCCGGCCGCGCGCTGCAATCGGGCCAGCCAGCCGGCGTCATCCAGGGCGGCCACCGCCTCGGCCTCGCCACGCGCCACGCAATGGATGGCGCCGTAATGGCGGTCGCCCCGCGGCAACAGCGCGGTTGGCCCGTGGTCGGTGAACCGTTCCCAGGCCGTGCCGTCCGGCGGCCGGGACGCGCGCACGCGCGCCACGAACAGGGTCTGCAGGAAATCGTGTTGATCCGAGCCCAGATGCAGCAATTCACGCACCGCACTGTGGCTGCCATCGGCGCCGACGACCAAACGGGCGTGGACGCTCTGTTCCCCCTCATCGTCGGCAAGCCGCAGTCCGCGCAGGCCGTCGCGCACCGGCTCCACGCCGATGCAGCGCGCCGGGCGGTAGCGGCGCACACCGGTCGTTTCATCCAGACGTGCCTGCAAGGCGTCGCCGAAATCGCTTGCCACCACCACCTGGCCGAAGCTGTCGCGCCCGTAGTCGGCCGCTTCCAGCTGCACGCGCCCGAAGTCGCCGGCACGGCTGACGTGGATGCGCCGGATCGGGCCGGGCGGGCGGCGCAGCTTGGCCATCACCCCGAGCGTGCCAAGCGCATTGACGGTGGCCGCAGCGAAGCTCAGGTTGCGTTGGTCGAACACGGCCGGCGGAGTGCCGGCGGGGGTGAGTTCCACCAGCCCGACATCCAGGCCGAGGCGGTCCAGGGCGATCGCCAGGCTGGAGCCGACCAGGCCGCCACCAACGATCAGAACGTCATGTGCATGTGTCATCGCCATATGATAAGCCCTCGCTCCGGGCGCGTTGCCGCGGCGGCCTGCGGCAGGTCGCCGCGTCCATGGACCGCCCCCGGGCCCGTGCCGGCCGCACCGCGATGGCGCGGGTGCGCCGGGTTCCACGCTACACTCCACGGCCTGTGAACCGGCCCCCTCGCGCATGACCTCTCGCTCGCACGACACCCTGATCCTGAGCCTGCTGGCGGTGCTGATGGCCGGCACCCGGATCAATCACTTCGCGCCGGTGCCGGATGCCTCCTGGGCGGTCTTTTTCATCGGCGGCTTCCATCTGGCCGCGCGCAGCCGGCTGGCATTCCCGCTCTTGATGGGGCTGGCGGTCGCAGTGGACTGGCTGGTCATCACCGGCCAGGGCATGAGCTTTTGGCAGCATTACTGCGTGTCGCCGGCGTACTGGTGCCTGATCCCGGCGTATTTTGCGCTGTGGGCCGGCGGCGTCTGGCTGCGTCGGCACTATCGCGGCGCGCGGTGGAGCGCGCTGGCCACCCTGGTTCCCGCCTTGCTGATCGCGGTGGCGCTATGCCAGCTGATCGCCCAGGGCAGCTTCTACTGGATCAGCGCCAGCGTGAACCAGCCCACCATGGCCGGCTGGTTCAAGAACTACACCGACTGGCTGGGGCCTTACCTGCGCAGCGCTGCGCTGTACGTGGCGGCGGCGGCGCTCGTCCAGGTCGTCGCCGAGCGTCTGGCGCCCCCCCCCGCGCCAGGCCCAGGCCGGCTGACGCCATGGGCAACCGTCTTTCCCGCCTCTATACGCGCACCGGCGACGATGGCAGCACCGGCCTGGGCGATGGCAGCCGTACCGGCAAGGACGCCTTGCGCGTCAACGCCTACGGCACCGTGGACGAAGCCAATTCGGCCCTTGGCGTGCTGCTGGCGGCCCCCGGTGTGCCGACCCCGATCGCCGCGCTGCTGACCACCGTGCAACATCAATTGTTCGATCTGGGCGGCGAACTGTGCATCCCCGGGCATGCGGCCATCACGGCGGCCGACATCCAGGCCCTGGAGCAGCAGCTGGACCATTTCAACGACAGCTTGCCGCCGCTGCAGGAATTCATCCTGCCGGCCGGTGGCGAGGCGGCCGCGCGCTGCCATCTGGCCCGCACCATCGTGCGCCGAGCCGAGCGCGAAACCGTCGCGCTGTCGCGCCAGGAAGCGGTGCGCAGCGAGGCGATCGGTTATCTCAACCGCCTGTCCGACCTGCTGTTCGTGCTGGCACGTGTGCTGGCCCGTGTCGATGGCCAGCAGGAAGTGCTGTGGCGGCACGACCGCCGTCGCGCGTGAGCATGTGCCCGGCGCCACGGAGAGGCTAGAGTTGCCCCATGCTGGTCTTTACCCACCCCGCCTGCCTCGGCCACGACGCCGGCCCTGAGCACCCCGAGAGTCCCGCCCGCCTGGAAGCGGTGGTCGAGGCCTTGCGCGCCGCCTTTCCCGACCTGGCCTGGCGCGAGGCGCCGCTGGCCAAGCTGGGCGACCTGTGCCGCGTGCACGAGCGCGAACAGGTCGATGCGGTGCTGGAAACCCCTTTCACCGGCTACCGCCAGCTGGACGTGGACACCCGCATGGTGCCGGCCTCGCGCGCGGCCGCCCTGCGCGCGGCCGGTGCCGGCATCGCGGCGGTGGACGCGGTGATGCAGGACCTCACCCGCACCGCCTTCTGCGCGGTGCGCCCGCCGGGCCACCACGCCACCGCGCAGGTGTCGATGGGCTTTTGCCTGTTCAACAACATCGCCGTGGCCGCCGCCCACGCCCGCGACCGGCATGGGCTGGAGCGCATCACCATCGTCGATTTCGACGTGCACCACGGCAACGGCACCCAGGCCATCTTCGAACGCGACCCGGCCGTGCAATACCTCAGCACCCACCAGTCCGGGCTGTACCCGCATTCGGGCAGCGTCCACGAGCGCGGCGTCGGCAATGTCCACAACCTGCTGCTGCCGCCGGGCAGCGACGGCTTGCGCTTCCGCAATGTGTGGGAAGACGACATGCTGCCGCTGATCGATGCATTTCGCCCGCAACTGATCCTGATCTCGGCCGGCTTCGACGCCCATCTGCGCGATCCGCTGGCCGACCTGATGCTGGACGACGACGATTTCGGCTGGCTGACCGCCGCCCTGCGCACCCTGGCCGAGCGGCATGCGCACGGCCGCGTGGTGTCCATGCTGGAAGGCGGCTACGACCTGCAGGCCTTGCGTGAGAGCAGCGTCGCCCACGTTGCCGCATTGCGCTGAGCCTTGGCCGCACGTCGGCCGCGCCGGGCCGGCGCTGAACCTGTCCGGGTTCCAGGCCGGGTTCTTCATTGCCCCTATGCCGGGTATACGTCAAGCTAGCGACCATTTTATTGGTTGAACCCGCGTGCGCCGAGCTCTTCGCCTGTTGCCCCTGCCCTTGAGCATTGCCATCTGCCTCCCGGCCATGGCCGTTGACAAGCCGTTGAACTGGGGACTGTGCCCGGCCGTGGATCCGCTCCCAGGTTTCGACGGCGCGCCCGCGCCCGATCCCAAGGCCGCCGAGATACGTCAACAGCTGCCCACCGACATCGAAGGCGACCAGCTGTCCGGCACCAGCACTACGCCGCAGTACCAGGGCAACGTGGCGCTCAGGCGTGGCGACCAGTTCCTGGGCGCCGACAGCCTGCGCATGGACACCGAGACCGGCAACTACATCGCCGAAGGCAACGTGCGCTACCAGGACAGCTCCTTCCGCATGGTGGCCGACCGCGCCGAAGGCAACCAGGACACCGATAGCCACAAGGTCACCAACATCCAGTACCAACTGGTGGACCGGCGCGGCAACGGCGGCGCCGAATCCGTGGACCTGCAAGGCCAGGTCGGCCAGATGCACCGTTCGACATACACCACCTGCGACCCGTCGCAGCCGATCTGGCGCGTGCGTGCGCCGGAGATCGACGTGGACAACGAAGAAGGCTTCGGTACTGCGCGCAGCGCCGTGCTGCAGATCGGCAAGGTGCCGGTGCTGTACTTCCCGTGGTTCAAGTTCCCCATCGACGACCGCCGCCAGACCGGCTTGTTGTTCCCGCAGTTCGGCCTGTCCGGGCGTAACGGCTTCGACTACCTGCAGCCGATCTACCTCAACCTGGCACCGAACTACGACGCCACCCTGCTGCCGCGCTACATGAGCAAGCGCGGTTTGATGTTCGGCACCGAATTCCGCTATCTGTACGAAGGCGGCCGCGGCGAGATCACCGGCAACTACCTGCCCAACGACAACCTGCGCAAGAAGGACCGCGGCAGCGTCTTCTACACCGGTTATCACAACATCGACAGCCACTGGCAGGCGCGCAGCAGCATCGCCTGGGTCAGCGACACCCGCTACGTGGAAGATTTCACAAGCCGCATCAACGGCATGGGCTCGGCCTCCAGCCTGCAGAGTACCGCAGGCATCTATGGCACCGGCGAGACCTGGACCGCCGGCCTGATGGCTGACCGCTGGCAGCTCACCGACTACACCCTGGACGAGCAGGCCCTGCCCTACAACCGCCAACCACGCGCCTATTTCACCTGGGAAAAGCCGCTGGGGATCTTCGAGGCCGGTGTGTACGCCGAGGCGGTGCGCTTTACGCATGACGATTCGTTCCTCGTGGTCCGCACGCCGAATCCGGATGCCGGCAACAACGACAACAATCGCGACGAATTCGTCCGCACCAATATCCGCAACAAGGAATACGGCAGCGGTTCGCGCCTGGACATCAAGCCGTACATCTCGATGCCGTTGTCGGGCGCGGCCTGGTTCATGACCCCGACCGTGGCCTGGCGTTACACCGCCTACCAGCTGGACTCGACCCTGGCCAACACCGCGCCGCTGACCGGCAACCGCACGCCTACGCGCAGCCTGCCGATCGCCTCGCTGGATGCCGGCCTGTATTTCGACCGCGAAACCTCGCTGTTCGGCAGCAATTATCTCAATACCCTGGAACCGCGCATGTACTACCTGTACGTGCCGTATCGCGACCAGGACGACCTGCCGGTGTTCGACACCCGCCCGTTCACCTTCAGCTACGGGCAGCTGTTCCGCGACAGCCGCTATACCGGCGCCGACCGCCAGAACGATGCCAACCAGCTGACCCTGGCGGTGACCTCGCGCTGGCTGCGCCAGGACGACGGCCGCGAGAAGCTGTCGCTGAGCGCAGGCCAGATCCTGTACTTCAACGACTCGCTGGTCACCATCAACAACAGCACCAACGCCGCCGCCGGCAGCGAACAGCCCATCGAGCAGGGCAAGTCCGCCTGGGTGGCCGACGCCAACTACATGATCAACGACCGCTGGTCGATGGGCGCTACCTACCAGTGGAACCCGAACTCGCGCAAGGAGGATCTGGCCAGCCTGCGCACGCGTTACCTGCTGGGCAACGACGGCATCATCAACCTGGCCTACCGCTACCGGCGCAACCTGATCGACGAAACCGACCAGCTCAAGCAGGCCGATTTCTCGTTCCTGTATCCGATCAACCCGAGCTGGAGCGCGGTCGGCCGTTACTACTATTCGCTGCTGGACCGCAAACCGCTGGAAATCATCGGTGGCGTGCAGTGGGACAGCTGCTGCCTGGCCGTGCGCGCGCTGGTGCGCCGGTTCGTGCGCAACCGCGATGGCGAGATGGACAACTCCATCCAGTTCGAGTTCGTGCTCAAGGGCTTGAGCTCGTTTGGCCAGAACACGGACCGCACCTTGCGCCGTGCTATTCTCGGCTATTACCGCGACGACCTGTACCTGGTCCCGCCCAGCAACACCACGACCAATCCGGACGATTACGATCCGAACCTGATTCCATGACCAAGCCTTTCTCCGTTGTTCTTGCCTCGTTGCTGGCCCTCGCCAGCGCGGTCCCGCCGCTGGCATCGGCGCAGCAGTCCCAACCACTGGACCGTATCGCCGCCATCGTGGACGAGGACGTGGTGCTGCAGAGCGAGCTTGATCGCGCCGTGCGCAACGTCAAGTCGCAATATGCCGGCCGCGAGAACCAGTTGCCGCCCGACGATGTGCTGCAGCGCCAGGTGCTCGAGCGCCTGGTCCTGGTCAAGCTGCAGGTCGGTCGTGCCGACGGCAGCGGCATCCGCGTCAGCGACGAAGAGCTCAACCGCGCCATTGCCAGCATTGCCCAGCAGAACGGTACCAGCGTCGATGGGCTACGCCAGAAGCTGGCGGCCGACGGCATGGGCTACAGCGATTTCCGCAACTCGGTGCGCGATGAAATCATCGTGCAGCGCCTGCGCCAGAGCTTCGCGCAGAGCCGCATCAGCGTCAGCGAAGGCGAAGTGGATAGCGCGCTGGCCCAGCAGGCCACCACCGGCAGCCAGTATCACCTGGCGCACATCCTGGTTGGCCTGCCGGAAGGCGCGACCGCCGAACAGATCGCCACCGGCCAGAAGAAGGTCGATGGCGTCAAGGCCTTGATCGACAAGGGCGAGCTTGACTTTTCGGCTGCAGCGGTGCGCTATTCGGACAGCCCCAATGCACTGGAAGGCGGCGATCTGGGCTGGCGCAGCCTGGACGAAATTCCCAATGCCTTCGCACAGTTGATCCGCGACATGCAGCCAGGCCAGGTGGCCGGCCCGCTGCGTGGCCCCAGCGGCTTCCAGCTGCTCAAGCTGGTGGAAATGCGCGACGCCAATGCCGGCGGCGAAAAGAAGATGGTGACCGAGTACAACGCGCGGCACATCCTGGTCCGCATCGGCGACAACCAGACCGAAGCCCAGGCCAAGGCCAAGATCGACACGCTGCGTGCGCGCATCACCGGCGGCGCCGATTTCCAGGCAACGGCCAAGGAATCCTCCGAAGACACCAACAGCCGCAGCCAGGGCGGCGACCTGGGCTGGTTCCCGGCCGATGCCTTCGGCCCGGATTTCGGCAAGCAGGTCGAAGGCCTGGCCGACGGTGCGGTGTCCGAACCCTTCCGTACCCAGGCTGGTTGGCATATCGTTCAGCGCGTCGGCAGCCGCCAGACCGACGTCAGTGCCGATAACCAGCGCGGCCAGATCCGCGAGACGATCGGCCGTCGCAAGCTGGAAGAAGAGTACAACCGCTACCTGCAGGAACTGCGCGGCGAAGCCTATGTGAGCTACCGCAGCGGCGACCGTGCCGACGGCAATGCCACTGCCGAGCCGGACAAGGCGAGCAAGCCGGCAGAACCGGCTGCCCCGACCCCGCCGTCGGCACAGCCGGCGCGCTAAGCCGATGCCGGTCCCGTCGCTCGCGCTGGTGCCAGGCGAGCCGGCCGGGATCGGGCCGGAGCTGTGCATCCGGCTTGCCCAACGGCCGCGTTCGGATGCGCACCTGATCGCCTATGCCGATCCAGATACCTTGCACAGCGCCGCCCAGGCGCTGTCTTTGTCTGTGCGGCTGCTCGATCCCGACCAGCCTGCACGGGCACCCGGCGACCTGCCGCTGTTCCCGATTCGCCAGGCCATCCCGACCCGCTTCGGCACACCTGATCCGGCCAATGCCGCGGCGGTGATCGCCGGCCTGCGCACCGCTGCCGGGAACTGCCTGGCCGGGCGCCTGCAGGGTATCGTGACCGGGCCGGTGCACAAGGCGGTCATCAACGCCGGCGGCATCGCCTATACCGGCACCACCGAGTTGCTGGCCGAGCAGGCCGGCTGCCCGGTGGTGATGATGCTGGCCAACCACATCGTGCGCGTCGCCCTGGTCACCACCCACCTGCCGCTGCGCGCGGTGGCCGATGCGATTACCGCCCAAGCGCTGGCGCAGTGCCTGCGCATCACCCACACCTCGCTGCAGCGCGACTTCGGCCTGCCTGCGCCACGTATCGCCGTGCTCGGGCTCAACCCGCATGCGGGCGAGGATGGCCACCTGGGCCGTGAAGAACTGGACGTCATCATTCCGCTGCTGGCGCAACTGCGCGGCGAAGGCTTGCAGCTGATCGGTCCATTGCCGGCAGACACCGCCTTCCTGCCGCAGAAACTGAGCGGCTTCGATGCGGTGGTGGCGATGTATCACGACCAGGGCCTGCCGGTGCTCAAGTACAGCGGCTTCGAGCAAGCAGTCAATATCACCCTTGGCCTACCCTACCCGCGCGTGGCGGTCGATCACGGCACCGCGCTGGAACTGGCCGGGCGCGGCATCGCCGACCCGTCCAGCCTGATGGCGGCAACCGCGCTGTGCGCCCGGCTGGCGGCGCGCGGCTGAGCAGACGCCACAGCACCGGCGCGTAGCCTGGCGCGCCCTTGCCCGCACACTGCAGCGCTGGCACCGACACCGCGTGCGGCCGCCGGCTCCGTTAAACTGCGTGGATGAATTCTTCCTTCAGCGCACCGGCCAAGAAGTCGCTCGGCCAGCACTTTCTTGCCGACCGGTATTACATCGACCGGATCGTCCAGGCGGTGGACCCGCGCGCCGGCCAGCACCTGGTCGAAATCGGCCCCGGTCAGGGCGCCATCACCTTCCCGCTGCTGCGCAAGCACGGCGCGTTGACCGTGATCGAGTTCGATCGCGACCTGATCGCCCCGCTGACCGAGACCGCCGCGCCGATCGGTGCGCTGAACATCATCCACCGCGACGTGCTCAGCGTGGACTTCACCGCGCTGGCCAATGGCAGCCCGATCCGCCTGGTCGGCAACCTGCCCTACAACATCTCCTCGCCGATCCTGTTCCATGCGCTGGACCACGCTGGCGCCGTGGCCGACATGCACTTCATGCTGCAGAAGGAAGTGGTCGACCGCATGGCCGCCGGCCCCGGCAGCAAGGTGTATGGCCGGCTGAGCGTGATGTTGCAGGCGTACTGCGAGGTCACTGCGCTGTTCGTGGTGCCGCCGGGCGCGTTCCGGCCGCCACCGAAGGTGGACTCGGCGGTGGTGCGGCTGGTGCCGCGCGACCCGGCCACGGTAGAGATCACCGACCGGCGCCGTTTTGCCGATGTGGTCCGCGCCGGCTTTGGACAGCGCCGCAAGACCTTGCGCAACGCCTTGTCCGGGGTCTGCGATGCGGCGCAGTTCGAGGCCGCCGGCGTGCGCCCGGATGCCCGCGCCGAACAACTCGAGGTCACCGATTTCATCCGGCTGGCCAATGTCGAGCCGACGTGAGCGCGGCTCCCACACTCTATTTAGACTTTTCGTATGCACGATGATCCACGCTACCGGATCGAGGTGGAGGTGTTGCCACGCTTCCTCGCCCAGCAATCGGTCCCCGACGAAGGCCGCTACACCTTCGCCTACAACGTCCGCATCCACAACGCGGGCACCCTGCCTGCACGCCTGATCGCCCGCCACTGGCAGATCACCGACGCCGACGGCCGCACCGAGCAGGTCGATGGGCAAGGCGTGGTCGGCGACCAGCCCTGGCTGCGGCCGGGCGAAACCTATGACTACACGTCCAGCATGGTGTTGGGCACCGAGCATGGACAGATGCAAGGCCACTACGACATGGTGGCCGACGATGGCACCGAATTCATCGCCCCGATCGCCGCCTTCGTGCTGAGCGTACCCAGGACGCTGCACTGATGACGGCTGGACTGATGGAGCGAACGCGATGAGCGTCTGGGCAATTGGCGACCTGCAAGGGTGCTACGACGTTACCCAGCGATTGCTGGAGAAGATCAATTTCGACCCGGCACAGGACACGCTGTGGTTCTGCGGCGATCTGGTCAACCGCGGTGGGCAATCGCTGGAAACGCTGCGCCTGGTGCATTCGCTGCGCGCGCACAGCGTGGTGGTGCTGGGCAATCATGACCTGTCGCTGCTGGCGATCGGCGCGCGCTCGGAAGAAGAGCAACGCAAGGTCAATCCGGACCTGCAGCGCGTTGTGCTGGCCGAAGACCGCGACGTGCTGCTGGACTGGCTGCGCATGCAAAAACTGGCGCATGTGGACCGCACGCTGGGCTGGATGATGATCCATGCCGGGCTGGCGCCGAAGTGGACCACGCAACTGGCCGAAAAGCATGCGCGCGAGGTCGAGCAACAGTTGCAGGGCAGCGGCTACCGCAAGCTGCTGCGCAATATGTACGGCGACCAGCCCGGCTGGTCGCCGGGCCTGAGCGGCTACGAGCGCAGCCGCGCCATCATCAACCTGTTCACGCGCATGCGCTATTGCACCCCGCGCGGGCGCATCGCCACCGAAGACAAGGGCACGCCGGGCACGCAGGCCCAGGGGCTGTACCCCTGGTTCGAGGTACCGGGCCGGGTCGAGCGCGATCTGAAGATCGTCTGCGGGCACTGGTCGGCGCTGGGGCTGACGATTACCCAGGGTGTGCATGCCATCGACACCGGCGCGGTCTGGGGCGGCAAGCTCACTGCGCTGCAGCTGGACACCGAAGAACTGTGCGTGGTGCAGGTCCCGGGACGTGAAGTCACCGCCCCGGCGACACCGGCCGCGCACGCCCCTCGACGTCCGCGCGAAGGCCAGGGCCGCCAACGCGGGCGTGGACGTGGACGTGGCGGAAACGGCGGTGGTGCTGGTGCCAATGGCAAGGGCGCCCCCCCCGCTGCCGGCGCCCCAGGCGCTGGTGGCGCACGCCCGGCCACCGAATAAGTCTGCCTGGCGGCCGGCGAATTGGCGAATTGGCGAATTGGCGAATTGGCGAACTGGCGAACTGGCGGCGCAAGATCAGGCCAGCGCCGACTCCGCGCGCTGCGCCTCCAGCGCGCGCACGCGCGGCAGCACTTCGCGGCCGAAATAGTCCACCTCTTCGATGAAATGCAGGAAGCCGCACAGCACCAGATCCACGCCTACTTCCTGCAAGGCGAGGATGCGCTCGGCGATCTGCTGCGGCGTGCCGATCAGGTTGGTGCGGAAACCATCGTTGTACTGCACCAGGTCCTCGAAGGTGGAGGTGGCCCAGTTGCCCTCGCCCTCCGGCGATGCCTGGCCGGCCTGCCGCGTGGCATCGGCGAACGCCTTGACCGCCTCCACATGCGCATGCGCGATGATTTCCTGCAGCACCGCCTGGGCTTCCTGCTCGGTCTCGCGCGCGATCACGAAGGCGTTGACGCCCACGCGAACCGTATGACCATTGGCGGCGGCCTTGGTCTGCAGGTCCTGGATCTGCACGCGCAACTGCTCGGGCGTGTTGCCATTGGTGAAATACCAGTCCGACACGCTTGCCGCATTGTCGCGCGCCGCACGCGAACTGCCGCCCTGAAAGATCTCCGGATGCGGCTTCTGCAGCGGTTTGGGACTGAGGGTGTAGTTGTCGAAGCGGTAGAAGTCGCCATGGAAACTGAAAGCATCCTGGGTCCAGATCCCCTTCAACACCTGGATGAATTCCCTGGAACGCCGATAGCGCTCGTCGTGCTCCAGCCACGGCTCGCCGATGGCATCGAACTCGCCCTTGAACCAGCCGCTGACCACATTGATGGCGATGCGCCCGTTGCTGATGTGGTCGATGGTGGCGATCTGCTTGGCCACCACGGCCGGTGTCCAGGGGCCGGGCAGGATGGCCGCCAGTACCTTCAGGCGCGAGGTGGAGTGCAGCAAGGCCTGACTGAAGGACACCGACTCATGCTGATGCTCGGCGCCATAGCCGGCAGTAAACCGGATCTGGGTCAGCGCGTAATCGAAGCCGGCGTGCTCGGCGGCCTGCGCCAGCCGCACGTTGTAGTCCAGGCTCCAGTCGGTGCGCTGTTCGATCGTGCTGACAACCAGCCCGCCGCTGACGTTGGGAACCCAGTAGGCGAAGGTCAGCGGCGCAGCGTTGGATGAGTGGCTCATTGAAAACTCCTGCGGGAATCGGAGGATTGAAGGGAGAGGACGACGTTGCGCGGCCAGTGACGCATCACCGGGCCCATGGGTGCGGCCAGCGTGCTGCAGTGCGCGTCACTGCACGTGCAGGCAACGCACATCGCGTGCCACGCTTATCCCCGTGCGACATATCCAGATAATCGCCATGCAATCCGCATCGCACGGGCGACGATTGCACGCTGCGTCAAGGCAGCCACCCCGCCCCCCACCAAACCGATACGGCGACACGACGCAGCCAGCGCCGCGACACGAATGCCACCCAATCTGCACGATGGCTTACGGGTATCGGCGATGCGCGCACCACCACCGGCGCTCATTCGACAAACCCGATGGTCGTGACAATTCCCGCCTCCAACCCCGTGTCCGCGACCCTCCCGCAAACACCGGGCCGTATCGAACTAAACAAATCCACTCGCACGATTCACAGCGCATCCCCGGTGGCGCCCATGTGTCGCGCGACGAAAATACACAAACTGCTGATTCGCTGTTTCCCTGCAAACATGTTTGCGGCGCTTATCGCTGCGCGCTCTATGCTCATACCGACGACAGCATAAGGATTGCAGAAAAAGCCACTTGAAACAGCCTGTTTTCTGCAATTTCATTAGCTCATTCTCAAATCTGCTAAGCGCACGCCAATCCCGATGGTGCTTTGCCATTGCACTGCATCGCGCCATGCAGTCAGATGCCATTACCCGCTGCCGGCACATCGACGCAGGTTTCTCCCGCGTTTGTTGTCTGTGCAGCAACAGCGCGACTGTCGCCATGGCACGGAGTTTGCGTGACGGCTCGACACCGCCCCCACAGGAATCTCGCATGCGCACACCATTGAATGTCGTTGCCGTGTCCGGCAGTACCGCGCGCCCATCGCGCAGCCTGGCCCTGGCCGATGCCACCCTGGACGAGCTGGCGCAGCATCTGGCGCTCAAACCCAGCCGCATCCACCTGGGCGATATCGCACGCGCATTGGGAGCGGCGCAGTGGCGCGGCGATGTCGATGCAAGCACCGAACAGGTGCTGCGCCAGATCGAAACGGCAGACCTGCTGCTGGTGGTCGCACCGGTGTATCGCGGTTCGTATCCGGGCTTGCTCAAGCACCTGTTCGACCTGATCGACATGCACGCACTGATCGACACACCGGTATTGCTGGCCGCCACCGGTGGCAGCGAGCGACACGCGCTGGTGATCGATCACCAGCTGCGGCCATTGTTCGCGTTCTTCCAGGCACTGACGTTGCCGATCGGCATCTATGCCAGCGAAAGCGATTTTCGCGATTACCAGGTGGTCGATCCGGCGCTACGCCAACGCATCGCCCTGGCCGCCGAACGCGCTGCCGGCGTATTGGGCGTACGCCCCGACGCGCGACTGCGCATTGCCTGATCCGGTTCGCCGGCGCGAGCCCGGCAGCCCACATTAAGGAGATTGCGATGGAGATGTTCTGGTTCATTCCCACCCACGGCGACAGCCGCTATCTGGGCACCAGCGAGGGCGCGCGCCAGGTCAGCGCCGACTACGTGACCCAGGTGGCCGTGGCGGCCGACACGCTGGGCTATGAAGGGGTCTTGATTCCCACCGGGCGCTCCTGCGAAGACCCGTGGGTGATCGCGTCCAGCCTGATCAATGCCACGCGCCAACTGAAGTTTCTGGTGGCGCTGCGCCCCGGGCTGATGGCGCCCGCACTGGCCGCGCGCATGGCGGCCAGCTTCGACCGCCTCTCCGGCGGGCGCTTGTTGGTCAATCTGGTCACCGGCGGCGACCGCGGCGAGCTGGAAGGCGATGGCGTGTTTCTCGATCATGCCGACCGTTACGACGCCTCGGCCGAATTCATCCGGATCTGGCGCGAGATCATCCGCCACAGCCATGACAGCCAGAGCTACGACTTCGATGGCAAGCATTTGCAGGTCAAGGCGGCGCAACTGCTGTATCCCACCGTGCAGCGGCCGTATCCACCGGTGTGGTTCGGTGGTTCGTCCGATGCGGCGCACGATCTGGCCGCCGAACAGGTGGACACCTACCTCACCTGGGGCGAGCCGCCGGCCGCAGTGGCGCAGAAGATCGCCACCGTTCGCAACAAGGCCGCCGCGCTCGGGCGCACGCTGCGCTTCGGCATCCGCCTGCATGTGATCGTGCGCGAAACCGATGCGCAGGCCTGGGCCGCCGCCGATGCGCTGATCCGTCATCTGGACGATGACACCGTGGAGCGCGCGCAGCGCGCCTTCGCCCGCATGGACTCGGTCGGCCAGCGGCGCATGGCCGCCCTGCATGGGCGTGGCCAGGGCCGCACGCGCGCCGATCTGGAAGTCAGCCCGAACCTGTGGGCCGGGGTTGGCTTGGTTCGCGGCGGAGCCGGCACTGCCCTGGTCGGCAGCCCGCAAACGGTGGTGCAGCGGATCGAGGAATACGCCGCGCTCGGCATCGACACCTTCATCTTTTCCGGCTATCCGCATCTGGAAGAGGCGTATCGCTTCGCCGAACTGGTCTTCCCGCTGCTGCCACGCGCGCGCCGGCAAGCACTGCCCGGGCAACCACTGAGCGGCCCCTTCGGCGAAGTCATCGCCAACACCATCGTGCCACGCGCTGCGGCGCGCTGACCGGAGCACCCATGAAACGACGCAATTTGCTCAAACTCGGAACGCTGGCCGGTGTCGCGCTGGCTGCCCCGCCGCTGTTGTCCAGCGCGGCGGATGCACCACGCAAGATCGCCGTTCCCGAACGACTGCGCATGGATTACGCCTATTACTCGCCCACCTCGCTGGTGCTCAAGCACTTCGGCTGGCTGGAAGCGGCGCTCAAGCCGCAAGGCACCGAGGTCACCTGGGTGCTGTCGGCCGGCAGCAATCGCGCACTGGAGTATCTGGCAGGCAACAGCATCGACTTCGCCAGTACCGCCGGCCTGGCCGCGCTGCTGGGTCGCGCCAACGGCAATCCGGTCAAGTCGATCTATGTGTACTCGCGCCCGGAGTGGGTCGCCCTGGTCGTCGGCAAGCAATCGCCCATCCAGCGCGTGGCCGAATTAAAGGGCAAACGGGTGGCCGCCACCAAGGGCACCGATGCGTATCTGTTCCTGCTGCGCGCGCTACACGAAGTCGGCTTGCACCGAAACGATGTCGAGATCGTCCATCTGCAGCATCCGGATGGGCGCATCGCCCTGGAACGCGGCAACGTCGATGCCTGAGCCGGACTGGACCCGCATATGGCCGCCAGCCAGCTCGAAGCCGGCTCACGGCTGCTCTATCGCAACGTCGCCTTCAATTCGTATGGTTTCTTGAACACCAGCGAAAAATTTGCCGCCGCCTACCCCGAGCAGATTCCGCTGGTACTGCAGGCTTATGAAAAGGCGCGCCGTTGGGCGATCGCGCATCCGCAGGCATTGGCCAAGCTGATCGCCGAACAGGCACGGCTCTCGGTGCCGGTGGCGCAACTGCAGTTGCAGCGCACCGATCTCAGCCAGCCAGTGATCGGCGCCGAACAGCTGGCGGCCTTGCGCAGCGCCGCGCCGATCCTGCTCGAAGAAGGCCTGGTGCGACCGGGAACCGACCTGACCCAGGTATTGAGCACACTGATCGATCCACGCTACGCCACACGCGCACGCGTGGCGCAGGGATGACGACCACGATGAATCAGACCTCGCTGCGCCTGTCGCGCACCCTGCCACCCTCTCTGCAGCGGCGCTGGCGCCTGCCTGCCGGCAGTCTGGGCCTGGTGTTGCCGGTGAGCTTCTTCGCCGCACTGGAACTGTGCTCGGCGTTGGGCTGGACACCACGTTATCTGCTGCCGCCTCCCAGCCAGATCCTGACCACGCTTGTAGACGAAGCCGGCCGCGGACTGGCCGGCCATCTGGGCGCCAGCGTGCTGCGGGTGCTGGTGGGCTTTGCTTTGGGTGCCGGGCTGGGGCTGCTGATCGGCATCGGCGTCGGCTTGAACCGCTGGCTGGAACGCTTGCTGGATCCCAGCTTCCAGGCGCTGCGTGCGGTTCCCAGCCTGGCCTGGGTGCCCTTGTTGTTGCTGTGGATGGGCATCGATGAAGCACCGAAGATCACCTTGATTGCTATCGGTGCGTTCTTCCCGATGTATCTGGGTGTGGCCAATGGCCTGCGCCAGGTCGACCGCACGCTGATCGAGCTGGGCGAGACCTATGGCCTGTCCTGGGGCCGCATGGTGCAGCGGATCCTGCTGCCGGCCGCCCTGCCCTCCATCTTCACCGGGCTGCGTACCAGCCTGAGCCTGGCCTGGATGTTTCTGGTGGCCGCCGAATTGATCGCCGCCACGCGCGGGCTGGGTTATCTGCTGAGCGACGGGCGCGAAACCTCACGGCCGGACATCGTCATCGCCGCCATCGTATTGCTGGCCCTGCTCGGCAAACTCAGCGACAGCGTGCTCAAGGCGCTGGAAACCCGCACACTGCACTGGCGCGACAACCTGCAGAACCGCCACACCCATCCGCACGCGGCGCACCGGGCATGAGTGCCGGCCTGCAGATCCGGGTGGCGGCAAAACGCTTCGGCGCGCGCCGCGTGCTGCAGGACATCGACCTGCGCGTGGCACCGGGAGAAGTGCTGAGCCTGATCGGCGCCAGCGGCTGCGGCAAGAGCACCTTGTTGCGTATCGTGGCCGGCCTGGAGCGCGACTACAGCGGCGAGGTGCTGCTGGACAGCAGGCGCGTACAGGGCATCGACCGCCGGATCGGCTTCATCTTCCAGGAGCCGCGCCTGCTGCCCTGGCTGGACGTGGCGGGCAATGTCGCCTTCGCCGACGACGCCGGCCTCTCGCCGGCGGCAGCACGGCAGTCGCCGCGCGTGCAGCAGTTGCTGGCCGAAGTCGGCCTGCTCGACCACGCGCAGACCCTGCCCAAGCAACTCTCCGGCGGCCAGGCGCAGCGGGTGGCACTGGCGCGCGGGTTGTACCGGCAACCGCAGGTGCTGTTACTGGACGAACCCTTCAGCGCCGTGGATGCGTTCACCCGCATCCGGCTGCAGGAGCTGCTGCTGCGTCTGGCCGGCGAGCATGGCTTCACCGTGCTGCTGGTGACGCACGATATCGAGGAAGCGGCCTATCTGAGCGACCGTGCCGTCGTGATCGGCGGCCAGCCCGGATCCATCGTGCATACCCAGGTGCTGGACACGCCGCGGCCACGCGACCGCCAGGTGCACGAGGCCACGCTGCGTGCGGCGCGCCAGGAGCTGCTGGCTGCGCTGCACGACATCCATGCAGTGTAGGTCTGTGGTGATCGCCTGCCGACACCTGCCACTGCCCGCCGGCATGCACCCGCACCACCGTGCATCGATCATTTACCTGCGACCCGAACGAGGTTATCGCGCATGACCAGCCAGCAACTGCAACCCACCATGCTCAATCCGCTGCACACGGCCCGGCGCCTGGCCACCGAATTCGCTGCCACCGCGATCGAACGCGATGCGCGTGGCGGCACCCCCAAGGCAGAACGCGATGCATTGCGCGCCAGCGGCCTACTGGGCTTGAGCATCCCGGTGCAGTACGGCGGTCTTGGCGCCAGCTGGAGCGAGGTGCTGACCAGCGTGCGCGAATTCGCCAAGGTCGATAGCTCGATCGCGCACGTCTTCGGTTTTCACCACCTGATGCTGGCCACGGTGCGCTTGTTCGGCCAGCGGGCACAATGGCAGCCGTGGCTGGAGCAGACCGCGCGCAAGCAGTGGTTCTGGGGCAACGCGCTCAATCCCCTGGATACGCGCACCATCGCCGTGCAGCACGCGGGCTGGCGCGAATTTTCCGGCAAGAAGAGTTTTTGTTCCGGCGCGCTCGACTCGCAGATGCTGATCGCCTCCGCACTGGACGAACGCAGCGGCACGCTGTTGATCGGCGCGGTGCCCACCGCACGCAGCGGCATCACGCTGGGCCACGATTGGGACAACATCGGCCAGCGCCAGACCGACAGCGGCAGCACCACCTTCGAGCGCGTCCGGGTGGAAGAGAACGAGCTGCTGCTCGATCCCGGCCCGCTGAGCACGCCGTTCGCCTGCCTGCGCCCGCTGCTGGCGCAACTGCTGTTTGCGCATGTCTTCCTCGGCATCGCCGAAGGCGCCTTCGACGAAGCGCGCAGCTACACTCTGACCGAAACACGCCCCTGGCATCGCTCCGGAGTCGCGCAAGCCAGCGACGATCCCTACATCCTGGCCCATTACGGCGAGTTCTGGCTGGGCCTGGAAAGCGCGCGCCTGCTGGCCGGTCGCGCCGCCGATCTGCTCGATGCTGCCTGGCGCAAGGAACATGCGCTCACCGGCGAGGAACGCGCGCAGGTGGCCCTGGCAGTGGCCGCCGCCAAGGTCGCCACCACACGCGTGGGGTTGGAGGTCAGCAGCAAACTCTTCGAGGTCACCGGCGCGCGCGCCACCCATGCGGCGCTGCGGCTGGACCGCTACTGGCGCAATCTGCGCACCCATACCCTGCACGACCCGGTCGACTACAAGGTGCGCGAACTCGGCGAATGGGCGCTACGGCAACAGGCACCAACGCCCAGCTTCTACTCATGAATCCGTTGGCGGCGTTGTCGCCACAGCGAGTTCGCTTGCGCATCTGGTTGTTGCGCAGCGCCCCCTTCTCCCTCTTCGCGTCCGGCCCATGTCCGATTTTCGTCTACTGACCCTGCCTTCGGTGTCACAACGCGCCGCTGCCGGCAACGGCAGGACTGCAGCGGCGCACGTGTTCGAAGACCCGGCATCGCAGGCATTGCTGGCGCACCTGGAACGCGTGGCGCCCAGCGAAGCCAGCGTGCTGGTCATGGGCGAATCCGGAACCGGCAAGGAGCTGGTGGCACGCCATATCCATAGCCTCAGCGCGCGTGCGCAGCATCCGTTCGTGGCGGTCAATTGCGGAGCCTTCAGCGAATCGCTGGTGGATGCGGAATTGTTCGGGCACGAAAAAGGCGCCTTCACGGGCGCGCTCAGCGCCAAGGCCGGCTGGTTCGAGGAAGCCAATGGCGGCACGCTGTTTCTCGACGAGATCGGCGACCTGCCGATGCCGATCCAGGTCAAGTTGCTACGCGTGTTGCAGGAGCGCGAAGTGGTGCGCCTGGGCTCACGCCGCAGCATTCCGATCGACGTGCGGGTGCTGGCCGCCACCAACGTGCCGCTGGACCAGGCCATCGGCCAGGGGCAGTTCCGCCAGGACCTGTTCTACCGGCTCAACGTGGTGGGCGTGGAACTCAAGCCGCTGCGCGAACGGCCCGGCGACATTGCGCCGTTGATCCGTCATTTCGTGCAGATCTACAGCCAGCGCCTGGGCCATGGCCAGGTGACGATCAGCCCGGAGGCCGAGCAGCGCCTGGTGCAGCACCCGTGGCCGGGCAACATCCGTGAGCTGGAAAATGTCATCCACCACACCTTGCTGATCCACCGCGACGGCGTGGTGCGCGCCGACGATATCCGGCTGTCGCAGCTGCGCTTGCCCACCCAGTCCTCCAGCGAGACGCAGCCCGACGATGCTGCGGCCTTGCTCGCACGCGCCTTCGCTACCTTGTTCGAGAGCAATGACGGCGCGCTGCATGCCACCGTCGAAGCGCAGCTGCTGCGCGCCGCCTACCGGCATTGCCACCATAACCAGGTCCGAACCGCGGCCTTGCTGGGACTGAGCCGCAACATCGTGCGTGCGCGTTTGATCGAGCTGGGCGAGCTGGTGGTCCACAAGCGCGTCCAGTGATGTGCCGGGCGTCGATCCACGACTGCTGCGCGGCCCTGCACTGCGGCGTCGCGCGTTGCCCGGCCTTGCCCGCCGCCAAAGCCCCGCCGCTCAGCGGCGCCGATACTCCACATAGGAGAATGCGAACGCGTGCCGCGCATCGGCGGCATGTTCTTCGCGCTGCACCGGCATCCACACCGCCGGATCGATCGCCGGAAAATGCGTATCGGCCTGTTCGACCGCAGTGTCCACCTCGGTGACGGCCAACAGGTCGGCACGCTCCAGCGTCAGCCGATAAACCTCGCCACCACCGATCACGCACACCTCCGGCGCACCCGCCTGCTCGGCAAGTGCGATCGCCTGATCGACCGATGCCACCGCCTGCATGCCCTCGAACGGTACCTGTCCCGACCGCGTCAGCACCAGGTTCAAACGTCCCGGCAGCGCACGCCCCAGCGATTGCGCCGTCTTGCGACCCATCAGGATCGGCTTGCCCAGCGTCAGCGCCTTGAAACGCTTGAGATCGTCCGGCAGCTTCCACGGCAGGTCGTTGTCGCGGCCGATGGCGTTGTTGCGGTCGAAAGCAACGATCAGGGAGATGGCGAGCCGGCTGTTCTGCCCACTCATACCGCCACCGGCGCCTTGATCGCCGGATGCGGGTCATAGCCTTCGATGGCGATGTCATCGAAGCCGAACGCAAACAGGTCGGTCACTTCGGGATTCAGGCGCAGTGTCGGCAACGCACGCGGGGCGCGGGCCAGCTGTTCGCGGGCCTGGTCGAAGTGGTTCGCATACAGGTGCGCGTCGCCCAGCGTATGCACGAAGTCGCCCACGCCCAGGCCGGTAGCCTGCGCCACCATGTGCGTCAGCAGCGCATAGCTGGCGATGTTGAACGGCACGCCCAGGAAGATATCGCCGCTGCGCTGATACAGCTGGCAGCTGAGCTTGCCGTCCACCACATAGAACTGGAACAGGCTATGGCAGGGCATCAAGGCCATCTGCGGCAGTTCGCCCACGTTCCAGGCGCTGATGACCAGCCGCCGCGAATCCGGGTTGCGCTTGATCTCGTCCACCAGCCACTGCATCTGGTCGATCTCCACGCCGTCCGGGCCGGTCCAGCGCCGCCACTGCTTGCCGTACACCGGGCCGAGGTCGCCGTTGTCGTCGGCCCATTCGTCCCAGATACGGACCTGGTGGTCCTTGAGATAGCCAATATTGGTGTCGCCCTGCAGGAACCACAGCAGCTCGTGGATGATCGAGCGCAGGTGCAGTTTCTTGGTGGTGACCAGCGGAAACCCGGCAGTGAGGTCGAAGCGCATCTGCCAGCCGAACACGCTGCGCGTGCCGGTACCGGTGCGGTCGGACTTCTCGGCACCGTGTTCCAGCACATGCTGCAGCAGGTCCAGATACGGCTTCACTTGGCCGCCTCCACGCTGGCAGGCACCGGCAGCACCGGCTGCAACACCGGGGCGCGGCGCGACATCGCCAGCAACACCAGCCCCACTGCGATCAGCGGCAGGCTCAGGATCTGCCCCATCGTCAGCCAGTTGAACGCCAGGTAGCCGATCGGTGCGTCCGGTACCCGCACGAATTCCACGACGAAGCGGAACACGCCGTACAGCAACGCAAACACGCCCGACACTGCATAGCGGGCGCGCGGCTTCATCGAGAGCGCCCACAGCACCACGAACATCACCACGCCTTCCAACGCCGCTTCATACAGCTGCGACGGATGACGCGCGAACCGATCCAGTGCCCCGGCGGCGTATTGCGCCTGGATCTGTGCCGGCGCCATATTGGCCAGCTCCGGTGCATGCGGAAAGATCACGCCCCAACCGGCCTGGGTGAACTTGCCCCACAACTCGCCGCCGACAAAATTGCCCAGCCTCCCGAACCCAAGGCCCAGCGGCACCAGTGGCGCGACGAAATCCATCACGTCGAAGAAGTGCAGGCGATGGCGGCGCGCCCACAGCCAGCAGGCCAGCAGCACCCCGAGCAGGCCACCGTGGAAGCTCATGCCGCCCTCCCAGACCTTGAACAGGATCAGCGGGTTGGCCAGGAAGGTGTCGAACGCATAAAACAGCATGTAGCCGATGCGCCCGCCCAGCACCACACCCAGCATGCCGTAGAACAGCAGGTCGGAGAACCCGTCCATGTCCACGCCCGGCAAGCGGCCGCGCAGGACGCGCGAGCGCCCCAGTGCCCAGGCCGAGAAGAAGGCCGCCAGGTACATCAAGCCATACCAGTGCACCTGCACCGGGCCAAGCGAGAAGGCGATGGGGTCGATGGCGTGCAGATAGATCATGCGGACCGCGGATCATAAAAAAGCGAGGCCGCTATTCTGACACCTCAGGCACCCTCAGCCTAAAAGCTGTGGCCGGTTGGGCAGCTCGTCTTCATGCGGGGCATGAGCGTCGCGTGGGAAGTGGGCGGCCAGCAGCTCGGTCACCGCCTCGATGCCCGCCAGCACCGCCACCTCGTACTGGCCCTCGCGCAGGAACTGCTGCATACGCCGGCACACCTCGCCCCACTGGGCGTCCGGCACCCGGGCGCGCAGGCCACGATCGGCCACCACCTCGATGGCGTGGTCGGCCAGCAGCAGATAGATCAGCACCCCGTTGTTGGCCTCCGTCTCCCAGGTGCGCAGGTGCGCGAAGGCCTGTTCGGCGCTGTGCCGCGCGGTATGCCCGCGCCATAGCGCGGCCATCGGCAGGTCCGCCTCGACCGCCACCATGATCTGCCCGGTGTGGCTGCGTTCGCTGGCGGCCACCGCCGCGGCGATCGTCTCCATGCAGGACGCTGGAAATCTGCGTTGCGCCGAGGGCGCGAAGACATGCCTGAGCCACCGCATTACCAGCTCCCCGAGGCGCCACCGCCTCCCGATGAACCACCACCGCCACCCCAGCCGCCGCCGCCAAAACCACCGCGGCCACCGCCTCCGAACCCACCGAACCCACCCCCGCCCCAGCCACCGCCGCCCACGAAGCGCCCCGGCGATGCCGAGGCCAACCCGGCCAACAGCCCAATGACGGCCGCACCGGTGCTGGCCAGCAGCAGGGAGGTGAACAGCAGCGCCGCGCCACCGGCCGCAATGCCGGTCAACAAGGCCCGCACCGGACGCGGCAACGCCCCCAGGATGCCGCGCGCCACCATCGCGACCACAAAGCCGACAAACAACGCCATGATCCAGCCACCGCCGCCATTGCCGGCCCCGCCCTGGTGCCCGCTGACCGGCGCCGGCAGCGCCTCGCCCTCGATCAGGCCGGCCAGCGTTGCAGTGGCGTCGCCGATACCGCCGCCGTAGTTGCCCTCGCGGAAGCGCGGCGCCAGATACTCCTGGATCACGCGATTGGCCACGATGTCGGGAATGGCGCCTTCCAGGCCATAGCCGGGCTGGATGCGCACGCGGCGATCGTCCTTAGCCACCAACAGCAGTACCCCATCGTCGACGCCCTTGCGCCCGATCTTCCAGGTATCGAACACGCGCTGGGTGTACTGCTCGATCGTCTCCGGCTGCGTGGTCGGCACGACCAGGATCTGCAGCTGCGCGCCCTTGCGTTGCTGCAGCGCTCGCGCCTGCTGTTCCAGCTGCTGGACCTGCGCCGCATCCAACGTCCCGGTGACATCGACGACGGGCGAGTGCAGCGGCGGAATGGCCGCCAGCTCCTGCGCCAGCAGCGACGCCGGCAGCAGCAACACCATCATCCACACCACTTTCGAAGACGTTCGCCGCATTGCCAACTCCTACCTGATGCGTACTGACACTCAGTCTTTCCCCTCTCTCCCACCGGGACATTGTCCCCCTTCATGGGGGAGAAGGTGCCCCGAAGGGGCGGATGAAGGTGCGAGCGAAGCCACGTGCAGTTGGAAAACACAGAAGCTTCGCGAAGTACCCTCACCCCAACCCCTCTCCCGAGGGGGGGGAGGGGCTTGTGATTACTGCGCAGGCTGCTGATTACTGGGCAGGCTGTGGTGCAGGCTGCGGCTGCGGTGCCTGCTGGTTGCCGAAGTCCACCTGCGGCGCGCGCGAGATCTGCGCTTCGTTTTCCACGCTGAAATTCGGTTTGGGCTGATAACCGAAGAGCTTGGCAGTGACGACCTGCGGAAACGAACGAATGTAGGTGTTGTAATCCTGCACGGTCTGGATGTAGCGGCCGCGCGCCACGGTGATGCGGTTTTCGGTACCTTCCAACTGCACCTGCAGATCGCGGAACGACTGGTCGGACTTGAGCTGCGGATAGTTTTCGCTCACCACCAGCAGGCGCGATAACGCGCTGCCCAATTCGCCCTGGGCCTGCTGGAATTGCTTGAGCGATGCTTCATCGTCGGCATTGACCTGGATCTGCCCCACGCGTGCGCGGGCATTGGTCACTTCGGTCAGCACCTGGCGTTCCTGCTGCGCGTAGCCCTGCACGGTGCGCACCAGGTTGGGAATCAGATCGGCGCGACGCTGGTACTGGTTGAGCACTTCCGACCAACCCGCCTTCACGCTCTCCTCTTTTTGCTGGATCGCGTTATAGCCGCAGCCAGACAAAAAGACGGTCAGCATCAACACCACCAAAGTACGCATCAGCACGGACATGCAGCTGCCCCATCGAAAGATGGCCGCAGCATGGCATACCGCAGGTCAAGCCCGCATGCACGCGCGCAGCCTCGCGCGGGGCTACCGGCCGCGATAGAGGCCGGCAACCCTTGGCGGCCGAATATGCAGCAACGACCCGCGCAACCGATGCGTCCACCGACGCGCGCCCGGGGCGAAGGGCCAGGCGGGATCACAGCGGCGATGACACACCACGACAGCACCTGCGGATATGGTGCAGCGATCGCCTGACGCGTGACCGGTCGCCCAGGCCCGCCGCTATTGCAACGCCGACGCGGGGCCGAAGAACTCGAAGCGCACCTGCGCGTCAGGCACCCCGAGTTCGGACAGCTGCCTGCGCAGCATGCGCATGAAAGGCCTCGGCCCAAGGAAATACACATCCACGTCCCGGGCACCGGATGTATCTGCCGGCATCCACTGACTCAGGCGAGCCGCATCGAGCAGCCCCACGCCGTGCGGCATTTGCGATTCAGCGCCTGCCACCGTGTCGTAGCAGTAATAGTGCGTGAGCTGAGGATGTGCGGCAGCCGCCGCATCGATCCTGTCCTTGAACGCGTGCACATCGCGGTTTCGTGCGCAATGGATGAAGGTGATCGGCCGCCCCGTCTCCAGCCCCTGCGCCAGCATCGGCAGCATCGGCGTGATGCCCACGCCACCGCTGATCAACACGATCGGACGTGTGCCGGCCACCAGGGTGAACGCGCCACTGGGCGCGTTGAGTTCCAGGGTGTCGCCGATGTCGACGCTGTCGTGCAAATGGTTGGATACCACGCCGCCGGCCTCGCGCTTGATGCTGACGCGGTAGGTCTTGCCATTGGGCGGCGCGGAAAGCGAATAGTTCCGACGATGTTCCTGCCCCTGGATCCACAGGTGAAGGCCGATGTACTGGCCTGGCTGGAAGTCCATCACCGGCCCCTGATCGAGCGGGGCGAGATAAAACGAAGTGATCTCTGCACTCTCGATGGTCTTGCCGACCACGGTGAAATCGCGGCCGCCCCGCCAACCGCCATGGGCAGCCTCCTGCTCGGCGTAGCGCGCGCTTTCTGCATCGATCAGGATCTGCGCCAGCTGCGCATAGGCGGCGGCCCATGCGTCCAGCACGGCAACCGTGGCCGTGTTCGGGCCAAGCACTTCAGCGATGGCCGCGATCAGGCAGTTGCCAACGATCGGGTAGTGTTCCGGCTGGATCTGCAGCGCCACGTGCTTGTTGACGATCTGGGTGGCCAGGGGGCCAAGTGCCTCCAGGCGCTCGATGTGCCGCGCATACATCAACACGCCGTTTGCCAGCGCGCGCGGCTGATCGCCATTGGCTTGGTGCGCAGCGTTGAAGTAAGGCCGTACTTCGGGGTGATCGGCCAGCATCTTCTTGTAGAAATGGGTTATCAGCGCCTCTCCACCTTGTTCGAGCAGCGGGACGGTGGAGGCGACGGTGGCGCGGTGGATCTCGGACAACATGAGCGGTCTCTCGTTTGGTGTGCAGCGCATGGCAGCAAAGCCCGTACCAACCCGCTTATCCTTTGAGATCAATCACTTTGCGATCTTCCGTGTCATAATGACTCCAGCATGAAATGAGTCGAATCGACTCCATACAGGTCGAAATGACTCAATCCAGCCAGCTACTTGCACTGCTGCCATTGCTCTCGGACCTCACCCAGGATCTGCCCGACGCAGATCGCTACCGCCGTCTGCTGGAGGGTTTTCGGACCTTGTTGCCGTGCGATGCCGCTGCGCTGCTGCGCCTGGAGGGACAGGATCTGGTCCCGGTGGCGGTGGACGGGCTGACCCCGGACACGATGGGGCGGCGCTTTCGTGTCACCGAACACCCGCGGTTGGCGAGGATCCTCGACGCGGCGGGGCCGGTGCGCTTCGACCCTGACAGTCCGTTGCCCGATCCCTACGATGGGCTGGTGGAGAGCGTGCAGGGCCATCTCCCGGTGCATGACTGCCTGGGATGCGTGCTGCGTGTGGACGGGCGTCCCTGGGGGATCATCACGCTGGATGCGCTGGAGACCGAGCGCTTCACCCATGACGCACTGGACGTGTTATCGGCGTTTGCCGGCCTGGCGGGTGCCTCCGTGGCGGCGGCGCAGCGCATGGAGGCACTGACCGACCTGGCCGAGGCCGCACACGAACACGCCGCGCAGATCCTGCGGGATGCCCCGCATGCGCAGCGACAGCTGATCGGCCAGAGTCCTGCCTACAAAGCCTTGATCCGGGAGATCGCGCTGGCCGGTCCCAGCGACCTGTGCGTGCTGATCCAGGGCGAGACCGGGGTTGGCAAGGAACTGGTGGCGCGCGCCCTGCACACCGCATCCTCGCGCTGTGGCAAACCGCTGGTCAGCCTTAACTGTGCAGCGCTGCCTGACACGCTGGTGGAGAGCGAACTCTTCGGGCACGTCAGGGGCGCCTATACCGGTGCGCATGCAGACCGTCGGGGCAAGTTCGAACTGGCCGACGGTGGCACCTTGTTTCTCGACGAGGTCGGCGAGCTTCCCCTTGCCACGCAGGCCAAGTTGCTGCGCGTCCTGCAGGAGGGCCAAGTCCAACGCCTGGGATCGGACCGCGAGCATCACGTGAACGTACGGGTGATCGCGGCGACCAATGCGGATCTTTCCGAGCAGGTTCGCAAGGGTGCCATGCGTGCTGACTTCTATCACCGGCTCACGGTCTATCCAATCCGCGTTCCCGCCCTGCGGGCCCGGGGACGGGACGTGCTGCGCGTTGCCGGCTACTTCCTGGAAGACGCCCGTGCGCGCTATCGCCTGCGCGGGCTGCGCCTGGATGGGCCTGCCCAGGCAGCGCTGCTGGCTTACGCATGGCCAGGCAATGTGCGCGAACTCGAGCACGTCATTGGCCGCGCGGTCATCAAGGCCATGGGCACCGGCCCGGGCCCCCAAGGCATCGTGTCACTGGGGGTGGCACATCTGGCGCTTGCCCAGGTCGCTGCCGACGCACCTGTTCCGGAGGCCGAACATCCAGCGGAGGCAAGCCTGGGATATCGCCAGCGCGTGGCCGCATTCGAAGAACAGTTGATTCGGACGGCGCTGGAGCGTCATCGCTACCAGTGGTCGGCTGCCGCGCGCGCACTGAAGCTGGACCGCGCCAATCTTGCGCGCATGGCGAAGCGGCTGGGCATCACGGCAGTGCAATGAGCGCCCAGCGATGCAGGCGGCCCGCCACCGGCAACTCCAGACGCGCACCGGCGCATTGACTGCGTCGCTGCGCGCGGACGCAACGCACCGGGCTGTACCGTCACGCCCCGCTTGCCGGCAGACGCCACAGCGGTCGGCGCTCAAACGATCCGTGGCAACAGCACCAGGCCCCAGCACAACAGCACATTGAGCAGGAGCAGGAACACCGCCGCCGAGCCCATGTCCTTGGCGCGGCCAGCCAGCACATGGTGTTCCGGGCCGTAGCGCTCGATCACCGCTTCGATGGCCGAGTTCAACAGTTCGGCCGCCAGCACGATCAGCAACGGCGCGATCAACGCGATGCGTTCCAGCGGCGACTGCCCCAGCCATGCGCCCAATGGCGCCATCACCACCGCCAGGCAGACTTCCAGCCGGAACGAGGATTCGTGCAGCCACGCCGCGCGCAATCCCTGCCACGACCAGATTGCCGCCTTGAGCATGCGGCGCGGACCGCGCGGCACGTGTCCCAGCTGATCGGCCATGCGTCAGGACCTGCAGCCGCAAGGGCGCGCCTGGGGACAAAAAGAATGCATGACCTGTTCGCTGCTGGGGAAAGTGCGAATCTTGCACCGTGCTGCCGCACACCGCCAGCGACAGGCCGGTTTGCCCACGGCTTGCAGACTGCGGCACCATGCCCGTTGGCTCCATTGCTGCAGGGTTGCTCATGATCCAATACCGCTTACGCGCACTGCTGGCTGCGCTGCTGCTGGTCTCCAGCCAGGCCATCGCCCTGGAGACCGCGCCAGCCGTCCCCACCCAGGTCTCCAGCACCGCCTGGGAACAGGACATGCAGCGCTTCGCCGCCAGCGACGCGCGCCAGCCACCTCCCCGGCATGGCATCGTATTCGTGGGGAGTTCCTCGATCCGCTTCTGGGACACACTGGCACAGGATTTTCCCGGCAAGCCAGTCATCAACCGCGGCTTCGGCGGCTCGGAAGTACGCGACAGCACCTGGTATGCCGACCGCATCGTGATTGCGTACACCCCGCGCCAGGTGGTGCTGTATGCCGGCGACAACGATCTCAACAGCGGACGCACGCCCGAACAGGTGCGCGACGATGTCGTGGCATTCGTGCAGCGCATTCGGCGCGACCTGCCCGAAGCGCGGATCAGCTATCTATCGATCAAGCCCAGCCCCGCGCGCGCGGCGCTGCTGCCGTCGGTGGCAACCGCCAATCGGCTGATCCGCGACGCCTTGGCGCAGTTTCCGCAGACCGACTACGTGGACGTCCATACCCCCATGCTCGACGCCGACGGCACACCGCGCCCGCAGCTGTTCCGCGAAGACAGGCTGCATATGACTGCGGATGGTTACGCGCTGTGGCGCAAGGCCGTGGCCCCGGTGCTGGAGTGATCGCCCAGGGCGTCGCTCAGTGCGCTCCGGCCATGCGTCGCCGGAGTGCACTGAGCGACGCAGCGAGACTCTGCTTCCGCGTCGCTGGCTCCCCGGTGACACGCCAGCGCGCATTCCCTCCGCGTCACGCAGGTCCCCGCCTGATGCGGCGACGCGGCGCGCGCCACCCACGCGATCTCCCGATCCCCGTCGCGACCGGCATCCGGCCAGCCTCAGGCCACCACCACCGCCACCGAAGTGCCCACGCCGGCCTGGCTCTCCAGCTCGATGCGCCAGCCGAAGCGGTCGCACAGCCGGCGGACGATCGACAAGCCCAGGCCGGTGCCCTGCGGACGCGTGGGATCGGCGCGGAAGAACGGCTCGAATGCGCGTGCACGCGCTTCGTCGGTCATGCCGATACCGGTATCGCGCACCACGATCCGGTCCTGGGCCACCTCCACCTCGATGCTGCCGGTGTCGGTATAGGCGCAGGCATTGCGCAGCAGGTTGCTCAACACCACCCGCATCACCCGCGGTGGGGCGAACATCTGCAGGTGCCGGTCGCCGACCATGCGCAACGACACCGGTTTGTCGCCCAGCAGTTCACGCGCGCTATCGACCTCCTCACTGGCCAATTCGGACAAGTCGAAGGTCTCGCTCTGCGGATCGATCTCCGCCTCGCGGGCCAGGATCAGGAATGCATCGATCACCGCTTCCATGTCGCGGCCGGCGCGCTGGATCCGACGCAGGCTGCGTTGGCTACGCTGCGGCAGATCGTCGTCTGCCAGGGCCATGTCGCTGGCCACGCGGATGACCGTCAGCGGCGTGCGCAGCTCATGACTGGCATCGCGGGTGAAGTTGCGTTCGCGCGCCACATGCTCGCTGACCCGTTGCCCCAGCGCGTGCAGCGCAAGCGCCAATTGCCGGGTTTCGCCCTGCAATTCCGCTGGCAAACGCTCCGGCGCCAGTTCGTCCACATCCGGGTTGCGCGGGTCCCACTGCGACACGCGCCGTGCCAGCCAGCTGATCGGTGACACCAGGCGTTTGGACACCCGGTAGGTGAACCACGACACGCCGTAGATTCCCAGCAGCACGATGATGGCCGGCACCACGCCGAACCACCAGGTGAGATGGGCAGCGCGCGAGCGCGGGAACACCAGGTACAGGCGACCTTCCGGGCGTTGGTCCACATAGGCCAGCGCGTCGGCGGCGGCCACTTCGCTGAAGCCCGGCGACAGGCGCCGCAGCGCCGCTGGCGCCGCATCGGCAACAGCCCCGGCCGGCGAGAAATACCCCTGGATATTGCGCGTATTCGGCGGCCGGTAGTCCGGCGTGCTCTTGTGCATGCGCCAGAAATGCACCGCTTCGTCGGCAAGCACAGTGCGCACCAGGCTGTACTTGATGACGAAGGAGATCAGGTACCCGCCCAGCACGATGGCCAGGCTCGCCAGCGCAACCTGCAACAGGAACGCCAGACGTATTTTTCGCGGGAGCCCGTGTGGCATTGCTGCATCCAGGGACGCGTGCCGCAGGTCGGGCAACGCGTCCGTGAGTCCGTCGTGCAGCCTGTTGGCGGCACGGGAGGGCGAGTGGCGCGGGAGCGCCTGCAGGAGCGGCCAGCCACCTGACGGCGGCCGGCCGGAACATCAGGTCATCGGCTGGGCGATGTCGGCAATGCGGTAGCCGGCGCTTTGCACAGTGTGCAGCAGCGGACGGTCGAACGGCTTGTCGATGATCTTGCGCAGGTTGTACAGATGGCTGCGCAAGGTGTCCGAATCGGGCAGCCCGTTGCCCCAGATCTCGCGCTCGATTTCCTGGCGGGTCACCACGCGCGGCGATTCGCGCATCAGGATGGTCAGCAGGCGCAGGCCGATCGGCGAGAGCTGCAGCTCGGTGCCGGCGCGGGTGGCGCGCATGCTCACCGGATCCAACACCAGATCGGCGACCTTGAGCACTTCCGAGCCCACCTGGCGACGTTCGCGGCGGATCAGGGCACGCAAGCGCGCTTCCAGCTCCTGGATCGCGAACGGTTTGGTCAGGTAATCGTCGGCGCCGAAGCCCAGGCCGGTGAGCTTGTCGTCCAGCGTGTCGCGGGCGGTCAGCATCAGCACCGGGGTGGACTTGCGTGCGTCGTTGCGCAGGCGGCGACACACCTCGATGCCGTCCAGGCGCGGCAGCATGAGATCCAGCACGACCACGTCGTAGCTGTTCTCGGCGGCCAGACGGTAACCGTCCAGTCCATCTTGCGCGTAGTCGACCTCGAAGCCACGGCCTTCCAGGTATTCGCCGATCATTTCGGAGATATTGCGGTTGTCTTCGACGACCAGCACGAGGCCGGACGTTTCCTTGGTCTGACGCATGGACTTTCCTCGGTCTTCAGCTTTGTGAAACATGCCGGATGGCCGGTGCAAGCAACGTGAAGGCCGAATAACGTTTCATGCCATCCGATCAGCGTCCCAGCAACGGGCGCAGCGCCGGCCACACCGTCTCCAGTACCTTGGGCTGGGCAGCAGCGGTCGGGTGCAGACCATCGGCCTGCATCAGGCCCGGCTGCAAGGCAACCTTTTCCAGGAAGAATGGCACCAGCGCCGTGTTGTATTGCTTTGCCAAGTCCGCATAGGTCGCCTTCAGGCGCTCGCGGTAGGCCGGGCCGTAATTGGGCGGCACGTCGATGCCCAGCAGCAGCACCTTGGCCCCGGAGGCCTGGCTGAGCTGGATCATCTTTTCCAGATTGCTCTTGAGCTGGGCCGGGGTCAGCCCGCGCAGCGCATCGTTGCCGCCCAGCTCGATCACCACCACGCCGGGTGCGTGCTTCTGCAGCAGGCCCGGCAGCCGGGTCAGCGCGCCGGAGGTGGTCTCGCCGCTGATACTGGCATTGATGATCGCCGGGGGCGTCGCCATGTCACGCTTCAGGCGTTGGTCCAACAGGGTGACCCAGCCGGACTGCACCGGGATGTTGTGCGCAGCGCTCAGGCTGTCGCCCACCACCAGGATCGGTGCGGTCGTCGCCGGACGCTTGGCAGCGGCAATCCCCGGCGCAAGCAGGGAGAGTGTCAGCAGCCACAGGACCAGCGCGCCATATCGCAGTGTTCTTTCACGCATTCGGAGATTCCTCATCGACAGTCTGGCCCCCCGCTCCAGCACCCGCACCGCCATCGACGTCCGCGAGGTCGGCAAATCCGTCAGTGGCCCGGAGGGAACGCTGCACATCCTCGACAACGTGAGCTTGACGGTCAGTGAAGGCGACAGCATCGCCATCGTTGGCGCGTCCGGGTCGGGCAAGACCACCCTGCTCGGCCTGCTCGCCGGGCTGGACCTGCCCAGTCACGGCAGCATCGCGCTGTCCGGGCAGGATCTGGGCCAGCTCGACGAAGAAGCGCGCGCCGCCCTGCGTGCCCGTGAGGTCGGCTTCGTGTTCCAGAGCTTCCATCTGCTACCGGCACTGACGGCCGAAGAAAACATCGCACTGCCGCTGGAGCTGGCCGGGCGCGAAGACCCGGCGCGGGTGCGCGAGGTGCTGGAGGCGGTGGGCCTGAGTGCGCGTGCGCGGCACTACCCGCGCCAGCTCTCCGGCGGTGAGCAGCAGCGCGTGGCGCTGGCGCGCGCCTTCGTGGCGCGCCCGCGCATCCTGTTCGCCGACGAACCCACCGGCAGCCTGGACCAGGCCACCGGCGCGCAGGTCAGCGACCTGCTGTTCGCGCTCAATGCCACCAGCGACACCACCCTGGTGCTGGTCACCCACGACATGACCCTGGCGCAGCGCTGCCGCCACATCTACCGCATCGACGGCGGCCGCCTGCACGCGCAAGCCTCCGGCGCGTCGGCATGAACGTCGTCAAGCAGGCGGCGCGCGCGGTACGCCGCGAATTCCTGGCCGGCGATCTGCTGACCGTGTTCGCCGCACTGGTGTTGGGCGTGGCGGTGATGACTGCCGTCGGCACGTTGGTGGACCGGGTGACGCTGGCGCTGACCTCCAGTGCGGCCGAGGTGCTCGGTGGCGACCTGGGCGTAACCGGGCGCCAGGAGATTCCGGCCGACTTCGCCGCCGAAGCGCAGCGGCGCGGGCTGCAGAGCACGCGCATGGTCAGCTTCCCGAGCGTGCTGTTCCACAAAGAAGCCAGCCAGATGGCCAACATCCGTGGCGTGGGCGCCGGCTATCCGCTGCGCGGGCAGCTGCTGGTGTCCAGGGACGGCCGCGCTACCGAAGGCACGCCTGACACCGCGCCGCCGCCCGGACAGGCCTATGCCGACCCACGCCTGCTGGAGGCGCTGGGCCTGCGCGTGGGCGAACAGCTGGAGTTCGGCGCCGGCCACCTGACCATCACCGGCGTGCTGCGCGCCGAGCCGGATGCCTCCGGCGAGCTGATGCAGTTGTCGCCGCCGCTGCTGGTCAATCGCGCCGATATCGAAAGCGCCGGTCTGCTCGGACCCGGCAGCCGCGCCTCCTATCGGCTGATGTTCGCCGGTGCGCCGGATGCCATCGCCGACCTGCGCGCCTGGCTCAAGCCGCGCGCCAGCGAATATCGCCTGGTCGGCATCGAAGACACCCAGCGCGGCATGCGTGCGGCGTTCGACCGGGCCGGGCGCTTCCTGGCCTTGTCGGCCTTGCTCGCCGTGCTGCTGTCGGGCGTGGCGACCGCGCTGGCGGCCAACCGCTTTGCGATGCGGCGCATCGATGCCGTGGCGGTGCTGCGTTGCCTGGGCGCGAAGCAGCGCGACATTTTGGCGATGCTGTCGCTGCAGTTACTGTTCACCGCGATTCCGGCCTGCCTGGTCGGCATCGGGCTGGGCATGCTGGCGCAGGAAGGCTTGGTACAGGCGCTGGGCAGTTTGATTCCGAACCGGCTGCCGTTGCCGCAGGCCACCCCGGCCCTGGCGGGCGCAGGGATCGGCCTGGTGCTGTTGCTGGGCTTCGGCCTGCCGCCGCTGCTGCGGCTGCGCAACGTGCCACCGATGCGGGTGCTCAACCGCAGCTTTGCCGCGGTGCCGCCGAGTGCGTTGCTGGTCTACGGCGCGGCCCTGGCCGCAACGCTGGCGCTCACCGTCTACGCCACCGGCAACCTGGTGCTGGCGGGTTGGGTGCTGGGTGGCCTGGCCGCGCTGGCGCTGGTGGCGATGCTGCTGGGGCTGGGCCTGCTGGCCCTGCTGCGGCCGATCCAGCACCGCCTGCGCGGCGCCTGGAAACTGGGCCTGGCCTCGCTCACCCGCCGGCGCGGCCTGAGCGTGGTGCAGCTGGTCGGCCTGTCGCTGTCGCTGTGCGCGCTGTTGCTGCTGGCGGTGGTCGGCCCCGGCTTGCTCGGCCAATGGCGCGACCGCCTGCCGGCAGACACCCCGAACTATTTCCTGATGAACATCCAGCCCGAACAGACCGCGCCGGTGTTGCAAACGCTGCGTGGGCTGGGGGTGGACAATGCGGCAGTGGAGCCGTTCTCCACCGGCCGCCTGGTCGCCATCAACGACAAACCGCCGGTGCGCGGCGACCGCGATCCGGCCGACGATGGCGATGGCGACAACCGCCCGGTCAATTTCTCCTGGCGGCATGCGTTTCCGCCAGCCAATACGCTGCTGCAGGGCAAGTTCTGGAGCGCCGACAGCACCGCTGCCGAAGCCTCGGTGGAAGAAGGCTGGGCGCAGCGCTATCAGCTCAAGCTCGGCGACCGCATCACCCTGCTGCTGGGCGAGCAACAACGCAGCTTCACCGTCACCAGCATCCGCAAGGCGGACTGGGACTCGTTCCGGGTCAACTTCTTCCTGCTGCTCAATGAAGGTGCGGTGGGCGATGCGCCCTACAACCTGATTTCTGCCTTCCACCTGCCTCCTGGCAATGCGCCCAGGCTGGCGTCGCTGAGCCGCGATTACCCCAACATCTCGGTGCTGGATATCGATGCCATCCTGGGCCGGGTGCGCGAGGTGATCGACCAGGTGGCACAAGCCGTGCAGCTGGTGATGGGCTTCAGCCTGCTGGCTGGTGTGCTGGTGCTGCTGGCCGCCTTGCAGGCCACTGCCGGCGAGCGCCGTTACGACAGCGCCGTGCTGCGCACACTGGGTGCACGCCGCGGGCAGTTGCGCGGCGCAGTGCTGGTGGAATTCGGTGCGCTGGGGCTGCTGGCGGCCGGCCTGGCGGTGACCGCGGCGGCAGTGATCGGCGCGGTGGTGGGCCAGCAAGCCTTCGACATCGCACTGGCACCGGACTGGCCGCGCCTGCTGCTGGGCGGCGCCTTCGGACTGGCGCTGAGCCTGCTTGCCGGCTGGTCCGGCACCCGGCGTATCCTGTCCACGCCGCCTGCGTTGGCGTTGCGCGCGGATTGAGTACACAGATCGGTTGCCATTGCATGCAAGAGCAACCGATCCATCTGGCGCGGCCCCTGCAAAAGTTAATAAGTCACGGAGGCTCATCAACCTTGTTGAGCAGCTGAACCAAGCGCTGGCCTGCGGCGGTCACTCGCCCAAGCGGTCACGTGGCACCCCCGTGTGTGGTTGGCAGACCTGCACATGGTGCCAACCGATGCATATACCCGCAGCGCATAAGCACCTTGCCAATCGTACGTTCGCAGCAGGAATCCGACTGCCTACAGTGACCAGTCCGGTCGCCGTGTCAGGCGGCCTTTGCTGTTGTCGAGGTGCAAGTTCGTGGCCAACGTCAGTTCTGCAGTGCGCGTGCAGCCGCCGCGCGCCGATGCCAACACGGGACACACCGCCGGCGTGCGGATCGTGCCGTTCGATGCGCCGCTGGGCGCGGAAGTCATCGGGCTGGAATTGTCGCAGCCGCTGGATGCGGACACCTTCGCGCGCATCCATCGCGCGCACCTTCAGTACCACGTGCTGGTGTTTCGCGACCAGCGCATCACCCCGGCGCAGCAGGTCGAGTTCAGCCGCCGCTTCGGCCCGCTGCAGATCCACGTACTGCGTAATTTCCAGCTGCATGGACATCCGGAAGTGCTGGTGGTGTCCAACATCAAGGAAAACGGCCAGCCGATCGGCCTGGGCGATGCCGGGCACTACTGGCATTCGGACCTGTCATATAAGGACACCCCCAGCCTGGGTTCGCTGCTGCATGCACAGGAGCTGCCTGCCGAGGGCGGCGATACCTTGTTCGCCAACCAGCATCTGGCCTGGCAGACCTTGCCTGATGCACTCAAGCGCACCGTGCAGGACCTGCGCGCCGAGCACAGCTATCTGGCCAAATACGAGGAGTTGCGCGCGCGCAATCCGTGGCGCCCGGCGTTGACGCCGGAGCAGATTGCCGAGGTCACCCCGGTGCAGCATCCGGTGGTGCGCACGCACCCGGAAACCGGGCAGAAGGCCTTGTTCATCAGCGAACATTTCACCACCCGCATCGTCGGGCTGCCCGAGGACGAAAGCCACGCGCTGCTGCAGACCTTGTTCGCGCACAGCACGCGCGCGGCGCTGGTGTACCGGCACCGCTGGCAGCCGCACGACATGGTGTTCTGGGACAACCGCTCGGTGATGCATCTGGCCGCCGGTACGCCAGACCACCTGCGCCGCCGGCTCAACCGCACCACCATCGAAGGCGATGCGCCGTTCTGAGCGCGCCGCCATCCCCTCCCCCCCTTGCACCCGGAGCGCTGCATGCGTCTGACCGTCACTTCCCACGCACCGTTGCTGCGCCGCCGTTTCTCGCGGCGCGTGGCGGTCCTGCTGCTGGCGGCACTGCCACTGTTGAGCGGCGCGGCGCAGGCAGAGGGCAAGCTGCGCATCGCCAAGCAGTTCGGCATCGTCTACCTGCTGCTGGACGTGGCGCAGGAGCAGCGGCTGATCGAGCAACAAGGCAAGCAGGCCGGCGTGGACATCGACGTGCAGTTCCTGCAACTGTCCGGCGGCGCGGCGGTCAACGATGCCTTGCTCACCGGCTCGATCGATATCGCGGGGGCCGGTGTCGGGCCGCTGTTCACCATCTGGGACCGCACCCGTGGCCGGCAGAACGTGCGTGGTGTGGCGTCGCTGGGCAACTTTCCGTATTACCTCATCAGCAACAACCCGCGCATCAAGAGCATCGGCGATTTCACCCCGAAGGACCGCATCGCCGTGCCGGCCACCGGTGTATCGGTGCAATCGCGGTTTCTGCAGCATGCCTCGCAGCAACGCTGGGGCGACAAGGGCACCCATCAGCTGGACCCCTTGCAGGTAGCACTGCCGCACCCGGATGCGGCGGCGGCGATCATCCGCGGCCGCACCGAGATCACCGCGCATTTCGCCAGCCCGCCCTTCCAGGAGCAGGAATTGGCGCGCAACCCGGCCGCGCATATCGTCACCAGCTCCTACGACATCGAGGGCGGCCCGTCGTCGGCGACGGTGCTGTACGCCACCGAGAAATTCCGCAGCGACAACCCCAAGACCTACGGCGCCTTCGTCGCGGCACTGGATCAGGCGGCGAAGTTCGTGACCGCGCATCCGGAGCAGGCGGCAGATATCTTTCTGCGCCGTAACGGGTCGAGCATCGACCGTGCGCTGATATTGCAGATCCTCAAGGACCCCAAGGTGCAGTTCACCGTGGCGCCACAGAACACGCTGAAATTGGGTCAGTTCATGCACCGCAGCGGTGCGATGAAGCAGGCGCCGGTCAAGGTGGGCGACTACTTCTTCGACGACCCGCTGATTGCGGGCGGGAGCTGAGCGATGGCCACACCCTTGTTGCAGGTCGATCACGTCAGCCTGGAATACGTCAACGCACAGCGGGTAGTGCGGGCCACCCATCGGGTGCGCTTCGATGTGCATGCAGCCGACCGCTTCGTGCTGCTGGGGCCGTCCGGCTGCGGCAAGTCCACCCTGCTCAAGGCGGTGGCCGGCTTCGTGCCGCCGCGCGAGGGGCAGATCCGCCTGGATGGGCAGGTGGTGACCGGGCCGGGGCCGGACCGGGTGGTGGTGTTCCAGGAATTCGATCAACTCGCGCCCTGGAAGACCGTGCGCGAGAACGTGGTGTTCGGGCTACGCGCAGCGCGCAAGCTCGGCCGCGGCGAAGCCCGCGAGCGGGCAGACGAGAGCCTGGCCCAGGTTGGGCTGAGCGGGTTTGCCGAGGCCTATCCGCACACCTTGTCCGGTGGCATGAAGCAGCGCGTGGCGATCGCGCGCGCACTGGCGATGCGCCCGCGCGTGTTGTTGATGGACGAACCATTCGCCGCACTGGATGCGTTGACCCGCTCGCGCATGCAGGAGCAGATGCTGGAGCTGTGGGAGCAGGCGCGCTTCACCCTGTTGTTCGTCACCCATTCCATCGAGGAAGCATTGGTGGTCGGCAACCGCGTGCTGCTGCTGTCGCCACATCCGGGCCAGGTGCGTGCCGAACTCAATGCGCATGCCTTCGGCCCGCACAGCCCCGGCAGCGTGGCCTTCCAGCAGACGGCGCAGCGCATCCATCGCCTGTTGTTCGACCTGCCTGACGACACGCTGGCCGACGACAAGGTGGCGCCGCTGCGTCGCTCTGCCCCGCTGCAACGCGAGGCGCTGCCATGAGCCGCGCACCCGCCACTGCGCTGCCGCCCGTTCCGCCGGTGCGCCCGGAATACGAGCTGGCGCTGCAGCCGCTGGATCCGGCCCTGCTGACCGCCGCCGCGCCAATCCCCTGGCAGGCGCCGGCGTGGCTGCGCAAGGCCCTGGTGCTGGTGGTGCTGGCGGCGGCGTGGGAAATCGCCGCGCGCGTGGTCGGCGACGACCTGATGCTGCCCAGCGCGGCGCAGACCGCACGCGCGTTCTACGACGGCCTGCTATCGGGCGAGTTGCTGCGCCGGGTGGGCGCCTCGCTGCAGGTACTGGCGCAGGGCTATCTGCTGGGCGTGGTATCGGCGTTCGGGCTGACCGCGGTGGCCGCGTCTACCCGCTGGGGCCGCGATGTCCTGGGCACGCTGACCGCCATGTTCAATCCGCTGCCGGCCATCGCGCTGCTGCCGCTGGCCTTGCTGTGGTTCGGCCTGGGCACCGGCAGCCTGGTGTTCGTGCTGGTGCACTCGGTGCTGTGGCCGCTGGCGCTGACCACCTACGCCGGCTTCCAGGCGGTGCCGGAGACCCTGCGCATGGCCGGGCGCAATTACGGGCTGCGTGGGCCGCGCTACGTGGCACAGCTGCTGATCCCGGCCGCACTGCCGGCGATCCTGTCCGGGCTGAAGATCGGCTGGGCATTCGCTTGGCGCACCCTGATCGCCGCCGAGCTGGTGTTCGGCGCCACCTCCGGCCAGGGTGGGCTGGGCTGGTACATCTTCCAGAACCGCAACGAGCTGTACACCGACCGGGTGTTCGCCGGACTGGCCATGGTGATCGTGCTGGGCCTGCTGGTGGAAGGCGTGGTGTTCCAGGCCATCGAGCGGCTGACCGTGCGCCGCTGGGGCATGCAGCGCTGACAGCAAACGCGGCAGCACGGTCGCGTGCGCTTAACGGGACTGGCTTATGCTGCCGGCCCCTTCTCAGCCGCCGCCGTCATGCCCACTGCCCCCTTCACCGCCTACCTGTACCCGGTGCTGCTGCTGATCGCCAGCAATGTGTTCATGACCTTCGCCTGGTATGGCCACCTGAAGTACAAGAGCACGCCGCTGATGATCGCGATCCTGGTCAGCTGGGGCATTGCCTTCTTCGAATACTGCCTGCAGGTGCCGGGCAACCGCCTGGGTAGCGCGGTGTACTCCGCGCCGCAGCTCAAGGGCATGCAGGAAGTCATCACGTTGCTGGTGTTCGCCGGCTTCTCCACCTTCTACCTGGGCCAGTCGCTGAGGTGGAATCACTGGGCCGCGTTCGGGCTGATCCTGGTAGCGGCGTTCCTGATGTTCAAGGAATAACCGCGCCCTTGTCCGTAGGAGCGCACCAGGGCGCGACCGGCCTTCCCAGGAACGCTTCGTCGCGCCCGGGTGCGCTCCTACGACATCCCGGGGTCAATTCGCTGAGTCGACCCATTGCGCGAATACCGCAGCGATCTGCGCGTCCTTGACCCGCTTGCCTTGTTGTACGCGTTCGGCCTGTTCGAACATCGGCAGGATCATCGCCATGCCGTCGGACAGGCCATCACGGCCGGCTCCCCCGTAGGAGCGCACCAGGGCGCGACGGGCCTTCCCAGAAACGCTTCGTCGCGCCCGGGTGCGCTCCTACGACATCCCGGGGTCAATTCGCTGGGTCGACCCACTTCGCGAACACTGCATCGATCTGCGAGTCTTTGATCCGTTTGCCCTGTTGCACGCGTTCGGCCTGTTCGAACATCGGCAGGATCATCGCCATGCCGTCGGACAGGCCATCACGGCCGGTTCCCCAGTAGGAGCGCACCAGGGCGCGACGGGCCTTCCCAGGAACGCTTCGTCGCGCCCGGGTGCGCTCCTACGACATCCCGGGGTCAATTCGCTGAGTCGACCCATTGCGCGAATACCGCATCGATCTGCGCGTCCTTGACCCGCTTGCCCTGCTGCACGCGTTCGGCCTGTTCGAACATCGGCAGGATCATCGCCATGCCGTCGGACAGGCCATTACGGCCGACTCCCCCGTAGGAGCGCACCAGGGCGCGACGGGCCTTCCCAGGAACGCTTCGTCGCGCCCGGGTGCGCTCCTACGACATCCCGGGGTCAATTCGCTGGGTCGACCCACTTCGCGAACACTGCATCGATCTGCGCGTCTTTGATCCGTTTGCCCTGTTGCACGCGTTCGGCCTGTTCGAACATCGGCAGGATCATCGCCATGCCGTCGGACAGGCCATCACGGCTGGTTCCCCAGTAGGAGCGCACCAGGGCGCGACGGGCCTTCCCAGGAACGCTTCGTCGCGCCCGGGTGCGCTCCTACGACATCCCGGGGTCAATTCGCTGGGTCGACCCATTGCGCGAATACCGCAGCGATCTGCGCGTCCTTGACCCGCTTGCCTTGTTGTACGCGTTCGGCCTGTTCGAACATCGGCAGGATCATCGCCATGCCGTCCGGCTTGGTTTTCAGATGCAGGCCCGGCGGGGTGTCCAGGAACCTCGCCCAACGTGCACGCACCTTGGCCCAATAGCCCTGGGTGCCCTTCCAGTACGCATACGCCGGAGCGAAATCCACCTCGGTGGTCTTGCGGTAATCGTTGAAACCAAACTCGCGCGCGATCGCTTGCTGGGCGCCGTCAGGCTTGCGCAGTACCTTGGTGTTGAACTGTTCGTGGGTCCAGCCACCAGGCGTGAGCGTGTGCCGGTTGATGACCGACAGCGCGTTGTAGTCGCTGCGCTTGGTGTATTCGCGGCGCGGCAACGGACGCCAGCTCAGGTCGCTGGTCCAGGTGGGATGGCCGTCGGCGTAGTCCCAGCGGCCAGTGCCGCAATAGCGCGGCGCATCGCTGACCTCGAACACGCATTGCGTCCACGCACCCTGCGTGGCCGATGCGGGCAACGCACGCACCTGCCAGGTCTGCTCGGCAGTGAATTCGAAGCGCTGGGGCGCTTCGTACACCCAGTCCTGTCGCCAGTGCTTGGTCACATGCTTGGTCTTTTCGTCGACCAGCAAATGCTGCAATACCAGCTTGCGGGGCGAATCCTCCACCACGATGACCACTTCGTTGGCACCGCTGCGCATTGCCGAGGCGCGTTCGTAGCCGGGCTTGAGCAGCACGGTTTCGTCGAAGGCGAAGTCCACCGCGTACTCGCCCTGCATGGCCAGGATGCTCTGGCGATCGCGCTCAGGGTCGGCGGCAGCAACCGCCGACAGCGGCAACAGGGACAACGTGGCGGCAAGACAGCACGGCAACACTCGGTTCATCTCGATTCTCGGTGGTGGTATCAGGAGCATCAGCGGGGCAGCCGCAGCAAGGCAGAGGTCATGGCGGCCGGGTCGCTACCGGCGGTGGCAGGTGAGGCAGCCCGCAGCGCGGCGGCACGCGCGCAACAGCAATCATCCACTACCACGCGTGCGTCGATGCCCTCAGCGTGCGCCAGGCGCGCGGCGACGTCGGCGCCCAGCGCCGAGACCGTGGCCAGGCTGGCCGCCAGCGACGGCGTGCGATCGCTGGCGGCCCGCAGGCGTAGCGCGCTCAATCGCCAGCTTTCGCCGCGCATGCGTCCTGCCAGGCGACGCCACAGGCGCTCGCCGACCCCCAGCCCCTGGGGCTCGATCGACAGCGCCGGCAACCGCGACACCAGCCGATCCCAGTTCAGAAAATCGCTGTCCGGCAGCAGATACAGGCGCCAGCAACATTGTCCGTCGGCATCGAAGAAACAGATGCCCTCGCGGACGCCATCGCTGTCCAGCTGCCGACAGGTGGCCGCCTCGATCGCGTGCTGCCATCCGTCCAGTTCGTTGCCCAGCGCCGGGCGGTACAGGCACAGCACCGTCCCCAGCGCGGCCAGCTGCGCCGGGCGCGGCAGCGTGCTGCCGGTGGCACGCGCGCTCGGTGACAACGACGATGGGCGGGCGATGGACATGGCCGCTACCAGCTCACCGCCAGGCTGACCGAGGCGGTACGCCCGGTAGCGGTGAAGCGGTCCACCACCGTGCTGCCGGCGAGCGTGCCGTTGGGCAGCGCATTCCAGTCCACGTAGCGACGGTCGGCAAGATTGAAGATGCCGGCGGTGACCTTGGCACCAGGGGCGAACTCCCAATGCCCCATCAGATCCAGCGTGGCGTAGCCGGCTGGCGTGTAGTAACTGTCCAGCTGCGGACGGCGCTTGCGCGCGACGAAGGTGCCGATCAGTTCGGCGCCCCATTGCTCGCCGTCGAAGGCCACACCCAGCGTTCCGCGCAGCGGGTCCACCGAATTGAGCGGCGTGCTGTCGGTGAGGTTGTCGCCTTGCGCGTAGGCCACTGCGCTGTTCAACGACCAACCCTGCCAGCCGGCCAGCACGCCCAGGTCGAGCCCGCCGCGCGCTTCGGCCCCCTTGATGACCACATCGGCCACGTTGCGCGACTGGAACACCATGAAGCCATCGGCGTTGACGCCGGCCGGCGCATTGGACTCGATGAAATCGCGGTAGTCGGTGTAGTACAGCGCCAGACCGAGATAGCCCACCGCATCGTTGAAGCGCAGGCCCAACTCGCCGCCGCGGCTGGTCTCGGCCTTCAGATCAGGGTTGGCGATGGCGGTGTAGCGCGACTGCAGATTGGTGAAGCCGATATTGACGTCGTTGTAGGGCGGTGCGCGGAAGCCATGCGCATAATTGGCATATGCCGACCAGGCATCGGAAAAGCGCCACACCGCGCCGAACTTGGGCGAGACCTGGGTTTGATCGATGGTTGCCACCCCCACGCCCGGATTATCTTCGCGGAAGATGTCATCGGGCTGCGGCGACAGGCGGAAATAGTCCACACGCACGCCCGGCGTCAGCGACAGCCGCCCATCCAGCAGGCCGATCTCGTCCTGCGCATACAGGCCAAGCTTCGTGGTCTGGCTCTTGGGAAAATCGCGCACCGGAAACACATCCTGGCCAACCCGGTTGCTGATCGCGCCAGTGGCCAGGTTCAGCGAATAGCCGTCGCGCTTGGCGCGGGTGTCGGTCCAGGTCCCATCCAGCCCATAGGTGATGTCGTGGCGCATCGTATCGGTGGCCACCTGCTTGTGTGCATTGACCAGCAGCCCATACACGCGCTGGTCGAAACTGTGTTCGTTGTGGCGGCGGGTGTTGTTGCCGCGCAACTCGTTGGTGCGTTGCAGGCTTTCGCTGTCCTGGCGATACAGCAGCCATTGCAGGTCGTCGGCCAGTGCGGTATCCAACGCATCCAGCTCGTGCCGCAACGAGACCCGCGCACGGGTCTGGTGATCGCGCCCCTGCTGCGACAACACGCGCAGCGAGGCGGTGGGCGAGCGCGTATCGATACTGCTCAAGGCCTCGATGCTGCCGTAGTCTTCGTTGCCTTCCACGGTGAGCTTGAAGCGCTGCTGCGCGCTCGGCGCATAGACCAGTTTGGTCAACACGCTGCGACCGTCCACGGTTTGTGGATTGGCGGCGGTGCGGGTGAAGTCGCGGCTGCGGTTGTCGCCCTGGTTCTGGGTTTCCTGGCCTTGGCGATGCGCCACCGCCACCAGCCCGCTCCAGCGCTCGCCGCCGAACGCGCCAGTGGCCCCTGCGAACAGGCCATTCCAGTCGCCTTCATAACCGAACTTCAGGCCAACATAGCTGTGTTTGTCGTCGCGCAGATAATCGGCCGGGTCCTTGGTGACGAAAGCCACCACACCGCCCAGGGCGTCGGAGCCATACAACGAACTGGCCGGCCCGCGCACCACTTCCACGCGCTTGAGCGTTTCCAGGTCGACGAAGTTGCGATTGGCATTGAGGTAGCTGCCGAACGCGAAGGTGTCCGACACCGGCACGTTGTCCACCAAAATCGCCACCCGGTTGCCGTCCAGGCCGCGGATGCGGATGCCGTTGGCGCCGGTGAAGCGGCCGTTGGTGCTGGTCACCGCCACCCCGGGCGTATACCGGAACAGGTCCTTGAGTTCGCGCACCAGCTGGTTGTCCAGTTGTTCGCGGTCGATCACATCCACCGTGGCCGGCACATCCACCAGCGCGCGCTGGGTGCGCGTGGCGGTGACTTGCAGACGGTCGAAGTCGTGCACCTCCCGCGCAGCGTCGCCGCCGATATCGGGTTCTGCGGCGTGGACACACAACGGGGCGGCAGGCAGCGCAAGCGACAGCGCGACCACCAGCGGATGCAGGCGAATCATCAAGCAACCTTTGTGGAAGAACCCCCCGGCGGCGCGCACAGCGAACCGGCCGCGCACGGCAACCGAGGGTGGAGAGATGGATGGCGGACGGCGGCGGCAACGCCCGCGGCGAACAGCCGGCGCCCATTCAGAGCGGGCCGGTGGTGCGATTGCAGTGGCTGCGGAACCGTGCCGGCAGCGGCATCGCGCGCAGCGATGCTGGCAGCTTGCTGCGGCGGCCGATGGCAGCCGTGGCGGCGGCGCCCTCTCTACCAGGGCGCAGCGGTTCCCTTCGCTGGGATGACGTGGGGGACGGGAATTACTTGGTCAGGATGAGCTTGTCGTTGCTGGTGTGGCGCAGGCGATAGACGCGATCGCCATGTTGGATCAGCACTTCGCGCCGGCCCTTGAGCAGCGCCTCGCTGCTGATGAGGTCTTCGGCAGGAACCACACGCGGCACAGCGCGGTCGCGCAGGTTGACCGGTTCGGAGCGAAGCAGCACGGGGTGAGCGGTCATGATCGGGATCTCCAGTCAGTTGGCACGACAAATAATAACAATTCTCATTTGATAATCAAGATTCATTCTCATCTTTATTACGCCATTTTTATATCGATATCCGATTTTCTATCAAATCCATCAATCAGCGTGTGACTGCCTCCACTTGCGCCCAGCCGGCAGCGTCCACCTGCTCCAGCACAGCGAGCGCGGCCAGGTTCTCTTCCAGCTGCGCCACCCGGCTGGCCCCGAGGATGACCGTGGACACCAGCGGATTGCGCAGGCACCAGGCGATCGCCAGCGGCGCCGGCGCATGGCCCAGCTCGGCAGCCACCGCGCAGAACGCGCGGGCGCGTTCGAGACGGCGGGATTCCGGCGTGCCCAGCACATCGTCCTGCAGCCAGGCATTGTCGGACTGCCCCAGCCGGCTGTCGGCCGCTACCCCGGCGTTGTACTTGCCGGTCAGCAGGCCGGAGGCCAGCGGCGACCAGATGGTGGTGCCCAGCCCAGCGGCGCACAGCGGCGCATACTCCTGCTCCAGCCGCTGACGGTGCAGCAGGTTGTATTGCGGCTGTTCCATCGACGGCGCATGCAGATGCTCACGCTCGGCGATGGCGATCGCCGCGCGCAGCTGCTCGGCGCTCCACTCGGACGTGCCCCAGTACAGCACCTTGCCCTGGCGGATCAGCGCGTCCATCGCCCGCACGGTTTCCTGGATCGGCGTGTCCGGGTCGGGCCGATGGCAAAAATACAGATCCAGATAGTCCACGCGCAGGCGTTTGAGCGCGGCGTGGCAGGCATCGGTGACATGCTTGCGCGAGAGCCCGCGCTGGGTTGGGCGCGGGCTGTCCACCGCACCGAAGAACACTTTGCTGGACACGCAGTAGCCATCGCGCGGCAGGCGCAGGTCGGCGATCACATCGCCCATCACCTCCTCGGCGCGGCCGCGGGCGTAGACCTCGGCGTTGTCGAAGAAGTTGATGCCGTTGTCCCAGGCGGCGGCGATCAGGTTGCGCGCCTCGCTGCGGCCGATCTGCTTGCCGAAGGTGATCCAGGCCCCGAATGACACGGCCGACAGCTGCAGCCCGGTGGAACCCAGACGACGGTAACGCATGGCGAACTCCTGCATCCTCCGGGGGCACCTGCCCCGGACCGGATTGCGCAGTTTAGCGGTCCGCTCGCCGATGCGAGCCAGTGGCGGCCGTCTGAATGCCGCTCGCCTTGCCCGCCGTCACCCCCTGCTCTACGCTTCCCGTTTTGCAGTCAGCAGCTCCGGGGATTGGGATGGTCGAAGGTTTGGGAAGGATCGGTTTCGGCCTGTTCGGTCTGGCGGTGCTCATCGGCATCACCTGGCTGTTCTCCAGCAACCGCCGCGCCGTGGATTGGAAACTGGTCGGCACCGGCCTGTTGCTGCAGATCTCGTTCGCCTCGCTGGTGCTGTTGGTGCCGGGCGGGCGCGACGTGTTCGACGCGCTGGGCAAAGGCTTCGTGAAGGTGCTGAGCTTCGTCAATGAAGGCTCCACCTTCATTTTCGGCAACCTGATGAACATCGACAGCTACGGCTTCATCTTCGCGTTCCAGGTGCTGCCCACCATCATCTTCTTCTCGGCGCTGATGGGCGTGCTCTACCACCTGGGCGTGATGCAACTGGTGGTACGCGCGATGGCCTGGGCGATCACCAAGGTGATGCGCGTGTCCGGTGCGGAAACCACCAGCGTCTGCGCCAGCGTGTTCATCGGCCAGACCGAGGCGCCGCTGACGGTGCGCCCGTACATTCCCAAGATGACCCAGTCCGAGCTGCTGACGATGATGATCGGCGGCATGGCGCATATCGCCGGCGGCGTGCTGGCCGCCTACGTGGGCATGCTCGGCGGCAGCGATCCGGCCCAGCAGGCCTTCTACGCCAAGCACCTGCTGGCCGCCAGCATCATGGCCGCGCCCGCCACCCTGGTGGTCGCCAAGCTGCTGGTGCCGGAAACCGGCACGCCGCTGACCCGTGGCACGGTCAAGATGGAAGTGGAAAAGACCACCAGCAACATCATCGATGCGGCCGCGGCCGGTGCCGGCGACGGCCTGCGTCTGGCGCTGAACATCGGTGCCATGCTGCTGGCCTTCATTGCGCTGATCGCGCTGATCAACGCACCGCTGACCTGGCTGGGCGAGATGACCGGCGCGGCGGCGGCGCTGGGCCGGCCAACCAACCTGTCGACGCTCTTCGGCTACCTGCTGGCCCCGGTGGCCTGGGTGATCGGCACGCCGTGGGTGGATGCGACCACGGTGGGCTCGCTGATCGGCCAGAAGGTGGTCATCAACGAATTCGTCGCCTACTCCGAGCTGTCGCAGATCGTGAAGGGCCAGGTCGCCGGTGTCAGCCTGAGCGAGGAAGGCCGGCTGATCGCCACCTATGCCCTGTGCGGCTTTGCCAACTTCAGCTCGATTGCGATCCAGATCGGCGGCATTGGCGGGCTGGCGCCGGAACGGCGTCACGATCTGGCCAAATTCGGCCTGCGCGCGGTGCTCGGTGGTTCGATCGCCACCTTCATGACCGCTACCATCGCTGGCGTACTCTCGCATTTCGGTTGAGGCGGGGCGGGTTCATCGGCGTACCGTTCTAATAGCGGCACGCCACGTGTCATCTCAGTCATTCAAGCAAGCAGGTATTTATGAGTTCGGTCGTGGTTGTCGGGTCTTTCAATGTCGATCACGTTTGGCGTTGCGACGTGCTGCCTGTGCCAGGCGCCACCATTGCCGGTCGCTACAGCACCGGCCCGGGCGGCAAGGGATTCAACCAAGCAGTGGCGGCCGCGCGTGCCGGTGCCAAGACGCATTTTCTGTGCGCGCTGGGCGATGACGCCGGCGGTGCGCTGGCGCGCGCGCTGGCCGCGCATGACGGCTTTGCGTTGATCGCCGAACCCAGCAATGAACCCACCGGCACCGGCGGCATCTATGTCGATGGGCATGGCCGCAACACCATCGTAATCGGTGCCGGCGCCAATGCGGTGCTGAGCCCGGGCTTCATCGACGGCCAGCGCGCGCTGGTCGCCGCGGCCCAGGTGATGCTGGCGCAGCTGGAATCGCCCGCCGAGACGATCGAATCGGCGCTGGCGCTGGCCCGCGAATGCGGTGTACTCACCATCCTCAATGCCGCACCCGCCAACGCGCCCACCTCGATCGGCCTGCTCAAGCTGTCGGACGTGCTGACCCCGAACGAAACCGAATTCGCTGCCCTGCTCGGCCGCCATGTCGGCGAGCGCATCAATGCCGACGATGTGGCCGCGCTGGACGGCAACACGCTGCATTCGCTGTGCCGCAAGCTACTGCCCGGTGGCACCGTGGTAGTGACGCTGGGCGCGGTAGGCGCCTTTATCTCGCATGCCGACGAGCAACTGCGTGGCGATGCCGCCGCGCATTACCGGGTGGGCGCCGACAGCGCGCAGACGGTGGACACCACCGGTGCTGGCGATGCCTTCAACGGTGCGCTGGTGGCCTCGCTGGCGCAGTCGCCCGGCGCAAGCTTCAACACCCACGTACGCTTTGCCACCCGCTACGCGGCGCGCTCCACCGAACTGGAAGGCGCGGCCGTGTCAATGCCGCGCATGGTGCCCGACCTGGCTGTGTAAGTCGCACGCGTCGAAGGCGTGATGCAGCGTCGGGCGCCCATACCCTCATCCGGCGCTAACGCGCCACCTTCTCCCGACGGGAGAAGGAATAGAAGCGGCTCCCCCACCCCGAGGCAGAGTAAGGAATAAAAGCCCCTCCTCCCCCCGGGAGAGGGGTTGGGGTGAGGGTACGGTCAGCCGCCGCCCTCGTTCTATCCAGTCCTACGACCCGCACAGCCATCGCGCAGGACCGAAGGCTGGAAACGCTCTTCCGATTCCCGATTCCCGATTCCCGATTCCCCGCCCGGCTACAATGCCCCCATGCAGATCGGCCCCTACACCATCGCCCCCAAGGTGATCCTCGCGCCCATGGCGGGCGTGACCGACAAGCCGTTCCGGCTGCTGTGCAAACAGCTTGGTGCCGGGCTGGCGGTGTCGGAGATGACCATCTCCGATCCGCGCTTCTGGGGCACGCGCAAGTCGCTGCACCGCATGGACCATGCCGGCGAGCCGGATCCGGTCAGCGTGCAGATCGCCGGGACCGAACCGCAGCAACTGGCTGAAGCGGCGCGCTACAACGTAGACCACGGCGCGCAGCTGATCGACATCAATATGGGCTGCCCGGCCAAGAAGGTATGCAACGCCTGGGCCGGCTCGGCGCTGATGCGCGACGAAGCGCTGGTGGCGCGCATCCTGCGCGCGGTGGTGCAGGCGGTGGAGGTACCGGTGACCTTGAAGATCCGTACCGGCTGGGATTGCGACCACCGCAACGGGCCGGTGATTGCGCGCATCGCGCAGGACTGCGGCATCGCCGCGCTGGCGGTGCACGGGCGCACCCGCGACCAGCACTACAACGGCAGCGCCGAGTACGCCACCATCGCGCAGATCAAGGCCGCGCTGCAGATTCCGGTGATTGCCAACGGCGATATCGATTCGCCGCAGAAGGCCGCGCAGGTATTGCGCGAGACCGGCGTGGATGCGGTGATGATCGGCCGTGCCGCGCAGGGGCGGCCATGGATCTTCGGTGAGGTGGCGCATTACCTGGCCACAGGCAAGACGCTGCCGCCGCCGTCGCTGACCTTCGTGCGCGACACCTTGCTGAGCCATCTGCAAGCACTGCACGCGTTCTACGGGCAACCGCAAGGCGTGCGCATCGCGCGCAAGCATCTGGGCTGGTATGCCAAGGATCACCCGCAAAGCGCAGACTTCCGCAGCGTGGTCAATCGCGCCGACACGCCGCAGGCGCAGCTGGCGCTGACACGCGACTATTTCGATGCGCTGATCGCCGGCGTGGCACCGCCGCTACCGAACGCCGCCTGAGGCGCCCTGGTCGTTGCAACGGCTGCGCAAACGCTACGCACGATGCAGGACAGTGCACGCAGGCGCAGGCGAGCCGCTAGCGGGGCGCGGATGCCGACACCGGTGCGGTGGCCGGGCTGCCGTCGTGTTCCAGATCGCCGGTCAGCGCCTTGCCGGTGGGCGCGTTCCAGATCCGGTGCCACATCTGCGCCAGCACCGCCCGGATCTGGTCGCGGGCCACCGGCGCGCGATACGCGGCCTGGACCTGGCGCGGCACGATCCGTTGCCAGCGTCCATCTGCGCGATGGGCGACCACGAAGTTGAAGTTGTAGTCCGGCTCCAGACCCATGCGCAAGTCGCTGAGCATCAGGTCGTCGTCCACCAGCCGCGCACGCATGAAACCGCGATTGAACCAGGTCAGCCGGCGCACCGAATCGAACGCGGCCACCTCGCCCAGCGCCTGGGTGTTGCTGGAAAACCCGCGGAACTGCATCGGGCCGCTGTCGGCCACCAGCGAGCGCTCGCCGATGACATAGCCATTGGGCGTCATCGCCACCACGCGCCACAGCAGCGTGTTGAACGGCATCGGCACCGAGAAGCGCGGCGCATCGGCCAGGCCCATGGCCGCCAGTGCGTGATCGGCCTGCCGATCGACCAGCTGCTTGGCGATCAGCGACCAGCCCAGATAGGCCGAACTGACCACCAGGCCGAGTACCAACACGCGCTGCGCCAACGGGCGGGTGCGCGCAAACCAGGCGATGCCACAGGCCAGCAGCAGCCACAGCGTATAGCCCGGGTCGATGATGAAGACGCTGGACCACATGGTCGGATGCGGTTGCAACGGCCACCACAGCTGGGTGCCGTACACAGTGAAGGCGTCCAGCAACGGGTGGGTGACCAAGGCCAGCTGTATCGCCCAGAACCAGCGCCTGGGCGCGCCGGCCACGCGCCCATTGCCGTAGCGGCGGAACAGCCACCAGATCAGCCAGCCGAGCAATGGCAGCACGAACAGCGAATGGCTGACGCTGCGGTGCACCGTCATCAGGGTGACCGGGTCGTCGGTGAACGGCAGCAGCGCCAGCGAGTCGAGGTCGGGCAAGGTGCCCAGCGCCGCACCGGCCAGCAGCGCGGCGCGGCGCTGTGTCGGCGGCGCGATGGCGGCAGCGATGGCGCCGCCAAGAACGATCTGGGTCAATGAATCCATCGGCCGATGCTAGCAGGCCGGGCGCAGATCCATTGACGCGTGATGGTGGACGTTGCGCCGGCACCCGCTTGCACACGCGATCGTCCGCCGTGGCCCGCCGCTGGACTTGCCCCATGCCGTCACGTTCAGGCGCACAATGCAACGGTCACCGTGGCCGTGTATCATCCGCACCCATCTTTTCATCCGAATCAAGGGATATAAGCCTGATGTCCAGCTACCTGTTCACCTCCGAATCGGTCTCCGAAGGCCATCCGGACAAGATCGCCGACCAGATTTCCGACGCCGTGCTCGATTCCATCCTGGCTCAGGACAAGCGCGCCCGCGTGGCCTGCGAAACGATGGTCAAGACCGGCGTGGCGATCGTGGCCGGCGAAGTGACCACCAGCGCCTGGATCGACCTGGAAGCGCTGACCCGCAAGGTGATCCTGGACATCGGCTACAACAGCTCCGACGTCGGCTTCGACGGCGAAACCTGTGGCGTGCTCAACCTGATCGGCAAGCAGTCGCCGGACATCAACCAGGGCGTGGACCGCAAGAAGCCCGAAGAACAAGGCGCTGGCGACCAGGGCCTGATGTTCGGCTATGCCACCAACGAAACCGACAGCTACATGCCGGCGGCGATCCACCTGTCGCACCGCCTGGTCGAGCAGCAGGCCAAGATCCGCAAGAAGAAAAACTCGGCACTGGCCTGGCTGCGTCCGGATGCCAAGTCGCAGGTCACCCTGCGCTATGAAGACGGCGTGGCGACCGCGATCGATGCAGTGGTGCTGTCCACCCAGCACGATCCGGGCGTCAAGCAGAAGGACCTGATCGAAGCGGTGCGCGAGGAAATCCTCAAGCCGGTGCTGCCGGCCAAGTGGCTGCACAAGGGCACCAAGTTCCACATCAACCCGACCGGCAAGTTCGTGATCGGCGGCCCGGTGGGCGACTGCGGCCTGACCGGTCGCAAGATCATCGTCGACACCTACGGCGGCTGGGCCCGTCACGGCGGCGGTGCGTTCTCGGGCAAGGATCCGTCCAAGGTCGACCGTTCGGCTGCCTATGCCGCACGCTACGTGGCCAAGAATGTCGTGGCCGCCGGCCTGGCCGACCGTTGCGAAGTGCAGGTCTCCTACGCCATCGGCGTGGCCGAGCCGACCTCGATTTCGGTCACCACCTTCGGCACCGGCAAGATCGCCGACGAGCAGATCGAAAAGCTGATCCGCAAACACTTCGACCTGCGTCCGTTCGGCATCATCCAGATGCTCGACCTGATCCACCCGATGTACCAGCAGACCGCCTCCTACGGCCACTTCGGCCGCAAGCCGAAGGACTTCAGCTACATCGACGGTGCCGGCGTGCAGCACTCGGCCACCTCGTTCTCGTGGGAAAAGACCGACCGCGCCGATGCCCTGCGCAGCGATGCGAAACTGAAGTAAGCCGCGCGCTTTTGAGCGTGAGGCGTAGCAAATGGGCCGCTGATGCGGCCCATTTGCGTTTTCAAGCGGCTGCGCGCGCCCTCATCCGCCCCTGCGGGGCACCTTCTCCCGAGGGAGAAGGAAAGCAAAGCCAACTTTACTGCCAAAGCCCCTCTCCTGCGGGAGAGGGGTTGGGGCGAGGGTACGGGGCGACGCCATGCCATACGGCTACTCCGTGCGGCTGCGCGTGCACCCTCATCCGCCCCTGCGGGGCACCTTCTCCCGGTGGGAGAAGGGATCAAGGCCCGCTGGCTGGAGAGCGTTCTGCTTCAAGCAGGACAAACAAACGACTTCGCCACACCTGCACTACGGATCCAGCTTCAGCTGCGTCTCCAGCGCCTGCGCGAACGCCGGCAGCGGGCATGCCATGCGCTGCTCGGGTGCGCAGAGATCCAGCGCCAGCTCCTGTTGCAACGGCGGATGGTCCAGATCCAGCCGCGCCAGCGTGCGCAGTTGGTCCAGCGATTGCGCCAGATAGCGTGCACGCACCACACGCGTCCCGTCGGCCTGACGCCACAGGCCCAGCAACAGTGCCCCGCCCGGCGGCGGGTCGTCGGCACCGTAGCCGGGCAAATGGAAGTGCACGCCGAGCAGGCTGCTCAACGCGGCGATATGCGTGTCGCTGCCGACAAACACCGACAGCCTGGGCGCCTGGGCATCGTCAAACCGCTGCAGCACCTCGCGCGCCAGCGGCGCACCCGAGCGCGAAGCCATGTAGTGCGGTCGTGCGTAGATATCGAACAACAAGGCATGCAGCCGCGAGACCTGCGCCAGGCGCTCAGGTGTGGCGCGGCCCCAACCAACCTGCGACAACGGCAGGCCTTCGGCGTATTGCAGCAGCAACACCTCGCCAGTGCCCGAGGTCAGATCGATTGGCCCCTCCAGCGCCAGGCCCCGCCCATTGGTGGAAGGCGCCAGTGAGGAGGGCATGCGTGCGAAATCGCACGGCGTGCGTGTGCAGCCAAGAATGTGCTGCATCGCCTGCAATTCAGCCGCATGTCCGGCCAACAACGCCGCCGGACCTCCGGTCTGTTGCATGATGGAGGCAACGGCGGCAGTGCCATCGAATGGCAGTGCGCCGGCTTCGATCGGCCGGAACAGCGGATCGTTGCTACCGGCCTGGCGATGCCCGGCGACAATGCCGCAGCCGGGCGCCAGCGCCTCGGCAAGCAAGCTGCCGCTGTCAATGGTGCGCTGATCGGTATTGGCCCATACCGCCACGCTGCCCGGCGCCGGACACCCCGCGCGCGGCAACACGCCCTGCTGCGCCAGCCATTGACGTAGGTAGGCACCGCTGCGCTGCACGCCAACGCGCCCATGCGGAGTGAGCAGGCTGGCAGGCGTGGACCACTGCGGCCACGGCGCATCGGCATAATCCGCTGCAGCAGCCTCGCCCTGCAGCGGCGCGCGCACACCGTGCCGGAATACCACGACCACCCGCTCCAGTTGTGGGGACTGAATCACCGCAGGCGCAGTCGACCCGCGCGGCGCGCAACCGAGCAGCACAGTGCACAACCCCAGCACTGCGATCACCCAGCCGGTGCAATACCCTGCTTTCGACTGCTGCCAAGCGCGTAGCCGCGATGCAAGCGATGCGATCCGGATCACCTCGCTGCAGTCATCGTCTGCACCGCCCTGCTCGTCGCCGCGCTTCACGGCCGCCACCTGCTCAGAACACATACTTTGCGGTCACCAGACTGGTCATGCCCGAATCAACACTATCGGAAATGGCATCGGTGTTGTGACCGACATGTGCCCAATAGCTGTGCTGCCTGGTGAGGTTGGCGACAGACAGATCCAAACGCAAGTGATCGCTCGGTGCGTAGCCCAAATGCAGATCCACGCGGGTGATCGGCTTGATCCACAGGGTGTCCCAACGGGCACCTTGGTTGAGATAGTCGTACACCGACACGTATTCTCCAGAGTAGTGGTAACTCAGATTGGCCGACCACGGCCCCTTTTCGTAGAACACCTCGGCATTGGCAAGCAGGTCCGGGGCGTTCTGGATGCGCTCGTGCGAAAAGCCTTCTTCGCCCAGATCCACGCGTGTGGTCTGACGGGTGACATTGGCGCCGATGCCGATGCCGTCCAGCGGTGCAGGCAGGCCCTGAAACGCCTGCCGCACGGCGGCTTCCATGCCCAGCACACGACCGTTACCCCCGTTCTGTGGACGCACGAAGCGCGTAGTGCCGCTGCCACTTTCGCCGGCATTGACCGCATCGGCACCACTCTCGTAGATGTAGTCCGTCAAGCGCTTGTAATAACCTGCCAACATTGCGTGACCGCCAGTGTCGTTCTGCCATTCGCCGGACAGATCCACGTTGAGCGACTTGATCGGTTTCAGATCAGGGTTACCTTCGGTGATGACGGTCTGGCCGTCGCTGGAGATATCCGTGGCACGGCCACCACCCAACTGCACGAATGCCGGGCGCGTGTAGCTGGTCCACACCGAACCGCGATACACCGCCCCATCGCCATCGGGCCGATAATTCACAAACACGCTTGGCAGCACAAGGTTGTAACGGGTGTGATTGTTGGCGAATGCGCCAACCTGCTCTGCTCCATCGACGGCAGCCGGCTGCGCCCAGAACGTATTGGTGATGGCGGTATGTTCAAAGCGCACCCCGGGCAGGATTTCCCAATTACCGGCGCGCAATGTCGCCATGGCATACGCCGCGCTGACCGCCTCGGTGGCGCGCATGGTGTTGCAGTTGAGGTTGTTGATCGCCAGCTTCCCGCAGCTGTCGAAGCTGGCTGGCGTAAGCGTACGTGCAATCAAGTCGTTGAGTGCGGCATTGCTCAATCGCACAGTAGGCAATGCGTACTGCCCCGGATACACCGAATCATAACGTTGCGCGATCAGTCCGGTGTCGCGCAACAAGGTGCCATCGGTGTACTTGGCGTTGGTCCAGTCACGATCGGTGAAGCTACGCGAGCTGTCGACATACTTCACCCCGAACGCAATCCGGCTGAGCAGGCCCTCATCGAAGTCGTAGCCCACATCGAACTTTCCGCCCCCTTTGTCCTGGCCGCTGTACTGCTTGGAAATCTGCCCGGTGCGGCGCGCGAACAGGCTGCCTACATCAGACGCCTGCGCCTGCATGGCCGGCGTCAGCAACGGGATCGGGAAGCCATCGCCGTCGTAGCTGATGAAGCGGTTGGCGCCATAAGCAAAATTGGCCGAGCTGTACTGATCGTTGCGCGCGGAGATTTCCAAATGATCCGGGCGATCGTTGTTACCGGTGCCGTAGAAGATGTTGGGCGCAAAGGTCCAATGCCCGAGCTGTTTTTCCGCACCGAACTGGATGGTAGCCAGGTCCGCCTCCTCCGGGTTGGTCTCGTACCAATAGCGCACCGCCACGCGATTGATCTGCGGCTGAAACACGCCACTGTTGCCAATCTGGGTGAAGCTGACATCGGCAGGCACGAACTCCGTATAGCCGGTGTTCTGCTCGGTCCTGGCAAAGGCGTAGGTCATGCGCGCATACAGATGCAGGCTGGGATCCACACGCCAATCAAAGGCCGCATTGCCCCCATAGCGGCGGGTATCGCCTTGCGAGTAGCCGATGTTGACGCCGGTGCTCTGCAACACCTGTTGTGGGTCTGCACCTGCAGCCAGATTGCCACTGGCATCGGCACGCGCGAACTTCCAGGAACCATCGTTGCGCGCTGCCGAGGCGCCGGCAACCTCGCTGTTCACAAAATGACGCTCGTCGTAATACGCGCTGACCGACACACCGAACTGTCCGGCATCGCCAAACCGTGCATGCCAGTCGCCCGCTGCACCGCTCCCTAATCCGGATTGGCCATAGTCGCGTGCACGGCTCTCCATACGTCCGCTCAAGGTCACGCTGCCGCCTTGGCGGTCAGGCGAGTCGAAGGCACTAGGCGTGCGGTAATCGATGGTGCCGCCAATCGCATCGCCGTCCATGTCGGCAGTGGAGGTCTTGTTCAACACGATGGTCTGCAAGCCCGATGGCGGCAGCAGGCTCAGTTGCACGCCGCGACTGTAAGGCATGCCTTGTGCCACGTTGACACCGTTGATGAGATTGACGTTGTATTCGGCATTGAGTCCGCGCACCGACGCAAACATGCCCTCGCCACGCGCTGCGCCATCGACTCCGCCGAAGTAGGACTGGCCGCTATTGATAACATTGACGCCTGGCATCAGGCCCAGCGCCTCGGCCACGTTGTGCACAGCAGTGGTCTTGAGATCCTCTGCCGACAACACATTGACGGTATTGGTGGCGGCCATCTGCATGTCGGTGGCGTTGTAGCGCGTGGCAGCCACGGTGACCTTGTCCAATGTGGCCATGTCGCTTTGCGAGGGCGGCACGGTAGGCTGCGCGGACTGCGCGGACTGCGCGGACTGCGCGGACTGCGCGGCAGCATGGCCGCAAACAATCGACAACGCCACGCAGAGTGCCTGCGACAGGCACGACGGACTCAGCAACGAACAACGAGCAATCATGGTCAGATCCAATGCGTGCAGCGAGGCGCCACGGACCTGAGCCAGAGCAGCGCCGCTACAGTATGTGAGGGGGCGACGCAGACGGCGGTAGCGGACCTGCGTCACACCTGCAGGCAGGCGACGCGCATCGTGGTGACTATTTCTTTCAATTGGGTGACACGCACCGCTGTTGGTTCAAATGCGCCCGGCAATCGCGTAAGTCGGCATAGTGGTTGGCACCGGCAACACGCCATCGTCGTTGCATATGCGCATACGAGCTGCCGTGCCGCGCCACGCAGACCTTCGCAGAAAGCGACAACGCGACGCGCCAGGTCGCAGGCGTCGGGACTGGCAGCTGCGATCACGTCTGCTGTGCCCGCCCTTGGCCTTCAGGAACAGGTAGCCGACGCGTGGATGAAATCGGGACGCACCGCGATGCGATGCTCCTCACTGGGTGCATTGCATCGACATCGAGGTGACCACCGCGTGCGCTGGTGCGCTACGTCCGCAAGAAGATCTCCACGCGCCGATTGAGCTGCCGCCCACCGGGGTTGTCCTGCCCATTGACGGTATTGGGCGCCACCGGCTGCGATTCGCCATAGCCCTTCGCGCCTGCCGCCTGCGCGGCACCGCGCGTGCGTAACGCCGCCAGCACCGCGTTGGCGCGGCGTTCGGACAGCGCCTGGTTGTAGGCGTCCTCGCCCTTGGCATCGGTATGCCCGCGCACCTCCATCTCCGTGGCCGTCACCTTGCCGAGCGCGCTGGCCAGGGTATCGAGCACGCGCGCGGCGTCGGGGCGGATGTCGGACTTGTCGAAGTCGAACAGGATGCGGTCGTTCAAGGTGATGAGGTAGCCGCAGGGCGCACCGGGCGGGGCGAACTTCTGCAGCGGCGGGAAACGGCCGGCCGGTGGCACCTTCGGCAACGGCGGCATGCGCACCTCACGCGGCGGCGTGCCAACCGTGCCGGTGCCATCGCCACGGTTCTGCACCAGGCCATCGGGACCGTTCCAGCTGCCCGAGCCATCGGCATTGATGGTGACCAGCCCACGCGGCCCGTTCCAGGTGCCGCTGCCGTCGCCACGATTGTCGATCAACCCGCTCTTGTCGCTGTTCCAGGTGCCGGCGCCCTTGCCATCCAGGCTAATCAGGCCGGCCGGACCGTTGTAGGTGCCGCCCCCATTGGCCTGCACATCGATCAGCGCGCCCCCCTGCCCGGTCGCGTTGATGGTGCCGCTGCCGTCGGCATTGACGTTGACCAGGCCGCCGTCGAAGTTGGCGGTGCCGCTGCCGTCGGCCTTGAGATTGAACAGACCGCCAGCGCCATTGCGCAGCAGGTTGCCGTTGGCATCGATGCTGGTGATGCCGGCATCGTTGATGAGCGTGCCGCCATCGCCGCAGCGTGCCGGGGCCACGCTGACGCCTTCGACGGGGTCGAGGATCTGTTGCAACGAGGCCTCCAGCGCACGCTGGGCGGGCGTCACGCCGACGATATCCGGGACAACGATGGTGGGGATGGCGGGAAATTCCGGCACGGCTGCGTGTTCCGCTGCGGCGGCCTCTGGCGTCGGTGGCGCGGCCTGCGTTGCCGCTGGCGCGGCAGTGCCGGCGCCCGCCGCTTCCTTCGGCCCTTCGCTGCGGCCGCAGCCTATCAGCATCAATGGCACCCACAGCATAGCCGACAGCTTGCGCATCGCCTCTCCCTCATTAGATTGGATCGTGTACACGACCGGCCTGATACCACGAGCATGGTAAATAACCTGCTAACCAGGGATGAGGGTGCGGGCGCTGCGCCTCAGCGCGTGCCGCCTTCCGGCACCTGCATGCCCAATGCGTGCATCAGCAGATCCGCCGAGCGATGGGCAAGCCGCTTGCGTTCGGACTCATCGTTGCCGCGCAGGCAACTGCCCAGCATGCCGATCACCAGCAGCAGTTGTTCATCATCGACGTCCGCCCGGCACAGGCCGGCATCGCGGGCGCGGTGGACGAACGGCAGGAAGATCGCCACCACGCGCCGGTCGGCGGCTTCCACCGCCGGGTGCGCGCGTTCGATCGAGCGCCAGAAGTCCACCAGCGGCGCCGACTGGGCGATGTGCTCGGCCACGTCGTGCAGCAGCACGGCCAATCCATCCGGGCGGTGGATCAGGTCGGCCGCCAGCCGCTCCAGGCCGTCCAGCCCGCGCGCCATCAGCGCGGTCATCAGGGCAAGCCGGTCAGGGAAGTTGCGGTACAAGGTGGCGCGACCCAGGCCGGCACGCTCCACCACCAGTTCCAACGGGGCGTTGACGCCGCGTTCGCTGAACACTTCGTCGGCGGCATCGAGAAGCTGCCGACGGCGCAGCGCGGCATCGGGGCGGGAGGTCATCATGCTGGCATTGTCGGACATGTTTGTCCGACAATGCCAGAGCCCGCTTGCCGATTCTGCGCATGCGCCGACCAACGGTCGGATCAGCCAGTGTTCTGTACCCCTTGCGAGACCCCGTTGACGCAGGCGACCAGCGCGCGCAGCAATTCCTCGTCTTGCCCATCGGTGGCCCGCCAGCGCTGCAGCAGGTCCACCTGCAGCACGCTGATCGGGTCGATGTATGGGTTGCGCAGGCGGATCGACAAGGCCAGCCGTGGGTCGTGCTGCAACAGCGACCGCTGCTGCAGCAGCGCCTTGACCCAGCCCTTGGTCAGCGCCAGCTCGTCGCGGATCTGCGGGAAGAACTGCGTGTGCAGATCGCCCGACAAGCGCGAGAACAACTCGGCGATATTCAGATCGCCCTTGGACAGCACCATCGCCACATCGTCCAGGAAGGTGCGGAAGAACGGCCAGTCCTGGGCCATCTCGCGCAAGGTGTCTTCATGCCCCGCCGCCACCGCAGCCTGCAGCCCGCTGCCCACGCCATACCAGCCCGGAATCACCGCACGCGCCTGGCTCCAGGCGAACACCCACGGAATCGCGCGCAGGTTCGACAACGCGGCGTCCTGGCCCAGCCGGCGCGCCGGGCGCGAGCCCAGCGTCATGCGTTCGATCACATCGATCGGCGTGGCCAGGCGGAAGTACTGCATGAAGTCCGGCGCACCGACGAAGGCGCGGTAGGCCAGCGTGCTGCGTTCGGCGACCAGATCCATCACCGGCCGCCAGCGCTCCTCGCGCGGTTCCGGCGCACGCGGGCGCAGGCTGGACAACAGCACAGCGCCAGTCATCTGTTCCAGCGAGCGCAGCGCCAACGCACGGATGCCGTACTTGCGGTGGATCACCTCGCCCTGCTCGGTGACACGCAGGCGGCCATCCACGCTGCCGCGCGGGGCCGCATCCAGCGCGCGGCTGGTCTTGCCGCCACCACGCGCGATCGAGCCGCCGCGGCCGTGGAAGAAGGTCAACCGCACGCCCAGATCGGCAGCGGCTTCCAGCAATTCCACCTGCGCGCGTTGCAGGCCCCAGCGCGAGGCGGCAATGCCACCATCCTTGCCGCTGTCCGAATAGCCCAGCATCACCATCTGGGTGTCGCCGCGCGCGGCCAGATGCTGGCGGTACACCGGGTCGGCCAGCAGGTCCTGCACGGTGCCGGTACCGCCACGCAGGTCGTCCACGGTTTCGAACAGCGGCACGATGTCCAGCGGCACCGCACCGGCGGCGTCGACCAGCCCGCCGCGGCGCGCCAGCGCCAGCACGGTGAGCACGTCGGCGCGGTTGTGCGCCATCGAGATGATGTAGCTGCCCAGCGCATCGGCGCCGTGGCGCGTGCGGGCATCGGCAAGCGCGGCAAACACCGCGTCCAGCCGCGCATTGCCCTCGTCGTCCACGCGCGGCAGCGCCTGTTCGCCGGCGGCATACGGGCCGAGCACGGCGGCGCGTTGCTTGGCGTCCTGCCCCTCCCAGTCGCCCTGCCCCACTGCATCGGCCACCGCGCGCGCATGCACGCTCGATTCCTGGCGCACATCCAGCCGCGCCAGATGAAACCCGAAGCTGCGCACGCGCCACAACAACCGGCGCACCGCGAACCAGCCGGCGTGCAAGCCCTTGTTGACCTGCAGGCTGTCGAGGATCAGCTGCAGGTCGTGTTCGAGTTCGGACGGTGCGGCGTAGGCGCCGTCGGCATCGTCCAGCGTGGCCTGCAGGCGTGCACGCATCAGGTCGTTGAGCAGGCGATACGGCATGTCGCCGTGGCGCGGGCGCGAACGCGCAGCGGCTTCCGGCAGCAGCGCGCGGTAGCGTTCCAGCTGCGCGGTGAGTGCGGGGCTGACCTGCACCAGCGTGGTCGACTGGCTGAGCAGGCTGGCCAGTTGCCAGAGTTCCTTCTGGTAGCGGTCCAGCACCGCGCGGCGCTGCGCATCCAGGGTGCCGGCGATGGTGGCAGCATCCACGTTGGGATTGCCGTCCATGTCCCCGCCCACCCAGGTGCCGAAGCGCAACAGGCGCGGCAGCGGCGGCACGCTGCCGTAGGTTTCGGCGATGGCGTGTTCCAGGGTTTCGTACATCACCGGGATGACGCGGTAGAGCACCTGGGTGAGGTAGAAGCCCACATGCTCACGCTCGTCGTCCACGGTGGGCCGCACCGGCGAGGAATCGGCGGTCTGCCAGGAGGCGGTCAAGGCCATGCGGAAGCGCGCCGCATCGCTGGCGCGCTCGTTGGGCGTGCGCATGCCGTCCAGGTTGTCGACCAGGCTGGCGACCATCAGCTGCTCTTTTTCCAGCAGCGCGCGGCGCACCGCCTCGGTGGGATGCGCGGTGAACACCGGCTCCACATCGATGCGCGGCAGCCAGTGGCTGAGTTCGTCCAGGGTCACGCCCTGCGCCTTGAGCCGGCGCAAGGCATCGTGCAGGCCATCGGGCTGCGGCGTGTCGGTGCCGCTACGCTGGTACTCGCGGCGGCGGCGGATGCGGTGCACGCGCTCGGCGATGTTGACCACCTGGAAATACGTGCTGAAGGCACGCACCAGCGCCTCGGCATCGCGTGGTGCGCGCCCGGTGAGTTGTTCGCTCAGCGTGGAAGGCGGCGCATCGCTCTCGCGGCGCGAAATGGCGGTGGTCCGGACGCGTTCGATTTCGTCGAGGAATTCCGCAGACACCTGCTCGGCGAGCAGGTCGCCGACCAGCGCACCAAGCCGGCGAACATCGTCGCGCAAGGGCAGATCGGGGGGAGCGAACACAAGACTGCTGCGGTACTCATTCATCGGAAACGCACACCCTCTTCCAGCGCAAAGTCGTCGAAGACTAACCCAAAAGGATTAGTCCTACTGTGTCATTAAATGCGAAGGTGCGGAGACATCGTTCCAAGTAGTGTCACTGCGATTTCTACGGCGATTGTCCAGCGAAGCGT
>NZ_MDED01000008.1 GCF_002939885.1 Xanthomonas cucurbitae
GGCGACGGCGCTGATGCGCTGCAAGCCTTGCCCAGAGCGAGTTTTGCGCATGGCAAGCAACTTTCTTGGCTGAGGGATGGGGCTAATCAGGACAACTATTGGACCGCCGAAATGCGGTGTTGCGCTGAGTATCCTCGATCGCTGGCGCTTTGTGAATGGGGGAAATCTTAGCCGCGATCACGGGATTGCAAGACGGCAAGCGGCCGCGACCATGCAGATGCTTGCGGTGTTATCCAGCAAGGACACAGACGTATGAATTACACCCCCAGCAACAATGGCGTAATAGCACGTCCGCTGACGCGGTTGCTCGATCAAGTGCGCGGCCATTTGCGCGCTCGGGACTACAGCCTGCGCACCGAGCAGCGTATTTCCGTTGGATGGCGTCACAGTGCAAAACCGTGCACGTACGACGTCCACCGCCAGAAACGAAAAAACCGCGCAATGCGCGGTTTTTTCGTCGGGCCACTTGCCAACCGATCAAGGACGCCGCGCCAGCGCCTCCACGTCCTTGGCCTTGGGCAGCAGGTCCTGCTTGGTCACCGCAAACGGCCCGATGCTCAGCATCGGCACGGCCACGATCACCGAGGAGATCACCACGATCACCGCTCCAATCATGTGGGTCTCGGCCAGGCCTTCCATCGACTCGCCGCCGTAGATGTACAACGCCATCGCCGACAGGAAGAACATCACCGCCGTAATCACCGTGCGCGACAGCGTCTGGTTGATCGAACGGTTGAGTACTTCCAGCGGTTCCACGCGCAGCGCGCGGAAGTTCTCGCGCACACGGTCGAACACCACGATGATGTCGTTGATCGCAAAGCCCATCACCGACAGCAGGCCGGCCAGCACGGTCAGGTCGAACTCGCGGCCAGTCAGCGACACGTAGGCCACCGTCACCAGCAGGTCGAACAGTGCGGTCAGGCTGGCGACCACCGCGAACTTCCATTCGAAGCGGAAGGCGATGTAGATCAAAAAGCCCACCAGCATGAACACCGTGGCGTAGACGCCGTTCAGGGCCAGGTCCTTGCCGACCTGCGGGCCGACGAATTCGCCAGGTTGCACGGTGGCCGGGTTCTCGTCGCTGGTCACCGCCTTGCGCACATCCTCGGCCACGGTGCGTGCGGCATCGTCGCGGTTGTTGTGCTGGCCGTGCGGCTGCAGGCGGATCATGACCTCGTTGCCGCCGCGAGCATTCTGGACCTGGGCGTTCTCGAACCCGGCCTTGGCCAGCTGCTCACGCACCCTGTCCACGTCCACGGTCTTCTGGAACGAGGTCTGCACCAGCGTGCCGCCGGTGAACTCCAGCGCGTAGTTGAAGCCCCTGCCGACGATGACGCCGATCGAGGCAACCGCGATCACCAGCATCAACACCAGCACCGGCTTGCGCAGGCGCATGAAGTCGATCTTGGTGTCGTTGGGAATCAGATGGAGCGGGAACAATTTCATGGAAAAGATCTTCCGTTTAGACGTTGCGCACCGTCAGGATGCGCAACGCTTGCGAAGGGATTCATCCCCCGCCCCTGGCAGCGCGCTGCCGGGGCAAGGCCGGACTCGCATCAGATGGCGACGGTCTTCAGCTTCTTGCGGCTGCCGTAGATCAGCACCGCCAGCGCACGCGATACGGTGATCGCGGTGAACATCGAGGCGAAAATACCGATCATCATGGTCAGCGCAAAGCCGCGCAGCGGGCCGGTGCCGAAGGCATACAAGGCCACTGCGACGATCAAGCCGGTGAGGTTGGCGTCGAGAATGGTGCCGCCTGCCTTTTCGTAACCGGCGGCGATCGCCGATTTGGCCGGTACACCCAGCCGCAGCTCTTCACGGATACGCTCGTTGATCAGCACGTTGGCGTCCACCGACAGACCGACCGACAGCGCAAGGCCGGCAAAGCCCGGCAACGTCATGGTGGCGCCGAACAGCGACATCACCGCCACCACGATCAGCAGGTTGAACAGCAGCGCCACCGAGGTAATCGCGCCGAACACGCGGTAGTAGATGGTGAAAAACACCAGCGTAAACAGGAACGAGTAGATCACCGCAGTGACACCGCGCTCCACGTTCTCTGCACCCAGGCTCGGGCCGATCACGTATTCCTCAACGAAGTCCATCGGCGCGGCCAGCGAGCCGGACTTCAGCAGCTTGGCCAGGTTCTCGGCCTCGGTCTTTTCCAGGCCGGTGGTCTGGAAGTTCTTGCCGAACACGCCGGCGATGCGAGTCGGCGACAAGGCTTCTTCCTTGACCCGCACACTGCGCACTTCCTTGCCGTCAACCATGGTCACCGTTGGGATGCGCTCGATGTAGACCACCGACATCGTCTTGCCGACGTTGGCGCTGGTGTAGTCGAACATGCGCTGGCCGGCGACGTTGTTGAGCGTCACCGCGACCGCCGGCATGCCGTTCTGGTCGGTGCTGACCGAGGCACTGACCATCTGGTCGCCGGTCACCAGTGCGCGCTTGTTGAGCAGCACCGGCGCGCCGGTATCACGTACGCGGTAGACCTTGGCCTCCGGCGGGATGGTGCCGCTGCGCACGGCATCTTCGGCGTTGCCTTCGACCACGGCGCGGAATTCCAGCGAGGCGGTGGCACCGATCAGGCGCTTGGCTTCGGCGGTGTCCTGCAAGCCGGGCAGTTCGACCACGATGCGGTCCTCGCCCTGGCGCTGGATGGTCGGCTCGGACACGCCCAGTGCATTGACGCGGTTACGCAAGGTGGTGAGATTCTGCTCGATCGCGCCACTGGCGATCTGCTTGAGCTCGGCCTCGGGCACCTTGACGGCAATGTTCTGGCCGCTGACGTCGTAGGTCAGGGTCGGCTGCGCCTTGGCCAGCGCCACGCGCGCGGCATCGGCGTTGGCGCCCTCGCCCAGGCTGACCTGGATGCTGTTGTCGCCGCGGCGCTCCACCGAGCGGTAGGCGATGCGGGCGTCGCGCAAGGTGGTGCGGATATCTTCGGCAAAGCCGTCCAGCCGCTTCTCCAGCGCGGCCTTCTGATCGACCTGCATGGCGAAGTGCACGCCGCCGACCAGGTCCAGACCCAGCACCATCGGCCGGCCGCCCAGCTTGGCCAGCCATTGCGGCACGGTGGACGCCAGGTTCAACGCCACGGTGTAATTCTCGCCCAGCTGCTGACGCAATACGTCGTTGGCGCGGGTCTGCGCCTGCAACGAGGGTAGGCGCACCATCAGGCTCTCGCCCTCTTTGGTGATCGCCTTGGGCGTGATGCCGGCGCTCTTGAGCTCGCCGTCGATGCGGCTGCGCAATGCGTCGTCGAGCTGCGCACCGCGGCTGGCGGCGGTGATCTGCACGGACGGGTCCTTCTGGTAGACGTTGGGCAGCGCATACAGCGCGCTGACCGCCAGTACCAGCAGGATCAGGAAATACTTCCAGCGAGGAAATTCGAGCATTGCGACAGTCCCGCGCAACACCGTCCCGGCGCCGCGCCTAGCAGTGGGAACGACTTCAGGCGACCGACACGAGGTCGCCAGCAGTCATCCGGTGGATGCGAGCAGTACGCGGAAACCGCAGCACCAGGGTGCGATGCGGCTCCTTGCACCGACTGCGCCCGCCTGACGGTGCGCGCAGCAGTGATGTTGCGGATGGTGCAAAGCGAACAACGGCAGGCACAAACGGCCGGTCAAGCGTCGGTGGCGCAGCGATCACGGAGTGTACGAGGGGTTCCTGCCGTTTTCGAGCGCCGACCGGGCGGCGCTCAGCTGGCCGACTTCAGCGTGCCCTTGGGCAGCACATGGCCAACGGCGCTGCGCTGTACGCGAATACGCACATTGTCGGCCACTTCCACGGTGATGAAGTTTTCGCCGATATCGGTAATCACGCCGGCGACGCCGCCGGAGGTGATGACTTCATCGCCACGGGCCAGCTTGTCCAGCAGCGCCTTGTGCTCTTTCTGGCGCTTCATCTGCGGGCGGATCATCAGGAAGTACATGACCGCGATCAGGATGATCGGCAGCGCGAAGGTGGACAGGCCGCCCACCGAGCCGGGTGCCGCTGCGCCGCCGGCCGCTTGGGCCTGGGCCGCGGGAATCAGGAAATCGAGCAAATTCATTCAATGCATCCTAGTTTGGTGCCAGCGCACCCACCGGCGCGCTCGCTATTCAGGTACCGCCTTGGCGGAACAGCCGGGAATTATGCCACGCAGGGTCCACCCCGTCCGCGTCGGGCACGGACGGCAGGGCTCAGCTGGTCTCCCCCGGCAACGGCGGCGTGGTGGCGCCGCGTGCCGCATAGAAGGACCGCCGGAACTGCACAAAGGTTCCCGCCGCGATGGCTTCGCGCATGTCGGCCATCAGTTTTTCGTAGTACCAGAGGTTGTGCAGGGTGCCCAGCATTGGCGCCAGCATCTCGTTGCAGCGGTCCAGGTGACGCAGATAGGCGCGCGTATAGCCACTGCTGCAGGCGTGGCAACCGCAGCCTGGCTCGATGGTGTCCAGGTCACGTTCGTATTTGGCGTTGCGGATCCGCACCGTGCCGAACGAGGTGAAATAGTGGCCGTTGCGCGCATTGCGGGTGGGCATCACGCAGTCGAACATGTCCACCCCGCGCGCCACGCCTTCCACCAGGTCTTCCGGCCGGCCCACGCCCATCAGGTAGCGCGGGCGCTCGGCCGGCAGCCGCGGATGCAGGTGTTCGAGCATGGCATTGCGCTCGTGCTCGGGCTCGCCCACCGCCAGCCCGCCGATGGCGTAGCCGTCGAAGCCGATTCCTTGCAGGCCCTCCAGCGAGCGACTACGCAGGTCCGGATGCACCCCGCCCTGCACGATGCCGAACAGCGCCGCATCGTTGCCCAGCCCGTCGTGCGCATCGCGGGAGCGCTGCGCCCAGCGCAGGCTCAGCTCCATCGAGCGGCGCGCCACCTCTTCGGTGGCCGGGTATGGCGTGCACTCGTCGAAGATCATCACGATATCCGAATCGAGCACCTTCTGGATCTGCATGCTCTCTTCCGGCCCCAGGAACACCCGCGCGCCATCGGTGGGCGAGGAGAAGGTCACGCCCTGCTCGGTGATCTTGCGGCGATGTGCCAGCGAGAACACCTGGAAACCACCGGAATCGGTGAGGATCGGCCCGTCCCAGCGCGCAAAGCCATGCAGGCCGCCGTGGTCGCCGATCACCTCCAGGCCCGGGCGCAGGTACAGATGGAAGGTATTGCCCAGGATGATCTCCGCCCCCAGCGCGCGGATCTGCTCGGGCAGGATGCCCTTGACCGACCCGTAGGTGCCTACCGGCATGAACGCCGGCGTTTCCACCGTGCCGCGCGGAAAGGTCAGGCGGCCACGGCGCGCGTGGCCGTCGGTGGTCTGGAGCTGGAACTGGAGTCGGGACATTGAGGGGCCGGGAATGGGGAATGGGGAATGGGGAATCGGGAATGGAGAATCGGAAAAGCGGTTTGCAGGCGGCTGATCGTTTGGCGGATACCGCCTTACGATTCCCCATTCCCGATTCCCGATTCCCCGCCCCACAGCAACATCGCATCGCCATACGAAAAGAAGCGATAGCGCTGCGCGATGGCGTGCTGGTAGGCGGCGAAGATGCGCTCGCGGCCGGCGAAGGCCGAGACCATCATCAGCAGCGTGCTTTCGGGCAGGTGGAAGTTGGTGACCATCGCATCGACACTGCGGATGCGGTAGCCGGGCAGGATGAAGATCCGGGTTTCGCCGGCGAACGGCTGCAATTCGCCCTCGGGCGCGGCATCGGTGATGCGCCAGGCGCTTTCCAGCGAGCGCACCACCGTGGTGCCCACCGCGACTACGCGGCCGCCGCGCGCCCGGGTGCGGCGCACCTGCTCCACCAGTGCCGCGCCCACGTTGAGCCATTCGGTATGCATCACGTGCTGGTCCAGCCTGTCCACGCGCACCGGCTGGAAGGTGCCGGCGCCCACATGCAGGGTGACGTGGCCGAACTCCACCCCGCGCTCGCGCAGGCGCGCCAGCAGGGCCTCGTCGAAATGCAGGCCGGCGGTGGGTGCGGCCACCGCGCCGACTTCGCGGGCGAACACGGTCTGGTAGCGCTCGCGATCCTCCACACCCGGCTCGCGGCGGATGTACGGGGGCAGCGGCAGGCGGCCGGCCTCGGGCAACCACTGCTGCAGCGGCACCGGGATATCGAACCGCAGCAGGTAGAATTCGCCATCGCGGCCCAGCACCTCGGCCTGGCCGCCGGCATCGAGCGCGATCAGGCTACCGGCCTTGGGCGACTTGCTGGCGCCGATCTGCACCCGCGCTTCGCGTTCGCCCAGCAGCCGCTCGATCAGGATCTCCACCCGCCCGCCGCTGGCCTTCTGCCCGAACAACCGCGCCGGAATGACCCGGGTGTCATTGAAGATCAGCAGGTCACCGGGCTGCAGCAGCTCCGGCAGATCGCGCACCTGGCGGTCGCTGAAGGCCGCCGGCGCCGGCGGCACCACCAGCAGGCGGCTGGCCGCCCGCTCGGCCAGCGGCGCCTGGGCGATCAGGTCTTCGGGCAGTGCGTAGTTGAAATCGGACTTCTTCAAGGCCGCAGGATCGGTTGGCTGGGGAGCCGGGCATTGTAACTGCGGCCGGGAATGGAGAATCGGGAATGGGGAATCGTAAGAGCGGTGAGCCGGGCGCAGCACTGGTGACGGTGAAGCGCTATTGCTGTTGCTGTTACGATTCCCGATTCCCGATTCACCGCTCGAACTTGGTCGACAGAATGATCGAACTGGTGGTGCGCTCCACCCCGTCGATGGCGCCGATGGCATCGGTGAGCACGTCCATCTCGTTGACGCCGCCCACCACGCCCAGGGCGATCAGGTCGTAGGCGCCGCTGACCGAGTGCAGCAGGCGTACCTCGGGGATGTCGCGCAGCGCCTTGACCACCGCCGGCATCTTCTTGGGCAGGACGGTAATCAGGATATGCGCACGGATGCGCCCCTGGTCGTAGGCGTCGTGGGTGCGCACCGTGTAACCGCTGATGACGCCATCGCGCTCGAGCTTTTCGATGCGGCTCTGCACGGTGGTGCGCGACAAACCGAGCCGGCGCGCGATCTGCGCGGTGGAGGCGCGGGCGTCCTCGCGCAGTAGCGACAACAAGCGCTCATCGGAGGGGGTGACTTTCATTTTTGCGCAATGATTTCGGCGAATCGACGAAAATAGCGCACATCTCGCCAGATTTCACGCTGCCAAACGCCGATCTCCTGCCGATAATAGGAAGACAATGCCATCTTGCTGGAGAAGCGCCATGTCCGTCCTCGCCCCGCTCGCCCCGCTGCGCGCCCATACCGGCCGTCGTCTGACCGATGGCCTGGACGATGCCGCCATCGTGCGCTTGGCCGGCAACCACCCGGACCTGGCGCAGGCCATCACCGCTGCCGCTGCCGAATACGCCCAGGTGCGTGAAGAGGCCGGCGACCTGCTCGAGCTGGACGAAGAGGCGCAGATCGCCGCCGTACAGGACGGTTTCATCAACTTCTACGCCGATGATGCGATCACGCCGTACGTGGCGCTGGCCGCACGCGGACCGTGGGTGGTCACGCTCAAGGGCGCGGTGCTGTACGACGCCGGCGGCTACGGCATGCTGGGCTTCGGCCACACCCCTGCCGCGGTACTGCAGTCCATGGCGCGCCCGCAGGTGATGGCCAATGTGATGACGCCCAGCCTGTCGCAGCGCCGGCTCGACCGCGCCCTGCGTGCCGAGATCGGCCATACCCGTGGCGGCTGCCCGTTCGCGCGCTTCATGTGCCTCAATTCCGGCTCGGAGGCGGTCGGCCTGGCCGCGCGTATCGTCGATACCAACGCCAAGCTGCACACCGACCCGGGCGCGCGCCACGCCGGCGCCCGTATCAAGCGGCTGGTGGTCAAGGGGAGCTTCCACGGCCGTACCGACCGCCCGGGGCTGTATTCCGATTCCAGCCGCAAGACCTACACCAAGTACCTGGCCAGCTATCGCGACGAGGATTCGGTGATCGCCATCGCCCCGTACGACGTGGCGGCACTGCAGCACGCCTTCGACGAGGCCGCGCGCAATCACTGGTTCATCGAGGCGGTGTTCCTGGAGCCGGTGATGGGCGAAGGCGATCCGGGCCGCGCCCTGCCGGCCGAGTTCTACGCCGCCGCGCGGGCGCTCACCCGCAGCCATGGCAGCCTGTTGCTGGTGGACTCCATCCAGGCCGGGTTGCGCGCGCACGGCGTGCTGTCGGTGGTGGACTATCCCGGCTTCGAGCAGCTCGACCCGCCGGACCTGGAAACCTATTCCAAGGCACTCAACGCCGCGCAGTACCCACTGTCGGTCCTGGCCGTGACCGAGCATGCCGCGCAGGTCTATCGCAAGGGCACCTACGGCAACACCATGACCACCAACCCGCGCGCACTCGATGTCGCCTGCGCCACGCTGGCCTTGTTCACCCCGCAGGTGCGCCAGAACATCCGTGTGCGCGGCGCACAGGCGATCGCCAAACTGCAGACACTGCAAGCGGAGCTGGGCGGGCCGATCACCAAGGTGCAGGGCACCGGCCTGCTGTTCTCCTGCGAGCTTGCGCCGCAGTACAAGTGCTACGGCGCTGGCTCCACCGAGGAATGGCTGCGCCAGCGTGGCGTCAACGTGATCCACGGCGGCGAGAATTCGCTGCGTTTCACCCCGCATTTCGCCATGGACGAAGACGAGCTGGACCTGCTGGTCGGCCTGATCGCGCGTGCCTTGCAGGAAGGCCCGCGCCAAGCCCAGGCGCAGGCGGCCTGACCCGGCGCCGCCGCATCGCCCATCAGCAGGCGTCGCGCCGCCGGTCAGTGCCGGCGGCGCCAGCGCAGCAGGCGGCGCACGGCCGTCAAGGCGCGCATGTCTTCAAGCGCAGGCTGCGCGCCACATCGCGCCAGTCGAAGGCCGCCACGGCCTGATCGTCGTGCAGCGCATAGAACACCCCGCCCGGGAAGCGCGCATCGCCACGTTGGTCCAGCCACACGCCATCGGTATTGGCGGTCACCCGGCCGGCAAAGGCGCCCACATGCGCCAGTGTCTTGCGATCGAAGACCTGGAACACGCTGCGGTCCTTGAACTGGTCGGTGGCGATCCAATAGCCGCTGCCATCGGGGCACTGCAGCAGGGTCAGGCCTTCGGCCTGCGCCTTGAACAGCCCGGTGCCGACGTTGCGCCCGCGATAGCGCCCATCCATCCCGTACTCGCGCAGTTGCGTGCCCACTGCCACGTCTTCTTCGGCGATCATCAGACGGCCATTGGCCTCATCGCCGAATACCGACTCGGCAATGCGGATTGCGCCGGCCTCGGTGGTGTCGCCGAAGGTCTGCGTCAAGCGCGCTTGCCAGCCCGCTGCGGCCGCATTCAACTGATAGCGGCGGAAGCGCTGCCCCAACTCGGCCAGCGGCGGCGGCTGGTCCTTGTTGCCCGGCGACATGTAGTTGTCGCTGACCACCACCTCGTAGTCGCCGTCGTGCTTGCGTACCCACAACCCGTAGGGTTCGCGCAGCGCATCCTGGCCAAAGCTGGTCAGCGGCGTGAATTCCGGCAGCGAGAACACCTGCACCCGGCGGTTGTCACGCTCCACCACGAACAGCAGGTCGTCCACCACCGAGATCCCGTTCGGGCGATCCAGCTTGCCCGGCGCCTTGCCCTTGCCGCCCACCACCCGCAAGCGCGTGCCGCTATCGCCATCGAAGACCACCAGCGTATGGGTAGCCTTGGCGGTGGCAATGATCCAACGCTTGCCCTCCGGGCTGATCCAGCTGGCCGGCGAATCCAGGTTGTCCGACGGCGTGGACACAGTGATGAAGGCTTCCGGCACCACCTCATGGGCCACGTTCGCTGCAACCAGCGTGGGGTCGGTGAGCAGTGCTTCATCGGCTTCGCGATCGACCGGTTTGCTTGCACAGCCGGCCAGGACCATCGCGCTGGCCAGCACGGTGGTTTGCAGCCGCATCCGCGCGCCCATCACAGCGCCACCTTCAGGCCAAGTGCATAGGTCCGGCCATATTCCTCGTTCTGCAACGTGCGCGAGCGCACGCCCTGGTACAGCTCCAATGGCGCGTCCAGCAGGTTCTGCGCTTCCAGGTACAGGCTGATGTGGGGATTGAACTGATAACTCATGCTGACATCCAGTTGGGTGTGCGGGGCGACATAGATATCGTAGGCGCGGGCCTGACCGATGGTGTCCAGGTACTCGCTGCGGTGCACCGCCGCCACGCGGGTGCTGAGGCCATATTTCTCATAGCCCAGGTGACCGCTGTAGATCCGCCTGGACGAGCGCGGCAACGTGAAATCCTCGCCGGCGCGGTCGCTCAGGCCCGGATCGAAGTCGCTGGCCAGGGCGGTGGCGCTGGCACCGACCAGCAGCCCGTTCCAGCCCTCCGGCAGGAAATCCAACGTCTGTTGCCAGTTGAACTCGGCACCGCGCACCTTGGCGGTGTCGCCATTGATCGCGCGCGTCACCTGCAGGCCGGGGAACTGCGCATCGGTGGTGGTCAGGGTCTGCACGATGTAATCGTCGATCGATTTGTCGAACACGCCCAGCGACACCACGCCGGTGCTGCCGATGTATTTTTCGACAGACAGATCCAGGTTGGTGGAGCGATACGGGTTGAGCTGTGGGTTGCCGATGCTTACTGCGTTGTCGCCACGATTGATGCTCACGCGTGGGGACACATCGCCAAACGCCGGGCGCGACAAGGTCTTGTTGGCTGCAACGCGCAGCACCCAGTCATTGCCGCTGTCATAGCGCAGGTGCAATCCCGGCAACACATTACTGTAGCTGCTGGATGCCTCGCGCGGGGTGACCGTGGCGGTACGGCCATTGGGCGCCACGTCCACCTGGTTGCCGGTGGCGTTGAACTGGGTATTTTCCACGCGCACGCCGGCGATCATGCGCAAGGCGCCGATATCCCAGGTGCCCATTGCGTAGGCGGCAAAGACGTTTTCGCTCGCGGTGTAGTCATCCTGCAACGACAACTGCTGGTTGCCGCCAACATCCTGTGGGCGCGCACTGTACAGATCACCGGACGCACGCCAGTAGTCACGCATGGTATCGGAGCTGAGGCTTTCGCCCAGCGTGCCACCGCGGTGCTCCGGCGCTGCCGTGGTCCAGCTGCTCAGATCGATCGCCGGGCCGCGACGCAGCTCGCGTTCGTCCACGTTGACATCGCGCTCGCGCCAGCGGCCGAGCACACCCATTTTCAGACTGGAATGCTCGCCGTCGAAACGCACGTTGACCTGCGCGCTGTGCTCGTCGTCGTCTACCTGCTTGGGCGCGATGACGAAGCGGTCGAACACGAAGTCCTGGTTGCGCTGCCAGCCGTTATCGGAAAATCCCAGGCGCGGGATGCTGCTGCGCTGATCCACCGTGGCCGCCAGATCGTCGCCGTCGTAGTTGAAGCGCGCTTCCATCTCGTCGTTCACGCGCTCGGTGGTCTTGGTATAGCCAACCTTGTAATCGACGGTGGCGCTGCGCAGGCGGTTCTCGCCACCAGCGCTGATCGCCATGTTGTCTTCCTTCTTGGTGCGGAAGCGCACCCGCTTGGAGATGCTGCTCGCCGGCAGAGCGGCCACGGTGTAGGTGCCGTCGCCATTGGCGGTGACCTGCCCATCGGCCAGCCCGAAGGCGGTGAGCTGACGCGTTTCGGCATCGTCGAAGCGGCTGTACAACGAGCGCAGGTAGTAGCGATTATCCGCATCCGGCCGCCAGTCCAGATTGACATTGGCGCCCGTGCGGGTGCGCTCGATGAAGTATTTGCGCCGTTGCACCCGGCCTGCGAACAGATCGTCTTCGGCGCCACCATCGAAGCTGTCGTAGGCCACTTCGGTGTTGTCCGATTCGAACTGGCGATCCTGGTGGTTCACCCCCACGGCCACGCCAAGGGTGCCGCCGAAGATGTCGCTGTAATTGAACGCACCCTTGGGGCTGGTCTTGCCGGACAGCGACTGGTGGCTTCCTTCGATCGAACCACGCAGCGTGCGTCCATCGCGATCGAAAGCAGAGGTGGATTCCACCTGGATCGCGCCGCCGATCGAGTCGCCCGGCATGTCCGGGGTTGGTGACTTCACCACCTTCAGGCGCTCGGTCGAATCGGAAGGAATCACGTCCAGCGGCGTGGAACGCGTGCCGTCTTCAGGCGTGCCCATGTTCATGCCGTCGATGGTGACGCTGTTGAGCGATGCATCCAGACCGCGAATCACCACGAAACGACCCTCGCCCTGGTCGCGGGTGACGCTGACACCCGGCAGGCGCTGCAGGGACTCTGCAACATTCTTGTCGGGATAGCGGCCCAGCGCATCGGAGGCGACCGCATCCTGGATCGCATCGGAAGCGCGCTTGAGATCGACTGCGCGCTCCTGCGCTTCCAGCTGCGGGCGCACTTCCAGCCGTTCAAGCTCCACGGCCGCCGCGCTGGTGGCGGCGCCAGACGGGACAGCCACTTCTGCCGCATGTGCCTGCCCGCCAAGGCTGGCGGTTGCCAGCGTCAGCGTGATCGCCAGGCAGAGCGGAGTCTTGTTCAACACGCAGGCATCCCCTATCGGTCAAGAATGGGTGTGCACACTATGTCTGCGACGTTTCATCGACATGACATGTGCCAGCGCAAGTGCCTGCGTGTGTGGCAACGCCGCACATGGCTGCGGCACACTGTGCTTCTTTCCTGCCTGTCGCCGCCCATGAAAATTGTCGAAGTCCGCCACCCGCTCGTCCAACACAAGATCGGCTTGTTGCGCGACGCAGCCTTGAGTACCAAAGGCTTTCGCGAACTGGTCACCGAACTGGGCACCTTGCTGGCCTACGAGGCCACGGCGAACCTGGACACCGAGTCGCATGTGCAACCCGGCTGGGCCGGTCCGGTGAACGTGCAGCGCATCGCCGGCGCCAAGATCACCCTGGTACCGATCCTGCGTGCGGGCCTTGGCATGTTGCCGGGCGTGCTGGCGCTGATCCCGGCTGCGCGGGTCAGCGTGGTCGGCCTGCAGCGCGATGAGGAAACCCTGCAACCGGTGCCCTACTTCGAACGCCTCACCGGCCGCTTGGAAGAACGCGATGCACTGATTCTGGACCCGATGCTGGCCACCGGCGGCACCTTGATCGCCACCGTCGACATGCTCAAGCGCGCCGGTGCGCGCCGCATCAAGGGCATCTTCCTGGTTGCCGCGCCGGAGGGCCTGAGGGCGCTGGAAGCCGTGCACCCGGACGTGGAGGTGTATACCGCCGCCATCGACGATCACCTCAACGAAAAGGGCTACATCCTGCCCGGCCTGGGCGATGCCGGCGACCGAATTTTTGGCACGCGGGTGGAGTGAACTGCGCTGGCTTGAAGCCCCTCTCCCCTCGGGAGAGGGGTTGGGGTGAGGGTACGGTGCGTCAGTGTTCCTGCCAACGCCGCACCCTCATCCGGCGCTACGCGCCACCTTCTCCCGATGGGAGAAGGAAGAGCACTGAAGCCCGCCTCAGCGCGTCAACGCCTGGATCGCCGCACTGACATACACCAGCGGCGCGTTCCAGTTGATCGCCACCTCGTTGGTCGCGTAACTGCAGGCATCATCCAGGTACGACAGCGCCGGCCGCCTGGACGGATACGCCACCTTGCAATCCTTGGCATCCTGATGGCCCGGCTGCGGCCCGCCCACCAGCCAGCCAGGCACTGGCGCAGCGATGCCATCGGCCTCCGAAGGGCGATGGTGGATATGCATCGGCGTGCGCTGCCCCACCCCGGTGACGAACGACAGCCCCAGCGGGTTGCGTCCCAGGATGTAGTCCAGCTGCGACTGCGCGGCATCCAGGTAACCGCGGTGCTGCGTCACGCGATAGCCCTGCAACAGCATCATCGCCTGATTGAGGACGACCGCATTGCTGCCCCAGACGAAATCGGTATCGGTCATCGCCAACCGCCACGGCGATGCCTGCCACTGCTCGGCCAGGCGCTGCGCAAGGCCGGTGACCTCACCGAGGATGCGCGCACGATCCGCGTGCGGGGTGAGTGTGTCGCGATGCGCGGCCAGCGACATCCACGCCAGCCCGCCCACGTTGCTCCAACCCGGCACGCTGGCGGGCACGTTGCGCGCCAGCATGGCGTCGTAGTACCCATCTTCGCCGGTGGTGACATACAGCTCGGCCGCCGCCCAGGCGAATTCATCGGCCACCTGTGCATCGTCGTAACCACCGGTGCGCACGTCGTCGGGCTGGCGATAGATCACATCCGGATGCTGTTGCGCCCACGCCCAGGCGGCACGCGAAGCCTTCAACATGCGCGCGGACACGCCCGGATACTGTTTGTCGAACGGGGCGTACACGCGGCTGGCGGCCGCCATCACCGCCGCAAAATCCAGCGTAGCCGCAGTGGCCTTCATCACCACATAGCGCTGCTGCCTGGCCTGCGCCGGCATCACCAACCCATCGAACTGCTTGTCGGTGAGCTTGTGGTAGACCCCGCCATCGGCCGGGTCCTGCATGGCCAGCATCCATTCCAGGTTCCACCAGGTTTCCTGCAGGATGCCGGGCACGCCGGGCGCGTCATTGGGAATGCTCACCGCCTGCGCCTTGAACAGCGCCGGGTAATGCTCGTAGGCCGCCAACACGGTGTAGGTGCTGATGCCGGAGTTGACGATGTACTTGTTGTAATCGCCGGCGTCGTACCAGCCCTTGGGCGCGCTGATGGTGCTGTCTGCCGGCCGCGTGGCCGAGGCGGCCGTGGGGTGGATGCGCACATCGGTATCCGGATGCCCGGCCGCGCGCATAGCGCCCGGCGAACTGCACCGGCAACGCGGTACTGGCACGGTTAAAATAGAACGCCTTCAGCGCCGAGTCGATCACCGGCTGGTAGGCCGAGGCGTTGATCGGGAAGGCATCCGACGGCGGCAGCCCATCGATCTTCAAACGGTAGGTTCCGGCTGCACGCACGCTGGAAAAATCCGCCACCCGGGCCTGTTGCCCGGCCGGCGGCCACGCTGCGACAGGCTGCAACGTGCCCTGCAACACGCGCCGACCTTGCGCATCTTCGAGGGTGAAGCGATCCGCGCGGATTGCTGTGCCTTGTGGCAGCCCGAGCACGGCAAGTTTTTCCGAGCCCGGTAGATAGCCGAGTTGGTTGACGTGGATTTCCGCACCGGAGCCAGCTATTGCGGGCTCAGCAGTACAAGCAGCCGATGGGACGGCTAGCGCAGCGGCAATCGATAAAGCGGTAAATTTTTTCATATCTCATGGTGTCCGCACTGCACCGCTACTACAAGGCCGATCAGCGAAGGCGATTACAGCTGAGCGACGGAACCAATCTCTTGGTCAGCACTTGGGCTTGCTGACCAGTTTCGAATTCACTGAGTAAACAAGCAAGTTCCAGGATTCAACAACGGCTCGCCAAGACGGTGATATCGATACCTTCGGTTCAGTGTACTGCCGGCTGTTTCGCAGTCCTTCGGTAATTGCACCGAAGCGATTGGCCGACGCCGCCTAAACGCCGCCCAAGCATGGCGACGCGCAGCTACATCGCATCGAAACGGCCAAAACTTCCGTGATTTACGCCAATTCTTCGCGCCGATACCAACCTACTTTGGCGCTGCGGTGATGCCGCGCACCACCGCAGTGCAGGCCCAACTGGAAGCTCACTACATCCAACGGGCTCTACAGCAGACCATTCTCTATGCAAAGGATGAACACATGACAATCCTGTTGACCGCTCCCTCTTTTTTCTCCTACCGCAGCGCATGCCAGCCGCACCCCTCGCAACGACATCTAAGCGGAGCAAGAAGTCTCGCCATCGTGCTGTCCATAGGGCTGCTCAGCTTGAGCCAGGCCGCGCTCGCCACCAAGGTATGGAATGCCAGCCCCAACCAGGTTCAGAACAACTGGATTTCCGGGATGTACGCCAACATCAGCGGCCCGTTGAAGGCGACGTTGCAACAGTGCGAGGCGGCTGCGCAGCCGGCATGTGAGGTAACGATTGAGGCCAATGGCGGTGTCCATGCAAGCGCAGACAAGAGGCAGCACTTCACGGTACGGTTCACCGGCAACGCTGCTGCGTATACCGCCTGCCACGTCTATCCGAGAACGCCAGACACTCCCGGCAGCATAGGTCTGGAAGGCGCTAACTGCTACAACGGGGGCAGACCCACCTACTTCAAACTCAACTGATGCAGGCGGCGGTCGCTGGATGCTTGCAACATGCGCGCGGCCATCGCAATGCGGCCGGTTGCCTGACACAACACGGGGTGGGCTTTCGCCACCCCGTGTTGCGGTCCCTGTTTGCCATCCGCCCTGCGGCGGCGCGCGCAGCAGACCTGCGTGCGTTACTGCGCAGGCGTGCCCAGCTGCACTTGCGCCTTGCCCACCGGGTTACGCGGGTCGCTGCCGCCACTGAGCACGTTGCGGCGCTTGTCCCATTCCACCGTCTGCAGGTTGCCCCACACATGGCTGGAACCGCGCCCGCCTTCGGCGCTGTCGCCCGGCTGTTTCAGCGCGTGCCCCATTGCCTGCAAGCCGTTGGCGGTCTGCGGCGAGAACGCATTGCTTTCGGCATCGATGACGTCCGGCAACCACTGGTGGTGGTAGCGCGGCAGCGCGCTGACCGCCTGCGCATCCAGCCCGGCGTCGTAGCCCAGAATACCCAACAGCACCATGGTGATGATGCGGCTTCCGCCCGGTGTACCGAGTACGATCGCCTTGTCGGCCGATTCCATGAAGGTCGGCGTCATCGAGCTGAGCATGCGCTTACCCGGCTTGGGGGCATTGGCGTCGTAGCCCATCACGCCAAACGCGTTCGGCGTGCCTGGCTTGAGCGCAAAGTCGTCCATCTCGTTGTTGAGCAGCACGCCGGTGCCCTTGGGGATCAAGCCCGAGCCATACAGCAGGTTGACGGTCTGGGTGCCGCCGACGCGGTTGCCCTCGCCGTCGATGATGGAGAAGTGCGTGGTTTCGTCGTCTTCCAGCGGGGTCGGATTGCCCGACAGCAGATCGCTGGGCGTGGCCTTGTCCGGGTTGATGGTGGCACGCAGGCCTTGTGCGTAATCCTTGCTGGTCAGCACGCGCTGCGGCACATCGACAAAGTCCGGGTCGCCCAGGAAGAACGTGCGGTCGCGGTAGGCACGGCGCATCGATTCCACCACCAGATGGGTGCGATGCACCTCATCGAGTTTGTTCACGTCCCAGCCTTCCAGAATCTGCAGCATGGCCGCGAGCGCGATACCACCAGAGGACGGCGGCGGTGCGGTGGTGATTTTCCAGCCGCGATAATCGAACTGGATCGGCGCGCGCGCTTTCACCGTGTAACCGGCCAGCTCGGCCGCCGTCCAGCGCCCGCCCGCCTGCTTGACGCCGGCGATCAGCTTCCTGGCGGTTTCGCCTTTGTAGAAGCCGTCGAAGCCCTTGTCGCCCAGCAACGTGAGCGTGCGCGCCAGCTCGGGCTGCTTGAAGATGTCGCCTTCGGCGATGGGCTTGCCACCGCGCAGGTACACCTCGCGCGTGCCGGGGTAGCGCTCCATCACCTCGCGCCGCGAAGCGTAGCCCTTGGCCATGCGCGCATACACCGGGAAGCCCTCGCTGGCAATACGGATCGACGGCGCCAGCGATTGCTTGAGCGGCAGCCGGCCATGCTTGGCCGCCAGCTCCACCAGCGCGGCCGGCAGGCCGGGAATGCCGGCCGACCACGGGCCGTTGACCGAGCGGTCGCGATCCAGCTCGCCCTGCTGGTTGAGGAATTTTTCCGGTGTGGCCGATTCGGGCGCGTACTCGCGCGCGTCCAGCATCACGTCCTTGTCGGTCCTGGCGTCGTGCAGCAGAAAGAACCCGCCGCCGCCCAGGCCGGAGCTGATCGGCTCGACCACCGCCAGGGTGGAGGACACCGCAATCGCCGCATCGAAGGCATTGCCGCCCTCACGCAGGATCTGCAGCCCCGCATCGGTGGCCAGGGCATGGCCGCTAGCCACCGCCGCGCCAGGTGGATGTGCGGCCGCTGCGGTGTTGGTGGCGGCGGGCCTGGCGGCATCGGCGGCCCAGGCCGGCGGTGCCAGCACCAGGGCCAGCAGCCACAGGCCGCGCACGGAAAAACGTCGGGAGAAAGTGCTCACGGGATGGGGGGCTCCTGTTCGTACAGTTCGGGATGATCGCGCTGCAGCTGCATGAGCTTGGCCAGCAATTGATCGTGGGTTTCCGGAATGTCCGGATCCGGGTCGATGCACTCGACCGGGCACACCACCACGCACTGTGCCTCGTCGAAATGCCCCACGCACTCGGTGCAGCGCGCCGGGTCGATCACGTAGATGGTTTCGCCCATCGAGATCGCCTGATTCGGACAGGCCGGCTCGCAGACGTCGCAGTTGACGCACAGTTCGTTGATCTTCAGCGACATGGCGGCAACTCGCAGGGCAGCGCCGGGCACCGGCAGTGAGCGCGCTGCCGCAGGCGGGCGCGCAGCTCCGCAACGCCGAGGGCGTTGCCGGGAACCGGCCAGCAGTGGCCGGCCCCGATGGAGTGCGACATCAGCAACATGGTGCGTGTCCACGCCGCGGCCGGCTGCGCCCTCCCGCGCATCCGGCCTGGCACGGCATTACTTGGCTTCAACGAAGGTGTATTCCGCGCCCTTGGGCTGGACGATGGTCTGCACGCGCGCGTTCTCGGCCGCATCGCCGATGAACAGCACGCGCACGCCCTTCATCGAATCCGGCGGCACGTCCTTGAATGCGGCCTCGATCAGGTCGGCCATCTTGGCGGAGGCCGACGAACCGAAAGCCAGCATGTTGCCCGGCGTCACGCCACGCGCCAGCGCGGTCTTGACGCTTTCCAGCTGGCGCTCGTAGCTGCCGGTGAACTCGGCATCGGACTCCGGTGGCAAGTAATACAGGAACGGGCTGTTGGTGGTGGTGCCCAGATTCTGGCCGACGACTTCCGGCAGGTACTTCTTCCAGCCGGCATTGTCGTCCTTGGCCGGCGCCTTCAGCGGCGCGGGCGCCGCGGCAGCGGTCGGCGCGGCCTCTTCCTTCTTGCAGGCGGTGACCGCCAGCGCGGCGATCGAAGCGAGCGCCAGAGCGCGCATGGTGTGTTTCATGAAACTCCTCCCGTTGAAAAGCGTGTGGTGATGTAACGAACGATCGGATCAGGCCTGGGCGCGGGATGCGCGCACCTGGCGCAGTGCCTCGACCACCGAAGCCGGAACGAAACCGGAAACATCGCCGCCCAGCCGCGCGATCTCGCGCACCAGCGACGACGAAATGAAGCTGTACTGCTCGGCCGGGGTGAGGAACAGGGTTTCCACCTCCGGGATCAGATGGCGGTTCATGCTGGCCATCTGGAACTCGTATTCGAAATCCGACACCGCGCGCAGGCCGCGCAGCAGCACCCCGGCGTTCATGTCGCGCACGAAATGGGCCAGCAGCGTATCGAAGCCGCGCACCTCCACATTGGTGTGCGCCGCCAGGGCTTCCTGCGCCAGCGCGACGCGCTTTTCCAACGGCAGGGCCGGCCCCTTGGACGGGCTGTAGGCCACGCCCACCACCACGCGCTCGAACAGCGGCGCGGCGCGGTTCACCAGGTCGATATGGCCATTGGTGATCGGGTCGAAGGTACCGGGATAGACGGCGGTGCGGCTATTGGCCACGCTCATACGGAAACTACCGGGGTCGGATCGCCGTTCAGTGTAGCAGCGGCCCGGCGATACAGCGCATAGCGCACCTGCCGGGTACCGCCCTCGCGGTGCAGCTGCCAGCTGGCCGGCAGCTGCAGGACCGCATCGGCCGGCGCTTCCAGGTACAGCCATGCCTCGGCGGCCAGGTGCGCGGGCAGGCGTTCGAGCACGCCGGCCCACAGGCCGTCCGCGAACGGCGGGTCGACGAACACGATATCGGCTGCGGCCGCAGGCGCGCGCTCCAGCCAGCGCAGCGCGTCCTCCTGCAGCACCTGTACCTGCTCGGCCGCACCCAGCCGGGCCACATGCTCGCGCAGGCGCTGCGCCAGCCCTGGGTCGCGCTCGATCAAGGTGGCGTGTGCCGCCCCGCGCGAGACCGATTCCAGGCCCAGCGCGCCGGAGCCGGCGAACAGGTCCAGCACGCGCGCACCGGGCAGGCGCGGCATCAGCCAGTTGAACACCGTCTCGCGCACGCGGTCGCTGCTCGGCCGCAGGCCCGGTGCCTCGGGCACCGCCAGCCGCGTATTGCGCCAGCGCCCACCCACGATCCGCACCTGGCCCTCCACGCCACGCGGCGCCGGCCGCGCCGGGCGGCTCATCGCGGCCTGCCGCTGGCGGGCCGAAACAGGTGGAGCATGACGGGATCGAGTGACGGCATGGCTCAAGGCGCGACCAGGGAGCGCCCATGATACCGCCGTCGCTGACGCCCCCGCCCTCCCCGACGCGGCAGCACTGCACGACACATTCGTGCCCATGCGCCTTGAAAAAACCTGCCCACGGCCACATCCCCCAAGCCATCGGCCGACATGCGGCCTGGACCACCACGGAGCACGACCCCAATGACCGTTGACACCGACAAGCAGACGCTGGGCTTCCAGACCGAGGTCAAGCAGCTGCTGCAGCTGATGATCCATTCGCTGTACTCCAACAAGGAAATCTTCCTGCGCGAGCTGGTCTCCAATGCCGCCGACGCCGCCGACAAGCTGCGCTTCGAAGCCTTGGTCAAGCCCGAACTGCTGGAAGGCGGCGGCGAGTTGCGCATCCGTGTGGAATGCGACAAGGACGCCCGCACGGTCACCATCGACGACAACGGCATCGGCATGAGCCGCGAGGATGCCGTCTCGCACCTGGGCACCATTGCCAAGTCCGGCACCGCCGACTTCCTCAAGCACCTGAGCGGCGACCAGAAGAAGGACGCCAACCTGATCGGCCAGTTCGGCGTGGGTTTCTACAGCGCCTTCATCGTCGCCGACCAGGTGGATGTGTACTCGCGCCGCGCCGGCCTGCCCGCCAACGAAGGCGTGCATTGGTCCTCGCGTGGCGAAGGCGAATTCGAAGTGGCCGGCATCGACAAGCCCGAGCGCGGCACCCGCATCGTGCTGCACCTGAAGGACGGCGAAGACGCGTTTGCCGACGGCTGGACCCTGCGCAACATCCTCAAGAAGTACTCCGACCACATCGGCCTGCCGATCGAGATGCGCAAGGAGCATTACGGCGAAGAGGCCGACAAGCCCGCAGAGCCGGAGTGGGAAGTGGTCAACCGCGCCAGCGCGCTGTGGACGCGACCCAAGTCCGAGATCAAGGATGAGGAATACCAGGAGTTCTACAAGCACATCGCGCATGACGCCGGCAACCCGCTGGCATGGAGCCATAACAAGGTCGAAGGCAAGCTGGATTACACCTCGCTGCTGTTCGTGCCTGGCCGTGCCCCGTTCGACCTGTACCACCGCGACTCGGCCAAGGGCCTGAAACTGTACGTGCAGCGCGTCTTCGTGCTGGACCAGGCCGAACAATTCCTACCGCTGTACCTGCGCTTCATCAAGGGCGTGGTGGATTCCTCGGACCTGTCGCTCAATGTTTCGCGCGAACTTCTGCAATCGGGCCCGGTGGTGGACTCGATGAAGTCCGCGCTGACCAAGCGGGCGCTGGACATGCTGGAAAAACTCGCCAAGGACAAGCCCGACGATTATGTGACGTTCTGGCGCAACTTCGGCCAGGCGCTGAAGGAAGGCCCGGCCGAGGACTATGCTAACCGCGAAAAGATCGCCGGCCTGCTGCGCTTCTCTTCCACGCACGACACCACCGGCGCGCAGAGCATCGGCCTGACCGATTACGTGAGCCGGTTGGCCGAAGGCCAGGACAAGCTGTACTACCTCACCGGCGAGAGCTACGCGCAGATCAAGGACAGCCCGCATCTGGAAGTGTTCCGCAAGAAGGGCATCGAAGTGCTGCTGCTCACCGACCGCATCGACGAATGGCTGATGAGCTATCTCACCGAGTTCGACGGCAAGTCGTTCGTGGACGTGGCCCGCGGCGACCTGGACCTGGGCAAGCTGGACTCGGAAGAAGACAAGAAGGCGCAGGAAGAAGTGGCCAAGTCGAAGGAAGGCCTGGCCTCGCGCATCAAGGCCGCACTTGGCGACGAGGTGGCTGAAGTGCGCGTCTCGCACCGCCTGACCGATTCGCCGGCTATTCTGGCCATCGGCCAAGGCGACCTGGGCCTGCAAATGCGCCAACTGCTGGAGGCCAGCGGTCAGGCCGTACCGGAAAGCAAGCCGGTGTTCGAATTCAACCCTGGCCACCCGCTGATCGAGAAACTCGATGCGGAGCAGGATATGGACCGCTTCGGCGACCTGAGCCGCGTGCTGTTCGATCAGGCCGCATTGGCCGCAGGCGATAGCCTCAAGGACCCGGCCGGGTATGTGCGGCGGTTGAACAAGCTGTTGCTGGAATTATCGGCGTAGTCGCCGCTGCCAGGATGCAGAGGAAAGACCGGCATTGATGCCGGTCTTTTTTTGCTCGCGTGACGACCTTGCAAGGGTACTGGATCAGGCGTTGCGGCCGTCCTCCAGCACCCAGCACCCAAACGCCGGCCCTGCCGAATAACCGGTCTCCGGCTCGATACGGATCTGCAAGGTGGCGCGGCCTGCGACCGCTGCGGGCAAGGCGTAGTCCACATCGACGAAGTCCAGGCCGCGGTTGCCGTCGAGGCGTTCGTTGGCGATGAGTTCGCCATCGGCGAGGAGGCGGAAGCGGCGACGGGTTTCGTCGCCCCAGTAGCGCAAGCGCAGGATGCGGGCCTGGGCGGTGTTGCGCAAGGTGAAAGCGATGAAGCCGCCAGTGCGCGCGTCGCGGCCGGCACGCCTGCGGTAACTGAGGGCGTAGGAGCTGGCGCTGGTCAGGGAGTGGGCCTTCTCGGAGGCTTCGTCGCCCAGGGCCATGTAGTCGAGCGCACTGGCATCCAGCGTCTGCTGTCGATGCGCGGCGGCGGCCTGCTCGACCTGGCGTTGCTGCCAGGCGACGGCATCGCGGTGTTCGAGATAGACCGCGCTGCGGCGGTCGAACTGGGCGTAGAACGGCGACAGGCGCCATTGCTGCGTGCCGTTGAGATACTGGTAATGGCCATGCGCCGGTAGCGGCTGCAGGCGCTGCAAGACCTCGTCGCCGCCGATCAAGGCCGGCGTCTGTTGGTTCCATGGTTTGGCAGCGTCGCCAAGATCGGCGGCCAACACCAGCGGGCCGCGCATGACCGTCACCCACGCAGGATCGTCGGGGGTGGGCTCCAGACGCAGTGGCATCTCCAGTTGCAGCGACACCGTGTCGCCAGCAGCCCATACCCGTTCGATGCGCAGATAGCCGTCGATCGGCTGCAAGCCCTGCAACTGATTGTTGACCCGTAGCGTGAATGCGCTGGCCCAGCCGGGCACACGTAGCGCGAGCGTGCGCGCCGCTGCCGGCGCCGCATCGACCTGCAGCGTGACCTGGCCCTGTTCGGGCAGTGTGCTGCGCAGGCTGAGCGCGAAACCGGCCGCATCGCGCACCGTGGAGGGCACATACAGGTTGACGTACACGCCCTGCCCGTCTTCCCAATAGATCGAGTCACCAAACTGCGCATGCGATTCCATGCCGCTACCGACGCAGCACCAGAAATCACCGAACGGCGACGACCAGGCGCGCGCCTCGCCGGCCAGCAACGGTGTCATGTAGGTGAACATGCCGGTGCGCGGATGCTGCTGGGCCATCACATGATTGAGCAAGGTGCGTTCGTAGTAGTCGAAGAACGCCGCTTGCGGCCCCCACTGATGCAGGTGGCGGGTGAGCTTGAGCATGTTGTAGCTGGCGCAATGTTCGCAGGTCTGCTCGGTGAGAAACTTCGAAATACTGTTGGGTTGCTGGAAGTATTCGCGGTCGCCATTGCCGCCAATCACGTAGGTATGCTGGTCGGTCACGGTATGCCAGAAGAAGCGCGCCGCCGCGCCGGCAGCCGCATCGCCGGTGACTTCGTACTCGCGGGCCAGGCCGATGAGCTTGGGAATATTGGTATTGGAATGCTGGTGCACCAGTTCATCGCGCTGGGCGATCAAGGGGTCGAGCACGGCGTGGTGATGCAGCCGTCGCGCCACTGTCAGCCACTGCGTCTCGCCGGTGCGCAGATGCAGTTCGACGAACGATTCGTTGAGGCCGCCGAACTCGCAGGACAGCACCTGTTGCAACTGCGCATCGTCCAGTGCCGAGAACACATCTTGCAGATAACCAGCCAGGCCAACGGCCACCTGTAGCGCCTGCGCGCTGTCGCAGTGCGCGTGCACATCGAGCAGGCCGGCAAACAGCTTGTGCCAGGTGTACAAGGGCGCCCAGCTTCCGTTGAGGTAGAACGGCGCAGGATCGATCTTGCCGCGTTTGAGCTCGTCGAACACCGCGCGCCCACTCTCGATCTGCCCGGCTGCATTCTTGCGGGTGAAGCCGGCCACGTATCCATCGCCGGCATGCGCCTGGCAACGCGCCAGTTCGCTGACCAGATAGGTAGCGCGTGCCGCACATTGCACATCGCCGGTCTGCGCATGCATCAGCGCCAGCGCACTGAGGTAATGGCCCAGTGTATGGCCGGCGATGGTGTCCGCCTCCCACCCCCCGTACGCCGGCGCCTTGGGATCGAGCCCGGCGTACAAGACGAAGTTGTGCAGCAACCGATCCGGTTCCAGCTGCATCAGGTAGCGGCGATTGACGTGCAGTGCGTCCAGGAACAGCGAAGGTACCAGCCGCACCTGCTTCAGCGGCACCGCACGCATGCTGCCCGGCTGGGCAGCGGCGGCATCGGCGGGAAAACGTAGAAAGCCGGCGGCCACCGCAAGACTGCTCCACGCCAGGAAACGTCGCCGCGACAGGCGACCAGCCTGATGGTGGAGTCCATTGTGATCGAATACGTCGGTCATTGGCTCAGTTCAAGCTCCGGTCAATGGAGGCGTTGGGTGACGAACATGCCCAGGCATGCCATTCAACGATGCATCCCGCCGCCAGGATAAACGCATCGGGATGCATAACCATACGTCTGCTGGTCAGAACTTCACCGTAGCACGCGCCCAGTAGAAACGCCCAAGTACATCGTAGGTGGCCACATCGGTGTTGGCGTTGCCCGCGTTGTTGGAGTAATACAGCGGCGGCTGTTTATTGGCGATATTGTCCACGCCCACTTCGAAGCGGGTGTGCCAGGGCTGCACGTTGTAGCCCAGCTGCAGGTTGTTGTAGACATAGGCACCGACCTTGCGCACCACGCCCGGCTGGCCGGCATCGGCAGACAGGCTTTGATCCGGGTCCGTGCTACCGATGGCGGTATTGCCCACGTAACGGATGCGCCAGGTAGCACTCCAGTCATCCAGCGACCAGCTCACCGTGCACAGGCCCCGCCAACGTGGGAAATTGCCATATGCCTGGGTGTAGCGACCCACGTTGTGGATGGTGACCGAGCTGGGATCGGTGGTATCGGGCAGCACGTCGTAGCGTGTCAGATAGGTCCCGTTGAGGCCGGCGACCAAGTTGCCCCAGGACGTGGATGGCAGGCGATAGGTCAGGTTGAAGTCCATGCCCTTGGCCCAGAGCTTGCCCAGATTGACCGTGGGTTCGGCGATATAGTTGATGGTGCCGTTGCCGTTGCGATGGATCAATGCGCAGAATGCGCTGGCCGAGTTGGCATAACACTGGTTGAGCACCGTCTGCGCCGAGACCGTGGTGATGGTGTCTGCCAGGTCGATCCGCCACCAGTCGGCGCTGAGCGAGAGCCCATCGATCCATTGCGGGTCGTAGACCAGGCCCACATCGTAGGAAGTACCGGTCTCGGGCTTGAGCTGGTAGCCAGCCACGGCCGCACCGGACGCCTTGCCCGCCACCTGGCCGTCCGCCTGCCGGTAGCTGCCATCGATGGGCACATTGGCGCAGGCCACGGCATTGCCGCCGGTGTAGCCATTGCACGGGTCGTTGACGGTGGCCGAATCGCCGGCCACGCCGGCATACAACTCGTTGATGTTGGGTGCGCGGAACACCTGCGACACGGTGCCGCGCAGCAGCAGGTCTGCGACCGGCCGATACTCCAGCGACAGCTTGCTATTGGTCTTGCTGCCGACCGAGCTGTAGTCGGAAAAACGCGTGCCCAGGGTGATGTTGAGTGCGTTGATGCCTGGCAGGTCCTTGAGCAGCGGGAACAGGGCTTCCGCATAGGCTTCCTTGACGTCGAAGCTGCCACTCAAGGTGGACGAGCAGAATTCGATCACACCGCACAAGCCGTTCTCATCGCCTGTCCATAGCGCGTCCGATGCCGTGCTGGAGCGCTCCTTCCGATAGGAAAGACCGGCTGCAAGACTCACCCCGCCTGCAGGCAGGTCGAACAGCGTGCCATTGGCATTGGCTTCGAACTGTTTGACGGTATAGACACTGGTGACGATGGGATTGACCACCTTTCCCTGCAAGGTCGCAAGATTGGACGGGTCGTTGAGGTTGAAGAAATTGAGCGGCGTGCAGCCGGCAATCGGTGCACCTGCACTGCCGCAACGGACAGTGCCGTCGCTATCGAGGAACGATGGGCCGATGGCGCGATTGAATTGCGCATAGTCAAGAAACCCGTTGTTGATCGATTTCTGCTTGACCTTGCCGTAGTTGAAGGTGGCATCCCATTGCCAAGAGCTGTCACCGAAACTCCCGCGCAGCCCGGGGCTGATCTGGAAGTTGTAGGTGTTGTACTGGTAACTGCGGTTTCCCAGCACCGTGGCGCGCGTATTGAGGTCGTTGTATGACGTCCCGGTGCTGCGATCGGTGCCGAAGTTCACGCCGAACGGGTTGTAGTAGCTCTGCGAGGACACCAGGATGTTGTCGCCATTGGAGAAGATCGGAATCGGCGCGATGATGGATGCGGATTCGGTCTTGCTGAACCATGTATTGACATAGCCCTCCACGCGGTCACTGAAGCGATAGGTGCCGAGCAAGAACGCGTTGGTGCGCTTTTGTGGGGTCTGCAATAGGTTGAAGGGTTGGTAGTTGTAGGAATCGGCAGCGGCGTTGTAGCAATGAAAATCGCCTGGGCCGGCGCGGCCGCTGACACCGCTGTTGAGGGTGACGCGCCCGCAGCCGTTGGCCTGCGCAAGTTGCATGGACTGCGCAGATCCATCGTTGAAGTTGACCGTGCCGGTGGGTGTAGCGGACGAGCCCTGCTTCACCGGCTGGCCATCGATCAAGGCCAATGCGTCCTTGGAGTAGGCGCGTGCGCCGGCCGACACCGGGTCGATGCTGTGATACGAGAGCCCGCCGATCAGGCTGCCGCGCTCCCAGCTGTGGCCGGCGGTGAGCGCGAAGTTGCGACGATTTCCATCACGCTCGCTGCTGGTACCGAAGTCGCTGCTGAACTGCACGCCATCGAAGCGCGTGCGCAGGATGAAATTGACCACGCCGCCAATGGCATCGGAGCCGTAAACGGCAGAGGCACCATCGCTGAGCACCTCGATGCGTTCGATCATGCTGGCCGGAATGGCGTTGACGTCGTTGTAGGCCAGCCGGATACCGTTGACCAGTACCAACGTGCGTTTGTCGCCCAATCCGCGCAATGAAATCGCCGATGCACCGGTGCCACCGCCGTTGTTGGTATAGGGATTGGTGGCATTGCCGGCAATGGACGGCAGCTCCTGCAGCAGGTCGCCCACCGTGGCCTTGCCGGTGGCCGCGATCTGCTCCTGGCTAACGGTCACTACCGGGTTGGCGGTTTCGGTATCCACACGGCGCAGACGCGAACCGGTGACCACCACGCTGTCCAGGGTCTGCGTTGCATCGCCGCCAGTCGTTTGCTGCGCATGCACCGGCGCCATGGCAGCGAGAGACAGCACGGCCATCAGTGCGCTGGCGAGCGTGCTCCGTGCCGGGTGCGTGCTGGCAAACGCGGCGTGGGAGTGAGACAACGGCAACATCGGCATGCAGAACTCCTGGTTGGGACGACAGACGTGCGGCAACACACGCCCGAGCCGGCATGCACCAGCGCGGGTCGGAACAGATGGCAGGCGGTCCCGGATGCAGCAGGCCGCGATCAGGCGCTGCGGACGCAGGAAAACAGCGCAAAGCGCACACCGGCAAGTGGTGTTGCCGCAACGCGCGGTCTCTCAACGAAGTGGATACGTAGCGGAGTCGCCCATGCGCCCCGCTTTCATCAGTTGGTCACAATGTGCCTGCGTACACGCCCTGGCGTCTTGTCGCAATTGGCGACAAGGCATGCGGAAAACTGCATGTTCCAGATATTGATGGTCATGCAATGAGGTATGCGGTGCAGCGGTCTGTACCGCAGCACGCATAATCGACCAATGCTGCGCAACGGCAACCTGTGCGCGTTGGCAGCACGCCTGGTTGGGCGTGCCTGGAAAACCTGCGTGCGTTCAGCACCGACCCGGCTTGGTCGGATGCAGCGGTGCCTCAGGGCCGCAGTGCCAGCAGAACCACACCATGTGCTGCCACCCGCACGCTTCGGGTGGATGGCCCCAGGCGGCGTCCGCGCCAGAGGTCACGCACCTGGGCGATGTGCGCCAAGCCTGCGTCTGCGGGCGTAAACGTCACATCCCGTGCCTGCGTGCCGCGATTGAACACGCCCAACGCCACCCTGCCATCAGCAAGCGGCTTGGACCACAGTTCGATGCCGTCGGCCTTGCGCACCGCGCGCCCCTGCCGGCCAAGCGGGTCCTGATCGATCGCCAGAACATCCTGGTTGCGCAACAGCCGCAAGGTGGCTGGCGACATCGCCCGCAGATCGTTGCCCAGCAGCAGTGGCGCAGCCGACAGTGCCCACAGACTCATGTGTGTGCGGTACTCCTCTTCCTGCATGCCGCCGTTGCCGATCTCCAACATGTCCGGGTCGTTCCAGCCACCCGGTCCGGCGTCGTCAGGGTTGCCGTTGCTGTCGAAGCCAATCCGCGCCATCGATGCGTAGTGGTCTTCGATATCACCGGTGGTGCGCCACAGATGTCCGCCGACCTCGCGGCCCCAACGGCCGACACTGTCGCGGCCGTACTGGCACAGGCTGTAGACCATCGGCCGGCCGGTGGCGCGCAATGCCTGGCCCATCTGCTGATAGGCACGCCTGCGCGTGTCGGCGCTCCGAAAGATGCCCTCGCCCGAGCACAGGTCGTATTTGAGATAGTCGATGCCCCATCCCGCCCAGGTGGCGGCATCCTGCTCGACATGCCCGTAGCTGCCGATGTAGCCAGCACAGGTCTTGGGGCCGGGCGAGCTATACAGGCCCAGTTTCAATCCGCGCGCATGCACGTAGTCGGCCAGTGCACGCATGTCGGGAAAGCGCGCATTGGGATGCAGCACGCCGGCGGCATCGCGCTCGCCTTGCCAGCCGTCGTCGATATTGACGTAGCGGTAGCCGGCATCGCGCAAGCCGGAAGACACCAGCGCATCGGCGATGGCACGGATGGTTGCTGCGTCGATCTTGTCGCCGAAGCGGTTCCAACTGCTCCAGCCCATCGGCGGCGTACGCGCCTGGCCATCGGGCGCAAGCCGTTGCAATGGCGGCAGCGGCGCGCTGTGGAACGCCAGACGCTGCGCATCGGCGGCACTGCCCCGTCGGCCGACGACATCCACCTCGGTGTGCCAGATGCGTCCGCTCACCCGCAGCTGCCCGTCGCGCACGCTGGCCACCCACGGTAGCGGCGGCAATCTGGCATTGCCATTATCGATCTGGAACTGCGCCACCCCGTCGACGATACGCAGCTGGTTCATTGGCAGATCGCCATACCAGTCGGTGGTGATGCTGCCTTGCAGCTGCCCGTCGCGCCGTTCGATCCGCAGCAGGCGCGCACCGGGAAACGACGGCCCATCGCCAAGGATCCAGATGCCTTCCAGGGCAGTGGCGGGGGCCTGGGCGGCTGGTGCCGTAGCGGCACCGACCTGCCCATGACAACCTGCTGTCAGCACTACCGCAATGACCAGCAGTGTGGTCACAACCGCAGCGCGGAGCAACCGCAGGTGGCGGGTGGACACAGGAGACACCCGGCCACGGCGCTGCAAGCGCGAGGATTCGCCGGGACGACAGATGCGCGCGGTACTCATGCCGGCACCAACCAACCACCGAACAACGGGCCGGCCGTATCGCCATGTTGTGGCTCGAAACGAATCGTCAGTTGTTTCGCACCACGGGTCAGCGCATGCGGTAACGCATAGTCACGGTCAACAAAATCGATGACCTGGCTCCGTGCAACGGCCACTTCCGCAGCAAGCTTGCCATTGACCAGGATGTTGAAGCGGCCCTGGTCGCTGCCCCAGAAACGCAGGCGCATCGCCAGTGGCCGATCGTCGCCTCGCATGTGGAATTCGACAAACCCCTTGCCACGCACGTCGCGACATGCGCGGCGGCGGTAGGCACCGCCGAAGGAAGTATCGCTGCGCAAGCCATGCGCCTGCTCGGACGCCTCGTCACCGAACTGAATCATGTCCACTGCGCTGGCCTGCATGGCGGCGAATGCGTCCTTCTCGCGCTGGCGACGTGCAGACTCGCGATCCCACTGCGCGGAATCCATGCGCTTGAGATACAGCGCGCTGCGGCGGTCGTACTGGGAATAAAACGGCACGAAGGTCAATCCCTGCGGGCGCGAGGTACTGGCCAGATAGGTGCCCGGTTCGGGCAGCTCCACGAACCCCGCAAGCGGCGAGGCGTCGGCCACCAGTGCCGGCTCCAACGCCGTGTCGTCCTGCTCCACCGGCCCCAGATCGGCGGCAAGCGCCAGCGGCCCGCGTAGCACCACCACGGTGTCGGCGTCGCCGGGCGCCTGTTCCAGGTACAACGGCATCTCGAAATCGGCCTGGATCACGTCACCGGCTGCCCAACGCCGCTGCAGCCGCGCGTAGCCATTCTTGTCGGCCTTTACATCACTGACAACGCCATTGACCCGCAGCTGGAACCTGCCCTGGCACCAGGCAGGAACGCGCAGCGCCAGCCGCGTCGGTGCCGCAGCATCCACGCGTTCCAGGCTCAGCCGTACCTTGCCGTTCTCCGGCACGCCACTGTCCAGCGTCAACTGCACGCCGCGCTCGCTCCAGTCCAGACGGGAGGGAATGTAGAGATTGACGTACAGCGTGTCCGCATCGGCCCAGTAGATCGCGTCACCGAACTGTGCATGTGCCTCCATGCCGCTACCCACGCAGCACCAGAACGAATTGAACTTGTCCGACCAGCCACGTTCGGCGCCAGCGATCATCGGCGTCATGTAGGTGAACATGCCGGTCTGCGGATGCTGCGCGGCCATGGTGTGGTTGTACAGCGTGCGCTCGTAGTAATCGAAATACCGGGCCTGCGGCGTCCACTGATACAGATGCCGGGTGAGCTTGAGCATGTTGTAGCTGTTGCAGTGCTCGCAGGTCTGCTCGGTCAGGAAGCTGGCGATACTGTCCGGCGCCTGGAAATATTCGCGATCGGCATTGCCGCCGATCACGTAGCTGTAGTGGCGGGTCACGGTTTCCCAGAAGAACCGCGCCGCAGCGGCGGCATCGACATCGCCGGCCACCTCGAACTGACGCGCTGCGCCGATGAACTTGGGCACCTGGGTGTTGGCATGGTGATGCGGCAGATCGTCCTTGCCGGCTTGTGCCGGATCGATCACCGCCTCGTGCCGCAAACGCCGCCCGATCTCGATCCAGCGCTGATTACCGGTCCGCGCGCCCAGCTCCAGATACGACTCGTTGAGACCACCGAATTCGCTGCCCAGCAGGGTCTGCATCTGGGCATGGCTGAGCGTGTCGAACACGCCGGCCAGATAGCTGGCCAGCAACTGCAGCACCTGCAAGGCCTGGGTGTTGCCGGCAAGCGCGTTGGCGTCCAGCAGGCCGGCGAACAACTTGTGCACGGTATACAGCGGCGACCAGCTACCGTTGAGATTGAACGCGCTGGCGTTTATCACGCCGCGGCGCAACTCCTCGAAGACCTGCTTGCCCGCCTCGACCTGATCGCTGGCGTTCTTGCGGGTCAAGCCGCCAACATACCCGTCGGCGTCCTTTGCCTGCGCACGCGCCAGTTCGGCAACGATGTAGTCCACCCGCTTGCGCAGCTCGGCATCTCCGGTCTGCGCAGACATCTTGGACAACGCGCTGAGGTAATGGCCAAGGCTATGGCCGGCGATGGTGTCGCCCTCCCAGCCACCATAGACCTCGCCCTTGGCCGGCAGGCCCGCATACTGCAGAAAATTGTGTAGCAGCCGGTCAGGCTCCAACTCCAACAGATAGCGGCGGTTGGTCTGCAGCGATTCCAGGAACAGCGACGGTTTCAGCCTGACGGCCTGCAGCGGCGCTGCATTGACCGCGCCAGCCTGGCTTGCAGCGGCCTCCAGCGGAAAGCGCAACCAGCCCGCAGCCACCGCCAATGCGCTCCACTGCAGCAGCCGTCGGCGCGAAGCATCGATGGGCGACTGGCCCGCGTCGGTCGCGGGTACATGCCCGCATGCCGCTTGCCCAGTCCCATGCTGCACAGGCGCCTCAGATTCATCATGCATATCGATTCAATTCCAGTTGTAGCGCAAGATCAGGCCGGTCGTGCGCGGGTAGATTTCCCTCTTGGCGCCGTAATATCTGTCGCGCTCCCAGGTAGGTTGGCCATTGACCTGGCCGGCGTAGCTTCCATAAAACGGGACCGAGGCCACCTCGGTATCCTGATTCAGCAGATTGTTCACAAGCAGCTCCAGCCGCAGCATCTGCGGGCCCCAATGGCGTTCGTAGGCAGCATTCATATCCAGCGTCCACCAGCTGGGAAACCGGCCCAGGCTGCCACGCGAAACCGCCACCCCGTCGCAGTAAAACGCGGAAGGACCCGCGTCGTAGGCCGCGTCGGTGGGGTCCGGATACTGGCTGTAGCACGAACGGGGTGCCCCGCTCTGCCAGACCGCACCAAGCCCGAGCGACAGACCGCTGGCGCCAAAGGTGTGCGAGCCATTGAAACGCAGCACATGACGCACGTCCGCCGGCAAATCACCGTTGTTGCCCGCCGACAACGATGCATAGCGAAAGTTCGGCGCCCCCAGCACGTTGCCGTTGGTCTCGCCGTAATAGCCCTCGTAATTGCCGTACACATGTTTCCAGGTATAGCCGAACAGCAAGAACACCGGTTGCTCCGGAGTCTCCGGGTGCACCAGCTCCAGACTGGTGCTATAGATCTCGCGACGTGGCTTGGCAAGCCCGGTGGCAAGTCCAGGGAGGGTCACCCGCTCACGCTGTCCATCGCCATTGAGATCGTTGTCAATGACTACCGCACTGCCCGGGTTGACCAGCATATTATTGGTCAGATGCGGATCGGCAAACCCGAGTGATTGAAGATACTTGTACGCAGGGCTGGACAGACCGCTACTGAGATCGTTCCACACCGCCAGCGCACGCTTGACCGAGGAATGATTGAATTCCAGCGTGCTGGACCAATGCGGCAGCAGCTGGTTGTCCTGCAGATACAGGGTATAGCTGTCCTGGCGCGCATTGCGCAGATTACGCGAGGTCAGGGTCACCGGCTCGCCGATGATGCTGGCATTGGTATAAGTGCCGATCTGACGCGGTGCGATCGGCGTGCCATCCGGATTGATACCGGCGTAGGTAGAGGCAACATAGGCATCACTGAAGTCGTTGAACAGGCTCGTCAAGATCACGCCCGGCACCGGCATGGTGTAGATACCCGCACTGGCGCCGAGTTTCATCGTGCTGTCGCCACGTACATCCCAGGACACGCCCAACCGAGGCGATGTGGTGTACAGGTCGAGCACATTGCGCCCGTTGGCCAGGCGCGCGCCGCTGTTGTCGCGGCGCACGCCGCCGTAGACCACCCAATGATCGGCAGCCTGCCAATAATCTTCCACGTAACCGCCGCGATTCACTTGCCCCAGTGGCCCGCCACTTCTGCCGACATGGGTGAGCAGGATCGGCGTATTGGCCGGCACCACCAGATCACCGACCACGGCACGGTCCTGGTCACGGCCATAGTTCAGGTAGGTGTAATCGCCATTGCGGCCGAACAGACTGAGGCTGTCGAACGACAGGTCGTAGTGCTCGGCGCCCAGTTGCAGCTTGTGCTCACCCAACTGCCAGGTGTAATCGGCGCGAAACCCGCGCTTGTGATAAGTAACCGGCTCTTCCGAGTCGCGCACACCGTTGGCTAACACATTCGCCACTCCGCCCGGCTCGTCGAAACGCACGGCGTACAGTCCGGAGTCGGAGAAGCTGTTCTTTTCCATATGGCTGAAATAACCGGCCATCAGCGAAAGATTCATCGTGTCGTTGAGCTGCCACCGGTAGCGCCCCAGGTAGAACGCGTCATGACTCTCAAACAGTATATCGCGCAGATAGCTACGCTCTGACGCGGGATTGGATGGCTCGGCCAGGGTGCTAATGCTTGTGTAGTTTTTGCGATCCGAACGCGCAGCAGTGAGGTCGAACTGCTGCGCGTCGCTGATGACCCAGCTCAGGTTGAGCGCGGGGTTGTTGTAGGCAGAACGGAAGGTGCGCCATTCTTCGCCCACCTCGCCGGCCATGAAGCTGCTCTGCGACTGCGGGCGATTGTTCTGCAGCACCACATTGAAGAACAGCTTGTCGTTCAGCAACGGACCAGAGAGAAAGTAGGTATTGTTGAACGACGTTTCGGTACTGCCGTTGGTGCTTTGGTCCTGGTAGTAATAGCGATTGACGCCGTTGCGTTGTTCGATCAGATACGGGCGCACCCTGGGATTGAGCGTGCGCGATGGTGGCAGGCCGATTGACGATGCAAAGCCCGCACGCAGGGTATTGTCGCCGGACTTGGTCGTGGCCGATACCGACCCGCCCATTGCATTGGAATACTTTGCCGATGCGCCATTGGCGATGACCTGTGCCGAGCCGATCATATCCCCCGGCACTGAACTGGCGCCTGCGCCGGTGTAGTCGAAGGTCGTATCGAACTCGTTGATGTAGTAACGGGTTTCGGTCCCCGACCCGCCATTGAACGATGCCAGTCCGGAACCCTGCCCCGTGGTGACCTGCGCCATGTAGATCTGCGGCAATTGGGTGAGCAGATTGTTGTAACTCCCACCATCGCTTGCGCCACTGGTGTCCACGCCCGTCTTGCGGAACAGCGCCTCACTGTATTGGCGCACCAGCACCGGCGTGGTGACATCGATGGGGACGGTATTGTCTGCCGCGTTGTTCACCGCATCCGCACGGACCTGCACCGTATCCAGCGTGGCGGCCTGCTTGTCGCCGGATGCCAGCTCCGCCACCTGCGTGGCACTGCCAGGCCTGACCACTACATCCTGCACATCCAGGCTTCGGCCTGCGACCTGCAGCTCCACCCGATACTGGCCCGGTACCAGACCGTCGACGCTGAACCTGCCATCACGGTTGGGCGTGCGTGTCTGGCTGGCGCCGGTGCCGGTGTTGCGGATCACCACCTGTGCGGCTTCATTGGTGGAGACGGTGCCGTAAAGGGTGCCAGTCGCCTGCTGCGCAACGGCATGTTCGGTGGGCAGCAACGCCATGGCGATGGCGAGGCCAGTCAACAGAGGAATACAGCGACGACACGAACGACGTGCATCTTGCATGGATCACCTCATGAGCCGCTATGGAGACATGCCCCCGTCCACAGTCGCCTGGGATCTCTCCACAGATGCGCTATCGCGTTGGCCGATGATGATTTGCAGTACCCACCCTCTGGCATGCTGAACCCTCTCCAACGCAACTTCTTGCAGAAAAACTGCAATTTTCATGCTGATTACCACCAAACGGTCGCGGCATGGCGCTGTCGGCATGTGCGAGACAAGCGCATGCCCGCCTGTGCAACGCAGCACTCCCGTCTAGCGCGACGCGACGCCAGCTTTGGCACGTCGCGCTGGCGGCAGCGCATGCGCACATGCCGCAACCACGAAACCACTCATGACTTTGGTGCAGCAGCAGCGCTTGCGTCGAGGCGATTCCAGTCCGGCGTTGACGCCTGCTGCATCCAGCGCACGAAGAAGTCCAGCAGACGGCGTCTGCCATAGTCGCCGCCAGCACCATGATCGCCACCCGGCACCACCAGCAGGTCGAAATCCTTGCCCGCCTTGATGAGACGATCGGCGACCTGGAAGGTGCTCGCCGGATCCACATTCATGTCCATGTCGCCGGTGATGAGCAGCAAATGCCCCTGTAAACGCGCGGCATTTTCAACGTTCGACGATTCAGCGTACCACGGCCCTACCGGCCATCCCATCCATTGCTCATTCCACCAGATCTTGTCCATGCGGTTGTCGTGACAGCCGGAATTGGCCACGCCCGCAACGTAGAACTCTGGATGAAACAGCAGTGCACCCAAGGCATTCTGCCCGCCGGCCGAGGTGCCGTAGACGCCCACGCCGCCTTCGATGTCATACCACGGGTATTGCGCGGCGGCGGCCTTGTGCCAGGCGATGCGATCGGGCAGGCCGGCATCCTTGAGATTGCGCCACGCCACATCGTGAAACGCGCGCGACCGATTATTGGTGCCCATGCCGTCGATCTGTGCGACCGCGAACCCTAGCGCAGTCAACGAGGAGACCCTGGGACTGAACGTCTTTGGCACGAATGAGCCTTGCGGGCCAGCGTAAATATTCTCGACGACGCGGTAGCGTTGGTGCGAATCGAACCGCTGGGGCCGATGGATGACGCCCCATATCTCGGTCTTGCCATCACGCCCGACACTGTGGAAGGGCAGTGGCGGTTGCCACCCGCTGGCCAGCAAGCGGCTCAGATCGGTTTTTTCGACGGTCTGCACCAGCCCGCCATCGGCGCTGCGACGCAGCTCAAGCACCGGGCCCAGGTCCACGCGCGAAGACAGGTCTACAAACCACTTTCCATCTGGCGAATAGCTCACCTGATGATCGGCCGCCGTGGGCGTCAGCGCGGTCAGACCGCTGCCATCCAGACCAATGCGGTACGCGTGCCGGTAATACGGGTCTTCTCCGGCCTGCATGCCCGATGCAGTGAAATACAGCTGCCCGGTGGCCTGATCGACATGGTCGATCTTGCGTACGACCCAATCGCCACGCGTCACCTGGCGGATCACCTCACCGCGGTGTCCGTCGTAGAGATACACATGCTCCCAGCCGTCGCGTTCGGAGGCCCACAGGATCTGCTTGCCATCGGCTAGATCCTCGCGCGCATATTTGCCGCCATTCTCGTGGTCGCCGCTGAGTGGGGAATATTCGATGAAGGTGGGCGATGTTTCCTCGATCAAGGTGCGCGCCACTGCCGTGCGCGCATCCACCTCGATCACGCGATACAGCTGGTGCCCGCGCGCGTTGTACTCGAAGGTGAAGCCGCGGCTGTCCTTCCACCACTGAATGTTCTTCAGCGTAAAGGCGTTGGGCAGCAGCGTCATCGCCACCGGATGGGCCGCACCGCTGCTGATGTCGAACAACACCGGCTGCATCACCGGCAGCGCATCGCCTGGCTTGGGATAGATCTGCTGATGCAGCTTGGGCTGCACGCGATCGGCCGGCGCCGATTCGATGTAGTACACGATATGCGGCGGCGGCGCTTTGACCCGATAGGCGGCCAGGTGCTGAGAGTCGGGCGACCATTCCACGCTATCAATGGCGTAGTAGTCGCCGCTGCTGCCGTCGCGGCTGAGAACCCGCCGTTTGCCGCCGCTTGTGGGCGCAATCATCAGGTTGCCCTGCTCCACCCAGGCGCGCCAGCGCCCATCCGGCGACGCCTTGGCGGTGTGCTCGCCCTGCTTGAGCGGCAGCGCCATGTCCATCGTTTCGGGCTGTTCGTCCTCGTCGGGTTGATGCTCGCAGCGATAACGTGCCAGATCGCATTGCCAGCCCCGGCGCGCCAGTTGGAAGCCCAGGCGCTGCTGCGCAAGGGTTGGCTGTTTCAGTGCCAGTGCGGCTGCATCGACGTCGTGCGCGCCGGCCTGCGTCAGGGCCGCCGCCAGCCGCGCATGGTCGAAGGCCAGCGTGTTGCGACCGCTGGCGGCATCCACCAGGCGATACTCGATGCCGGGCGCCTGATTGGCGCGCGCCACGCCGCGCTGATACAGGAAGTGCCCCGCATCCACCCACACCGGCTCGGTGGGTTGCCGATCGACCAGCGAGGCATAATGATCGGACAGACCAATGGCCTGCGCATATTGCGCGGCCGTCGGTGCAGCCGTGGCGAACGCAAGGCCCGGCCACAGCGCAACGCCCAGACACCACGCAGCGATGCGGCAATGACGACGAGTTGATGGGTGCGACATGTGCATCCTCATGCAGGCACTGGTACGAAAGAGCGCTCAGCGCGCATCACAGCGTGCGGCATCGGCGGCAGTGGCGGTTGGTAGACGCTGCGGTTGCGGCGCCAGGACTTCCCATTCCTGTACGGCAAGCGCAGCGTGTTGGCCTTCGGTGCCGGAAGCATCCAGCATCACCCGCACACAGCGCGTGGTCACCGGTGCAAACGACACCGCGGCATCGAGACTGCTGGGGCCGTCATGCGAGTGTTTGGGCTGCACCGGTTGCCACCGTCCGTCCTGGCGGAACTCCAGCTGCCAATGCGCCGGTGGGGCCACACCAATGGACGCACCGGCCGGCTGGTCAGCCCAGAACACGATGCGTGTGCGATCCAGCGTCACCGGCTGCGCCCAGCTGTATTGAAGCCACTGCTGGGGTGGATTGTCGGGTGTCCAGCTGCCCCACATCTGCGGTGGCAACGGGTTGGCTTTGACAACGCCGTCGTTGAGCGCGGCCATCCAGTACTGCACGGGAATATCCGGGCCGTTGGACGCGCTGGCATAGGCAAATGGCGCCTGATTGCGCTGCGGCGGTGTCGGCGGCACCGGGCGCCGGGTCGGGATGACAGGACGGATGCTGGCCGGCTGGGTCGTGTCGTCCCACTCCAGGCGGTCGATGGCCACGCTGCGCCTGAAATGCCCGCCTCCATGCGCATCGGCGGTGTGATACACCAGATACCACTGGCCTTTGAACGCAACGATGCCCGGGTGCGAGGTGGTCGATGACACCGGCGGCAGCACGATGCCGCGATACGTCCATGGACCGAGCGGCGTCGGTGCGCTGGCGTAGGCAATGCACGCGTGATAGCGCGTGGGTGTACACGCCGAGCGACGCCCAGCGTTGTTGGCCGCATACGCCAGGTAGTAACTGCCGTTGCGTTTGAACAGCCAAGGCGCTTCAAAATAGCCTTCAAGCGTATCGACCCGCACCGGGCTGCCCTTGAAACTCACCATGTCGCGCTGCAGCTCCACGCCGTACAACGCGCCAAAGGTGCCCCAGTACAGATACACGCGCCCGTCGTCGTCCACCAGCACGGTGGGGTCGATGTTCTGGATGGTGTTGGCCGTGGGTACCGACTGGGACACCACCGGCCCTTGCGGATGCACATCGGTCCACGGGCCGAGCGGGCTGTCGGACACCGCCACGCCGATCGCGAACGGATCTTGATTGGTCGACTTGCGCTGCTGCACCGGTGCATACAGGTAATAGCGTCGGTCCGGGCCTTGCACGATCTGTGCGGCATAGGCGTAACGCTTTTCCGCCCAGGCGAAGACCTGCTGCGGTTGCAGGAAATCGCGGTAATGCGTCCACTGCCCGCTGGCCGGGTCGCTGCTGACGAACATCTGCCAGCCGGGCATGTCGAAGGCATTGAGATCGGGTGCAGCGGTGTCGCGCCCTGCCACGATGTATAACTTGCCGTCCGCCACCAAGGGCGCCGGATCCGCCGAATACCCACTACCGTCGGCAAGAATCGGGTTGCCGGGCGCGTCTAGATGTTCACCTTGCAGGGTGACTGCGCTGCACGCTGGAACAGCGCAAGTAGCCAACGCGCATACCAGTGCGACACGACGAGTGAGCATGCCGATCATGGCGTGGCCGACGTGATCTGCAACGTGAGTGGCACCGACATCTGCCCGGTGGGTGCACGCCCCTGCGCCGTCCCGGTGAGCGTGATGGTGCCGGGCTGCGCATACCGCGACGGCGGCAGCGCAGGCCATTGCACGGCAAGGCGCTCACGTGAGCCGTCGTTGTATTGCACGGTGACAAAGCCCGGCAGCGTCGGCGTGCGCCCCGCAACGGCGGTCACCACCGGCAATGCCTGCACGGTATTGATCTGCCCCGGTGGCGTTGCGCGTACCCAGATGGTGGCCTTGACCGGCATGACGCCTTCCAGCAAGCCTTGCAGTTCCACCGCGCCCTCGCTGGAGAGCCGGCTCAGCGGCAGTTCGGGCCACTGCACCGCAACCGGCAACACGCTGCCATCGGCAAAGAAAGCGGTGACCGTTTGTGGCAGGGCCGGCAGCTGGCCAGGAGCGGTGCGCAGCGCGATCTCTTCCACGCGACTGGGCAGCTCTGACTCCACCTGCCACTCATCCACCCCTAGCGCTGCATGTCCGTTCGAAGTGGTCTGGGTGGCCAGGACCGCGCGCAGGCCGGTGGTGATGACGGGCGCGAAACTGGCCGTGCTGGCCGTTCCCGGCGCGGCAATCGGATAACCGCCAGCGCTTGCGATGTCCTGCCACTGCCCTTCGCGCAGGTATTGCAGCTTCCAGTTGCCCGGTGGTGCAACGCCGCCACCGGGTTGGTCATCCCACAGATACAGCGCGCTGGACGATATCCGTACCGGCAACGCCCACTGGTACTGCAACCAGACCGACGCCGGTTGCGCGCGGCCGTAACTCCCCCAGCGCCGTGCGTTGTTGGGTACGCTCCCTGTGGGCGGGAGGAAGCCATCGTTGAGCGCCTCAACACGATGATGCGCACTGGTGACTTCGGCGCTGACGGTTGCCAGGCCTTGTAACGGAATGCTGCGCAATGCAGGCGCTGCGGGCGCATCCACGTGCACATCGGCATGCCCTTCGCCCGTGCCATCGCTGGCGGTCAAGCGCAGTACGTAGTGCCCGGCATGGGTAAACCGCACCGCTGTCTGCAATGCGGCCGGATCGGCAAACAACGCATCGCCACCGTCCGGGCCGTGCTGCATCTGCCACCGCAGGCGCAGCGGCTCGCCGGAGACGTCACTGGCACCGACGCGGCCGCGCAGCACAACGCTCTCGGGCGCGGCCGGGTCGTCCAGTTGCCGTGCCTGCACCTGCGGTGGCACAGGGCCGCTCGCTGCTGGTACCGCAGCGCCGGTGTGGAAAAGCTGCAGTTCCTTGATCCCCGTCCGTGCACTGCCCGCGTGCCTGACGACCACGCGCAGGAACTGTGCCCGAATCGCCGGGAAGCGCACCCGATTGCGATTGCCCTGCGCAAATGGCGTATCGCGCACCTGTCCCGGCACCGCTTTCCACTCGGTACCGAGCCGATACTGCAGCGTGTAGCTCCATGGCGCGGCATAACCAGCACGCGTGCCAGAGGGAAAGCCGTGATGTGTCCCTTCAGGCGAAGAGCTCCGATAGAAATACAGCACCACCTGATCCAGCTCTTGAGCGCTGCCCAGATCCAGTGCAATCCAGTCACTGTCGGTGGGTGAGCCACGCGTGCCCCAGAACGGCAAGCTGGCAGTGCTGCCGTCTACCGCAGCGGCCGCAGCAAGACCCGGTGCTGCAAAGCTCGCGCTGACCGCCGCGCCTTCGGCAAGGTTTCGGCTTGCGGCGCCGGTGAGTGCCACATCCATGCCAGCCTTGGCCAGAATCTGGGCCGTGCGCGAGCCGGCGGCAATGCCCACCTGCGCCATCGGCGCCAGCTGGGCGCGATGCGATTCCAGCACCTGCACAGGCTCGTTGCCATTGACCGCATCCGGCGCCGCGCTCACCTGCCCGCTTTCCGGGTCGAAGATGACATGCGCCAGACGATCCACGCGAAAGGCCAGATTGCCATCCAGAAAGACGCTATAGCCCTTGCCGACCTTGCTGCCGTAATGGGTACCGTCGCGGTCCCAGACGATGGTCAGATTACGGTCGCGATAGCGCAGATTGTCGGCGGCGAAATGATCCCAGCCGATATCGATGGGATACAGCTCGATCTTGGTGTCGCTGCGTGGACGCAGGCCCATCGCATCTTCGATCATGCTGAAATTGGTGGCACCCAGCTGGGTATGGTGAATCCACGAACGATAGCCGATGCTGCCGCCATCGGCCGCACTGCCCTTGGCCCAGAACTCGTTCTGGTCCGGATACCGGTTGTCGCCATTGATGTAGGGCGCCCAGGCGTTCCAGTACAGCAGGCTACGGTAGCTCTTGGCGCTGAGATACTGGTTGGGATAGTCGCGCAATGCCGCACCCAACAAGCGAAACGCCACGGTCGCGTTGATGGTGGAAAAATTATTGCTGCCCGCCTCGCCGCCCTTGGCGCGCGCCTGCATATCGAACTGATTGGCGGTGTAGAACGGAAACAGCGGGTACTGCGCTGAATCGGCAAACAAGCGTAGTGCACGCACGTACTTGGGAGAGTAGTCCGCATCACCCTGCTTGGGCATCAGGCCCACGCTGAACGGGTAGTAGTTATTGGTTTCCTTCCAATCCACCGGCAGCAGCGGCCCACTGGCCTGGCGGTGCTTGAGCAGCTCGCCATGCAGCCCCACCGAATCGGCCGCCGCGCTATGGTCTTGCCACAGCACGTCCAGCACGGCCTGGCGGATGCGCCGCGCGGTGGCCTGCATGCGCTGCGCGGTGGCGATATCGCCGGCCAGCAAGGCCGCCTGGGCAGCCGCCTGCGCGTTGGCATACACGTAGGCACTTTCGGTGCGATCCATGCGGATTTCACCATGCCGCTTCGCCCAATCGAAGGACACCGCATCGGCATCGTTACCGGTCATCGCCGCCCAGTCGTATTCGATCAACCCGTTGTGATTGAGATCGTAAGCGGCAAGTAGCCCGTCCACATCGCCGCTGCCGTAGCGGGCGAGCTTTTGGGCCAGTGCGACCGGGCCGCCATGCACCTGCATCGATCGCCACGCCGAGTCGGTGACGTACTGCGCATAGGAGTTGGACCAGTTTTCCGGCGAGCCAGGATTGTCGGTGTACTTGCCGCCGCCAGCGGTTTCTCCGGTACTGAGCCAACTGCCGTAGGCGTACACCGGATCGCGCAGGTATTTCAGATCGTCCAGAAACATGCAGGTGGTCAGCACGATGGCGTTGTTGTAGCCGAGCACACCCTCGATGGCGACCGGAAACTGGTAATCGTTGCCCGGCACGTTGGCATCGAGCAGGTTGAAGCGCAGCAGCCACCAGCGATAGAACAGGCTTTTGGTGATGCTTTCGTTGGGCGTGTCCAGATATGGAAGGTTGTCCACCCACCAGCGGTTGTAGGCGGTCACCTGCTGCTGATAGGCCTGCTGCGGCGATTGCGCGGCAATGCGCTGGTACTCGGCACGCGCCTCGGGCAACTCATCGGTCAGCAGGCCCAGTTGCAGCTTGATGGCGGGCGCGTCGCCAGCGGCAGGCACGGCCACCTCGCGCACCAGGCGCTTGCCATCGACCCGAAAACCATCACCGGATAGCCGTGGAAACACCGTGGTGATGGCGTTGTAGGCATCGAATGCACCGGTCAGTTCGTTGCCTTGGGCATGCTGGGCCATTGGCGAGAGCGCCTGCACCGACAAGGTATGCGCCGCACCGTCCAGGCTGGAGAACACCATGCTGGCCACCGCCACGTTCTGCTCAGTGATGTACTTGACCAGGCGCATCCGCACGCCGGCCGTGGCATCGTCGAACACGGTGCTGAAATAGCTCGGCGTCTGGCGCCGCTGGCCTGCACGCTCCTTCCACTGCACGGCGGCCGTGCCCTGGGTGGATTCAATCCGGAACAGCGCGTCGAAATCGGTGGCATGCCAGTACGCAGCCTGCCCGACGAAGCCGGGAATCTCTGGCGCATGCGCAGACAGATAGGCCGCACGCCCACGCGAGAACAACCAATTGTTCGACTCGTCGAAGCCACCTTCGGTGCCCTCGCGCGCCAGCATGCGATCGATCCAGAAATCGTTACCCGGTGTCTGCCCCGCCCCTCGCGCAAGATCGGCAGCGTAGATTCTGGCCAACTGTCCATCGGGGGCGAACTCCGCCCCCGTCTCCGGCAGCGGATGCGCCAGCCCACGAAACTTCGGCTCGCCTATCGCTGCATTGGTCATGGCCACCAGCGGGGCATGCACCTGCTTGGCGATGACCGACATCGCCATCAGCAGGCTGGGCACCCATAGGAGCGTGATGAGCAGGTAGCGCCCTCGCACAGCCGAAGCACACCACTGCTGGCGCACCAATGCCCCCAGACCACGGATCAACATGCAGACGGCTCCCCCGGACGTGAATATAGACAACGCCCGCGGACAGTTGCATCTTGCCGATCAGGCATCAGGACCACCATCGCTGCGGGTGAGCTGCAGGTCCTTTGCCAACAGGCGCCCCTGCATGCACGCGAACGAACGCGCCGCCATGCATGGAGCACCGCCCCTCAGGCCACCCGTGCTGCAGTGCTATTGCATCGGATTGATTCACGCGCGTCCACTGCACTGCGCCGCAGGCATGACTGGTGCGTGCGGCGCTACCACAAGCATCGGCGCCTCTCAAAATTCCACCCGCAGCCGGCTCCAGAAATAGCGCCCCAGCGTGTCGTAGGTGGAGGCCTCGGTGTTGGCTGCATTGGAGTAGCTGTAGAAGCGTGGCGGCGCACGATTGCCCACGTTGTCTATCCCCAACGCAAGCGTGCTGTGCAGTGCGGCAAACTTCCGGCTCACCGATGCATCGTGGTACACCACCGAGCCGATCTTGAAATAGCGGCAACTGCCATCGGCATTGGTGTCGGCGCAGAAGTTCTGGTACTGGCTGCCGTTGACGGTGTGCCCCAGGTAGCGCGTACTCCAGCTCGCATGCCACGGGCCGTTGTCCCAGGCCAGGTTGGCCACCGCACGCCAACGCGGCATGTTGCCCCAACTGGAATTTTCACCAACGTAGTTGTGCGGGTCGCCCGCAAAGCTGTAGTTGGAGAAGAAGGTCGCATCCAGCCCGGCGGACAGATCGCCCCAGGCGGTCTTGGTCAGCGTGTAGTGAATGCCGGCGTCATAGCCTCGCACGTCGACCTTGCCACTGTTGTAGGCAAACGGCACCGACACGCGGGTCAAGTTGCCGGCGGCATCGCGCTGGATCAGTGGGCAGAACCCAGGTTGGCGTCCCTCAAAGCAATCGTTGATGACTTGCTGGAATCCGAGCCCGGCCAGCATGTCGTCCAGCACCACCCGCCAGCTGTCGGCGTTGAGCGACAACCCGCTCACAAACTCAGGGTCGTACACGATGCCGACATTGTAGGAGCGGCCGCGCTCGGGCTTGAGCTGGAAACCAACATTATTGGAGCCGGATGTCACCAGATTGAACCGCTCGGTATTGGTGAAACTGCCATTATTGGGCACGTTGACGCAGGCTGGATTACCCGGGCCGGTGTAGCCATTGCACGGGTCCTGGAAGCCGCTGGTGTTATCGACAATGCCGCTGAACGGCGACCCGTAGAGATCTCCCAGCGCTGGCGCACGGAAGACCTGCGAGCCGGTGGCGCGAACCAGCAGATTGGCAATCGGCCGCCATTCGATCGCCACCTTGCTGTTGGTCGTACTGCCCCAGGCATCGTAGTTGGAATAGCGCGAGCCCAGGTTCAAGTTCAAGCTGCTGGCCAGCGGCACGTCCGTGAGCAAGGGCACCAGCAGCTCCGCATAGGCCTCACGCACCGACTCGCCACGCCCCTGCTTGAGGATACAGCCGTCGTTGTAGTCGCAATTGCCGTTGGCGTCGGCAGCGGCCACCGTGCTGCTGGTGCCTTGTGCAAACGAGTTGGTGCGGTAGACCAGGCCCACCGCCGCCTGCACGGCACCGGCCGGCAGCTTGAACAGATCGCCGTTGGCGCTGATATCGACAAACCGCATCTGGCTCCTGTCGATCAGGTCGACCGGCCGCTGCGTTCCGCGCAATGCAGCAATGGTTGCCGGGTCGTTGGGGTTGAACACGTTGATCGGTGTACAGCCGGCAATTACCGCGCCCGGTGCGCCGCACCTGACCACACCATCACTATCCAGGAATGACGGCCCCACCGCGTTGTTCAAGATGGACGTCACCGAAAAACCGGTGCGTACCAGCGTGTCCTTGTAACGCGCAGAACCGGCTGCAGCATCCCATTGCCAACTGGTGTCCTGCACGCGCCCGCGCAAGCCGGCGACGATATTGGTCTGGAACATGTTTGCGGTGTAGACGCGCTGGTTGGCCTGCGTGGAGCGCAACAGATAACGGTCGAGCTGGTCGCCGAAGGGGTTGTAGTAATTGTCGACCGCGCCCTGCATCTCCAGGCCGAACGCATCCAGCCGCGAGATGGTCTCGCTACTGGTCCAGAACACGTCCATGTAGCCCTGCACGTTCGGGGTGAAATCGAAGCTGCCGTGCAACGAGGCGTTGGTGCGCGTGATCGGGGTAATTAGATATTGGGCATCATAGACGTTGTAGCCATCGGTCGCGCTTTGATAGGGGCGGAACGCCGATTGATCCACCGGTCCAGGCGCAACACCATCTGCTGGCGTGAAGATCCGCCCGTCCTTCAGAAAGGCACGCGTGTTGCCGCCACGGTCTTCGACGATCTGCCCATCAAGGAATTGCACCGCCTTGGCCGCGTAGCTGCGGTCACGATTGAACACCGGATTCATCGAGTTGCGGCTGAGCCCCAGGATCAATCCACCGCGCTCCCAGGTCTTGCCCCACTCCAGCCCGAGGGTGCGGCGGTTGGCATCCCCGTGCATGCTCTGTGCGTAATCCACCGTCGCCGCAAAACCGTCGTACTTGTCCTTGAGGATGATGTTGACCACACCGCCAATCGCATCGGAACCATAGACCGATGACGCGCCATCGGTCAGGACTTCCACACGTTCCACCATCGCCACCGGAATCGCATTGACGTCCACGCCCGGCGCCGAGGCCACGCTGCTGGCAGGGCCAGCCATGCGATGGCCATTGACCAGCACCAGGGTGCGCTCGGCGCCCAGATTACGCAGCGAGACCAATGCGCGACCATGGCTGAACCCGGAATTGAACGCCGGGCCGGGCATGAAACCGGCCATCGCCGGCATCCGTTGCAGCAACTGTCCCAGCGTGTTCTGACCGCTGTCTTCGATGCGCTGGCGATCGATGACGATGACCGGACTGGCGGTTTCGGCATCAACACGCCGTAAATGGGTGCCGGTGACGTTGATCTGGTCCAGCGTCTGAGTGACGTTGTCCGTGGTGTCGGTGCGCTGCTGCGCTGCAGCAGGTAGCGCAGCCAGCGGCAAGGCCAGCAAGATGGCGTTGCGCAGGCAAGTCGTTTTCAGAAGAGGACATCGCGGCGCAGCAACGAAGCGACTCGGTGACATCGAGAATCCTTAAGTGCTTTCACAAGAGAAAGGCTCATCCAACGGGCACGGCATTGCCGCACCGCGACGGTGCCAGATGAGAGAACGATCACCACAGAAAACATCACCACCCTGCCGATAGAGCGCAGGTATCCATCACGCTGCAGCGCTGCCCCCTGGGAGCGCATGCTCGACCACTGTCGAGCCGGGTGAAAAAAGCTTGCGACAACCTCAAGACAGCGTCTTGACGAATTTATGCAACTGACATGCGGAAATTTGTGGGTTTACCGTGTTTGTCGGCATGGGAGCCTATAACGGCTCATCATTGCAGCGATTAACTGGTTGAGACACATGCCCGCAGCGGTCGACATGACAGCCACGCCGCTGCGTGCAGCGCTGACACAACGGATATGCGATAGGGACGCAGCTTGCATCAAACGCCGATTGACTGGCCGTCGATCAACAAGCGCACAGCGGTTGGCAAACCCGCTGCAGCCGATCGATCATTGCACGGCCAGCACGCACGGCCAGTGGCAACGGGTGCATCGGCAATGCACGATGCCCTGCCACCCGCCGGTGCTGCGGCGACTCAGCCATACCACGCCTGTACGTTCACCGTGGCCGCGCCTGTCGGCAGCGCCACGCGGTCGGCATGCCGCCCCTGCAGGGCTGCCGGCGTATCGCCGATCAACACCCGCTGCAACCGCGTGCCCGCTGGCGTGCGCAATGTAAGCCAGGTGCGTTCTGGTGCCTGCTCCGGCAACTGCACCTGTGCATCGATACGACGCGCCTGAACATCGGTGCGCAGCGTCAGGCTGACCTTGCCCCAGCGTGTGGGCGCAGCGGTCATACTCACCGCCGCACCACTGCCCAGCCATGCGCGCGGCACGGCGCGCGCCAGAAACAGCTCATTGCCCGCACTGTCCTCGCTGACCAGCATCCAGCGCAGCAGGAGCGGAATGGTCATCTGCGCGGGCATGCAGAACAGTGGCATACCGCCGGTGATGCCGCTGACCTCGCCTGCCGTCCAGCTGCCCCGCGTATGCACCTGGTAGCGGTGCGCATACACGAACAGCAGGTACTCCTCGATGCGGTCCAGGCGCAAGAGTTGTTGCGCATAGCCGTAGGAGATAAAGCCAAGCAGGTCGCGACTGCCCGGCTCGGGGGGGGCGATGTTGGCCACCACGCCGATGCTGGTGCCGCCATGGCCGCGCAGGCAGTCGATGACCAGGTGGGCCAGGTCATCGGGCAGCACGTCGGCCTGCAGCAACTCGGCATAGGCGCGATGCGGCCATTGCTGTTCGCTGGGCTTTTCCTGCAGCAATGATTGGCGAAAGGTCAGCGTGGTGCCCGGCAGTGGGCCCACGTACGGCGGTGACAGGTCGCGGCGCACGTTCGCACGCAGGCTGCGCTCAAGGCGTGCGCGCACCTGCCCGGCGCGGCGCTGCCATTGCGCAGCCGTCGCCGCATCGCCGCCCAGCGTGCTCCAGACCTGTGCAATGTCTTCCCAGCCGCGGATCGCCAGCGCGCTGTTGGCGTAGTACGGCTTCCACCATAACGACGGATCGGGAAACAGACAGGCATCGGATTCGTTCCAGCCATGCAGCAAGCCGTACCCGTGCGCCTTGCGCGGCAGCGCCAGGGCCTGGTCGTGCAGGTCGCACAAGACCTGCGCGGTGGCGGCGATCTTGGGCAGCAGCCGGCGCAGGCGCGTTGCATCGCCGGTATAGCGCAGATAGCGCGCCAGCAGCGCCAGGGTCAGCCCGAACTGCCCCACCTCCGGCCCGCGCATGTTCGGCAGGCCATTGTCCTGCACGAACGCGTCGAAGTAGTTGTCGAGCACCGCCGCCGCCTGCGCGAAGCGCCCCCATTCCAGGTTGGCGTACAACGAACTGGTGAAGGTGTCCTGGAAGCCGTCGTACTCGTTGCCGTAGTAGTCGCGTTCCACCGCACCGTACTTGGGATAGTCGCCACCGGGCCGCACCACCAGCTCGCGCGCGAAGGCGAACTGCGCCATGTCGTTCCAGCTGGCATCGGGCAGCTGTGCCTGTCGCGTGCCGGCCAGCGCCTGCTGCCAATACGCGGCGAAATCAAGCAACGCCGCATAGAACTGCTCGGCCGTGGCGGCAGTGCGGGTGGTGCCGAAGGCCGGGTAACTGTGGGTGTAGTGCGCGGCGACGATCTGCCCACCGCGCACCTGCAGCGTGCGGTGCCAGGTCTGCACCACGAAGCGGTCGGTGGCGCGCACATCGGCGAAGACCAGCACCTCGTACCAGGCATCGGCTTCGCCCTCGCGGCGCATCACCTTGCGTGCGGCCGGCATCCAACCGCCCAGCATGCCTTCGGCGCGGCGTTTGATGAGGGCTTCTTCGCCCAGTTCGGCAAAGGCGTGTTCCGGCCGCGCGGTCCGACTGCGGCCGTTGGGCAGGATGGGCATGGTGTCCAGCGCTTCGCGCGTGCCGACGAAGGTGGTCCATGGCCAGCGGCCGCCGTTGTCTTTGGGATCGAGCAACGACGCCGGCGGCGGCGCCACATCGCGCACCTGCGCTTCGTCCGGGTCGCCATCGCGCAACAGGCGGTCGGCGAGCAGGTCCGCGTCGGCCATGGCCACATGCGCCAGTGGCAGGCCGAAGTACGGCGGGGTCGCCGCCGGATACGCCGCTTCCAGGCGCTTGCCCAGCCGCAGCACACCGGCATCGGTGCACAGCATCAGGGCGCCTTGCGGATCATCCAGCTGCTCGTAGACCGTCCAGTCCTGTTGCAGATGCCGAAAACTGCAGAGCCTGCTACCCGATTGGGTGGCCGATGACTGCGTCTCCAGCTGCGGGACCGCGACCGCCAGCGGCGCAGCGGCCGCTGCCGCACCAGCAGGCGCCGCCCATGCCGCGCCGACGCCAACCGCCGCGGTCGCCACCACGCCCTGCTGCAGAAAGGTTCTCCGGTCCATCATTGCGCCCTTGAAGGATTCCCCCTGCATCCTGCGCGTGGGTACCGGCCACGTCTTGTGGCACATGCCTGGAGCGCATGCGGAAATGCGCATACAACGCGTCAATCGCACGCCCCTGGCCGGCCATCGCGCGTCACATGCCGCTAGGCAGTGGCGTCATCGGGCGAGCGAGGTTTGTCCCGGATCGTGACCACAGCCATCCAAATCGAAATCGAGCGTCGCCGCCCTCTCGTTCGCCCCCGGGTGCCTTGCGGCGTACTCACGCCTCCGGCAGGCGTGGACCAGCACCGTGGCCTGCTGGAGGCATCTGCCCGCACCGGACCACGGTGCGGACGCTAATCAGGCCAACACGTCCAACAGGCTGCCCAACGCCGCGTCGGAGCGGCGCAGCACTGCGGCGTTGGCCTGGAAATCGTTGCGTGCCGACAACCCATCGACCAGGTCCGTGACCGGTGCGGCGGGATCGGAGGGCGCCTCCACCACACGGGCCGCCACGCCGCCATTGGCCTGCGTGCTGGCCGCCACCGCCTGGCGTGGGCTGCCGTCCACCGGCTGCCGGGCCACGTTACTGGCGGCAACCTGCTGGCGCAGCGCGGCGGCCTGCATTCCGGAACTGGCGATGGTGCTGATGCTCATGGAGGTTCCGCTGCGTGAGTGAGTGAAGTCATGCGGTCGTCAACGCGAGTAGACAACCAAGCTACCGTAACCGTCAGTCAGTAGGTGCCGACACGCACCCGCAGCACCACCGGCTCCGGGCTGCTGGGGCCACCACGGCCAAAATTGAGCCCGTAGTCGGTCTGGTCGCCGTTGAGCTGCTTGTCCACCTGCCAGCGTCCGTCGACGTACCGCCCCTGCTCCACCCGCAACAGTTGCCCATGACGGGTATCGGCCGCCTCGCGGAAAAATTCAATGCGCGCGGCCATCCCGGTGACCAGGAAGTCCTCCGGCCCCAGCTGCGCCACCAGCAGGCGCCCGGCGTGATCGTCGTTGCCCGGCAGGATCGCCGGCGCATCGCCCCACATCGGCGCGCCGAACGACACCCTGGCCTGCCAATCGCCAAAGCGCAGCGTGCGTTGCGGCAGGCCGGGCTGTTCGGCCACGCCCTGTAGCCGGCCTTCGAACGCGGCCAGCGCCAGCACCCGCTGCAACGGCGCCAGCAACTGGAAATTGGCCGCATGCGCGGCGGTGGCGGCGCGATTGGCCTCGGTGTCCGGGTTGCCATCCATGCCGAACACCGAAAACCCCACTCCGCCCTGCCCCAGCACATGGAACAGGTATGGCGCGGTCGCCGCTTCGAACCCGGTCTCCGACACCCAGGCCGGGTTGTCCGGCCGCGCATACTGGCCGATGACCTTGGTGTATTCGTTGTAATCGTTGGTGTAGATGTCGGTCCCGATGAAATCGATCGACGGCGTGGCCGCGCGCCACAGCGCAAACACGTTCACCGTGGCCCCGCCGGACGGATAATCCAGGCCCGGATAACGCTTGCCCTTGTAGCGCAACCAGGTATTGACGTAGAGCGGCAGCGGATACACACGCTTGCCGGCAGCGGCCACCTGTTCGATGTACGCCGCCGTGGCGTGCGCGTTGAACGCCTCGGCGGCCTCCGCGCCGAACAGCTGCTGCCAGCTGCCGGCGGGCTTGCCCAGTGCCGTGGCGATGGCGGCCGGCACCGGCTGCGCAAACGCCGCCTCGCCCACCGCACTGTGGTCACGCACCGTCCCGATCGCACCGGGTTCGTTCTCCACCTGCACCAGGATCACCGTGTGGCGGTCGCCATCGACCTTGCGCAGGTGCTGCATCAGCGCAGTGAACGCGCGCGCATCGGCCTGCACGTTGGCCGCCACATGCGGCGACAGCACGTCCACCGGCTCGCCATTGGCATCGCGCATGCGCGGGTAGCTGGCTTCGTCGCGCTTGATCCATTCGGGCACGTAATGCATCTGCCCGTTCTTCCAGCTGCCGAACCACAGCAGCGCCACGCGCAACCCACGCTTGCGCGCACCGGCGATCAACGCATCCACGTTGGTGGTATCGAACCGGCCAGGCGCCGGTTCGAACTGTTCCCAATACACCGGTGCTTCCACCGTGTTGGCGTGCAGGGCAACCACCTGATCCAGCGCCTTTGGCAATACCGCCGGCCAGGCGCTGGAATTGTGCAGCTGAGCGGCCAATATCGTGTACGGCGCGCCATCGACGAAGACCGCGTGGCGGCCGTTCTGGCTGACGAAACGTGGCAGTTCTTCCGCGCCAGCCGCCGGCGAGAACGCACCAGCCAGCAACCCCAGCACACCCACCGCAAGCGCCGCCTGAGAACGCTGCAACGCTGCACGCCATCGGACCAGAGGCATCATTGAACCTTCTGGCGATTCCAGCGCGGCGTGGGCTCGCCCAACAGATGGCGCACGAAAAAGTCGTACTGGCGACGTTGTACATAATCGATCGGGCCGCTGGAGCGCCCCACCGAATGTTCGCCGCCGGGCACGTTGAGCAAGTCGAAGTCCTTGCCGGCCTTAATCAGCGCATCGACCACCTGCGCGGTGGAGGCCGGGTCCACATTGCTGTCCTGCTCGCCGACGATCAACAGCAGCTCGCCCTGCAGCTTGGCCGCATTGACCACGCCTGATGCCGCCGCATAACTGTCGTCCACCGGCCAGCCCATCCACTGTTCATTCCAGCTGATCTTGTCCATGCGGTTGTCGTAGCAGCCGGCGAACGCCACGCCCACCTTGTAGAACTCCGGGTGACGTTCCAGTGCACCCAGCGTGCTCTGCCCTCCAGCCGACGCGCCATAGATGCCAACCCGGCTGATGTCGTACGACGGGTCTTTCGCGGCCAGCGCACGATGCCAGGCAATGCGATCGGCAAAGCCGGAATCGCCCAGGTTTTTCCACGCCACATCCTGGAAGGCCTTGGAGCGGTTGGCGGTGCCCATGCCATCGATCATCACCACGATGAAACCCAGATCGGCCTGCGCCTGCATGCCGATCTGCTTGTCGCCGCCGGAGTGGTACCCGAATGGCCAGAACGTCTTGGGCACGAAGGAATCGTGCGGCCCGGCGTAGATGTTCTCGATCACCGGATATCTCCTGCGCGGGTTGTAATCGCGCGGGCGCACCACCATGCCCCAAATGTCGGTCTTGCCATCTCGGCCCTTGGCCACGAAGGTCTGCGGTGCGCGCCAGCCGGCCGCCAGGAGCCGATCAATATTGCCCTGCTCCACTTGCTGCAGCAGCCGGCCATCGATGGCATGCAGCTCCATCACCGGCGGCAGATCCGGGCGCGAGTAGACATCGACGTAATGCCGGCCATCGTCTGCAATGGCCACATCGTGGTCGGCATCGGCATGGCTGAGCCGGGTGAGCTTGCGGCCGTCGAAATCCACGCTGTAGAGCTGTCGGTAGTATGGGTCCTTTCCGGCATCCATCCCGCTGGCGGTGAACCAGATGCGGCGCTGCGCGTCGTCCACGCGCAGCACCTCGCGCACGATCCATTGCCCGCGCGTGAGCTGACGTTTGGGCTTGCCGTTGCGGCCATCGAACAGATACAGGTGCCGCCAGCCGTCGCGTTCGGAGATCCACAGGATCTCGTCGCCATGCGCATCCACCTCATGACGAAAGCTGCGGTCGGCATGGACGAAGGTGCGTGCATCCTCGCCAACGGCCACATGCGCACGCGCGCTGCGGGCATCCACTGCAATCACCCGCATGTGCTGAAAACCACGCTGCACATACTCAAAGCCCACACTGCGTCCATCCGCCCGCCATTGCAGTGGCGACAGCGAATACGGCATCGCGAACAAGGCGTTATCCACCACGCGCCGGCTGCCATCCACGGCCAGCAGCACCGGCCGCTCCACATCGACCGCATCGCCTGGCTTGGGATAGAGCTGGGTGTGCACCAGCGGCTGAAGGCGGCCGGACGGTGCGGCCTCCACACGGATGACCCGGCGCGCAGTGCCCGGGCGCACCCGATACACCGCCAGCTGCTGCGAATCCGGCGACCAGGCAACGCTGTCCGGGTCGAAGTAATCTGCCGCGCGGCCATCATCGGTGCGCTGCACGAGCCGGCCATCGGCCACCCGGCGCACGACCAGGTTCCAGCCATCGGCCAGCGCCTCCCACTGCCCATCGGGCGAGCGGCGCGGGGTGGTGTCGGCCGCCACGTCCGGGTCGCGCACCACGCCAAAGCCGCGCGGTCGCTGCCGCAGCTGCGGCTGCCGGCCGGGGGCATCGTGCGCGCAGCGATACGTGGTCAACGTGCAGCGCCAAGGGGCATCTTCGATGGCGAACACGATCGCGCCGTCTTCGCGACCACCTTCCTGCGAGTAGGTAAACGTCTCGAACGGCAACGCCAACGCCGCATACGCCGTCCCGGTGGCTGCCTGCAGCGCCTGGGCCACGCGCACCTGGTCGAAGGCCGGTTGCTTGTGCAGCGTCGCCACGTCCGCGCGGATGAAGGCGAACCCGCCGGGCACGGTCTTGCGGTAGTAGAACGTGCCGTCGTCCTTCCATTGCGCCGGCCAGGTCACATTCTCGGTCAGCGTGTTCCAGTGCGCGCGCAGGCCGAGCGAGCGCTGGTAGTCGGCCACGCCGGGTGCCGCCTGTGCAGCGGCAGCAAGCACCAGCAGGCACGCTGCCAGCGCGCGCGATGCCCGCAGGCTCCATGCACCCGGCCACGCCTCATTCGCCATCGTCTTCCTCCAGCGCCAGCTCGTCGCTGCGCAAGCCGCTGCGTGCGCCCCAGTGGTAGATGAAGAACGCAATCACCGCCACGCTCAGCGTGTCGAACGGATGCGCGATCCAGCCGTGCCCACCGAAGGTGCCGGCCCAGGAGATCGTCATCACCAGCACAAAGAACACGATCAACCACAGCGATGCGCGCACCTGACGCAACAGTCGCGCACGCCCGTCGCGCGAGGGCAGCCGATAGAGCACGTACAGCGCGAACGCCAGCACTTGTAAGCCGAGCAGCCACGACAGGGTCGGCCAGGTGGACCAGTACACGATCAACGCGGCCACGATGAACGACAGCGGCCCCAGCACGCTCAGGCCACGCACGAAGAACGGCCGCGGCAGCTCGGGTGCACTGCGCCGCAGGGCCGCCACCGTTACCGGCGCCACGGCATAGCTCAGCACCAGCGCGGCAGACACGACGCCGATCAGGGTTTCCCACGAGGGGAACGGCAGCGTCCAGAAGATCGACAGCCCCAGGCTCAGCCACAACGCCGGCCGCGGAATGCCCGAAGCCGGGTCCACCCGCGTCAGCACCGGCAAAAACCCGCCGCTGCGCGCCCAGCCGTACACCACGCGCGGAGTGGCATTCATGTAGATATTGCCGGTGCCGCTGGGCGAGACCATGGCATCGCAGATTACCAGCGCGGCCAGCCACGCCATGCCCAGCGCCAGCGCAATGTCGTGGTACGGCAACGAGAACGTTTTGTCAATGCCGCTCCAGCCTTGCGCCAGCTGCGCGGCGGGGATGCTGCCCAGAAAGGCCAGCTGCAGCAGCACGTAGATCACCGTGGACAAGGCCACCGACAGGATCAAGGCGATGGGAATATTGCGCTGCGGGTCGCGTACCTCGCTGGCCACCGACACGATCGGCGTCAGCCCGAGGTACGCAAAGATGATGCCACCGGCGGAGATCGCCGCTTCCACCCCGGCCATGCCCGAGGGCGCGAAGCCATGCACGGTCAGGTTGCCTGCATTGAAATGCTCCAGCAACAGCACGATCACCAGCATCGGTACCAGAAACTTGAAGATGCTGACGATATTGTTGGCCAGCGCAAAGGTCTTGACGCTGAAGTAGTTGAGTACGAAGAACAGCAGCAGCAATGCCAGCTGCACCAACCAGCCCCAGATACTGGGATGATTACTGCCCGCCTGATTGAGCACCGGAAACCACGCCGCCGCATATTGCCGCGCCGCTTCCACCTCGATGGCGATCAGGCTGGAAAATGCGATCAAGGTGATGAAGCCGGTCAACGATCCCAGCAGCGCGCCATGCGAATACTCCGGGTAGCGCACCACCCCACCCGCACGCGGCAATGCCGCGCCGAGTTCGCAATACACCAGCCCCAGCAACAAGACCGCAACGCCGCCAAGGATCCACGAGACAATGCCGGCCGGACCGGCAATCGAAGAGACGTGGCTGGCGGCGAACAACCACCCCGAGCCGAAGATGGAACCCAACCCGATGAAAGTTAGGTCGGTCAGGCTCAGCCGCTTGTGGAACTTGCCTTGCGTGGTCGCACCGGGTGTGGTCATAACTGGCCTCGAACGATTGGAAAACGCGGTTGCTGCGGAGGATGGCACGGTGGCGCATGCCGTGTGGCAGTCAGTGGTGGTGCGATGTACTCAGCCGTGCGCGGTGGTCCTGCACACGCCGCCGCGCACCGATGTCAGCGCGCGTACCCAGCAAGTGGTCCAGGCGCGTATGGCAGCACTCAGTCATCGGCACCTGCCCCTGCATCGGCGGAGTCTGTCGCGGCGTCGTCCGGAGACGGCGACACACCGCCATCGGCGATGAAGCGGTCGATGCGCGCTTCCAGCACCGGCAGCGGCACCGAACCGGTCTGCAACACCGCATCGTGGAAGTGGCGCAGGTCGAATTTCTCGCCCAGCGCGGCTTCGGCCTTGTGCCGTAATTCGAGAATCTTCAACTCGCCCAGGTAATACGACAGCGCCTGCCCGGGCCAGGCGATGTACCGATCCACCTCGGTGGTCACTTCATGCTCGCTCAGCGCGGTGTTGTCGCGCAGATACGCCTGCGCCTGTTCGCGCGTCCAGCCCTTGTGGTGGATGCCGGTGTCGATCACCAGGCGGCAGGCACGCCACGCCTGATAGGTGAGATAACCGAAGCGGTCGTAGGGCGTGTCGTACATGCCCATTTCCTGACCCAGGTACTCCGAGTACACCGCCCAGCCTTCGCCATAGGCCGAGATGAACGTGTAACGACGAAAATCCGGCAGGCTCTGCGTTTCTGCGGCCAGCGGCATCTGCAGCGCGTGCCCGGGCGAGGACTCGTGTAGGGTCAGCGCGGTCAGGTTGTACAGCGGCCGCGATGGCAGATCGTAGGTATTGACCAGGTAGATCCCCGGCCCCCCGCGGCCGCCGGTATAGAACGGTGCCAGCTCCGGCGGCACCGGTTCGATGGCGAAGCGGCGCCGTGGCAGGCGGCCGATATAGTTGCCCACCTTGGCATCCACGCGCTTGGCGATCCATGCCGCCTGCTTGAGCAATTCTTCCGGCGTCTTGGTATAGAACTGCGGGTCGGTGCGCAGGAAATGCAGGAACGCCGGAAACACCGGCTGCCCGGCCGGCGGCTTGAAGCCGCTCTCCACGATGGTAGCGTCCATCTGCTTGCGCAGCTTGGCGACCTCCTGCAGGCCGATCTGGTGGATCTGCTCGGGACTCAGGTCCAGCGTGGTGAACTCGCGGATCTGCGCGCGGTAATAGGCCTTGCCATCGGGCAAGGCTTCGCCGGCCAGCGTGGCGCGCGCGCGCGGCTGGTACTCGTTGCGGATGAAGTCCAGCAAGCCGGCATAGGCCGGCACCACCTGGGTGTCGATGGTCTGCACCGCCTGCTGCCGCAACTGCGCCTGCACCGGCGCCGGCAGCGTGGCCGGCATCTGCTTGAACGGGGCGTAGAACGGATTGGCCTGCCCGCGCGCCTGCGCCACATCGGCAATGGATTGATCGCGCCCGCGCAGCGTGACCTTGGGCTGGCTGAAGCCCCGAGCCAACCCGGCGCGCATATTGGCCGTGTGCTCGGAAAAATAGCGCGGGATATCGGCCAGCATCTTCAGATAGCGCTGATAGTCCTCGCGCGTGCGCAGCGTGGCCTGCGCACTGAAGCCCAGGTCGCTCCAGAACGCCGAGTCGCTGTTGAACGGCATCTCCCAGGCACGGAAATGCTGCTGATCCAGCAGCACCTGCAGCTGCTGTCGATACACCTGGTAATTCACCTGGTCCTCGGCCGACAGCTGCGCCGGCCCGATCGCATCCAGCTCGGCCAATGCCTGTTGCCAATACGCGGTGCGCTGGTTCTGGGTGGCGACATCGACCTTGGGCAGATGGTCGGCCTGGCGCTGCTGGGTGGCCTGGTTGTCTTCATCCACCGCGCCGGACACCTGCGCCTGCCGCCACTGCCACTCGCGCGTATACAACGCCTTGAAGCGGGCTGCGGCCGTGCCCTGCACGGTGGTTGCCGGCTCGGCGGCATACGCCTGCACGGGCGTGCCGCCCAGGCTGGCTGCAATCAGCAGGCTCAACGCACTGATGCGCAACATGGTGTGTGTCTGCGATACGCTCATTTGACTGCTCCCGGTATGGTCTTGGCCTGTGCAATCCACTGCTGCACGCGCTGCTGCAGCATCCCCAACGGCATCGCACCGCCGCCCAGCACGGCGTCGTGGAAGGCGCGCACATCGAAATGATCACCCAACGCTTTTTCCGCTTGCGCGCGCAGCGCCAGGATCTGCAGCTCGCCAAGCTTGTAGCCCAGTGCCTGACCCGGCCAGACGATGTAGCGGTCGGTTTCCGATTGGATGCTGGGTTCGTCGTCGGACGGATGCGCGTGGAAGAAATCCACCATCTGCTGCCGGTTCCAGCGTTTGTAATGCACACCGGTATCCAGCACCAGGCGGTTGGCGCGCAGCAACTCGCCCGATAGCCGGCCGTAGTCGTTATAGGGGTCCTTGAAGAAGCCGATCTCCTTGCCCAGCCGCTCGGCATACAGCGCCCAGCCTTCGATGTAGGCGTTGTAGCCGGCCTGCTGGCGGAACGGCGGCAATGGCAGCGTCTGGGCGAGCGAAATCTGCAGGTGATGACCTGGCACGCCCTCGTGGTAGGCGGTGGTTTCGATATTGACCAGCGTGCGGCTGGCGAAGTCGCTGGTATTGACCTTCACGATCGCCGGCTTGCTGCCTTCCGGGTTGCTTTGCCAGTATTCGGCGCTCGGCGCGGTCCGCCGGAACGCCGGCATCGCCTGCACCTCCAGCGGCGTTTTGGGCAGGTGCCCGAACAGCCTGGGCAGCTCCGGTTCCATCGCGGCGATGTACTGGCGGTAGTGCTGCAGGATCTGTTCGCCGGAGGTGGCGAAATGGCGCCTGTCGGTCTCCACCGCCTTGCGGAAGCTGGACAGGTCGGCAAAGCCCTGCGCCTGGGCGATCACCGCCATCTCGCCTTCGATGCGCGCCACTTCCCGCAGGCCGATCTGGTGGATCTGCTCCGGTGCCATGTCGGTAGTGGTCTGGGTATGAATGGCGTAGCGATAGCGGCGCTCGCCATCGGGCAGCGACCAGAGGCCTTCGGAACGACGCCCCTGCGCGGCGTATTCGTCGCGCACGAAGGCGGACAGCTTACCGTAGGCCGGGCGGACCTGCTGGTCGATCGCGGCCAGCAACTGCTTGCGCACCGCATCGCGCTGGTCGGCCGGCACCGCCGCAGCGAGTTTCTTCAACGGCGAGGCGAACGGGCTCTGCTCGCCGGTGAGCGCAGCCATCTTGTCGATCTGCTCGGGCAGGCGCTGCAGCAGGTAACGCGGCTGCACCAACCCGTCTTTGGCACCCTGCCGCGAGACCGCAATGATCTGGTCGATCACGCCCGGAATGGCCTGCAGCCGGGTGATGTAGTCCTGGTAATCCTTGGCATTTTCGAATGGAAACGCATCGCCATAGCCGGCCAGCGCCAGCTGGATGCCGCCCACCGGTTCCAGCGGCATTGCATAGGTCTTGAGGTCGATGCCCTCCAGCTTGTCGCGCAACTGGCCCAGCATCATCTGCAGGCTGAGCTGGCGTTGCGCGTCCAGCGCCTTGGCATCCACCGCTTCAAACTGCCGGAGCAGCGCGGCGGTGGCACGGCGGTCGTCCTGCACTGCTTCCGGCGAGTAGTTGGTCCAGCGATCGTTGTAGCGCTTGTCGCCGATGATGCTGGCGAACTCGGGGTTGTGCTGCAGCTGGTACTGCCACTGCTTGTCCAACAGCGCATCGAAGGCCTTGGCGGCCTGTTCGCTGCTGGCTGCGGCAGCCGGTTTCTCCGGGGCTGGCGGGGCCGGTTTGCAGGCGGTGAACACTGCCGCTGCAAGCAGGCCGATTGCGACAGATCGCAGGTGGCTCATGCATTCACTCCAAGATGCAGGGACAGCGCAATGGCTTTACTCGGTAATGCCCGTCGCGCCCGGGTGCGCTCCTACGCATGCGTGACGCTATGCAGGCTCATGCAAACGGTTGGTCGATCGCCGGCGACGGCGGGGTAAACCACTGCGCGCCAGCGTCGGTGACATGGAAATGATCTTCCAGGCGCACGCCGAACTGCCCCGGCACCACGATCATCGGTTCGTTGCTGGCACACATGCCCGGCTGCAGCGGCAATCGGTTGCCGCGCACCAGATACGGCGCCTCGTGTATGGCCAGCCCGCAGCCATGGCCGGTGCGATGCGGCAGCCCGGGCAACCGATACTCCGGGCCCAACCCTGCCGCTTCCAGCACCGTACGCGCCGCCTGATCCACCGCCTCGCAAGCCACGCCGGGGCGGATCGCCGCGAATGCCGCAGCCTGCGCGGCCTGTTCAAGGTCCCAGATGCGCTGCTGCGCCTCGTTGGGCGTGCCATAGATCCAGGTGCGGGTGATATCGGAATGGTAGCCCTGTACGGTGCAGCCGGTGTCGATCAGCACCAGCTCGCCTTCGCGCAACTGCTGCACGCCCGGAATGCCATGCGGGAAGGCAGTCGCGTGGCCAAACTGCACGATGCAGAAGGTCGAGCCGTTGTCTGCGCCCAGCGCGCGATGCGCTTCATCGATGAAACGCACCAGCTGGTCGGTGCCGATGCCTTCGTGCGCGATGCCGGCGGCCAGGCGCTGCACCAGCAAGGTCATGTCGCAGGCCTGCTGCATCAGCGCCAGCTCGGCGGGCGACTTGCACATGCGGCAGCCGTCGATGATGACCCCCGCGTCGCGGATGGCGGTGCCCAGATGCGCACGCAGGCCGGTGTGCACGGCAAAGGCGATGCCCGGGTCCAGCGCCAGCGCATGCGCACGGCGATCGTCCATGACCTGTACCACCAGCGCATACGGGTCCTGGTGTTCTTCCCACAGGAATTTGGCCACCGGAATCTGCAGTACCGCGTCCAGCGAGCCTTCCTCGAAGGCCGGGCAGATCAGCGCCGGATCGCCATCGATGGTGAGCAGCATCGCCACCAGCCGTTCGCTGGCACCCCACGCCACACCGGTGAAATAGCGCAACGAGGTCCCGGCACCGATCAACAGCGCATCCACGCCATGCGCACGCATCAGCCCACGCGCACGCTCGATGCGCTGCGCATATTCATCGGCCGCGATCGGCGCGGCACGCTGCGTCCAGGGCGCCAGTTGTGCACGCGCCTGCTGCAGCGACAGGCCACCGATCTGGGCGCTCATGCGCCCGCTTCCACATCAGCGGTACTCCACTGTCCGTCCACCAGCCGCGCCACACCACCGGGATTGCGCTGGCGCAGTTCCACTGGCAGCAAGGCATCGGGCACCGCGTCGTAGCTATGCAAGGCCGCGAAACGACGGATCGCGCCCGGCATGCCCACGGCGGTGAAGCCTGGATGCCCAGTGCTGGGAAACGGCCCGCCATGATTCTGCGCCGCGCTCACCGCCACGCCGGTTGGCATCTTGCTGTTGATGAGGCGTCCCACCCGTGCGCGCAGCACCGGCGCAATGGCCTGCCAGGCGGCATCGTCGCTGCCATCGCTTGCGCGATACAGCGTGCCGGTGAGGTTGCCTTCGAAGGCGGCCGCCAACTGCGCCAGCTGCGCAGTGTCGCGCGTGCGCACCAGCAGGCTTACCGGGCCAAAGGCCTCGGTCTGCAACTCCTGCGGATTGGCCAGGAACACCTGCGCCTCCACGCTGAGCAAGGTGGGCGCGTAGCGGAAACCGTCTTCGCCACGCTGCCCGCCGGCCAGCACGGACCCGCCGGCCGCAACCAGGCTCGCCACACCACGCTGCACGCCCTCCACACCGGATGCGGAGAACAGCACCATCGGCAAGGCCGCTGCGAAATGGCCCTTGGTGGCGGCAACGAAGGCATCGCCCGCCGCGCCGTGCGGCACCACCACCACGCCAGGATTGGTGCAAAACTGCCCGCTACCCAGCGTGCACGAGGCGAAGAACTCCTGCGCCAGCGCATCGCCGCGCTCGGCCAGCGCACCGGGCAGCAGGAACACCGGATTCACGCTGGACAGCTCGGCGTAGAACGGTACGCCAGCCGCATCGGCAGCCGCCTTCAAGGCCAGGCCGCCGGCGCGGCTGCCGGTGAACCCGATCGCCCCCAGCCGCGCGTCGCCGGCCAGGCGCGCACCGACTGCGGTATCCAGGTGATACAGCAACTGCACCGCCGCCGCCGGCAGGCCTGCGGCCAGCAGCGCCTGATGCGCGAGCTGGGCCATGCGCTGGCTGGTGGCCGGATGCAGCGGATGCGCCTTGGCGATCACCGGGTTGCGCGCGGCGATGGCCGAGGCGAAATCGCTGCCGGCAATCGCATTGAACGCGAACGGAAAATTGTTGGGGCCGAACACCAGCACCGGCTTGCCCAGCGGCGCCAGATGCGAACGCAGATCGGCGGCGGTGTCGATGATGGGGTTGGTCCAGCTGTAGCTGCGTACCGCCTTGGCTGCCTGGCGCAACTGCCCGCTGGTGCGCGGCAGCTCGTTGCCACGCAGGCGCGTGGGCGCCGGCAAGGCGGTTTCTGCATGCGCGAGCGCGACCAGGGTGTCGGCATCGGCATCCAGCGCGTCGGCGTAGCCCTCCAGAAAAGCGGCGATGCGCTCGGCCGGTGCGGCGGCAAACTCGGCGGCCACCGCCTGCGCGGCACGCAACGCGGTCGCTATGTCCTCGGCACCACTGATCGGAAACAGCGGGCCGATCGGCTCGCCGGTGGTGGGATCGGCAGCACGGAAGCTGTCGCTGGCCGCATGGCTGGGCTGCCATTGGCCGGCGAGCAGGATGGGTTGCAGCATGTCGTTCATTGCAGCACCTTCGATTGCATGGAAGGGACCGCCGCGCAGCGTGCTGCAGCGGCAGACCAGGGGACGATACGCAGCTCGCACGAGGTGCGGCCTGCGCATCGATCAGGACACGCCCGCCATGCAGGCGACGGCATGCCTATGCGACGCACCGGCGGAGTGTCGCAGTGCGCCGCGTCATGGTGCCTGCAAAATCACGACAACTTGGGCGCATGTGCGATGGCATGGTCGATCACCTTCAGCGCCGCCTCGCGCTCGGCGCCGGCCACCGCCAGACGCGGCGCACGCACCTGCTCGCTCCCCATGCCCACCTTTGCCTGCACCAGCTTGATCAACTGCACGAAGGTCGGCACGGTATCCAGGCGCAGCAGCGGCAGGAACCAGTTGTACAGCTCCCTGGCCGCCGGGTAGCCGCCATCGCGCGCCAGCTCGAACAGGCGCACCGATTCGGTCGGATAGGCATTGACCAGGCCGGCAACCCAGCCCTTGGCACCCATGCTCAGGCCTTCGACGATGGCATCGTCCATGCCCACCAGCAGCGCCAGGCGGTCGCCCAGCAGTTCCTGCAGCGCGGCAAAGCGACGCACGTCGCCGGAAGATTCCTTCACTGCCTGCAGGTTCGGGAACTCGCTGGCCAGCTCGGCGATCTGCGCCGGGCCGAAATCGGTCTTGTAGGCCACCGGGTTGTTGTACAGGATCACCGGCAGATCGGTCGCGCCGATCACCGCGCGCACATGCGCGCCCATCTCGCGCCAATCGGTGGAATACACGTAAGGCGGCAACACCATCAATCCGCCGCAGCCGATCTCCTTGGCCGCCTTGGCCAATGCCACCGCTTCGCCGGTCGCCAGGCTGGCGATGCCCGGCACCACCGGCACCCGGCCGTTCAAGGCGGTCACCAGGGTCCGCAGGACCGCCAGCTTGTCTTCCACGCTCAAGGTGGCCGCTTCGCCCAACGAGCCCAGCGGCACGATCGCGGTACAGCCGGCATCCACCAGCTGGTTGGCGTGCTTGCCGAGGAAGTCGTGGTCGATGTCGCCGGAGGCGGTGAACGGGGTGGTGATGGCCGGCAACACGCCGTGCCAGAACGCAGCAATGCTCATGGATGATTCCCTTGCGAGTCGGAAGTGAACGGATCGGCCAGCGCCGCGAGGCGGACCGGGAACAACGGCGGCCGGCGGCCGGCGTCGGTGGAAAGATCAGGCAGGCAGCGGCCCAGTTCGGCCAGCGCGCTGCCACAGATGCGGCCCTGGCAGGCGCCCATGCCACAACGCGATGCCAGCTTGGCGTCGCGTGCATCGTTGAAGGTGTCCAGTGCCGCCAGCGGCACGTCTTCGCAGCGGCAGACCAGGGTGTCGGCCTGCGCCAGCGTGCGGATGCGCGCATTCAGGGCGAAACGCTGCTGCAACAGCGTGGCAAAGCCACGCGCCACGCGTCGGCGTGGCTGCAGGCGCAGCGCATCGTCGGGCGTGTCGGCCGCCATGTGCCCCGCCATTGCGCCCTCGACCAGCGCACAATCGCGCCCGCCGATACCGCAGGCTTCGCCCGCCGCGAACACCTGGGTGACGCTGGTCCGCAGCAAGCCATCGACCTGCACCTGCCGATGCGCGCCACAGGCCTCCAGTTGGCAGCCCAGCAATTGCGCCAGCTCGGTATTGGGGACCAGGCCGTAGCCCACCGCGAGCTGATCGCAGGCAACACGCAAACGGCCGGCCGGCCCCTCCAGCTCCACTTCGCGCAGCTGCGTATCGCCGTGTGCGGCCACCACCACGCTGCCGGTGCGATATGCGACGCGATGCAGTTGCAAGCGCAGCGCCACCGCCTGCGCCGCCTTGCCCGGCCAGCGCCACAACTGAGCGGCGAAGGCACGCACCGCTGCAGCCGAGGCCTGCTCGTGAATGCCCAGCACCGTGGCGCCATGCCGCTGCAAGGTAGCTGCGCTGGCCAGCAGCAACGGCCCGCTGCCGGCCACCAGCACGCGCTTGCCGGCCAGCGGCCAGCCCTGTTTGGCCAGCGCCTGCGCCGCGCCGGCGCCGGTGACACCAGGCAGCGTCCAGCCCGGAAACGGCAGCAGCAGTTCGCGTGCACCGGTGGCCAGCACCAAGGCAGCGTAATGCAGCTGTAGCGCGCCATCCGGGCTATCGGCCAGCAGCCAGCCCGGCTGCGCCAGCACGATCTGCGTCTGCGTCAGCAGCGTGATCGCCGCATGGTTGCCTACCTGCTGCAACAGCGCGCGCGCATCCTGCGGTGCGCCATGCTGCACATCGTTGCGCCATACCTGGCCACCTGCGCGCGGCTGCATGTCCACCACGCCCACGCGCACGCCATGACCGGCGGCCGCCTGCGCGGCGGCCAGCCCGGCCGGGCCGGCACCAATCACCAGCACATCGAAATGCAACACGCGCTCAGCCATCGGTGCGCACCTGCATGCCCTCGCGCGCATCCACCAGGCAGGCGCGTTGCTGGCCAACCCCGTCGATGCGCACCCGGCATTCGAAACACACGCCCATGCCGCACAGCGGCGCACGCGGCTGCCCGCTGCTGCATTGCCTGAATTGCAGCGTGGCCTGCGCCACCGCGGCCGCCACGCTGGCACCGGCAGGCACCTCCACCGGCTGCGCATTCACCTGCAGGCGCACCGTCGCGCTCATGCCGCTTGCCCCTGCACCGCGCGCGCCGGCGCATACGGCGCCGGGTCGATGGCAGGCGTGCGCCCGAGCAGGCTGTCCACGATCACCCGTGCGCTCCCCAGCGCCGTAGTGACACCCAGCCCCTCATGCCCTGCCGCCACCCAGACATCGCGCCGGCCGGGCACCGCCCCCAGATACGGGCGCCCGTCCGGCGTGGCTGGGCGCAAGCCGGTCCACACGCGGATTGCCTGCAGCTCGCGCAACACCGGCAGGTAGGCGAATGCGCGTTGCAGCATGCGTTGCAGCACCGGCATCGACAGCGCGCGATCATGCTCGCCGAACTGCCGCGACGAGCCAATCAGCAGCTGCCCGGTCGGCCGCGGCTGCACATTGAAGGCCACGCTGGTGTCGTCGGCGCCATGCGCCGAATCGGCGTAGCCCAGCTCCAGCAACTGATGCCGGATCAGCCCGGGATGGCGGTCGGTGATGACCAGATGGCCCTTGCGCGGGCGCAGGGCCAACTCTGGCAGCAGCTGCGGCAGCGCCACGCCACTGGCCACCAGCACCGGCCCGGACAAGTGCTGCCCATCGTCCAGGCGCACGCCCCGCTCCAGCAGCTGCGCCACGCGGCGGCCAGCGAACAGCTGCGCGCCCGCCGTGCAGGCCAGCTCCACCAGATGCCGGGCCACGCGCGGCGGGTACACCACCGCTTCGTCGGGTACCCGCATGCCACCGGCCAGGCCCGGCACCAGCTGCGGCTCCAGCGCGTACAGCCGCTGCGCGTCGATCGCTTCGGCCTGCAGTCCGGCCGCGGCCAGCCGCGCGATCTTGGCCGGCACCTCCGCCAGTTCGCGTGCATCGCGGGCCACCCACAGCGTGCCGCAACGGCTGAATTCGGCCTCGCTCAGCGTGGCAAAGCGCTCCCACAGGCGCAGCGAATAGGCCGACAACGCCAGCTCGGCCGGGTCGTCGTCCATCGCCACCAGATGGCCCATCGCCGCCGCCGTGGAGCCGCCGCCGATCGGCCCCGGCTCCACGATCGCCACCCGCAGGCCCGCTTCCGCCGCGGCCTCGGCGCAGGCCGCACCGACGATCCCGGCGCCGATCACGATCAGGTCGTAGCTGCGCCGCGTGGAGGCGGCAGAGGTGCCGGACTCGGCACGGGCTGCACCGACCGCTGGCGTACTCGTCGCCGGTGCAGGACCACGCGACGACGCGGCCACTGCAGGCGCAGGCGCGGGCCGCGAGGCGTGCATCAGGCCACGATGCCCCAGGCGAACGGATCGGCCGGGTCGATGACCAGCTGCGACCGCGCAGTGAGATGCGCCTGCCCACTGATGCGCGGCGCAATACCACGCCCGCTCAACCGATAACTGCCCTCGAAGGCACTCCCCAGAATGCCTTGCTGCACCCAGCGCTCGCCTTCGCCCAGCTTGCCGTCGGCAGCCAGGCAGGCCAGCTTGGCGCTGGTGCCGGTGCCGCAGGGGGAACGGTCGTAGGCCAGCCCCGGGCACAGCACGAAATTGCGCGCCACGCCGCTGCCATCCGGCGCGGCGCCATTGACTTCGATGTGATCGATTTCGCCACCTGCCTCACCCGTTATCCCGGCCGCTTCCAGCGCCAGCCGGATCGCCTCGGTGTACGCGGTGAGCTCGCGCTGATGTGCTAGGTCGAGCACGCACGGCGCCTGTTCGGTGATGAAGAACCAGTTACCGCCCCAGGCCACGTCGCCGCGCACCCGCCCATGGCCCGGCACGTCCACCTCCACTCCGGCGGCAGCGCGATAACTCTCGACGTTGTCCACCCACACCGTGCCGTCGGCGCCCAGTTCCACGCCCACGGTACCGACCGGGGTTTCGATGCGATGCTGCCCCGGTGCGATCCGCCCCAGTTCCGCGAGCGTGCGCACCACCCCGATGGTGCCGTGCCCGCACATCCCCAGGTAGCCCACGTTGTTGAAGAAGATCACCCCGGCGCAGGCGCTGCGGTCGCGCGGCGGCAGCAACAGGGCGCCGACCATGGTGTCCGAACCGCGTGGCTCGCAGGCGATGGCGCTGCGCCAGCGATCGAAGTCGCGGCCGAAGCGCTCGCGACACTGCGCCAGGTCGCCGTCGCCCAGGTCGGGGAAGCCGGACAGCACCACCCGGGTGGGTTCGCCGGCGGTATGCGAGTCGATCACGTCTAGTGTGTGCATGGCGCATGCTCCCATTGCCGGCCCGCCAACGACTAGCGTGCAATGCGAATTGGAAATGCGGAAATCTGCACAATGCGCAAACTGTCTCGCCGCCGTGCGTTTAGGCTAGGATCGACGGTCGGCCGCACGGGCCGTGCAACCGTCATCCCACGACCGCCACCAGGACCCTGATGGACCTCAATCTTCCCGCGCTGGAAATGCAGACGTTGTTCGACGCGCTGCCGGACGTGGTGTTCTTCATCAAGGATGGGCAGGGCCGCTACACCCACTGCAATCTCACCCTGGTGCGCCGGCTCGGACGCAAGCTGCGCAGCGAAATCATCGGGCGTTCGCCACTGGAAGTGTTCCCGCTGCCGCTGGGCGGCAGCTATATGATGCAGGACCGCCGCGTGCTGCAGGGCGAGGTCATCGACAACCAGCTGGAAGTACACCTCTATCCCAACCGCCTGCCCGGCTGGTGCCTGACCTTCAAGCGCCCGTTGTGCGAAGCCAACGAGGTGATCGGCGTGATCGGCATCTCGCGCGACCTGGGCCAACCCGACAGCCGCCATTCGGCCTACGAACGCCTGAGCCATGTGATGGAGCACATGCAGGCCAACTTCGGCGACAACCTGCGCGTGCAGGCGCTGGCCGATCTGGCCGGCCTGTCGGTGGCGCAGCTGGAACGCCATTTCCGCCGCGTGTTCCAGGTCACCCCGCAGCAGTTGCTGACCAAGCTGCGCATCGAGTCGGCGATGCGGCTGCTATACGGCGACGACAGCATCGCCAGCATAGGCCAGCGCTGCGGCTTCGCCGACCAGAGTGCATTCGCACGCCAGTTCAAGGCCACCGTCGGCATGACCCCGCGCGACTACCGCTCGCTCAAGGGCCAGTTGTAGGCAGCGCGCCCCATGGAACAGTGTAGCCACGCAGCATCGCCAACTGCGTGGCTGCCACCTTGCGCGCGCGAGGCGGGTGGCTTCGCCGGTGCTGCGCACCCTCATCGCTACCGCCAACCCGCCGGCGCGTACTGACACATTCCTGCCACAAATGCAGAATTCGGCAGCATGACCATGACATCCTGGCAGCCTTCGGCCAGCGTGGAAGCAACAGGGACTGAAGACCGCGTCAGGGGCGGCCGACACCCCAATGGTAGACTCCCGGGTTTCCCCTACTGCGTTGCCAATGGCCAGCTTTTTCCGCCGCAACAAGCCAACTCCGTCCGATAGCGCGCGCACCTCGCGTTTCAGCCTGGAAGAACTGGCAGCCGCATTCCCCACCGCGCCGGCGACTGCCCCCTCCGCATCGCCCACCGAGGCCACGCCGCCTGCGCAACCTGCGCAACCTGGCACAGCGCCTGCCGGCGAGGCAGCGGTAACACCCACACCCAACCAATCCCCGGCGCCGTCAACAGGCGTTGCCGCACCGGCCATTCTTCCGGCCGACCAGCTTGCGCGCGACATCGCGACCCGCACCGGGCAGGCACAGAGCATCGCCGGGGTGCCCAGTGCAGCAACGCCGCCTGCGGCGCCTGCACCTTCTGCCTTGCAGGCATTGCCGGATCTGGCGCCGCCCGCCGCGCCCGTCGCACCGACGCCGGTGGTGGTTCCGCAGGTAGTCGTGCAGACGCAAAGCGCGCCCGCGCTGCCCGCGGGCACGCCCCCGCCTGCGCCAGCCGCGCAACCGCAAACGCCAGCACCGGTCAACGCGCCGTCGGTTGCGGTGCCCGGTGCTGCGGCTCCTTCGGCCATCCCGTCAGTTGCCGCCACGCCGGCCAGCGCGCCAGCGGCGCTCCCCCCATCGTCTGGGGCCGCCACTGCGGCGAGCGCCACGCCGGTGGTCACTGCGCCGGCCATCGTCAGCAGCCCGGCGCCGGCCACGCAGGACAGCGACAGCATCGTCGGCCGGCACGACGCCCTGCCCGCTGCCCCGGCCGGCAAACCCGGGTGGCGCGAGCGGCTGCGCAACAGCAGCTTCGCGCGCAGCTTCGGCGGCCTGTTCTCGCGCAACCCCAAGCTCGACGACGACCTGCTCGACGAGATCGAGACCGCGCTGATTACCGCCGACGTCGGCATCGGCGCCACCACCGCGTTGGTCGAAGGCCTGCGCAAGCGCATGAAGTCGCGCGAATTCGCCGACGCCCAGGCCATGTTGAAGGCCTTGCGCGCCGACTTGATCGCGCTGCTGCAGCCGGTCTCCAGGCCGCTGGTGATCGACCGCTCGCTCAAGCCGTTCGTGGTGCTCACCGTCGGCGTCAACGGCGTCGGCAAGACCACCACCATCGGCAAGCTCGCCAAGCGCTTCAAGGACGAAGGCCACAGCCTGATGCTGGCCGCCGGCGACACCTTCCGCGCCGCCGCGGTCGCTCAGCTGCAGGCCTGGGGCGACCGCAACGGCGTGGCGGTGATCGCCCAGGGGCAGAATGCCGATGCGGCTTCGGTGGCCTTCGATGCGCTGCAGGCTGCCAAGGCACGCGGCACGGATGTGTTGATCGCCGACACCGCCGGCCGCCTGCACACCCAGACCGGGTTGATGAACGAACTGGGCAAGATCCGCCGCGTGCTCGGCAAGATCGACGCCGCCGCCCCGCACGAAGTGCTGATGGTCATCGACGGCACCACCGGCCAGAACGCCATTTCGCAGCTGCGCCAGTTCCATGCCGCGGTCGGCGTCACCGGCCTGGTAGTGACCAAGCTCGATGGCACCGCCAAGGGCGGCGTGGTGTTCGCGCTGGCGCGCGAATTCAACATCCCGATCCGCTTTGCCGGCATCGGCGAACGCCCCGAAGACCTGCGCGTATTCGATCCGGTGGCGTTCGTGGATGCCCTGTTGCCCGACGCATTGGGCGGCTGAGTGGCAAGACGCCTGCCCGCACCTGCAGCCCGTGTACGCACTGGTGCTGCAGGCAGGTTGCACGGTGCAGGAGATATCGAGCGGGTGGTCGCGCGCCAAACGCGTGCTGCACTTTTCGCAACGGTTGCCTGCGGCGCTGCGCGCGCCTCGACACGCCGATGGGCCAGTCACCGACTACCATGCACCGGCGGCACCGCACTGGCAGGGCGATGAAGGTTTCTTCTGCGAACAGTGCCTGATCGTCCTCGCGTTTCCGCTGCACTGATCGGGGACGCCGTCGACCGGGCACCCGCTCCGCAATCGCCCCTCTCCTTGCCAGCAGACCTCATGCCCGCAGATCCTGCCGCTCCCCCCGCTGACGCCTTCGTCGCTTCGTTGCTGCACTGGTTCGACGGCCACGGCCGCCACGAGCTGCCCTGGCAGCATCCGCGTGCACCGTACCGGGTCTGGTTGTCGGAAATCATGCTGCAGCAGACCCAGGTTGCAGTGGTCATCCCGTACTTCCAGAAATTCGTTGCGCGCTTCCCGACCCTGACCGACCTGGCCGCCGCCGACAACGACAGCGTCATGGCGCACTGGGCCGGGCTGGGCTACTACGCGCGGGCGCGCAACCTGCACGCCGCCGCCCGGCAATGCGTGGCCTTGCACGGAGGCGAGCTGCCGCGCGACTTTGACGCACTGCTCGCGCTGCCCGGCATCGGCCGCAGCACCGCCGGCGCGATCCTCAGCCAGGCCTGGAACGACCGTTTCCCGATCATGGACGGCAACGTCAAACGCGTATTGACGCGCTTCCACGGCATTGCCGGCTATCCCGGGCTGCCAGTGGTGGACAAGCAGCTATGGCAGCTGGCGGCCACGCATGTCGCGCAGGTGCCGGCCGGCCGCCTGGCCGACTACACCCAGGCGCAGATGGATTTCGGCGCCACCTTGTGCACGCGCGCCCGGCCGGCCTGCATCGTGTGCCCACTGCAGCAGGCCTGCGTCGCGCGCCGCGAAGGGCGGGTGGATGCATTGCCCACGCCCAAACCGGGGAAGGTGTTGCCCGAGCGCGAAGCCACTGCGCTGCTGCTGGAAAACACGCAGGGCGAGATCCTGCTGCAGCGCCGCCCGCCCACCGGCATCTGGGCATCGCTCTGGACGCTGCCGCAGGCCGAGACCGACAGCGGCTTGCGCGCCTGGTTCGCCAGCCACATCGACGGCAACTACGCGCGCGCCGACGAACTGCCGCCACTGGTGCACACCTTCAGCCATTACCGCCTGCACCTGCAGCCCTTGCGCCTGCGCAAGGTCGCACTGCGCGCGGCGGTGCGCGACAATGAAGACCTGCGTTGGGTGGCACGCGCCGATCTCGCCTCGCTGGGCCTGCCGGCACCGATCCGCAAGCTGCTCGACTCGCTCTAATCGCTTCGAAGGAAACCGCATGTCCCGCACCGTGTTCTGCCAGTACCAGCAATGCGAGACCGAAGGCCTGGATTTTGTGCCCTACCCTGGCGAACTGGGCCAGCGCGTGTTCGCGCAGATCGGCAAGACTGCCTGGCAGGCATGGCTGGCGCACCAGACCATGCTGATTAACGAGAACCGGCTCTCGCCACGCGACCCCAAGCATCGCGCATTCCTGGAAAGCGAGCTGCAAAAGTTCCTGTTCGAGCGCAACGCCGAGAAGCCCGAAGGCTATGTCGCGCCGTTGGACGAGCAATAGGCTTGCCGGGAATCGGGAATCGGGAATCGGGAATCGGGAATCGCAACAGCGTCAATCAAGACCGCGCAACGTGGTGACGTAGCCGCGCCGGCAACCCACCATGTCGCGCACGGCTGCCTGTGGGCTCACCCTACTCCGGTCGGCCCGTCCAGCAGCATGCGGATGCGCTTGAGCAATTCCTTCTGCGTGTAGGGCTTGTTGACGACGTCAAATTCCGCCCCACCCACGTCGGTACGCTGGATGCTGGCATCGGCATAGCCCGTGGTCAGCAGCACCTTGATCCGCGGCAGCATGCGCCGCGCCTCGCGGGCCAGCATTACACCGTTCATGCCGCCGGGCATGATGAGGTCGGTGAACAGGGCATCCACCTCCGGATGCTGTTCCAGCAGCTCCACCGCCTCGCGCCCACTCGCTGCCGAAAAGACCCGATAGCCGGCGTTCTCCAGGAACATCCGCGCCACCACGGCCACGTCCTGTTTGTCTTCCACCACCAGGATGGTTTCGCTGCCACCCTTGTCGATCGAACGTGCCTTGACCGCCTGCAGGTCGTTCTCGAACTCGTCGGAGGCAGGAAAATACAGGCGCACGGTGGTGCCCTCGTCCACCTCGCTGTAGATGCGCACGGTGCCGCCGGACTGCTTGACGAAGCCGTATACCATCGACAGCCCCAATCCGGTGCCCTGGCCCTCTTCCTTGGTGGTGAAGAACGGCTCCATGACCCGGCTGGCGATCTCCGCTGACATCCCCGTGCCGGTATCGCTGACCGCGATGCTCACGTAGCGGCCGGGCGCCAGCTGGTGGTACATCGCAAGATCATGATTGGTGATCTCCACGTTCTGGGTCTGCACCGTCACTTCCTTGCGCTCGGACCGCGCCATCGCATCGCGCGCATTGATGAGCACATTCAACAGCGCGACCTCCGCCTGGGTGGTGTCGATCTGGCAGTTCCACAGGCCCTCCTCCAGTGCCTGCCGCAAGCTGATGCCGCCCCCCAACGCGCGCTCGGCCATGTTGGTCATGCCCGACACCAGCCCATTGAGATTGACCACCCGCCCGCGCAATTTCTGCTTGCGCGAGAACGCCAGCAATTGCTGGGTCAGCGTTGCCGCCTTGGTCGCGGCGGTGGCCGCATGTTCGGCGCTGAGCGCGATGCGCTCGGCACTCCCCGGGGCATTGCTGGCGGCCAGCATCTGGATCACTTCCAGATGCCCGGACATCACCTGCAGCAGATTATTGAAATCGTGCGCAATGCCGCCGGTCAACTGCCCCAACGCTTCCATCTTCTGCGCCTGGCGCAGCGCATCCTCCGCATCGCGGCGGCGGCTCACGTCCAGCTGCGAGCCGAAGAAGTACACCAGATTGCCGTGCTGGTCGAACACCGGCGAGATGAACAGCGCATTCCAGAACGAGGAGCCGTCCTTGCGGTAGTTCAACACCTCGGTGGCAAATTCACGGCGGTTTGCGATCGACTCGCGCACGTCCTGCACGCTGGCCGGATCGGTTTCCGGCCCCTGCAGGAACCGGCAATTGCTGCCGATGATCTCTTCGGCCGAATACCCGGTCATTTCCAGGAAGGCACGGTTGGCGAACACGATCGGATTGTCCGGCAGGTGTGGATCGGTCACCGTCATCGGCATCCGCGTGGTTTCCACCGCAGCGAAAAAAATATCCGAGCGAGGCGCCTCCACCGGCAGGCCGCGCGTGTCGCTGATAACGGGCGACCCTGGCTGTCCATGACGGGAATCGTTCAAGTGCTGTTCTCCGCGGGACCATTCCCGTGACGCCAGTTTAATGGGGCACGGTGATGCGCTCCCTCACATCCTTGGCGCCGTTTCGATACGGCACCAGCCGCGATGCGTCCGGATCACGTCGGCACTGCCACGCGTGGCGATGACCGCTTACCTGAGTTGAAGCTACGCGCTCAGCCGCCGTGCGTTTCCAGGGTCCGGTATTCCTTGGGGTCCAGGACTTCCGCAAGACAGCACCCCACCCTCAAGGCCTGTTCGCGTGCATCGCCACGGTAGTCCCCCGCGCCCGCACCATCGATCGTGGCGACTGGCGCCGAGCGGTCCCGGTGGTAGATGAACGCCGTCGAGAACCACTGGGTTTGCTCGGGGGCCTGGCTTTCCATCGTCTCCACGCGGAATTCACCGCAGTAGCCGTGGATCAAGGTGCGTCGAAGCGTCTTATGGGTCATGGGCAGGAGTATCGCCGCCCACGGTTGAAGAAGGCGTGCAAGCCGCGGCCGATGCCATCGCAGGCCCCCTGCGTTCGCAGATGACGCCGCGTAGTGCATTAGTGGTCACTCGATCGATGGGGCGCTGCACACCCCACCTGCACGCAGCCAGGAACAACGGCAGACCGATCTTCCGGCACCAGGTGCAGGGTCGGCTCACATCAATCCGAAGACGTTGGGATCAACAGCGCACAGAAGGGGCGGAACGCCTGCGCTGCAATACTTGAAAATGGTGGCCGAGGACGGAATCGAACCGCCGACACGGGGATTTTCAATCCCCTGCTCTACCAACTGAGCTACTCGGCCACTATCGCAACAATGCTGCCTGCGTTGCGAGGAGGCGCATCATAGCGAGCAGGCGCGGTTTGAGCAAGCGTTGTGACCAACTCCGCTGCAAGCCGCCACCGCCACGGGTGCATTGCACCAGTTCACGCCGCACAGCCGGGGCCATGGCCTAGCCTGCGCGCATCCACCGGAGATCGCCATGCACCTGCCCCGCCTGCTGTTGTCATGCCTCGTCCTGCTGCCTGTGACGGCACTCGCGCAGCAGCCGGTGCGTGCCGTACCTCAGCTGGATCTGTCGCGCTACGCCGGGCAGTGGCATGAGATCGCGCACCTGCCGGTGTCGTTCCAGAAGAAATGCCGCAGCGACATCACCGCCAGCTACACGCTGCGCGACGATGGCCTGATCGGCGTGCGCAACGCTTGCCGAACCGCCGACGGCGCGCTGGCGCAGGCCGACGGCGTGGCGCGCCCGGTGCAGGGCCAACCCGGCCAGCTGCAGGTGCGCTTCGCCCCGGAATGGCTGAGCTGGTTGCCGCTGGTATGGGCCGACTACTGGGTGATCGCCCTCGATCCAGACTATCAATGGGCAGTGGTCGGCGAGCCGGACCGCAACTACCTGTGGATTCTGTCGCGCTCGCCGCAGATGTCGCGCGCCCGATTCGAGCAACTCAAGGCGCAGGCCACACAGATGGGCTACGACCTGTCGCCGCTGATCGTGGCCGCACCGTTGCAGTAATGCCGGCAATCCGCCGCGCAGCGGCGCGGCGATGCACGGACTGCGTAGTATTCTTGGTGCCGCCCAAGCCGCCAAGGATTTCTGCCGCATGCGCCGTGCCTATCGCCTCCTGATCGTGTCGTTGACCTGCGGCCTGCTGTTGAGTGCTTGCGGCGGCCAGGTCCGCCGCGTCTCCGAACCGGCTGCCCGCATCCAGCAACTGACCGTGCGCGCGGACGGGTCGTGGTCGCTGGAGCTGCGCCTGCAGAACTACAGCAGCATTCCGATGCAGTTCGAACGCGTGGTACTGGAGATCTCCGCCGGCGACCAGGTGGCCGGCAAGCTCGACCAGGCCGTGGGCATCTCCATTGGCCCGGAAAGCGCGGATGTGGTGACGGTCAGCCTGCAACCCACCTCGCTGGGCCGACTCACCGTGGCCGATGTCCTGGCCGGTGGCCGTTCGTTTCCGTACACCCTCAAGGGCACCGTCTGGGCGACCCCGCAGGACAAGAAACAACGCGAGTTCGCGGTGGAAGCGCGCAACACGCTCAGCCCGGCCCCCGGCCTCAACGGCGTGCTGCGCTGACGCGCACGCCCTCTCGCACCATCTTCGAAGGACTCCGCATGAGCAGCTACACCGCCCCGCTGACCGACTTCCGTTTCGCCTTGCACGACGTCCTGGGCGCACCAGCCCTGTTCGCCCGGCTCGGCTACACCGAGGCCAGTGCGGACATCATCGATGCCGTACTGGAAGAAGCCGGCCGCTTCACCGCCCAGGTGCTGGCGCCGCTGAACAGCGTAGGCGACGAAATCGGCTGTGCGTTCGACAAGAGCACCCACGCGGTGACCACCCCGCCCGGTTTCCGCGCCGCCTACGATCAGTTCGTGGAAGGCGGCTGGAACGGGCTGACTGCCGAGCCGGAATTCGGTGGCCAGGGCATGCCGCACCTGCTGGGCGTGCCGCTGAACGAAATGATCAATGCCGCCAACCTGGCTTGGGGCAACTTCCCGCTGCTCTCGCATGGCGCCACCGAGGCGCTGCGCCAGCATGGCGAGGCCTGGCAGCAGGAAGCGTTCCTCAAGCCGCTGGTCGACGGCCGCTGGACCGGCACCATGTGCCTGACCGAACCGCATTGCGGCACCGACCTGGGCCTGCTCAAGACCCGCGCCGAGCCCAATGCCGACGGCAGCTACGCCATCACCGGCACCAAGATCTTCATCACTGCCGGCGAACACGACCTCACCGACAACATCGTGCATCTGGTGCTGGCCAAGCTGCCCGACGCCCCGGCCGGCGCCAAAGGCATCTCGCTGTTCGTCACTCCCAAGTTCAAGGTGGACCGCGATGGCACGGTGGGCGAGCGTAATGCGCTGCATTGCGGTTCCATCGAGCACAAAATGGGAATCAAGGGTTCGGTGACCTGCGTGATGAACTTCGAGGGCGCCCAGGGCTATCTGGTCGGGCAGCCGCACAAGGGCCTGCAGGCGATGTTTACCATGATGAACACCGCGCGCCTGAGCGTCGGTTTGCAGGGTGTCGGCCTGTCCGAGCGGGCCTACCAGAACGCCTTGCGCTACACCCGCGAGCGGCTGCAGTCGCGTGCGCTCAGCGGCGCCAAGGCACCCGACAAGCCGGCCGACCCGATCATCGTGCACCCGGACGTGCGCCGCATGCTGCTGACCATCAAGTCGCTGACCGAAGGCAGCCGCTTGCTGGCACTGCACGCGGCCAGCCTGGTCGATCTGGCCCACCGTGGCGCCAGCGCGCAGGAACGCCATGATGCCGAGACCTTGGTGAGCTTCCTCACCCCGATCTCCAAGGCCTGCCAGACCGAATGGTCGATCGAGAATACCTACCACGCGTTGCAGTGCTTCGGCGGCCACGGCTACATCCGCGAATACGGCATGGAGCAACTGGCCCGCGATGCCCGCATCACCACCATCTACGAAGGCACTACCGGCATCCAGGCGCTGGACCTGATCGGCCGCAAGACCGCCGCCAGCCAGGCCGCCGGGCTCAAGTTGTTCCTGGCCGAGGTGGACACGTTCGCCAAGGCGCAGGAGGGCAACGCGGCACTGGCCGAGTTCATCAAGCCGCTGCGCGACAAGGCCAGCGAATGGGCCATGCTGACCCGCGACGTGCTCGACCGCGCCGCACGCAACCCCGACGAACTGGGCGCGGCCAGCTACGACTATCTGTTCTATTCCGGCTACGTGGTGCTGGCCTACTGGTGGGCGCGCAGCGTGGCCGCCGCCGATGCCTCCGCGCATGGCGACGATTTCAAGCATGCCAAGCGCGAGACGGCACGTTTCTATTTCGCCCGTATCCTGCCGCGTACGCTGACCCACGCCGCCACCCTCCGCAGCGGCGCCGCACCACTGATGTCGCTGGACGCAGCGCTGTTCGGCGAAGCCTGAGCGACATCAGCATGGCGGGCGCTGCCGCTGTCGTAGGAGCGGACCTGGCCGCGACAAGGGCCATATCGATCGGTAAAGCCTCGCGCCCGGGTGCGCTCCTACAGCCAAGCATCGCGGGCGCTGCCGCTGTCGTAGGAGCGGACCTGGCCGCGACAAGGGCCATATCGATCGGTAAAGCATCGCGCCCGGGTGCGCTCCTACAGATAAGCATCGCGGGCGCTGCCGACTTCGTAGGAGCGGACCTGGCCGCGACCAGGGCCATATCGATCGGTAAAGCATCGCGCCCGGGTGCGCTCCTACAGACCAAGCATCGTGGGCGCTGCCGCCATTGTAGGAGCGGACCTGGCCGCGACCAGGGCCATATCGATTGGCAAAGCCTCACGCCCGGGTGCGCTCCTACGGGTCACCAAAGCCATCAACGCGGCCAGGTCACTACTGGCTGAGCCACTGACCGCAAGACACGCGCCAAAGCCGTTCGCTGCGATACACAAACTGTCAACGATCGGGTATAAGCTGTTTTCCCGATGGAGACAGACACGCACGTAGGTGATGTGATCGTCCCCGGAGGCAGCCCTGCCCCGGTCGCGGGCAACGCTGTCGCTGCAATCCAGCAACTGCCCTCCCTCCGCCTGCTCTCGCTCGATGCGCATGGCCGGGTACTGGACTGGATCAACTGGCAGGACGCCGCCTGCCTGTATGCCCGCGACGCGGTGTCCTGGACCTTGGGCGAGCCGTGCATGCAGATCCACGGCGGCATTTCGCGGTTGACCGGCAAACGCAGCACGCTGGCGCTGCACCCGATCATCGCCGCGCGCGGCCACGCCCGTTCGCGTGCGCTGGACCCCACGCCCACGCTCAGCAATACCGCCCTGTTCGCGCGCGATGCGCAGTTGTGCATGTACTGCGGCCAGCATTTCAGCCGCCCGCACCTGACCCGCGACCATGTGATGCCGGTCTCCAAGGGCGGGCGCGACACCTGGGAGAACGTGGTGACCGCCTGCTTCCAGTGCAATTCGCGCAAGGCCAACCGCACGCCGCAGCAGGCACAGATGCCCTTGCTGGCGGTGCCCTACCGGCCGAGCTGGATCGAGCACCTGATCCTGTCCAACCGCAACATTCTGTCCGACCAGATGGCATTCCTGCGCGCGCAGCTGCCCAAGCGCTCCAAGCTGTCGCTGTAGCCATTGCATTGGCGTTGCCCGCGCGGCGGGTGGTTGCGCCTGCCCACCCGATCACCGCATCGGGGTAGACGGCCGACCAATCACCTTGTTCGCTGCCCGACCTGGGCAACCCGCCGTTCACCGTTCCTGCGGCAATCCGGTATGCACGCAAACCATCCTCTGACGCGCGCCGACAATAGGGGTGCGGCAGATGGCCGCAGGCGCCTGCGCGCGCAACGCAGGCCAGCAGCAGTGGGCCGCACGGTCCGCACCGCCCGCCGATAGCTGAACCGGTTTGCTTGCCGGGCCTTCGCATGGGGAGGACAATACGGCTTCAGAATATTGACACGATGATGATCGACTCCACCCGCTACCCGCGCCTGTCGCGCATTCAGACCCCCGACGACCTGCGCCACTTCGACGAGGCCGAACTTGCGTCCATTGCCGAGGAGCTGCGCGCCTATCTCATCGAATCGGTGGGTAAGAGCGGCGGGCACTTTGCCGCTGGCCTGGGCGTGATCGAACTCACCGTTGCCCTGCACTACCTCTACCAGACCCCGGTCGATCAGCTGGTGTGGGACGTCGGGCATCAGACCTATCCGCACAAGATCCTCACCGGGCGGCGCGACCAGATCCACACGGTCAAGCAAAAGGACGGCTTGGCGCCGTTTCCCAAGCGCGAAGAGAGCATCTACGACACCTTTGGCGTTGGCCATTCGTCCACCTCGATCTCGGCCGCGCTCGGCATGGCGATCGCCGCGCAGCGCAATGGCGACGACCGCAAGGTGGTGGCGGTGATCGGCGACGGGGCGATGACCGCCGGCATGGTCTACGAGGCGCTCAACCATGCCGGTGGCATGGATCCGGAGCCGAACCTGCTCGTGATCCTCAACGACAACCGCATGTCGATCTCCGAAGCGGTGGGCGGGCTGACCAAGATGCTCGGCCGTGCCAGCGGCAGCCGCACCCTCAACGCCATCCGCGAGGGCGGCAAGAAGATCCTCGGCGACAAGAAGAACAATCCCACCGCGCGCTTCGTGCGGCGCTGGGAAGAACACTGGAAAGGCATGTTCGTGCCGTCCACGTTGTTCGAGGAAATGGGCTTCCACTACACCGGCCCCATCGATGGCCATGACCTGCCCGGCCTGGTCGGCGCGCTGAAGACGCTCAAGACCCTCAAGGGCCCGCAGCTGCTGCACGTCATCACCACCAAGGGCAAGGGCTACGAGCTGGCCGAAGGCGACCAGATCGGGTATCACGCGGTCGGCCCGTTCGACCCGAGCAAGGGCCTGGTCGCCAAGACCGGCACCAAGAAGCCGACCTATACCGATGTCTTCAGCGACTGGGTCTGCGACATGGCCGCTGCCGAACCCAGGCTGCTGGTCATCACCCCGGCAATGCGCGAAGGCTCCGGGCTGGTGCGTTTCAGCAAGGAGTACCCGCAGCGTTACTTCGATGTGGCAATTGCCGAACAGCATGCCGTGACGCTGGCCGCCGGCATGGCGACCCAAGGCGCCAAGCCGGTGGTGGCGATCTATTCCACCTTCCTGCAGCGCGGCTACGACCAGCTGGTGCACGACGTGGCGGTGCAGCAGCTGGACGTGCTGTTCGCGATCGACCGCGGCGGCGTGGTCGGCCCGGATGGCGCCACCCATGCCGGCAATCTGGACCTGAGCTTCCTGCGCTGCGTGCCGCACATGGTGGTGATGGCACCGGCCGACGAAGCCGAATGCCGCCAGATGCTGAGCACCGGCGTGCACTACGCCGGCCCGGCCGCGGTGCGCTACCCGCGTGGCACCGGCCCAGGCGTGGCGCTGGATGCCGCGCTGGCCACCTTGCCGATCGGCAAGGCGCAGCTGCGCCACAGCGGCACCCGTCTGGCCCTGCTGGGCTTTGGCGCGTGCGTGGACGCTGCCGAGGCGGTGGGCCGCGAACTCGGCCTCACCGTGGTCAACATGCGCTTCGTCAAACCGCTGGACAAGGCAATGCTGCTGGAGCTTGCCCGGACCCACGACGGCTTCGTCACCATCGAAGACAACGTGGTGGCCGGCGGCGCAGGCTCTGGCGTGTCAGAGCTGCTCAACGCCGAAGCCATCACCATGCCCATGCTGCACCTGGGCCTACCGGACAGCTTCCAGCACCACGCCAGCCGCGAAGACCTGCTGGCCGAAGCCGGTATCGACCAGGCTGGCATCCGCGCCGCCGTGCTCAAGCGCTGGCCGCAGCTGATGGCCACCAGCGCACCGGCGTTGAATGCCGCAGCGGGCTGAATTCATCTGACAACGCCACGCCGCAACCATTGAGGAGTGGCCGTTGCACAGGAACCGGCAGACGCCTTGCGGAGGCCGGTTTTTTCGTTGGCCAACCTGCCGCCTGAAAATCTACGCTGTCACCGAACCGGTGCGCTGAAAAGTTTCTACCAGCTCCACGATGCGGCCACGCGCCTGCATGTCGTGCAGCTCCATCTGCAACCGACGCACCCCCGGGCCCGGCTCGGCACACGCGAGTGCCTCGCGCACGAGCGCCGGCAGCCCGTCCAGCTCCCGCAGCCACCATGCCGCGTCGGCAGCCTGCAACCGCGCGGCGTGGTCGAACTGGTCGTAGTCCAGTGGATACACGATCGCCGGCAATCCCGCCTCCAGGCAGGCGTACAGGATGCCGGCACCGCCGTGGTGAACCACCAGCGCATAGCGATGCAGATGCTGCGCGTAGTCCACGTAGGGCAGACGCCGATAATTGCCGTATGCCGGCTGCGGCGGCGCGGCGGTGTCGCCATCGCTGAAGTGGAACACCACCTCGGGAAACTGCGGCGCCAGCGCGCGCAGCACCGCATCCATGCGCTGCTTGACCCACTGCAGATGCGTGCCCAGGGTCACCAGCACATGCCGCCGCCCGGCGATGAATTCCGGTGCCTGCACGGCCGACGGGGGCGTGCACAACTGCGGCCCGACAAAGCGCAGCGCAGCCGGCCAGCGCTGCGCGAATTCGAATGACGGCACGCCCAAGGCCAGGATGCACTGCGGCGAATACACCGCCTCGCTGCCATCGTTGCGATACAGCGCCGGCAATCCGCAGGCCCGCATCTGCCGCCGGTAGCAGGCATGCAGGCTGCGCTTGAAGCCGCGGGTGAGCCGCCGGGCGATCGCATGCCAGGCACGCTGGCGCAGCGTGGTCGCAGGCAGCAGGCCGCCAAAGTACGCCGGTGGCCCGTCGCCGGTTTCGATCACGCAGGGCGACGGCATGCTGGTCCACCAGGCGATGCCCATCGCCTGCGCCGCCAGCCCGGCACTGGGCAGGGTGAAATCGACGATCACCAGGTCCGGCCGCTGCGTGCGCCAACGCGCCTGCAACGCATCGCCCACCTGCGCCATCAATCCCAGTGCGTCGTGCAGCTGCCGGCGCAGACGCACGGGGTGATGCCCGACCGCATGCGGCGGGTTGGCGATCTCCAGCAACACACGGTCGGCTTGCGCATCCAGCACGCCGGCGCCGCGCAATCCACATGCCTGGATACGCGCCTGTGCAGCAGGCGTGCTGACCACATGCACATCGTGGTGCGGCGCGAGCTGCCGGGCGATGGCCAGAATCGGATGCAGATGCCCGCTGTACGGCGGGGCGACCAGATCAATGCGCATGCACCCTGCCCCGCAGCGTCTGCTGGACCGTGGCGACGAAGGCCTGGCACTCGGACAGCACCTTCGCAGTGGTCAGGTAATCCAGATGCCCGCAGGCCGGCGCCAGCTGCACCGGCCCGCGAAACAACGCACGCGAAATCCAGTCGCTGCGCCCTTGCACGCTATGCAACTGCGCGAACGTGGCCGGGTTGCGGCAGACCGGGCCGTAGGCGAACACCGCCAGATGCGCGCGCAGCTCCTGCGGCAGCTGCAGCGCAGTGAGCAGCTGCAACCCGCAGCTGCCGGCCAGCAGCACCGTCATCGGCGCCTGCGCAAGCAGGGCCTGCACGCTCATGCGATCGCTATACGCCACGCGCGCAGCACGCGCGGCCAGGTAATGGCGTGCGTTGGAGACACTGGCGCGCCACAGCGCAACGCGACGGTGCGGCGCCATGTCGCTGCGGTACGGGTAATTGCATGCGATCAACTGCCGGCCATCGCCGTGCAGCTGCTGCAGAAAATCGCGTTGCTGCGCACTCAACGCACAGCTCGCCGGATCGCTCTGCCCGGTGAGAAAGGCGATCTGCACCGCTGGCGCCTCAGTGCGCACGGAAGCGACCATCTGCCAGCACGCGGTAACGCCGCGTGCGCCAGGCGATGCTGCGTATGCAGGCCGCGTGCAGCAGGTGCAGCGGCTGCAGGCATTCGGCCAGGACCGACAACACCGGCCGGTGACGTACCGCACCGGTGCTGCGCCACTGCACCACACACAGCAGCAGCGCGCGCAGCAGCAAGAGCGTCGCCCCGCATGCGATGGACCAGCCACCGGGCTGCACGCAGATGCCGAGCAACAGGGCCACCAACACCACCGGCGGCAATCCCTGCAGCACCGAGATGGCAGCGGCAATACCGATGCGCTGACGGCGCAGCAGGAGCAAGGCGAACAGCATCCAGCGATGCATCTGACGGGCATAGCTGGGCAGATCCGGCATGGCGGTGCGCATCGCCACCGGGGCGGTGGATTGCCGGATGCGGCCACCACGTTGGCGCACCAGGGCGGCCACGGCCAGATCGTCGGTGAGCTGGTCCAGCAGGCCGGAAAAACCGCCCCAGGCACGCAGGCGCTCGGTCCGCACGGCGTAGCACATGCCGTTGATGGTCAGCGGCGCGGCGAACGGCAGCCAGCCCAGATAGGTGAGCGCGGCATTGTTGTTGACGAACTGCGCCAGCAGCCGCCCGGCCAGCGTGTCGCTATCGCGGTAATACGGCAACCCGGTGACCAGGTCGGCGTGCTGCAGATCGCGCAGCAACTGCACCAGCGCAGCAGCGCTCAACTGCGCATCGTCATCCAGCACCAGACTGATCGGCGCCTGCAGCTGCGCAAGCGCCGCCTGCAACTTCCACGCCTTCGGATTGAGATCCGGCGGCGCAGCGGGCACCTGCATGCGGGTGATGCGCACCTGCGGATACAGCGCCACCAGCGCATCAGCCACCGTATTGCCAGCGCGGTCGTCCGCGTCCAGCAGCCACAGGAAGTGCGCCTGCGGCAGCGCCTGCAGGTTGGCGGCCAGCACCTGCTGCAACTGCGCGTCGCCCCCCAGGATGGGCTGCAGGATCGCCACATCCGCCTGGCGGGCTGCAGCGCCATGCAACGGCGCCATGCGTGCGCGGTGCATCACCCACAGCGCCGCTGCGGTCTTGACGATAAGCAAGACCAGATAGAGCGCAGCCAGGGCCGACACTAGGCCCATTGCGCCGCCTGCCAGCGGACGAACGCCTCCACGCCCTCGTCCAGACCGACACTGGGCGGCCCCAGATCGGCCAGCGTGCGCCGCGGATTGAAGGTCTTGGAATACGCGAACACGCCCACGCCGAAGCGCGTGATCGGCGGCTCGCTGCGCAACCGCAGCAAGCGATACGCGCCCTCCACCACGCTGGCCATGCGCAGCGCCGTGCCGATGCGCACCTCGCGCTGCGGCAGCGGCAAGTGCAGGCGTGCCAGCACATCCAGCAACAGCTGCTGCAAATCCACCGGCTGCGCATTGGTGAGGTTGTAGGCGCGCTGCAGCTGCGCTGCGGTGGCGGCGCGGTAGAGGTAATCGCACAGCGCATCAATGTAGATCAGATCGCCGATCACCGGCTGGGTCTGGCCGACAAACCGCGGCAGCGCGCCCTTGCGGGCCGCCGCGATCACGCGCGGGAACAACACCGTATCGCCAGGCCCGAACACCGCGCGCGGGCGCAACACTGACCATTGGCCCGGATACGTCTCAAGCAGCGTTTCACCCAGGTACTTGGTCTGCGCATAGGTGTTGACGAAGGCCGGGCCGATCGGGCTGTCCTCCTCCAGGTCGTACTGATGTTCCTCGCGATAGAACACCGAACTGGACGAGACATACAGCAGGCGCGGGCAACCGTGCCGCCTGCAGAAGTCGATGACGTTGGCGGTGGCCTGCACGTTGTGCTGGAGGAACTGCGCGCGCGTTCCCCACGGCGACGCCAGCGCGGCGGCATGGATCACCACATCCGGCTGCCAGTCCAGCGCGAACGGCTGGCTCAGATCGATGCGGTGATAGTTGGGCAGCGCGCTCGCGCGCCGACCGATGCCATGGATCTCCACACCGGGCCGCCCCTGGAAACGCCGCAGGAATGCGCCGCCGACAAAACCGGATGCACCGGTCACGAGAATGCGCAAGCTCATCGCCACTCCGGTTGATAACGGTCAAGACTGGGCTGGCAGTGCGAAGGCAGGATGACCAGCTCCGGATGCGCCTGCGACAGGCCGTGCAGCTGCCGCACGGTGCGCTGGAAGGCGGGCCAGTCGTGCATCACCAGGCGTGTGGGCCAGGCCGGCCATTGCAGTGTCTTCCAGGTTGCCGACGACCACACCGCATCTGCGCACAGCAACACCTCGCGGTCCTGTTGATCGCGCAGCCACAGCCCCATCTGCCCCGGCACATGGCCAGGCAGCGGCACAGCGAGCACGCTACCGTCTTCGAACAGATCGTAGGCAATGCCCAGGCCTTGCCAGGCACCGGTCAATGCACGCTGCGGCGCCTGTTCGGCAAACTGCATGCGCCGATCGACATCGGCCGGCAGCAGCTGCGGCAACAGCGCGCGGCGCAACCCGCCCAACCGCGAACAGCGGCGCATCTGCGCATAGTCCGCGCGCAGACAGATGAAACGCGCGTTCGGCAGATCGCGCAGGCCACCGATATGGTCGGCATGGAAATGCGACACCAGGCACCAGGCGATCTCGTCCAGCTGCACGCCGCGACGCGCCAGTTGCGCGCCCAGGGTTTCGTGCGCCGGCAGCGTCACCGGCGTGGTCCAGCGATACAGGCGTTCCGGCCACGGATCGGTGGCGCGGAAAAAATGCTCCGCATAGCCGGTGTCGTAGAGCAGCGCGCCGCGCTGCGGATGCCGGATCAGCACGCTCAAGGCCGGAAACTCGACCGCATGCCAATGCCCATCGGCGCGCACCATGCGCTCGCAATGCCGGCAATGGCCGATGCGCAGCAGGTCGAGGGAAACGCGCGGCGCCATCAGTAGCGCAACACCATGCCGCCGATCGCCAAGCCGGCGCCGGTGCCGAGCAAGGCGACCAGCTCGCCGCGCTGCAGTTGCCGATCCACCACGGCATGATGCAGGGCATGCGGCAACGAGGCGGCCACCTGGTTGCCGGTGGTCGGCAGGATGCGCACCACCTGCTCGGCATGCAGCCCCAGCGCCCGCACCACATGCTCCAGGCCACCACCGGAGGCCTGGTGCGGCACCAGCCAGCGCAACGCGGTGGCCGCAACCCCCGCCTCGTCCAGCAGTTGCGTCCAGAACGCTGGCAGGTGACGCGCGGCAAAGCGGTACGCGCCGCGGCCATCCATCCAGAACAGGCGCGAGGCCGCGGGTGCGCCTGCTTCTCCGTGCGGCGCGCGGGTGCCGCCGCCGCCGATGCGGCACAGGTCCGCGCCGTTGCCATAACTGGCAAGGCGGCTGGACAGCAACGCCGAGTCCTGGCCTGCACTGCTGCACCCAACCACGACCGCGGCAGCGCCATCACCGAACAATCCCGCAGTGCCGGGGACGGCATCATCCAGCCCGGCCGATGCCACTTCGCTGGAGACGATCAACACGCGCCGGTAGCGGCCCAGGGCCAGCGCACTGGCGGCCATGTCCAGCGCCACCAGGAAGCTCAGGCAGGTGGCATTGACATCGAAGGCGGGAATGCCGGAATCGCCCAAGCCCAATGCGCGCTGGATCAGCACCGCCTGACAGGGAATCGGTTGCTCCATGACCGCACAGGCCGAGATCAGGCAATCGATCTGGGTTGCGTCGATGCCGGCAGTGTTCAACGCCTGCCGCGCTGCGGCCGCTCCCATCGACGATGCCGTTTCGCCCTCGCCCACGTAATAACGGGTCACCACACCCAGGCGTGCGGCCGTGGTTCCGGCCGGCAACTGCCAGCGCGCGTCCAGCGCGAGTGAAGTGACTTCGCGCGCCGGGACATGGCGTCCAGTACCCAGGATGCGCAGCGGCAATGCGTTCAACACGAAAGCTCTCGGCAAACAAGGCGCGCAGCATACCGTGGCAGCAACGGCCGGCCTAACCCCCGCACGACCAGTCGCCCTGCGCGATCGCAGTGCCATCCGGGAGGCGCGCGACACGGCTCCGGCGACCGGGCGCGACAAGCGCCGCTTCAAACGGCTGCAACCACTGCACAACGACATCGCCGGCGGACTGCAGCAGGCAATCGCGCGTGCAGACGTGTACCACCCGATGCGTCAGGCGATCAAGGCGCCTCCACCTCGTAGCCGAGCGCCTGCAGGCGGGCCAGATACCCATCGGGCGCGGTCAAGCGACTGATCGGCAACACCGCGAAGGTGCTGCGGTTGCGCTGCAACGCGGCACTGGCGATGCCGAGCCAATGCTCGCGCATGCGCCGCTCCAGATCGTCGATACCGCGTTTCCTGGCCGCCCCGGAACTGGCCATCGCGCTCATGCACGCCGCCTGCGGATCTTCGCGCGGCAACTGGCGCAACGCCTCGATGTCGCCCACCGACCAGGCATTGGCGCGTTCGACCATGGTGGGCAGATCGCGCTCCACCGTCACCAGGATGCTGCGAAAGCAGCCAGTGTCGTCCATGCCGCCAGCACGAAATTCCTTGAGCGCCTGCCGCGGGTCGGTGATCTTGTAGTCCAACGCGGTGGGTGTCGGCTTGATGCCCGCGCGCTTGGCGGCGCGCTCCACCACCGACCAGATCACCGGCGAGCGGGCCAGGCCCGAGCGTTTCAGCGCCACCTGGTACAACTCGCCAGCGGCCAGCATCGGGCGCTTGCGCTCCACGCTGCGGTCGTCGCCGATGTAGCGGGCCTTGGCCACACGCCAGCGCGCGTACAGATCGGGCGGCAATACCTCGCGCAGTTCGCGGCCATCGGCGTTCTTCATCGCCTTCATCGCCGACGGCAGCAAGGTGAGTTTGCCGAAGAACCCCATGTCCGCATCGACTTGTACGGTCGGCGCCATCAGCACCTGTTGGGACTGGCCAATGATGGTTTCCACTTCGCTCGATTGCCATTGCAGGCGCTTGGGCAACGGCGACTGCGTGCCCAGGATCCACAACACGTGGTCACCCTTGCTGACCTTCCACAGGCCCGGCCCGGGCTGCACGCCGCGGACCACCATCGCTTCCAGATCTACCACCGGCGGTGGTGGCGCCGTCTTCGGCGGCAGCGTTTCGCTGGCCGCCGCCAGCAGCGATACCAGCATCATGCCGACTCCCCATCCCGCTGCCCTGTGTCGCATCGCGCATCGCCCCCTGTGTGAGGCGGACATTACGTGAAGCCAGCACCCGCCGCGTTAGGGAAGCGTTGTGCCACGGCAGCAAGACATGCCATCGACGCTGCATCCCCGCATGCTGGACCAGCAGCGCACGCCGTGGATTAGGGCAACTGCTTGCCCGCGCGCAGACAGGTGCGGAAGAACACCAGCAGGTCCCAGCTATAGCGCTTGAGCAGGCGACGCGGCTCGTTGAGCAGGCGGTACATCCACTCCATGTGCAGGCGGCGCACCCAGTCCGGCGCGCGCCTGGCGGTGCCGGAAAGAAAGTCGAGCAATGCGCCTACCCCGAAGACCAACGGCACCCGCAATGCGTGGCTATGGTCGAGGATCCAGCGTTCCTGCAACGGATTGCCGAATGCCACCAGCAGCACGTCCGCGCCGGAGCGGTTAATGCGCTCGGCCAGGCCCTGGCCTGCGGCGGCAAATTCGCCATACCCGTCGCAGATGCCAACCACCTGCTGTCCCAGGGAGTCGGTCAAGGTGGCCGCAGCAGTCTTGCCGACACCGGGCTGCCCGCCCAGCAGAAAGAACTTCAGCGGCTGCGCACTGTGCCGGCATAGGTACGGGATCAGGTCGGTCCCGTTGAGATTGCCGGCAAACCGGCGCCCATGAATCAGCCGTGCCGCCAGATCCATCCCGATTCCATCGTTGACGATGCGCACACTGGGTTCGCGCATGCGTTTGCGCAGTGCCTGGCACTGCACGATGAAATTGGTGTTGGCGAAGAACACCCGGCGCGGCTGCTGCGCCGCCAACGCCTGGAACAGGTCCACCGCGAAGGCTTCCTGAGTGGTGGACAGCACCGGAAAGCCGCCCAGTGGAATCACCACGCCCGGCGGTGCCTCGACGGCGGCGGGCGTTGTGTCCATCTGCATGCGCTGGCCTTGCATCATCGAATCACCAAAGGTCGTAAGGGAAGGCAGCCAGCAAGCCGGACTGCAGTTTTTCGAGGTCGAAGCTGCCGTTGCCCCCCAGCGCCAGGCACTCTTCCACGTTATTGCCCGAATGCCACTGGGTGCGCCCGGTGCCGTAGTAATAGTCGTCGTACTTGAAGCGGTCTTCGCCATTGCCCCAGTCCAGGTAGACCGCCGGGATGCCATAGGCCTCGGCCAGGATCAGACCATGCAACGAACTACTGACCACCAGCTCCGCGCCCAACAAGCGGCTTGTGAATGTTGCCGGCTTGACGTCCGGGAACACCAGGTGATCGGCGTAGGCGCTGTATTTTTCAACCGGCTCGTTGAAATGCGGAACGATGGCGAACGGACGTTTCTGCACCTCGCCCAGCGCCTCGGCGGGAAAGAACATCGGGGTCAACAGGCCCGGGTCGCCATAGACCTCCGGCACCGCGATGCCACGATCCAGCAGGAATTGGCGGGTCTTGGGCCCACGGACTGCACGCACGTCCAGCGTGCTGAAGGTATTGCGCTCGGCGGGAATCTTGCCGTTGATGCCGCTGCCCCAGACGGTGTCGCCGTCCTTGGCGAAATGCAGCACCGACCCGATTGCGATGAGCTTCTTGCTGAGATCGTGTTTTTCGATCAGCGTCTTGTCCTGCAACGACAGCACGCAGGAGACGATCACCTTGGACAGGTGGTCGCCCATGTTGACGCCCGCATTCTTCGGCTTCCACCAGAACAGTGCACGACGTTCTGCGTGTTCCACCCACTTCTGCAGCAAAGCGTTGGCCATTTCCAAGGGTCTCCTGTGTACAAACGTGCGAGGTGCGCCGCATTGGTCAATGCGAAAGCGCGGCCTCCGAGGAAGCACGCGCGGCGGCGCCGATGTGCTGCGGATACAAACGGGTTTCCGGATACGCGGCCGGATCGAGCACGCGGTCGGTGGTGTCCGACCAGTTCAGGCACTGGCGGTAGCGCACATGCGGCGCATCCAGCGCCAAGCTGATCGCGGCAACGATCGACTCTGCATTACCGGGGGTATAGCCAAAGCGGGACTGGTAGGGCCCGACCACGACGTTGGGACACACGGCCGGCAAACCGAAGAAGTCGTACTGCAGCAGCTTCATCGAGCTGTCAGCCAGGTAGACCGGCACCTGTTCCGACGCATACGGCGCAATGCCCAAACGCGCGTGCTTGATGTAGCCGATGGTCTCGGCGTGCTTCATCTCACCATAGACGATGACGTTGTCGCCGTAGCCTGGGTGACGGCCCATGCCTGAGCCGATCACATGGAACGTGACCTGCGGGAACGCCTTGCTGGCAACCACGAAGAAGTCCGGATCGAACAACATCGACCCCACCGCCACTGCATGGATTCCCTCGCCATACGGCGATCGGTCTCCCAGTTGGTCCAGGTTGTGATCCACGCCATGGCCTACGTGGTAGACATTGTCGCGGCTGGCGATTTCCTCCGCCATGGCCGGCGATACCAGCGCAATCACATCCAGCGAGGACGCCACCCGATCGAACTCACGTTCGATATAGGACGCCACGTTGATCGTGCTCAGGCCATCGGAAGCCCGATATACCAGCTTGGCTGCGGGGTTGGTGCGCTTGGCCAGTTCGATGAACGCCACCGCGATACCGCTTTCAAACACGATGACGTCGGCGTCGCGCATCCAGTCGAGCAACTGGCGCGGTGGATGCGCGGCATACCAGCGAAACATCGCATCCTCGACCGAGCGCAACCATGCGCGACGCGTATTGAAGGGATGCACCGCAGTACGCCACAGATAGCAATCCACGCCCTTATGCGACACCACGGTGTTGGCAGTCTCATCGAGTGGCAAGCGCGCGTCGCCCTTCATCCGCGACAGGCGGCTGTAGCGCAGCGAGAAGAACCGCGTGGTGCCACGCTGCGCGAGCTGATCGGTGATGAAATGGATGTTGGCGCGGCGCGGCGTGCGGTAATCGTGGGCGGACAAGACCAGGTAGCAAGGCCGGCGAATGCCGGAAGCAGCGGCGGCGGATGTGTCGCTCATGGGCCGTGTCCTATGAATGAGTGAGAGAAAGCATGCCTGAGGACAGGAGAAGACGATGTCGATCTCATCGGCGCGCCCTGGCCTGTGTCAGTAACTTGCGGATATTGATGATGGAAACCACATCGCGGCGGAATGCCGGCCAGATGCCCAGCATCAGCAGACAGACTGCGGCCATCGCTGCAGCGCCAACGCCCAACTGCTGCCACAACGGGCCGCCAACGGTGACCGACGCGTAGTAGGCACAGGCACCGGCGAGCCCATAGGCCGTCATCGCACGGACTGCATTGCTGAATAGCGCGGCTACCGGCGTGTCGGAGATCTTGCCGACCCAGATCAGCGACAGCGGCCAGGTCAGCAGCAGACCGAACGAATAACCGATCGCCACCCCCATGGCGCCCCAGCGCGAACCGACGAAGATGCAGGCGATCAGCACGATGCGGCTCACCAGCGAGAACAGCAGCTGCTGCCGCATCAACCCCCTGGCCAGGAACACCCAGTAGGTGGCGTAAGACGCTGTCTGGAAGATGCCACCCAGCGCCAGCACCTGGAACAATGGCACTGCTTCGCGCCATTGTTCGCCCAGCACCAGCACGATCAACGGCATCGCCACCGCACAGGCGAACGAGAACAGCGCCACGATCAGATGCACCATCACCGTCTGCCCACGCAGCAGGAACGCGCTGAATCGCTCGCGGTCGTCCTGCAGTTGCGACAACACCGGCAAGGCCACGCTGGTGGCCGGCGCATTGATCTGGTTCAGCGGCATCATCAACAGCTGGAACGCGCGGTTATACAGGCCCAATGCATCCGGACCAGTGCGCCAACCGATGATGACCTGCCCAACGTTGCGGCTGGCGTAACCCAGCAACTGCGCCGCCATCAGGTTCCAGCCAAAGCTCATGAAGTCGCGCATCGGCGCCGCACGCTGATAGCCGCCCGGCAACCAGCGCGCACAACTGGCAGCGATCACCAGGTTGACCACTGCCTGCACCATCTGCTGCACCACCAGCGCCCAGTAACCCCAGCCCAGCAACGCGGCAGCCACCGCCGCGCCCAGGCCCAGCACCTGCGAACCGACATCGCTCAGTGCCACCTGCCCGAAGCGCAGCCCGCGGCTCAGATGCGCGCGGTACTGCGTGGTCATGCCATTGAGCAGGAAAGTCACCGCCAGCGCCTGGGAAATCGTGACTAGCGCCGGTTCGTTGTAGAAATTGGCGATCAGCTGCGCCGAAGCGAACACGATCACCGACAGCAACAGGCCGATGCCGCTGTTGATCCAGAACAGGTTGTCGCGTTGTTCGCGGCTGACGTGCTTGGCCTGAACCGCAGCAGCCGACAAGCCGAAATCGCGCAGGATTTCTGCGGCGCCCACAATGGCAGTCACCATCGCCATCAGGCCATAGTCGTAAGGCGTCAGCAACCGCGCCAGCAGGATGATGCCGCCAAACTGCACCACCATCTTGGCCGACTGGCCCAGCATGGTCACTGCGGCCCCGCCGGCGGCACGCGAACCCAGGCTGCGCTGCGGCGGCGCGGGAGTGGGCGGTGTAGGCGTTTCAGCGGTCACAGCGCCGCATCTCCATCCTTGCCCAGCGCTTCCAGATAGGTGCGGTAGTGCAGCTGCCCGCTACGCGGCCAGTCGCGCTGCGACAGATCCGGTGCCGGTGCGCGCGGCGCCGTGCGCACCTTGTCCAGCATGCCGGCCAGCAACGCTGCATCGAAATCACCTTCATACAGGAACACCCAGCCCGGCCCCACTTCTTCGGCGATTGCCGCATTGGATTCGCTCCACGGCGCCAGCACCGGCCGCGCCAGCGACAACGCCAGCAGCAAGGTGCCGGAGTTGTGCATCTGCCGGTACGGCAGCACCACCAATTCGGCTTCGCTGACTTCGCGTGCCAGCACCGGCTCTTCCACATAGGCCAGCAGCGCAGTGATGCGCGGATCCTGCACGCACGCAGCTTCCACCAGCGTACGCATCTGCGGTGTGGCCGGGTTGCCCACGATGCGCAGATTCACGCGCGGGTCGCTCACCTGCTGCATCACTTCCAGCAAGGTTTCCACGCCCTTGTACGGACGGATCAGGCCAAAGTGCAACAGCCGCCCAGGCACCGTACTGCCCTGGGGCATGGGCGCGAACCAGTCGCGATAATGCCCATGCAGGATGGTGTCGGTGAACGGCGGACGCGCCGGCGTGGTCGCATTGATGCGGATCCAGCGGCGTGTCAGGTGGTCGATCCAGCGCAACAGGCTGCGCTCGCGCCACCCGCGATCTTCGTGCGGCGCCAGATTGTGCAAGGTCCGCACGACCGGCGTGCCGGTCACCTGCAGTTTGAGCAGCAACAAGGCCGCACACATCTGCTTGGCCAGCGTTCCCGCAGCGCTGGGATGGCGCAGCAGGTACTCCGGCCAATGCAGGTGCAGCACGTCGTAGCGCGACAGCAACGCAGCGCGCATCGAGAAGAAGCGCAGCTGCACCGCGTCCGGGAGCGCGTCATACAGCTGGGTCAGATAGGGGTTGGTGTTGGCACTGGGCTGCTCGGTGGAAAACAGCACCGTGAGCTGCGGCTTCGCCGCCGCTGTGGCTGCGGGCCCGCTCATCGCCGCGTCTCCCGCGGGCGCGGCGTGCCCAATGCCATGTGGTACTCGTCGACATAGCGCCCAACCACGTGTTTCCAGTCGTAGCGGCTCACATAGGCCATGGTCGCTGCGCGACGGGTAGCAAAATCGGTGTCTGCCGTCAGCGCCAGCGCCTGCACCTGGTCAGCCGCCGCCTCAATGCGGTCGCGGTTGACGATCACGCCCTGCCCCGATTCAGTGGCAAGCCGCACGAACGGCGGAATGTCACTGAGGACGGGGATCAGCCCCGCGCTCATCGCCTCCACCGCCGCGATACCGAAGCCCTCGTGACGCGACAGGCAAACGAAGAACTGCGCCTGCTGCATCAACGCGCGCAACTGTTCCTGCGACGGCGACATGCTCAGCTGTACCTTGTCCTGCAACCCACGCTCGGCGATGGCCTTGCGCAAGTCTGCCTCGTTCAGGTCGTACGCGCGGCCGGCGACGATCAGGCGCCATCGCGGGTCGCGCTTTAGCGCAGCCTGCAGCAACTCCAGCGTTTCGATCAGGCCCTTGTTCACCGACCAGCGACCGAAATACAGCATCGTCCGGCCCGGCGTTACTGCGCCCTGCCCCGCATATTTTTCCACATCCACGCCATTTTCGATCACGCGCAGCCGCGCCGGCGAGACCACCTTGGCAAACAGGTCGCCGTCGTTTTCGCTGGTTGCAATGACCCGGCAATACGCCAGTGCCGAGATACGCGTCAGGGTCTGGAACCACAGCTGCTTCATGCGCGAGGCGTATGCGGTGTGGAAGAAACCACCATGCGTGGACACCACCATCGGCTTGCGATGCAACGGCTTGGTCAGCGCCAGATAGTCATAGAAAAAATCGATGCCATGCAGATGCACCAGGTCCGCAGAGTGGATCGCACGCAGCACCGAGGGCGCCAGTGGATAACGCGACGAACCGCGATAGCCGATCCGCCGGATCGGCAGACCTTGGTAGGCTTCCTGCGGCGCCAGCTGTGCACCCGGATCGGTGAACACGCGATCCAGCGTGACCACCTCCACCGTATCGGCACTGGAAGCCTGATGCTGGCGGGCCACATTGAGAACGACTTCCTCCATCCCCCCGATCGACGGGTGGAATTGGCGGACGACATGCACCACTTTCATTGACGCCCATCTCCTGTGCCAGCGACGCGCACGCAGGTGCTGCGACGGCTAATGATTCTGCAATTGGTCATCGACCCTTCAACCCCAACATCCATGGCGCCAGACGCACCAGCACCGCACGCAGCGGCACAGCGCATACAATCGCGAACGCGCTCAGGCCCATCGCCCACACCGGCGTACCGATGAGCCCCCGATCCACTACTCCGGTCCGCGCAACCACGCTGGTCGCCACCAGGAACACCAGCGTGTGCGTGCACAGAATCAGCAAGGTGTTGGTGCCGATCCATTGCACCCAGCGCCAGTGCCGAAGGAAATAGGCCACGCACAAGGTCATCGCCGTGCCGAGCAGGCTCACCAGCAGGAACAGCACAGGCCAATGCCCGAACTGAAGGTTATTGACATCCACCTGCCCGTTCCACGCCGCCAGCACGCCCCATGCAGCCGCCACCACCGGCAACACCAGTGCCCACCCCAGCGCCGAGACCGATCGCAGCGTATCGGCGAACCGCGACAGGGCAGCACCGACGGCGATGAAGAACAACGCAACCGGCAATACATCCAGCGCAAGCGGCAGGCGCATCTGCAGCAACGGAAACCAGCTGACCCAGGCCAATGCGAGCGGCAAGCCGAGCGCAGCCACCACGGTGGCGCTCAGCCGTGCGCGCAGTGCAATGTAGCTCAGCGTTGTGACAAACAAGGCTGGCAGAAACCACAGTGCCGGAAGCACATACAAACGTGTTCCGTTGGCCCACAACACGCCGACGAACGGGTGCCACCACGGACGCGCGCCCGGTTGCTGAAATGCATGATTGAGCACGGCCATCAACAGCCACACCCCATAAGCAACCAGAAAAAACCCCAGGTACGGGATGAGCAACGTCCGCGCGAGCTTGTTGACCGTGGCCACGTTCAATGCGCGGCGCCCGAAGCGCTCGCCCACCCAGCCAGAGAGCACGAAGAACAGCGGCACATGGAAGCTGTAGGCAAACAACTTGTAGGCCGGCGGCATGCCGCTCGCATGACCAAGCACGACCAGCACGATCGCCAGCGCCTTTGCGGCATCGATCTGCCAATCGCGCGTTGCCGCGGCCGCTGGCCGGGCCATCGTGCTGGCCGGACCCGCATCGGAAGACGCCGCCGCCGTTGTCATGCCGCAGCGCCGGTCATGCGGTCACCATGCGCGCACCCAACGCCCACGGAGCAAAGCGCATCAGGATCCAGCGCATGGGCACACACACGGCCAGCGCAAACAGCGTGACAAAGATCGCCCAGCCCAGGCCCGGACGCGCCGAGCCAACGCCACCGGCAACCGCCGCAACGCCGGACAGCACGAAGAACACCAGCATGTGCGTGCAAAGGATCAGCAAGGTGTTGCGACCGATCCACTGGATCCATGCCCAGCGCTGCACCAGCCGCGCCGCGCAGATCACCATCAGCGAGCCCAGGATGGCGCTGAGCAGGAACACGGCGTGGTGGCGTCCGAATTGCAGCATGTTCACGTCGATCCGCCCGTTGACCTGCGCCAGCCAGGCAACCGCAAGCGCCAATCCCACGGTCCCCAGCGCGCTGACCGGCAGCGATGTCGGCAGGCGCGGCGACACATGGATCAACAATGCACCAAGCGCGTAGAAACACAACGACACCGGTAGCACGTCCAGCCCGAAAAAAAGCCGCACGCCCTGGGCAGGGAACCAGTTCATCCAGAACCATGCCACCACCAGCGCGACCGCAGCGATTGCCAACGGCGGCAGCACGCGACGCAGCAGCACATAGCCGATCAGCGTCACCAACATCACCGGCAGGAACCATAGCGGCGGCTGCACATATAGATCGGGACCGATGCCGGTGAATAGCGACACGATGGGCTCCCACCAGGGATGACTACCCCAGCGAGCCGCCTTTTCCCCGATATTGCGGGTCAGCAACCAGTACGCATAGCCCAGCAGATAGAAGGTGACATATGGCAGCAACAGACTGCGCGCCGGCTTGGTCATCGTCTGCGAGAGACTGCTGGTGCGCGAGGCGTAGCCGGCCGCCAGCCATCCCGACACCAGGAAAAACAACGGCACGTGGAAGCTGTAGGCGAACACCGTCATGCCCTGCGGCACGCCCTTGGCGTGGCAAAACACCACCAGCAGGATCGCGATCGCCTTGGCGGCATCGATCTGCGGATCGCGCGCCCGCCCGCCGCCAGCCACCCGCAGGTCGGGTGCGCGCGCAGCCTCTGCAGCAGAGGCAACGCTCATCGCATGGCTCCCGCCGGCACAGGCATGTGCTCGCGCTCGGAGCCTGCCTGATGCTTGCCTGGCGATTCGGCGGCGGTCACTGAGGACCAGGTGGGACGCAGATGCCAGAGGCAGCCGCACACGAACCACCACAGGGCCGAGGTCTTGATCGAGAAATAGCCATTGGAGACCAGCAAGCTCAGCGCAAACGCGAAGATGGCCAGGTTCTTGAACAACTGGCCTTCCTTGCTGGGCATCAACAACAGGAACGAATACGACAACAGGAACGCCAGCACCCCGACGATGGACTGCGACGCAATGAAGTACGAAATGCCGCTATCGAAGTAGCGGTACGCCTGCGCGAAGTCCAGCCCCATCCAGGAGTTGAACGACAGGTTGTTCATCGAGTTCACGGTGAAGAACACCCGCCCCATGGTGGTGTCCTGGTAAGCCGAGATACCGGTGATCCAGACCAGCAACCATGCGCTCATGATGACCAGCAGGAACACCAGGAATGCAAGCCGCTGGTCCAGACGTTTGAGCAGGGGCGACAGCATCACCATCAGCACGCAGGTGCCCGCAGCCAACCGTCCGTCGGAGGCGACGATCATGAAGCCGATCAATCCAACCGACAGCAGCAGCGCCGCAGGTCGCATCCAGCGCCAGAACACCAGCAAGATGGCGGTGAAGAAGCAGATGTAGTTGCCCATGGTCACCGGCTCGATGAACATCGAGGAGGCGCGCGGCAGATTGGAGCCGGGCAGGAAGTTGCGCTCGCCCGGCCGGGTCGCGCTCACGAACAGGTTACTGTCCTCATTCCAGAAGCCTTCGGCACTCATCCCGCGTGCGTTGACGAAGAAGCTCTTCGGATTGACCAGATCGCCATATGCGGTTGGCATCGCCAGTTCAAACGCGGCGACCAGCGAAACGATGATGGTCATGCGAATGAACAGTTTGGGCAGCGATCCGGTATAGGCCGAGCCCAGTACGACGAAGGCGAATACCACTAGCGCATCGCGCAAGAACTTCGGGTCGATCTGCCAGTTCACCAGAAACCGGACGAACATCAGCAGCACGATCAACCCCAACCCGCTGATGATAAGCGCCAGCCGCTTGCGGCTCAGCGAGCCAAGGCCTAGCAGGAAGCACGCCGCATAGACCATGAACTCGACCGCATAGGTGATGACCGGCCGGACGGTGAACACGTTCGCATTGATGAGTGCCAACACCAGGTTGTAACCCACGCCAACCAATAACGCCAGCTCGATCAAGGCGTTATGCCAGCGAACACGGGCCTGCTCGCTCATTCGGATCAGCATGCAGCCGCCTGCGCAGGTGAGGCGGCCGCCATGCAGCCGCCCGCAGCGCCGGACGCGCCAGCTTGCAAGCGTCCGGCCATCATCAGTACGCGGTCTTCTGTCCGAGCACGCGCACCGCAGTCAGCACGATGATGCGGATATCCAGCCACAACGACCAGCGGCGGATGTAATCCAGGTCGTACTGGATGCGCTTCTTCATCGTCCGCAGCTCCGGGGTCTCGCCACGGAACCCGTTCACCTGCGCCCAACCGGTGATGCCCGGCTTGACGTAGTGGCGCTGCATGTAATGGTTAATCAGCTTTTCATAGTGCGTGTTGTGCTGCGCCGCGTGCGGACGCGGCCCCACGATCGACATGCTGCCACCCAGCACATTGAAGATCTGCGGCAGCTCATCCAGGCTGCTACGCCGCAGAAACGCGCCGAAGCGGGTGATACGCGTATCGTTCTTGGTCGCCTGCTGGATGGTGCTGCCATGATCGTCATGCACGCGCATCGAGCGGAACTTGAACATGTAGAACTCGCGGCCACCCAGGCCATGACGGCGCTGGCGGAAGAACACCGGGCCCGGCGAGCTCAGCTTGACGCCAACGGCAATCGCAGCCATCAACGGCCACAGACCCATCAGCGCGATCACGGCCAGGATCTTGTCCTGCAACGCCTTGGCCACCACGAAGTAGTTGTCGCGGTCCACACCACCCTGACGCAGGTTGATGACCGGCGTGTTGCCGATCTGCTCGCCGGACTGATTCAACAGACCGAAGTCGAACAGGTCGGGCACCAGCTTCACGTTGATCGGGTAGCGGTCCAGGCGCTGCAGCAGCTGCTTGATATGCTCGCGCTCACCCAGCGGCAGCGAGATCCACACCTGCTCGACCTGGTTTTCCTTCAGGTAGTCGATCAGCGCATCCGGCTCGCCCAGGCACGGCAGCGACTGGCGCTGCTCGGTCACGGCAATGTCGTAGGGAGTGCGAAAGTAACCGACCAAATTCATCCCTACCCACGAATTGCGGCTCAGGTAGTGGTTGATCTTCATCACCGGATGGCGCAAGCCAACCACCACCACGCGCTGCACGTCCACGCCCTGGGCACGCAGGTGATTCAGAAAGCCGCGCAACAAGGTGCGTGCCGCCACCAGCGATGCCAGGCCACCGACGAACCACAGACCGATCCAGCCGCGCGCCACTTGCTCGCCCACCTGCACGATCAGCGCGTGCACTGCAAACAGCGCGAACACGCCGCCGAATGCGCCGCCAAGCACGGCCAACTCGCTCAGCAACCCACGGCCGCGCCAGCTGCGGTACAGCGGAAACAGCGCGAAACAGATCACCGAGTACAACAGCGTGGTGGCAATCGCCACACGATACGGGGCCGCTGGCACCCAGGTGCCCAACACGATGCGGTAAGCGACCAGGCCGGACACCACCACCATGGTCAGGTCGAACACACGCAGTACCAGGTCGGCCGCCGCCGAATACTTGGACAACAACCGCGGTGAGGAAGTGTTATAGGTCGCGCTACTGAGGTCTGCCAGAAGCATGGGGATGTCCTCCAAACTCGATACGTTGCATGCGGGGGAACATACGAAACGCACGCGAGCCTTCAATCATCTCCGTCGCATGATCGCCGCGGTAATAGCTACCGACCCCAGATCACCCGACAGCCCTTTGTTTCAACGTAAGACACACTTTCTGCAATGGAAGAGTCCGCAACATACCGACTCTTCCTTGTTCCACGCTGAATCGCCTGTCACCTCAATTAACCAGCGTTTTGCAACACCACGATGTCAGTTCACGCGCGCTTGCAGGCCCGGGCCGCGCAGGAAGTAACGCACAAGCGCGGTTGCCAAACCGAGAAATACGCCAAAGATAAGACCCAATGCGAGATTAAGTTTGAGTTTTGGTGAGGTCCTGGACGTAGGCACATCTGCTGTATCGACGATCGTCACGTTGTTGGCGCCGACATTGCCCGCCACGCCGATTTCCTTGTAACGCTGCAGGAGCGCGTCATAGAGCTGGCGATTGGTATCGACGTCGCGCTTGAGCATGTTGTAGCGAATGCTGCGGCTCTGCAGGTCCAGTTCATTGTTGCGCAGGCCGGCGATGCGTTCGTTGAGCAGTTGCTCCTGGTGGACAGACGCGTCGTAGGTCGCCTTGAGCGACTGACGCACGTTGACAACCTCGCCGTTGATCTGCCGGCGCGACTCTTCGATCTGCGCCTTCAGGCGCTGCATTTCCGGGTAATCCGGCTTGAAGGTCGACAGCTTCTGCTGGTACTCGCTGGTCAGGCGCACCTGCTCGCCGCGCAGCGTCTGGATCAACGGGCTGCTGAGTACCTGCGGCAGCGACATCGCATCGCCGGTGGCCGCCTGGCGCCAGGCGGCCTCGGCCTTGATGCGTGCATCCTGCGCAGAGGCCAGCAGCGCATTGAGGTCGGTCAGGTTCTGCGCCGGCAGCGATGGCTTGTCATCGCCCACCGAGACGATCTGCTCGTCGGTGGAATACGCCACCAAGTTCTTCTCGGAGTCTTCCACCTTGCCGCGCAACTGCTCCAGGCGCTCGGACAAGAACTGGGTGGCGAACGAGGATGCCTTCATGCGGCGCTGCTGGGTACTGACGATGAACACCTTGGGATACGTGTTGGCGATCTTGGCCGCCAGCACCGGGTCCGGCGAATCGTAGTTGACGTAGACCAGTCGCGAATTGAGGATCGGTTCTACCACCAACCCCGCCAGCAAGGTGTCGGTGAGGCTGCGCTCGATGATCGCCTGACGCGAATCTACCGACTTGCCGACCTCTGGGTTCTTGGCCGCCGCCTTCGCCAACGCTTCGTCGACCTGCTCCTTGAATGCCGGCTCCTGGTCGAGCTTGGCTTCGCGGATCACCGCACGCGCCAACGAGCGGCTCTGCAGCAACTGGTACTGGGTCTGGTAGAAGTCGCGGTCCTGCGGCGACTCCACCGGCATCAGGTTGTCGACGTTGACCACATTGAGCGAATCACGCTCGATCTGCAGCGTGCTGGTGGCACGATACTTTTCCGGCATCAACAAGGTGATACCCAGCGCCAGCACCACTGCAGCCACGGTGATGCAGACGATCAGCCAGCGCTGCGACACCAGCGCACGCCAATAGTCCAGCAAGCTCACGTCCGCCAGTTCCAGGTGCCCGTGGCGATGCGACGACGAAGACGTGTTGTCGGAATTCATACTCATCGGTAAGCGCGCCACACCATCACCAAGGGGGTCAGTTCCAGCATGGTGCGCAACCACACGCGCGCATCCGAGCGGTACACCACGACAATGTCACCGCCATAGATCTCAGGGTCCGGGTGGGTTCCCTTTTCGATCTCGGTCAGGTCGAAGCGCGCGAGCATCCTCTGCCCCTTGACCATGCGGAACACGATGACGTTGCCGCGACTGGCCACGGTGCTGACGCCTTTGGCCTGCGCGATGGCCTGCTGCAGGGTGAGGTTGGCGCCGATCACCGGATAGATGCCCGGCTCGTCCACCGCCCCGGTCACCGTGACACGCCGGCCGTTGGATTCCTGCACGAACACCGACACCTGCGGATCCTGCAGATAACCGTTGCGATAACGGTCGGCGACCAGCTTTTCCAGCTCACCGACCCCCATGCCGACGGCATTGACGTCGCCGATCAGCGGCAATGAGATGTGACCATTTTGGTCGATGCGCACCTGGCGCTCCAGGTCGTCGACCTGAAAGACCTTGACCAGCAGCAGGTCGCCCGGCGAGAGGCGATATTCCGGCTGCACGGCAGACATCGCCAGCGGGTCCGGAAGCGGCAACGCGTTCGCCATGTCCTTGCCGGTGCTGCAGGCGCCCAGCGTCATCGAGCAGATCAACGCCAGGCCCAGACCTTGGCAGAATCGTCCGATCAGTTTCTTCATGCGTGTGGCTGGCTGCCTCGGTTGGTGGGACAGGAGCTCGCGCAGCATTCAAGCGGCCAACGCGCCAGCACGAACGTACGACAGAGAGTGCACTCCGATCATGTCGGTATCACGTCGGAGATGACGTGTTGCACTGCACTATGGCACAGAACGCGTGCGCTGCAAGACGCAGCACGCCATTTTTTTGACGGCGTTGGCCTATTGATTCAAATTTGTAGATGAAACGTCAAAAAAATGTGATGAACGTCCGCAACCAAACCGCGTCAATTGGAGTGTTTTCGGTCACTTAGCGCAGTTAAATCATGTACATCAATAGCGAGCAGGACCATACGGAACGGGCGCTAGCGCACCCACCCAACGCTCTCACAGGTATGCCGATCGACGTATCGAGGTAGATCGAAATGCGCATCCATTCACGTGATGCGGCGCAGCAAAAAGCCCATGTCGCGGCGACATGGGCTTGGTGTTTGGTCGGGGTAGCCGGATTCGAACCGACGACCACTAGTCCCCCAGACTAGTGCGCTACCAGGCTGCGCTATACCCCGAAGATGTTGCGTCCCGCCACCAGGGCGGCCTGCGATTATAGCGGCTTTGCGCAAGGTTTTCCTAGCGGCGCAGCAGTTGCAGCACTTCTTCCAGCTCCATCCGCACCTGCTTGATGATCTGGTTGCTCAATGCCGACTCGCTCTTGGCGCCATCACCCTCCAGACGCAGGCGCGCACCGCCAATGGTATAGCCCTGCTCGTAGAGCAGGCCGCGGATCTGCCGCACCATCAATACGTCGTGGCGCTGGTAGTAGCGCCGATTGCCGCGCCGCTTGACCGGCTCCAGGCTCGGAAATTCCGTTTCCCAGTAGCGCAATACGTGCGGCTTGACGTCGCACAGCTCGCTCACTTCACCGATGGTGAAGTAGCGCTTGGCCGGTATCGGCGGTAGCTCGCGATTACTGCCCGGATCCAGCATAAGCCTCCACCCGTTCCTTGAGTTTCTGGCCCGGGCGGAAGGTCACCACCGTTCGGGCCGAGATCGGAATTTCCTCACCGGTCTTGGGATTGCGACCGGGCCGTTGATTCTTGCGCCGCAGATCGAAGTTGCCGAAACCGGACAGCTTCACTTGGCGGCCCTGCTCCAGCGCATCGCGCAGCACGTCGAAGAACGCATCGACAAATTCCTTTGCCTCGCGCTTGTTCAGGCCGACTTCGTCGAACAGACGCTCGGCCATCTCCGCTTTCGTCAATGCCATGCCAATCCCCTGGTTACCGCCTCAACTCCGGATCCGGGCGCGGTGCTCGCGCTCGACCACCGTTACCACATCGGCCACGACCGCATCCACGTCCCGGTCGGTGAGAGTGCGCGAGTTATCCTGCAAAATCAAGCCCATAGCCAGACTCTTGAAACCTGGCTCGACCCCCTGCCCGACATAGCGGTCGAACAACTGCACCTCGCGCAGCAACGGACCGACGGCAGTCTGCACGCTGGCCGACAGCGCCGCCCAACTCACCTCCTCCGGCACCAGGAAGGCCAGGTCGCGGCGCACCGAGGGGAACCGCGACAGCTCGCCGGCACGCGGCAAGGCGCGCCGCACCAGCGGTGCAAGCTCCAGTTCGAACGCGAGCACGTCCACGTCGATGTCCATCGCCTTGGCCAGGCGCGGATGCACCTGACCGATCCAGCCGATGCACACCCCGTCGCGGTAGATGTCAGCCGAACGGCCCGGATGCCCGAACGGCTGCGCCGACGGACGGAACTCCAGCACCGCACCGCTGGCCGCCGCCAGCGCCAGCAGGTCGCCCTTCACATCATGGAAGTCCACCTTGCGTGCCGGCTCGCCCCATTGCAGCGCCAGCGCATCGCCGCACACTGCAACGGCAACGTGCTGGGCTTCGCGCGGCGCCACGCCCGCATCGGCGGCAGCGGCGAACACCTTGCCCAGCTCGAACAGGCGCACGCGCCCGGCCTGGCGCGCGGCATTACGGCCCAGGGTCGCCACCAGACCCGGTAGCAGGCGCGGACGCATGATGGCCAGCTCCGCACTGAGCGGGTTGGCAAGCGGCACGACGCCGTCGTTGAGCTGCCACTGCTGCAGCAGGTCGGCATCGACGAAGGCGTAGTTGATGGTCTCCTGCAGGTCCCGCGCCACCAGCTGGCGGCGCACGCTGAGCTCGTCCAGCTGGGTTTCGCTCGGCATCGCAATCCGGCTGGCACCGCCGGGCAGCGTGGTCGGCACCCGGTCGTAACCATGGATGCGCGCCAGTTCTTCGATCAGATCTTCCTCGATGGCGATATCGAAGCGACGGCTCGGCGCCATCACCTGCCAGCCCTCGGCCACGGCCTCAAGCTGCATGCCGAGCGCGCTCAGGATGCGCACCACCTCCGCATCGTCGATCTGGATACCAAGCACGCGTGCGATCCGCGCGCGACGCAACGTGATCGGTGCGGCCTGCGGCAGATGCTGCGGCAACTCGGCATGCACCACCGGGCCCGGCGTACCGCCGGCCAGATCCAGCACCAGGCGCGTGGCCACTTCGATCGCCTGTGGCGCCAGTGCCGGGTCCACCCCACGTTCGAAGCGATGGCCGGCATCGGTGTGCAGGCCGAGCTTGCGACCACGGCCCATGATCGCGGCCGGATCGAAATATGCCGACTCCAGGAACACGTTGCGGGTAGTCTCGGTGACCCGCGTGTCCAGCCCGCCCATCAGCCCGGCCAGCGCCACCGGGCGGCCGGCATCGGTGATGGTCAGGAAGCTGTCGTCCAGCGTCACCTGCCGCCCGTCCAGCAGCGCCAGTTGCTCGCCGGCGCGCGAACGGCGCACGCCGATCGGCCCCTGCAAGGTGTCCAGGTCGAAGGCGTGCATCGGTTGGCCCAGTTCCAGCATCACGTACTGGGTGATGTCCACCAGCAACGACACCGGGCGCACACCACTGCGGCGCAGGCGCTCGGCCAGCCAGACCGGCGTGGTCGCCGCCGGATCGATGCCTTCGATCACACGCCCGCAATAGCGTGGCGCTTCCTTGTCGGCGTCCAGCTCCACCGCCAGCGTCCGCGTGGACACCGGCGCAACGGCAGCCGCGTCGAAGGCAACCACTTCGCTGGCGCAAGCCGCCGCCACATCGAAGGCAATGCCACGCACGCTGAAGCAATCAGCGCGATTGGGGGTGAGCTTGATCTCGATGCTGGCGTCGGGCAGGCCGAGATACTCGGCCAGCGCCTGACCCACCGGCGCATCGTCCGGCAGTTCGAACAGGCCGGAGGCGTCGCTGTCCAGGCCCAGTTCCTTGGCCGAGCACAACATGCCGTTGGAGGGCACACCGCGCAGCTTGGCCGCGGTGATGGTCAGCTCGCCGATCTGCGCACCGATCAGCGCCAACGGCGCCACCAGGCCTGCACGCGCATTCGGCGCGCCGCATACGATCTGCAACAACTCGCCCTGCCCGGCATCCACGCTGCAGATCTGCAGGCGGTCAGCCTCCGGGTGCCGCACCGCTGCGACGATCCGCGCCACCACCACCTGGCCCAGCGACGCGCCCAACGGCGTTACCTCTTCCACCTCCAGACCGATCGCCGTCAGCGTCGCCGCCAACGCCTCGCGGCTGGCCTGGATCGGAACGTGGCTACGCAGCCAATTTTCTGAGAATTTCATGGAGAACCGGGAATCGGGAATGGGGAGTGGGGAATCGCAAAAGCGGGGTTACCAGGCGTCCGGAAAGGAATCGACAGAGCGTACGGCCCTTACGATTCCCGATTCCCGAATCCCGATTCCCTGCCGTCAGGCAAACTGCCTGAGAAAACGCACGTCGTTCTCGAAGAAGGCGCGCAGGTCGTTGACGCCGTAACGCAGCATCGCAAAACGCTCCACGCCCAGGCCGAAGGCGAAGCCGGTGTAGCGCTCCGGATCGATGCCGACACTGCGCAGCACGTTCGGGTGCACCATGCCGCAGCCCAGCACTTCCAGCCAGCGCGTGCTGCCATCGGGCTGCTGCCAGGCAATATCCACTTCCGCACCCGGCTCCACGAACGGGAAATAGCTGGGACGAAAGCGCATTTCGAAATCGCGCTCGAAGAACGCGCGCACGAACTCGGACAAGGTGCCCTTGAGATCGGCGAAGTTGGAATGCTCGTCCACCAACAGCCCTTCGACCTGATGGAACATCGGCGAGTGGGTCTGGTCCGAATCGGAGCGATACACCTTGCCGGCGGCGATCATGCGCAGCGGCGGCGTGTGTGCGTCCATGTAGCGCACCTGCACACCGGAGGTGTGGGTCCGCAACAGGCGGCCGTCGCCGAAGTAGAACGTGTCGTGCATCGCGCGCGCCGGATGGTGCGGCGGGAAGTTCAGCGCTTCGAAGTTGTGCCAGTCGTCCTCGATTTCCGGGCCATCAGACAACTCGTAGCCCAGCCGCGCGAAGATCTCGACGATACGCTCGAGCGTGCGCGTGACCGGATGCAGGCCGCCCCGTTCACCCCGACGCCCCGGCAAGGTGACGTCGATACGCTCCCCGGCAAGACGGGCGTCCAATGCGGCGGTTTCCAGCGTGTTCTTGCGCTGCGCCAATGCAGCGGTCAGTGCGTCGCGGGTCTGGTTGATCGCCTCGCCGGCCGCCTTGCGCTGGTCGGCCGGCAGCGTGCCGAGCTGCTTGAGCTGGGCAGTGATGCTGCCGCTCTTGCCCAGCAAGGCGACCCGCAATGCTTCCAGTTGGTCCGGCGTCTGTGCGGCGGCAACATCGGCCAGCGCGCGCTCGGTCAGGGATTGAATCTCACTCATTGCACTTGCGCCTCAACTGCTAGCCGAACGGTGTTTCCGGGTGCACCGGAACGCATTGTCACTGCACCAACCTGCCATCACCCACTTGGTGGCTTCGCAAAAACGCAAAAGGGGAAGGACTCGCGCCCTTCCCCCTGCATCTCTGCGTTTCACGCATCGAAAGCACCCGCACCGAGGTGTGACTACTGACGATGACTCGCTTCTGTCAAAAGTCCGCACATGGATGTGCGGGCTCCTGCGAGGGACTCGCACATACGGCGTGCGGGCTCTTGCAGAGGGACCTGCATTTACGCCGCCAGCGCGCCCTTTGCCTTCTCGGCCAGCGCGGCAAAGCCGGCGGCGTCGTGCACGGCAATATCGGCCAGCACCTTGCGATCCAGGGTTATACCAGCCTTGAGCAGGCCATTCATGAAACGGCTGTAGCTCAGGCCGTTGATGCGGGCAGCCGCATTGATGCGGGTGATCCACAGCGAACGGAAATTACGCTTCTTCTGCTTGCGGCCAATATAGGCGTACTGCTGTGCCTTGATGACGGCCTGCTTGGCAACGCGGAAGACCTTGCGGCGAGCGTTGTAGTAGCCCTTCGCCAGGGTCAGAATTTTCTTGTGGCGGCGACGCGCCTGTACGCCACGCTTTACTCGTGCCATGGGTCAGTCCTCAGAGGTAGGGAAGCATACGATCGAGACGGCCAGCGTCCTCGGCACGGACGTGGTTCGTCTGCCGCAGGTTGCGCTTGCGCTTGGTCGCTTTCTTCGTGAGGATGTGGCTACGGTTTGCGTGGCCGCACTTGTACTTACCGGAGGCAGTCTTGCGGAAACGCTTGGCCGCCGCCCGGTTGGTCTTGATCTTGGGCATTGCGATGTCCTTGATGGTGTTTTGTCACTGACACGGGCGGCAGTCTTGCGACCACGCTTTCCATCCTTGCCCTTGCCTGCTTGTAAGCCCTTGATCGAACACGATCCGGACAGGTCCTGGTGCCGCTTGCACGGCGCCCCGATAAACTGGGCCGCGCAGTCTACCCGTTGCCGGGAATTCTTGCAAATCGCGCCCTATCGCCGCGGCTGGCCCGGGTTGGGCCGCCGCGGCAGCGGGTCAGATCTTCTTCTTCGGCGCGATCATCATGACCATCTGACGCCCTTCCAGGCGCGGACGGGATTCGATGACGATGTCGTCGCCCAGATCGGCCTCGATCCGGGCCGCCATCTCGCGACCGAGCTCCTGGTGGCTCATTTCACGACCACGGAAGCGGATGTTGACCTTGACCTTGTCACCCTCTTCCAGGAAGCGGCGCATGTTGCGCAGCTTGATCTGGTAGTCACCTTCATCGGTGACCGGGCGGAACTTCAGTTCCTTGATCTCGACCTGCTTGGTCTTCTTCTTGGCCTCGTTGGCCTTCTTCTGCTGCTCGAACTTGAACTTGCCGAAATCCATGATCTTGCAGACCGGCGGATCGGCCTGCGGCTGGATTTCGACCAGGTCCAGGCCTTCTTCTTCGGCCTTGGCGAGCGCTTCGTCGCGCGACAACACGCCGACCATCTCTCCGTCACTGCCGATCACGCGGACGCGCGGCACCCGGATTTCTTGGTTCTTGCGGTTCTGTTTGTTGTCAGGGGTACTGATATTGCAATCTCCCAGGGGAATCGAACCGGCGCATCCGGATCATCCAGACCGGCCGGGGTTGGCTCACGCTGCCTGCTCTGCCTGCAGACGTTCGATGAAGGCCGAAACCGCCATGGTTCCAAGGTCTTCTCCCGAGCGAGTCCGCACGGCAACCGCGCCATTTTCCTTCTCACGGTCGCCGACCACGAGCAGATAGGGCACGCGTTGCAGCGTATGCTCGCGGATCTTATAACCGATCTTCTCGTTACGCAAATCGGCGCTGACACGGAAGCCTTGATTTGCAAGGGTTTTCCGAACCGAGTCCACATATTCGGCCTGAGCGTCGGTAATGTTGGCGACGACGACCTGCACCGGAGCCAGCCAGGACGGGAACGCGCCGGCGTGGTGCTCGATCAGAATGCCGATGAAACGCTCCATCGAGCCGACGATGGCCCGGTGCAGCATCACCGGATGCTTCTTCTGGCTGTTCTCGTCCACATACTCGGCGCCCAGCCGGCCAGGCATCATGAAATCGACCTGCATGGTGCCCAGCTGCCAGGTGCGGCCGATGGCGTCCTTGAGGTGGTACTCGATCTTGGGGCCATAGAAGGCGCCCTCGCCCGGCAACTCCTGCCACTCCACCCCGCACACGCCCAGCGCGCTGCGTAGCGCGGCTTCGGCCTTGTCCCAGGTGGCGTCGTCGCCCAGGCGCTTTTCCGGGCGCAGCGCGATCTTGATCTGGATCTCGTCGAAGCCGAAGTCGGTATAGACCTTCAGCGCCTGCCGGTGAAACGCAGTCACCTCCGACTCAATCTGCCCCTCGGTGCAAAAGATGTGTCCATCGTCCTGGGTGAACCCGCGCACGCGCAGGATGCCGTGCAACGCGCCGGACGGCTCGTTACGGTGGCAGGCGCCGAATTCGCCATAGCGGATCGGCAGGTCGCGGTAGCTGTGCAGGCCCTGGTTGAACACCTGCACATGGCCCGGGCAGTTCATCGGCTTGACCGCGTAGGTGCGCTTCTCCGATTCGGTGAAGAACATCGCGTCCTGGTAGTTGTCCCAGTGGCCGGATTTTTGCCACAGCGACACATCCAGGATCTGTGGGCAGCGCACCTCGCCGTAGCCGCTGTCGCGGTAGACGCGGCGCATGTACTGCTCGACCACTTGCCACAGCGACCAGCCCTTGGGATGCCAGAACACCAGGCCCGGCCCTTCCTCCTGCAGGTGGAACAGGTCCTGCGCCTTGCCGATCTTGCGGTGGTCGCGCTTGTCGGCTTCTTCCATGCGCAGGATGTAGGCGTCCAGCTGCTTCTTGTCGGCCCAGGCGGTGCCGTAGATGCGCTGCAATTGCTCGTTCTTGGCATCGCCGCGCCAGTAGGCACCGGAAATACGGGTCAGCTTGAAGGCCTTGAGGAAGCGCGTGTTGGGCACGTGCGGGCCACGGCACATGTCCACGTATTCCTGGTGGTAGTACAGCCCCATCGCGGTGATGTCGGCGGACATGTCCTCGATCAGGCGCAGCTTGTACTCCTCGCCACGCTGGGCGAACACCTCGACCACCTCGGCGCGCGGAGTGACCTTCTTGATGACGTCGTAATCCTGCGCGATCAGCTCCTGCATCCGCTGCTCGATCGCGGCCATGTCTTCGGGCGTGAACGGGCGCTCGCTATAGATGTCGTAATAGAAGCCTTCGGCAATGACCGGACCGATCACCATCTTGACCTCGGGGTAGAGCTGCTTGACCGCGTGGCCGACCAGGTGAGCGCAGGAATGGCGGATGATCTCCACGCCTTCGGCATCCTTGGCGGTGATGATGCGCAGGCTGACGTCATGGTCGATGACGTCGCTGGCATCGACCAGCTGGCCATCGACCTGGCCGGCGATGGTGGCCTTGGCCAGGCCCGCGCCGATCGACTGGGCGACCTGCATGACCGAGACGGGGGATTCGAATTCGCGGCGGCTGCCGTCGGGGAGCGTGATGTTGATCATGGGCAAGAATAATGATGTCTGGTCTGGCTGCAGCCGGAAGCTGCCATGGGAGGCCTGACCACTGCTGGACAGGCTCGGGGAGAAGCGGGAAAGGTCATGCGGAAGACCGCGTCGCGGGCGCCACGGACACGGGCGCCGCTCGGGATCAGCGGTGGGCGGTGGTAGTGCTCATGTCGCACGCTCGGCCGGCGCGGGGCGCGGGCCACCTTCTCGCAAGGGGTCTTGGAGGTGAATGGTAAACCAATCAGGCGGCCACCGGGCAGCCCGGCACGGGGCCGGCGGGCGCATGGCATGATGCCGGCCACTCGTCCTGCCGCTGCCGACCATGACCATCAAGGGTAAAGCCACCTCGCTGGATATCGCCTACCTGGCCGGCGTGTCGCAGCCGACCGTGTCGCGTGCCCTGCGCGGCAGCCCGATGGTCAACGAGGAAACCCGCAAGCGCATCCTGCGGATTGCCCGCGAGCTGAACTACAAAGTGGACAAGAATGCTTCTTCGTTGCGGCTGCGCAATGCCGGCACGCTGGCGCTGCTGTTCTTCGAAGACCCCACCGCCGACGATTCGCTGATTAATCCGTTCTTCCATTCGATGCTGGGCTCGATCACCCGCGCCTGCGCGCTGCAGGGCTACGACCTGCTGGTGTCGTTCCAGCAACTGTCCAAGGATTGGCAGGCCGACTACGAAGACAGCAACAAGGCCGACGGCATCATCCTGCTGGGCTACGGCGATTACCAACAGTCGCGCCAGCGGCTGCAGCTGCTGGTGGAGCAAGGCACGCATTTCGTGCGCTGGGGCGCGGCGCTGCCGGGCCAACCGGGTATCTCGATCGGCAGCGACAACTACCAGGGCGGGCTGGACATCACCGAGCACCTGTTGGCGCAGGGCTGCCGGCGTATCGCCTTCCTGGGCCATGCCTCCAATCATTACCCCGAATTCGAGGAACGCTACCGCGGTCACGTGGCCGCGCTGGCACAACAGGGCCTGGTTGCCGATGCGGCGTTGCAGTTCGATGCGATCACCACCGAGTCGTCCGGCCATGCCGCGTGCCTGGCGCTGCTCGACAGCGGCCACGCCTTCGATGCAGTGTGCGCGGCCAGCGATCTGATCGCCATCGGCGCGATGCGCGCCCTGCGCGAGCGCGGCCTGCGCGTGCCGCAGGACGTGGCGGTCAGCGGCTTCGACGATATCGCGCTGGCCGCCTCGGTGGCGCCGGCCTTGTCCACGGTGCAGCAGGACACCAAGCAGGCCGGCACGCTGCTGGTGGAAAGCCTGGTGGCGCTGATCCGCGGCGAAGCGGCGCAAAGCCGCACGATTCCGGTGAAGCTGGCCGTGCGCGATTCCTCGCACAGTAGCGGATTGCAGCCGCCGTTGGGCTGGAACCCATCCGGCGCGGAGACTGGCGAGGCGGTGACTGGCAGGGCCGCCGATGGGACTGCCAGGCGCTGAGTCGGGATTCGTCAGCGCATGCATGGGGCTGCAAGAAACGCTTCGTAGGAGCGCACCTGGGCGCGATGAAGCGTTACCGATAATGCCCCGTCGCGCCCAGGTGCGCTCCTACAGATTGCGAACGTCGCGGGCGGCTTGTTCGGCCATCTGGGCGTCGAGTTGCTTGCGCAATGCGGGAAGTGAAACTGGCCGTGCGCGACTCCTCGCACAGCAGCGGGTTGCAGCCGCCGCTGGGCTGGAACCCGTCCGGCGCGGAGACCGGCGAAGCAGTGACTGGCAGGGCCGCCGATGGGACTACCAGGCGCTGAGTCGGGATTCGTCAGCGCATGCATGGGGCTGCAAGAAACGCTTCGTAGGAGCGCACCTGGGCGCGATGAAGCGTTACCCATAATGCCCCGTTGCGCCCAGGCGCGCTCCTACAGATTGCGGACGTCGCGGGCGGCTTGTTCGGCCATCTGCGCGTCGAGTTGCTTGCGCAATGCGGGATCGATGACCGGCGCGTCCGAGAGCAGCACGCGCACGCCGTGCGCCGGGACCTTCGTGACCAGCCGCCCCTGCGCCTGCAGGTGTTCGCCACTGACCGCATCGCGCCAGAGGCCGGGTTGCAGGAAGCGATTGACCACGATGCTGGTGGCTGCATCGCCCTTGTTGAGCAGCACAAGGGCGGTCTGGGTCGTGCCGGCATGCTGATACACGCGCAAAAACGCGGCCTGCTGACCGCGCAGGCTGAGATCGACCTGCACGCCGCGCTGCAATGCCGGGGTCTCGCGGCGCAGGCGTGCGATGCGCTGCAACGGTGCAAAGATCGGGCTTTGCGGCGCCGTACGGATACGCTCCACACCGAAATAATTGCGATTGCCTGCGTGCTCGGCGCGCCCGCGCATGAAGCCGGTTTCCGAGCCGTAATAGATCACCGGGATACCGCGCGCGGTAAATAGCCAGTTGTGCGCGTCGATGAAGCCGGTGTCGCTGGCATCCAGCCGCGCCATGTCGTGATTGTCGTAGAAGCTCATCAGCTCGTAAGGGTTCGCGTACGGACCCTGGCGCAGGAACAAGGGCTTGGCGAGCTTTTCGAAGCCCGCTTGCTCATGGCCGAAGACTGCAGACAGCTGCTGCTTCAACGGAAAATCCAGCACGCTGACGCCGGCATTGCGCGCCCAGGTATGTCCGGCGATCTTGTCGGCGTCGTAGTCGAAGGCTTCGCCGAACATGAAGAATCCCGGGCGTTTCTCGCGAATGCGCGCCACGAAGGCGTGCCAGAAGCGATCCGGCATCCAACCGATGGTGTCGATGCGGAATGCATCGGCGCCCTGCTCCATCCATTGCAGATACGCACCGGCCAGGTAGTCGAGCACGGCCGGGTTGTTCTCGTTGAGATCGGACAGTTCCGCCAGCCCGCCGCCGGTGTTGTAGAAGGCATGCAACGGGTTGTGCTGCGGATCCAGCTGCGCGGGCGGCAGATTTTGATGATCGGCAACCAGGCGCCCCTGCGCATCGTAGAGCTTGCCGAAGCCGGGTTGTGCCACCGGCATGGTGTAGGCCGGCGAACCATGGTTGCCCACGATATCCAGCACCACTTTCAGGTGATTGGCGTGCATGGCGCGGGTGAAACCGGCGAAATCCAGGCCCGGGCTGGGCAGGTGTTCGTCCAACTTGTAGAAGTTGACGCCCCAGTAGCCGTGGTAGCCGGTCTTGCCGTAGTCGCTGAGCGTGCTGCCGCAGGTGATCGGCTTGCCACCGGTGAACGCCTGATCGGGGTTGTCGACGATGGGCGTGATCCACACCGCGCCAAATCCCAGGTCGCGAATGTAGTCGGCATGATCGACGATGCCCTTGAAGTCGCCACCCAGGTAGCCGATGTTGTCGTCGCTGCCATCGGCGCAGGGTGTGGGCACATCGAAGCTGCGATGCGCACCGCCCTGCTCGCGCTGGTCGTTGCCGGTATCGCCATTGACGAAGCGGTCGGTGACCACGAAGTACACCGCATCGGCGGCGAATGGCTCCAGGGTGCCGTAGTACTCCTTCGCCGCAGGCGCCGCGAGCGCCACGCCCGCGTACATCGTCAACACCACACACATCGCACTGCGCATCACTGCCCTCCCGAGGCGACTGGAACCCGCATCACGCAGACGCCGGCGACCAACAGGCTGAGCCCGCCGATGGCCAATGCGTAGATCGGCTGCCCGCCCAGCCACGCACGGAGCACGAAGCCCAGCGCACTGGCAGCGACCAGCTGCGGAATCACGATGAAAAAATTGAAGATGCCCATGTACACGCCCATCTTGGCGGCAGGCACGCTGTCGGACAGCAAGGCGTACGGCAGCGACAGGATCGAGGCCCAGGCAAAGCCGACGCCGAGCATCGACAGCAGCAACCCGTGCGGGTCGCGGATCACCACCATCGACAACAGGCCGGCGGCGCCCAGCCACAGGTTGCACAGATGGCTCCAGCGCAGCCCGATCGCGCGGACCAGCAGGGGGATGACCAGCGCCGCCAGCGCGGCGAAACCGTTGTAGGCACCGAACAGCACGCCCACCCAGTTGGCCCCGTCGTTATAGGCCGCCGATGCGGTATCGGTGGTGCCGAAATGCACCTGGGTCACTGCGGCGGTGGTGTAGATCCACATTGCGAACAGGGCGAACCAGGAAAAGAACTGCACCCAGGCCAGCCGCCGCATGGTGATCGGCATGCTGCGCACATCCTGCACGATTGCCACCAGCATGCTTCCCGCCGGCAGCACCCGCGCCAGCGCCAGCAGTGCGCCGTAGGCGATGCACAGGCCTGCCAGCACATAAAGCATGCGGTCGCCCTGGTGCCAGGCGATGGCGATCGCCAGCAGCACACCCGCGCCGCACCACACTGCACTGGCAGCGGGCGGCGGCAACAGGCCGGCCATCGCTGCGGTCGCAGCAGGTGGATGCGCGTCGTCGAAGGCAGCCAGCTGGCGCGGGCTGTATTCGCGCGTGCGCAGCACTGTCCAGCCGATCGACAGGAACAGCACCGCCGCGCCCAGATAGAACGCATAACGCACGCTGTCGGGCAGCTGCCCCGCGGGCGCGGTATTGGCCACGCCCCACTGGGCCAGCAACCAGGGCAGGAAGCTGGCGACGATGGCGCCGATGCCGATGAAAAAGCTCTGCATCGCATAGCCGGTGGGCCGCTGCGCCGGCGGCAGCTGGTCGCCGACCAGGGCGCGGAACGGCTCCATCGAAATATTGATCGAGGCATCCAGCACCCATAGCGTGCCGGCAGCGATCCACAGCAGCGGTGCATTGGGCATCACCAGCAACGCAAGCGTGGTGAACACCGCGCCCACCATGAAATACGGGCGCCGACGGCCCCAGGAGGTCCAGGTGCGGTCGGACAGATAGCCGATGATGGGCTGCACGATCAGCCCGGTCAGCGGTGCGGCGATCCACAGCCCCGGCACGTCGTCCACTTGCGCGCCCAGGGTCTGGAAGATGCGGCTGGCATTGGCGTTCTGCAGCGCAAACCCGAACTGGATGCCGAGAAAGCCGAAGCACATGTTCCAGATCTGCCAGAAACTCAGGCGTGGCTTTGCGGTCATGGCGCGGCCTCCGTGTCCGCTGCCGGCCCGATCATCAATGCACTCACCTGCGCCGCATTGACCACACCGTCCCGACCGCCACGGCCACCGGTGTACTGGGCAAAATGCGTCAGGGCGCTCATGTTGAAGCCGTCTTCCAGGCGAAACACACAGGCCTGCCCTGCCACGGCATCGAAGCGCACCTGTGTGGACAACTGCTCGCCCACGCTATGCGGCATCACGATCACCTGCGATTGCGGCGGCCTGCCCGGGCACTCCAGCACCAGCCGCTTTACCGCAGCCGTGACGCCGGTATTGATCGGGCCATTGGCGTTGCGATACCGCAACGACACGCGGTGCCGCCCCGTGGATGCGGCGTTCCATGCCCAGGTCTGGCTGCCGGGCAAGGTCTGCGATGGGCCAAGCGTCAGCGACGCACTGTGCAGCGACTCCAGGCCATCCACGCGCCGGGTGAGGCTGACCACATGCTGCAGCCCATCGTCGGGCAATGCGTAATGCCCGGCGGCATCCAGGGCCCGGCCGTCCATGTACAGCGTCGTGCCGGCCGGAATCGCAACCCGATACCGATTGGCCTGCTCCTGCACTTCGGGCGGCATCGGGGTTTCCGGCGCAAACACCTGCGCCGGTTGCGGTGGCGCCGTCAGGTCGGCCTGGCGCCCGACCAGCTGCACCTGCGTGGTCTGGCCCTGCTGCTCGACACGCCCGGCCGCCAGCAACTCGCCCTGGTCGTCGGCCGGGCGCTGCAGCACATACCGGCGCGTGCCCTGCTCCAGCACGATCTGTTGGCGTGCACCGAACAACAGCGGCACCAGGCTGCGTGGCAACTTCGGGGTGACGCTGCCATCGGCGGACAGGCCGAACACGCCTTCCAACACCGCCGACAGATACCCCGCCACCGACCACAGCTGACGCGGGGAATTCACCACCGGGCCGCTGCGCGCGCCCTCTTCCACGTGCACCGCCAAGCGCTGCATGTCGTAATTCTCCATGTTGGAGCCGGCCAGCGCGCTGCCGCGCATCAACGACTGCAACTCCAGCGCGATGCGCGGCGCATCGTCCAGCACACGCGATGCGCGCAAGGCATAGGCGCTGACGAACGGCCAGATGGCACGGTTGTGGTAGATCGGTTGCGCGGCCTCCTGTGGCCACACCACCGGGCTGCCACCGGCCACCATCGGGTAATTGCGCAGCGCCAGGCGTGCGCGTTCCACCGGGAACACCTCGGCCAGCACGCCCAGCGACAAACCCAGCAGATCGACCTTGGCATAGCGCACCGGATGCGCGGCATTGCCCAGGTAGCTCACATACTGCTGGCGGGGCGCATCCCAGAAGCGCGCATCGATCGCCTGCCGCAACGCGTCGGCCCATTGCGCATACCGGGCGGCACGCGCATCGCCGCGCTGGCGCGCCATCTGTTCGGCCAGGCGCAGCGCCTGGTAATGCAACACGTTGGTCGACAGCGCAAAGGACTCGGCGATGAAGCGCACGTCCTCGCGCGTCCAGTCCGGATAGGTCTGCTCGCGCCAGTCCAGAAACGCTGTTTCGCCGCGGTAGAGGCCGATCTGTGCATCGAACACCGCATCGCGATCCTGTGCGAGCGTGGCCTGCAGCGCCTGCCACACCTCGTCGGCAAACGGCTTGTCGTCCAGCAGACCGCGCGCGGCCAGGAACCACACCACCCGGTCGCTGCTGATCGGCCAGCTGCCACCAGAGCCGGTGTCCTGCGCCACAAACAGGCCGGGCGTACGGCCATCGCGTGCAGTAGAGAGCTTGAAGCGCAAGGAGTTGCGTGTGCGCTGCGGCTCCAGCCGCGCCAGCGCCAGATCGGCGGCGAAACTGACATCGCGCGTCCACACGTACGGCCAGCGCTCGCCGGTTTCGAAGCAGGTGCACGGCACTGGCTTGCCGGCGTTGAAGGCCGGATCGCGGATCGCATCCACGCGGTCGTCGGCCATCTCCTGCTGCGCCAGCGCGAACAAGGCATCGAACATCGGGCTGGCGGTGTGCGTACGCATCGGCTGCGCCGCAATGCGGCGCTCGCCCTGCGGCCATCGCAACACGAAACCGCCATCGTCCAGCGCCTGCGCCTGTGCGCGGCGCCCTTGAAATTCCAGCTCATCGGCCACTGCCGACGAGCTTGCCGCAACGCCCAGCGTTGCAGCCATGCAGATCATCTTCAGCATCGAAGCGGCGAAACGGCTTGCGCCGTCGGCCTTCCTCCCTCGTTGCACGCGTTGTGGTGCGTGGCACAACTGCGCCACGGTCGCGGACCCTCCCAGGTGCCGTGGCGCCATGGTAGACGCGCACCTTGCCGTTACGCACCACTGCATACGTATTCATTGCCGACACCGGTACGCAGCATGGTCGGGTGCCGGCGTCGCGCTGCATAGTCGCCGCTTGCGCAACGGCCACCTTGGGAGGGGATATGCCGCTGTCTTCATGTCGAGCACGCTCGACGCTGGGCGCACGCTGGATCGCGCGCCTGCTGTTGCTCGCCTGCATCGCAAGCGTGGCGCCAATGCTGCATGCCGAGGTCACCACGATCGATGTCGCCTCGCCCGGCAAGATCCTGCAGGTGAGCCTGGAGCTGGATGGCGGCACGCCGTACTACCGCGTGCAACGCCTGGGCCAGCCGGTACTGCAGCGTTCACGGCTGGGTTTCAACCTGCGCGATGGGCGCCTGGACCGCGGATTGGTGGTGCTGTCGCAGGCACGCCAGCGTCATGACGACACCTGGGAGCAGCCCTGGGGCGAAACCCGTCTGGTCCGCAACCACTACAACGAATTGCATGTTCGCCTGGGCGAGCGTGACGGTGCGCAGCGCAGCTTCGAGGTGGTCTTCCGCGTCTACGACGACGGGCTGGGTTTGCGCTATCACTTTCCCGAACAAGCCGGCCTGCGCGAAGCGATCATCGACGACGAACTCACCGAATTCGCCATTGCCCAACACGCCGATGCATGGTGGATTCCGGCGGGCGAACCGATCCATTACGAGTATCTCTACCACCGCACGCCACTGAATCAACTCACCCTGGCGCATACGCCGCTCACGCTACGTACCGACAGCGGGCTGCATATCGCACTGCACGAAGCGGCGCTGGTGGATTACGCCGGCATGTGGCTGCGCCGCACCGACGACCAGCGCCTGCGCGCGCAATTGTCACCGGCGGCCGAAGGCTGGAAGGTACGTCGCACCCTGCCCTTCGAGACGCCGTGGCGCACCTTGCAGATCGCCGATCAGGCCACCGGCCTGGTGGAATCGAACCTGATCCTCAACCTCAACGCGCCCAATGCGCTAGGCAATGTGGACTGGGTCAAGCCGTCCAAATATGTCGGGGTGTGGTGGTCGATGCATCTCAACCAGCAGACCTGGGCCACCGGCCCCAAGCACGCGGCAACCACGGCCACGACCCGGCGCTACATCGATTTTGCCGCTGCGCACGGCTTTCGCGGCGTGCTGGTGGAAGGCTGGAATCCAGGCTGGGACGGCGAATGGTTCGGCAATGGCGGCCGCTTCGACTTCACCAGACCCACGCCGGATTTCGATCTTCCCGCATTGAGCAAGTACGCCGTCGGCAAGGGCGTGCATCTGATCGGCCATCATGAGACGGGGTGCGCAGTGGACCATTACGAAGACCAGATCGCCGAAGCGATGGACCTGTACGCACGTTTCGGCGTGGACTCGGTCAAGACCGGCTATGTCTGCGACGACGGCCAGGTGGAGCGGCGCAATCCGGCCGGCGGTGCGCCGCTGCGCGAGTGGCACGACGGCCAGTGGATGGCACGCCACCACCTGCGCGTGGTGCGCGAGGCAGCGGAGCGGCATATCGCCGTCAACGCACACGAGCCGATCAAGGACACCGGCCTGCGCCGCACCTATCCCAACTGGATGTCGCGCGAAGGCGCGCGCGGCATGGAATACAACGCCTGGGGCCAGCCACCCAACCCGCCCGAACACGAGGTCAACCTGGTGTTTACGCGACTATTGGCCGGGCCGATGGATTACACGCCGGGCATCGTGAGCCTGAAAGGCCGCAACGGCCAGGCGATTCCCAGCACGCTCGCCCGCCAGCTCGCGCTGTACGTGACGCTGTACAGCCCGATCCAGATGGCTGCCGACCTGCCCGAGCACTATCTGCAGCACCGCGATGCGTTCCGCTTCATCGAGGATGTGGCGGTGGATTGGGACCAGACCCGCGCGCTCAATGGCGAGGTGGGTGACTACGTCACCATCGCGCGCAAGGACCGGCACAGCCGCGAGTGGTTCCTGGGCAGCATCACCGACGAACACGGCCGTCTGCTGCAGGTGCCGCTGGGTTTTCTCGAGCCGGGCGTACGCTATACCGCGCAGATTTATCGCGATGGCGATGGCGCCGACTATGTGAGCAACCCGTTCGCCTTCGCGCGCGAAGAGCGCCAGGTCGGCAGCAGCGACACCCTGGAGCTGCGGCTGGCACCGGGCGGCGGGCAGGCGATCCGCTTCGTGCCGGTGGGTGGCGCACGTTGAGCGACACCGTTGCGACGGCCCGCATGCAGGGCCGCCGCCAACGATTGCATGCCATCGCGGCACCGCGCCGCTGCGGATGCAGCATTCCGGTCGCCTGGCCACCCGCAGCAAGCCACACGGTATGACCGAAAGCCGCGCATGGAATCGATTTCATCGCCAACGTGGCGGTTGAATACGTATGCAGTGGCCGTTTGCACGCAGGCGCGATGTCTACCATACGTTGCAGTCGCGACGCCTTGCACGACGCACGACGCAGCATCTCCAGGCATCTGCCGGATCAAAATTCAAAGAACAACATGTACCTGGGAGGGGAAAATGTTGAAGCACGAGCGCTCCGCGCTGAGTATCGCCCTGGCCGTCGCCATGGCACCGACGTTGGCAGCCGCGCAATCGGCAACGCCTGCGCAAACCACCACCACCGCACAGACCGCGTCCGAGCCGGCCGCCGGCGAGGTCACCGAGCTGGACAAGGTCCAGGTCACCGGCCTGCGCCGCGCGATCGAAGGCGCCATTTCGGTCAAGCGTGATTCCACCTCCATCGTGGAAGCCATTTCCGCCGAAGACATCGGCCGCCTGCCGGACGTGAGCATCGCCGAATCGCTGGCGCGCCTGCCCGGCCTGGCTGCACAGCGCGTGGCCGGCCGCGCGCAGGTGATCAGCGTGCGCGGCCTGTCGCCAGACTTCTCCACCACCCTGCTCAATGGCCGCGAAGTGGTCAGCACCGGCGACAACCGCAGCGTGGAATTCGACCAATATCCGTCCGAACTGGTCAGCGGCGTCACCGTCTACAAGACGCCCGATGCCGGGCTGGTCGGACAGGGCCTGTCGGGCACGGTGGACATGCAGACCGCACGCCCGCTCAGCTACAACGAGCGCGTCATTGCCATCGGCGGCCGCTACCAGCGCAATTCGCTGGGCAAGGCGGCCAATGTCGACCCCTACGGCAACCGCTTCAATGTCAGCTACATCGACCAGTTCGCCGACCGCACCATCGGCCTGACCATCGGCTACGCGCATACCGACATGCCGATCCAGGAAAACCAGGTAGGTTTGTACGAACCCTGGCAGACGGTCAACGCACAGCGCCAGCGCCCCGGCGTTGCCGACGGCGTGTACTTCTCCGATGGCATCAAGGCCTTGCGCCGCACCGGCAACCAGAAGCGCGACGGCGTCATGGCCACGCTGCAGTACCGCCCGTCCAACGCCTGGACCAGCACGCTCGACGCCTTTCACACCGAAGCCGAGCAGATCGATACCGCCAACCAGTTCGAGCTCAACCTGAGCAACTACAACGGTGGCTACACGCCGGGCCTGAACATCACCGATGTGCGGGTCAACGACAACGGCAGCTTCATCGGCGGAACCGCCAGTGGCGTCTATCCGCTGGTGCGCGGCATGTACAACAAGCGCGAAGACAAGATCGACGCCTTCGGCTGGAACAACGAGATCTCCGCCGGCGCCGTCAAGATCATCGCCGACCTGAACTACTCCAAGGCGACCCGCGACGAGTTGAACCTGGAGAACAATCTCCAGCGCGCCCCCATGCCGCAGCTGGACACGGTGGGCGTGTCGGTCGTCGGCAATGGCTTCTCGCAGCTGGCGCCGGGCATGAATTATTCCAATCCGGACGAGCTGTTCCTCACCAACACCATCTACGGCTCCGGCTACGGCAAGGTGCCGCGCGTGGAAGACGTGCTCAAGGGCGCGCGCCTGCAGGCCAGCTTCCCCATGCCCGAAGCACTGAGCTGGTTTTCCGATCTGGACGTGGGCGTCAACTACGCCAATCGCGAAAAGCAGAAGACCCAGCCAGAAGGCAACATCACGCTGGGCGCGCAGGGCGAAGCCACGGTGGCGGCGGACCTGCAATACGCCCCGGTCAATCTCGGCTTTGCCGGCCTCGGCTCCCTGCCCGCCTGGAATGTGCCGGCCACCGTGTCGCGCTACATGCTGTTCAACCCCAGCGACGACGCCTCGTTCTTGGTCTCCAAGGCCTGGACGGTCGAAGAAAAGATCACCACCGCCTGGCTGCGCGCCAACATCAATACCGAATGGGGCGAAGTAGGCGTGCGCGGCAACATCGGCGTGCAACTGCAAAGTGCCGACCAGTCCTCGCAGGCCAATTACTGGGATGCCTCGCAGCCGGCCGGCAGCGAAGTGCGTCCCATCGACGATGGCAAGAAATACCGCGACTGGCTGCCCAGCCTGAATTTGGCGTTCCAGTTCCCGTACGAGCAGACGCTGCGGTTTGCGATGGCCAAGCAGGTGGCGCGCCCGCGCGTGGACCAGCTCCGCGCCTCGCTGGAATTCGGCGTGGATACCTCCACCGGCCGCCCCGGTGCCAGTGGCGGCAACCCCATGCTCGACCCGTGGCGTGCCAACGCCCTGGACATCTCCTATGAGAAGTACTTCGCTGATCGCGCCTATGTAGCGGCAGCGTTCTTCTACAAGGATCTCAAGAGCTATATCTACACCCAGAGCCGCGACAACTACGATTTCTCGGCATTGGTCGCCGGCTACGTGCCGCCGCCGGGCTCCGCACCGGTCCTGACCACCGGCACCTTCAGCGCACCGTTCAACGGCAAGGGCGGCACGCTGCGCGGCGTCGAACTTACCGCCTCGTTGCCGCTGGACCTACTGTTCGCCCCGTTGGAAGGCTTCGGCATCCAGGCCAGCGCCACCTTCAACGACAGCGACGTCAAGATCCGCGACCCGGAAAGCGCCTCCAGCGTGGGCGATGGCGAAATCAGCCTGCCCGGCCTGTCCGAACGCGTCTACAACCTCACCGCCTACTACGAGCACAAGGGCTTCGAGGCACGCGTGAGCCAACGCCGTCGCTCGGACTTCATCGGCGAGATCGGCAACTTCAACGGCAACCGCACCTTGCGCTATGTGGTCGGCGAAAACATCACCGACGCGCAGATCAGCTACAACTTTAGCGACAGTAGCAGCCTGGCTGGCCTGACCCTGCTGCTGCAAGCCAGCAACCTCAGCAACTCGCCGTATCGCACCTATGCAGAGTCCAAGGATCGCCCGCTCGAATACATCGAATGGGGCCGCACCTTCGTGCTGGGCGTGAACTACAAGTTCTGATTCGCTGCAGGTAGCGCTCAAGCCCTCCCTCACGGGGCGATAAGCGGAAGGTATCGCCATCGAAAAGCCGCCGACTGACTATCGGCGGCTTTTCTTTTGAATGCGCGCAACCGCCTTTCTGGTGGACACGACCACTATCATTGGAGCAGATGTCACGCGCCTTGCGTCGCTTGCCGGGCACAGCATGTTACGTGCGCCCTGATTCGTCGCCTGACAATCGTACAAAAAGCGAGGCATCCCACTGAAATGCCTCGCCGGTGTCACCCGATCACGCTCATACCCGCCGGTAAAACGGTGGTGTCAGCCCTCGTCCGTAGCGCAAACCACCGCGTGCCCAGGCAAGCTCACCCGCCCATGTTCGATCACGCCACGCTCCACCCCCGGCACATCGATCTGCCCCCATGCACCTGCAGGCAGCACAATTTTGGCGACGTCGGAAGACAAATTGAAAGCCAACAGCATGACCTGGCCCGCATGCTCACGCCGGAACATCAGCACCGGCTCAGCCGTGTCGTAGAACGTGATCGCTCCTTCGCACAAGGCCGGTATGCGCTTGCGCCAGGTAAGAAACGCCCGCACCGCGCTCAACACCGAGTGCGCATCGCCCTGCTGCACACTCACCGCGGCCCGACGGTGCGGCTCGGCCATGGGCAGCCACGGCTTGCCGCTGGTGAAACCCGCCGACGGCGCATCGGTCCACGGCATCGGCGTGCGGCACCCGTCGCGCCCCTTGAAGGTTGGCCAGAACGTGATGCCATAGGGATCCTGCAGATCTTCGAACGCCACATCCGCCTCGCCCAATCCGAGCTCTTCGCCCTGATACAGACAGACCGAGCCACGTAGCGAACACAGCAGCGCCACCACCATCTTCGCAAATGCTAGCGACGCCTCCTCGCCACCCCAACGCGTCACCGCCCGCACCACGTCGTGATTGGAAATCGCCCAGCATGGCCAGCCTTCCAGCATGGTCGCCTCAAGCCGGCTGACCGTCTCGCGGATATAGGCAGCGCTGTAATCCTGCACCAACAGCTCGAAGCTGTAGCCCATGTGCAGACGGCCCTTGGCGGTGTACTCGGCCGTGGTCGCCAACGAATCCTCCGAAGAAATCTCGCCCAGGCTCACCGCATTCGGGTAACCATCGAGCAACGCGCGCAGGCGCTCCAGGAACGGCAGATTCTCCGGCTGGGTATTGTTGAAGTAGTGGTACTGATACGCGTACGGATTGTCCGCACTGAACCCGCGCCCTACCCGCTTATCCGCCGGCTTGGCCGGGTTGTCGCGCAGCTGCGCATCGTGGAAGCAGAAGTTGATCGCATCCAGGCGGAATCCATCCACCCCGCGCTCCAGCCAGAACCGCACATTGTCCAGGGTCGCCTGCTGTACCTGGGCATTGTGGAAATTGAGATCCGGCTGACCCACCAGGAAGTTGTGCAGGTAGTACTGCTCGCGCCGCGGCTCCCACTGCCATGCCACACCGCCGAACAGCGACAGCCAATTGTTGGGCGGCGTACCATCCTCACGCGGATCGGCCCACACGTACCAGTCCGCCTTCGCGTTGGCCTTGTCCTGCCGGCTTTCCTGGAACCAGGCATGGTCGATCGACGTATGGCTCAGCACCTGGTCGATCATCACCTTCAACCCGAGCGCATGCGCCTTGTCGAGCAAACGATCGAAATCCTCCAATGTGCCGAACAACGGATCCACCGCACGATAGTCCGCGATGTCGTAGCCGAAATCGGCCATCGGTGACTTGAAGAACGGCGAGATCCAGATCGCATCCACACCCAGCCCCGCAATGTAGTCGAGCTTGGCGATGATGCCTGGCAGATCGCCCACCCCATCGCCATTGGAATCGAGAAAACTACGCGGATAGACCTGATAGATGACGGCCCCGCGCCACCATGGTGTCTGCAACATGCACGCCCCTCCCGGGCCACTGCTGGCAGCCAACACGGCCGCCGGCCAAGGGCGCTAGCCTAGCGGCGTAGTGGGCCATGAGCGCACGCGTGCATACGTATTCATTGTCATGCCGTCGTCTGCTGCAAAAATTCCAATTGGAAAATCGCTATTTCGTCGCGCGGGTCATTTCCGACACCACCACCTGGTACTCGGCATCGGTCAGCTTGAGCCCGTCGATGTAGTCGTCGCGGCTGGCATTGGGGTTGGGCAACAACACCATCGTGGCGGTCTGCTCGATCAGCGTTGCGGCGATGTCGCTGGCCAGCGCGTCTTCCGGGCTCTGCGTGGCGAAGATCCCCAGACCGTTCTGCTTACGGATGGTCTTCTGCTTGTTCTTGGCAAATTCCTTCAGCCCGCCCTTGCCATCCAGGATCTTCCAGAACTCGTCCATCACGTAGATCAGCGGACGGCCGTCGATTAGCGCTTCCAGCCGATGCAGCAGGTAGTTGATGACCGGCACGCGCACCTCGGCGTTGTCGATCACGTCGGTGTAGTCGAAGCCGATGATCGA
>NZ_MDED01000009.1 GCF_002939885.1 Xanthomonas cucurbitae
ATCGACCCGCCAGCGCTCGAACTCCACGAACAGCATCCAGCCGGCCGCCCGCAAGTCGCGGGCGCGGCACAGGCGCTTGTCGTAGCGGCTGCCACACCGATGGCCACAGTTGGAACACACGGCCGTTTTTTTCGGCGCCGCAAGGTCACGATCCGCGCCTTCGGGGCGCCGAACACGCCCTTGAGCGTGGACCCCGCCGCAAAGCCAGGGAAGGAAAACAACTCACTCAGCCGACGGCCCGTCTTCATGTAGAACACCGCGTCAAGAAGTCAGCACAGGATGCACCACCTTCTGGGACGGCGGGAAGGGCCTGTTTCCAAGGCTCAACGCAGATTCAGGGGCCTCAAGGCACCCACACGAATCCGCGATGAGCCTTTTTTATTTGATCTATGCCTTTCTCGGTCGCCACTCGCTCGAACTCCTCCCGCTCGAATGCGACCCGCCTACTCCCCTGCGTGTAATGGCGGCGGAATACTTCGGCAATGATCTCCGAATATCGATTCAGCTTCTTAGCTACAGGCCCCACGACACCCTTCCTAATTATCGATCATACGTACAAGTCTATCCGAAAGTTTAGAAGGATTTCTCAGCTCGCACTCCCACACTGTGAGTACCTGCCAGCCAAGCTTACGCAGCATCCTCCGCTTCTTCGCATCTCGCTTCCGGTTGGCATCGATCTTAGGCCCCCAATACTCCGTCCTGGACTTCGGCATTTTGTTTCGTTTGCAGGCATGCCCATGCCAGAAGCATCCGTGGACGAAGATGACGGTCCGACGACCAGGGAGGACGACATCTGGCGTACCCGGCAGGTCTCGTCTATGCAGCCTGAACCTGAACCCGAGTCCATGCAGCAATGATCGCAGCGCAAGCTCTGGCTTGGTGTTCTTCGAGCCTATCCGCGACATAAGCCAACTGCGTCGCTCTGCAGTCAACCTGTCCACGAGCAACCCATCTCATGCCGTGAGACTGATCTCTTGCAATGTCCACAACCCTCAAGAGAAGGATCTCTGACCATGCAGAACGACCTCTTTCGATCGACAAATGATCGCGGGCACACTATACTTCCACCCATGAACAGACCTCTTGGAATCGACCTCTTCGCCGGTGCCGGCGGCCTTAGCCTTGGCTTTGAACAAGCTGGATTCGATGTAGTTGCGGCGGTAGAAATCGATCCAGTACACGCCTCGGTCCATGAGTACAATTTTCAGCATTGTCGGGTGATTCCGCAATCAGTTACAGAACTGAACGGCTCACGTATTCGCGCTGCGGCCGGGATAGGCGAACGTACTGTCGACGTAGTGTTTGGCGGCGCCCCCTGTCAAGGCTTCTCCCTTATTGGGCAGCGCGTCCTGGACGACCCAAGAAATTCGCTGGTGAAGGACTTCGTGCGGATCGTTCGAGAACTGGACGCTAGCTACTTCGTATTCGAAAACGTTAAAGGGCTTACTGTCGGCAAGCATCGGAAATTTCTTTTCGAAATCATCGAAGAGTTCAAGGAGGCGGGCTATGACGTGGTGGAGGACTGGAAAGTTCTGAACGCCTACTCGTATGGAGTCCCCCAAGATAGGCAGCGGCTTTTTCTACTTGGCGCCAAGCGAGGACTTCCGCTTCCATCCTATCCCAAACCAACGACGCGCAAACCAGGAAGTGTTGAGACTACGCTCCCCACAGCGCCAACCTGCCTAGACGCGTTGGGCGACCTGCCGGACGCAGAACGGTACGCTCGACTGAATGGGAACGACGAGGCCCGTGTTGCGAGGTGGAGCGACCCCAGCAGCTACGCAGCCCTTATGCGCTGCTCGGATTTAGCAGGCTGGGCTTACGGATACAAACGGGATTGGGACCCAACTCTTTTGACTTCGAGCGCTCGTTCCAATCATAGCGACATCTCACGCGAACGTTTTGCGGCAACCCTTCCCGGCGAGGTCGAACCGGTTTCTCGGTTCTTCAAGCTTCATCCGTCTGGGGTCTCCAATACTCTTCGTGCCGGCACCGATTCGGCGCGTGGCGCTTTTACTAGCCCGCGCCCCATCCATTACAAGTGGAAACGCTGCATCACTGTGCGCGAAATGGCGCGACTTCATGGATTTCCCGATTGGTTCCGCTTCAACACGACCAAGTGGCACGGAGCGCGCCAAATAGGAAATGCTGTTCCGCCGCCTCTAGCTCGGGCGGTCGCAAGCGAGGTTATACGCGCATTAGGGGTCAAGCCGCAACGCCCCAAGAAAGTGATTGCACTTGGCAGCAGCGCTCTGCTGCGATTCGGGACAACAGAGGCGTCCCATTATTGGGGCATTTCCAATCCAATCGGCCGCAGAGATAAGAAAAGTGGGATCAAGAAGCGAAAGCAGTCGGATACCATGCAAGGCGCCTTATATTATTCGGCATCATTGGATTGACGCCTAGACCCTAACCGCTTAATTACCTCCGTCCCCTTTTGCCTAGTCTGCGGAGACCAGCAGGTGCACGTGGTTGTCCATCAGAACAAACGCATGCACCCGCACAGCAAAGCGCTCGCAGGCCACACTTAGCAGCAGGCAATAGTGATGCCGATCCTAATCGTCCAGAAAGATCGCGCAGCGGTTCACGCCTCGCTGGACAACATGCATCGGAACGCCGGGCAGTTCCAGACGTGGCTGACGCGCACGGTGGGGCCTCCTGCTCAAGAAGAAGACCTCAGCCTGCCGGGAGTGATGCAGACTCGCTATCAGACATCGCCGTGTGGGCCTGTACGATCGGCTCGCTTAATTACCTCCGTCCCCTTTTGTCTTTTCTCCCTTTTGCGCGCCTTTTGCGTATTCGACGCTACGTGTCGGCCGCGAGGCGTTGGTCAGGCGTTGGCCGATGGAAGCTGTCTCACGCTGGCTAGAAATCTTGCGCACATTGCCCGACGCAGTGCGCGAGCAGATGACGCTGGTGCCGTAAAAACGTGGGGATACCTAAGAACCTGACCCCGTTAGTTTGCACGCTTGTTAGACTGCATGCGCACATTACTGGAAACCGTGCACGCGCAGATGGTGCTGGTGCTTTTAAAACTTGGAATAGCCTAGAAGCTAGCGCCGTTTTTAAATTTAACCTTCAAAGAATCCCTTCAGAGATTCTGGACTTATTTTTGCTGAAGAGACGGATGCCAATTCGAGCAATATACGCATTTGCTGATAATCATCCTCCCATTGAGAAGTGGAAAAACTAGCACTACCACCTTCTGGCATTTCGATTGTAAAGCTAATTGACATCGTTTCAGCATCGTCGTTCCAGTAAGCCCCGATTTGAATCTTATATCCGTTTTTTTCGCAGAAAAAAGTCTCCCGGCCAAAAAAATCCCGCTCGCGCCATGCCAAATTCCCAGCGCCAGTGGACTTGATCAGTTCATTTACAAAAGAGTATAGATTCGGAGGAATCATATCATTTACTCCTGACGGACAACGAATTTATTGCAGTATCAATATTGGAAATTTCGCTTGCGGCAGCTGTTTTTATAAGCCCCAGGAACAAAGAAAGATCTTCTTTATTTAACCCGCCACCACAAAAAGGAATTTTTAACAATCTCTCATCCACCTCCGAATTTGTCATACCCTGAATACTAACTCCCCTTGGGAATGTTGAGCGAATCAAACTCGTTATATCAGACACCGTATTTGAGCTAATTGGAGTTCCTGCCTCCACTAAATCAGCTAAATCCTTAGTCATTTGCACAAGCCGCGCAAGTTCGCTAGCTCTTCTTCTATCAGTGCCAACCTTGATGTTGGCTCGCAATTCTTCGTTAAACGAATAGGACCTCACCACTTCAATAAACGTTACAGCAGTACCAACTAATCCAGCCAAGCTAGCAGAAGTATCGAAAATTAACTTCGATGTACCGAAAAATGCATTGTGCTGTGAGTTCCAGAAAAATAAAAGAAGAATGACACCAGAACATATTGGTAGAAAATGCCAATATCTACTCATTGCAGCTCCTTGCATTTAATAAAGAACGCTCAACTGGCATCACTAGCGCTATACAAAACCTTATAAAAATTTCATCAAAAAGGCGGCAAAGCCGCCTTTTTGATGAACTTAAAAATCATCAAACCCCAACAGGATTCGCCTTCTCAGGATCAATCCTGTACTGCTTGATCGCCCGGGCCACATCCTTACCGCTCATCTTCCCATCCTTAGCAAGCGCAGCAATCGCCGCATGCGCAATGTAGTACCGATCCACCTCAAAGAAGCGACGCAGATTCGCACGCGTATCCGAGCGACCGAACCCATCCGTGCCGAGGACGGTGTAGGTCATCGGGACGAAGGCGCGGATCTGGTCGGCGAAGGCGCGCACGTAGTCGGTTGCGGCAATCGCCGGGCCCTGGCGGCCTTCCAGCAGCTGGGTGACGTAGGGCTTGCGCTGTTCGGCTTCCGGGTGCAGGCGGTTCCAGCGTTCGACGGCGTAGCCGTCGCGGCGCACTTCGTTGAGGCTGGGGCAGGACCAGATGTCGGCGGTGACGCCGAAGTCCTTGTCCAGCAGCTCGGCCGCGGCAATGGCCTCGCGCAGGATGGTGCCGCTGCCCAGCAGCTGCACGCGCAGTTCGCCCTTCTTGGGCTTGCCGGCGTCCTTGAGCAGGTACATGCCCTTGATGATGCCTTCGGCTGCGCCGTCCGGCATGCCGGGGTGGGCGTAGTTCTCGTTCATCAGGGTGATGTAGTAGTACTCGTCGATCTGGTCTTCCATCATCGCCTTCATGCCGTGCTGCATGATGACGGTGACTTCGAAGCCGAAGGTCGGATCAAAGCTACGCACATTCGGGATGGAGCCGGCGATGACCTGGCTGAAGCCGTCTTCGTGCTGCAGGCCTTCGCCATTGAGCGTGGTGCGGCCGGCGGTGCCGCCGAGCAGGAAGCCACGGGTGCGCATGTCCGCTGCCTGCCAGGCGATGTCGCCCACGCGCTGGAAGCCGAACATGGAGTAGTAGATGTAGAACGGCAGCATCGGCACATCGGACACCGAGTAGCTGGTGCCGGCGGCCATCCAGGAGGCAATCGCGCCCGGTTCGCTGATGCCCTGCTGCAGCACCTGGCCCGTCTGGTCTTCGCGGTAGTACATCAGCTGGTCGGCATCGACCGGCTTGTACTTCTGGCCGAACGGGGCATAGATGCCGATCTGGCGGAACATGCCTTCCATCCCGAAGGTGCGCGCCTCATCGGCCACGATCGGCACGATGCGCGGGCCCAGTTCCTTGTCGCGCAGGGCGATGTTGAGGCTCTGCACGAACGACATGGTGGTGGAATAGCTGCGCTCGCCGCTGTCCTTGAGCAGGCGCTCGAACTTGTCGAGCGTGGGCGCGACGAAGGACTTGCTGGCCTTGGGACGGCGCTGCGGGAGGAAGCCGCCCAGGGCGCCGCGGCGCTCCTTGAGGTACTGCACTTCCGGGGAATCTTCGCCGGGGTGGTAGAACGGCACCTGGCCGTCTTCCAGCTGGGCGTCGGTCACCGGGATGTTGAAGCGGTCGCGGAAGTGCTTGACCGCTGCGTCGTCCAGCTTCTTTGTCTGGTGGGTGGGGTTGAGCGCCTCACCGGCCGAGCCCATGCCGTAGCCCTTGACCGTCTTGGCCAGGATCACGGTGGGCATGCCGGTGGTGTTCACGGCCTGGTGGTAGGCGGCGTACACCTTGTGCGGGTCGTGGCCACCACGGTTGAGGCGCCAGATGTCGTCGTCGGACAGGCCGGCGACCATGGCCGCGGTCTCCGGGTACTTGCCGAAGAAATTCTCGCGGGTATAGGCGCCACCGAAGGCCTTGCAGTTCTGGTATTCGCCGTCGACGGTTTCCATCATCAGCTTGGTCAGCACACCGTTGGTGTCCTTAGCCAGCAGGGCATCCCAGTAGCCGCCCCAGAGCAGCTTGATGACGTTCCAGCCGCCGCCACGGAACACGCCTTCCAGTTCCTGGATGATCTTGCCGTTGCCGCGCACCGGGCCGTCCAGGCGCTGCAGGTTGCAGTTGACCACGAAGATGAGGTTGTCCAGGCCTTCGCGGCCGGCCAGGGCAATGGCGCCGAGGGTTTCCGGCTCGTCGCTCTCGCCGTCGCCGATGAAGCACCACACCTTGCGGTCGGACTTTTCGATCAGGCCGCGGTTTTCCAGGTAGCGCATGAACTGCGCCTGGTAGATGGCGGCCAGCGGGCCCAGGCCCATCGACACGGTGGGGGTCTGCCAGAACTCGGGCATCAGCCAAGGGTGCGGATAGGACGAGATGCCTTGGCCGTCCACTTCCATGCGGAAGTTGTCCAGCTGGGCCTGGCTGATGCGCCCTTCCAGGAAGGCGCGGGCGTAGATGCCTGGCGCGCTGTGGCCCTGGATGAACAGCAGGTCGCCCGGATGGGTGCCCGAGGGCGCGCGCCAGAAGTGGTTGAAGCCCACGTCGTACAGCGTGGCACTGGAGGCGAACGAGGCGATGTGGCCGCCCAGGTCGCCCGGCTTGCGGTTGGCCCGCACGACGGTGGCCATGGCGTTCCAGCGGATGATCGAGCGGATCTTCCACTCCAGCGCGGCATCGCCGGGGCTCTTGGCCTCGTTGGCCGGGGAGATGGTGTTGACGTACTCGGTGGTGGGCGAGAACGGCAGGTAGGCGCCAGCGCGGCGGGTCTGCTCGACCATGCCTTCCAGCAGTTGATGGGCGCGCTCCGGGCCTTCAACGTCGATGACGGCCTTGATCGATTCGAGCCACTCCTGCGTCTCTAGTGGGTTCGGATCGTTGTGCAGCACTTCGTTCAACCAGTTCATTAGCGCTCCCGGGGGGACACACCCCGCGGGTGTGTCGACATCGTGAATTCGTGAACCCGCAAGTGTACCGCACGCACCTGTTGGCATTCCTCGCTACGGTGGCGTATGGAGTGGGAAGGTGCCATGCATGGGCGCACGCGGTTTCGTAGGAGCGCCCCCGGGCGCGAGGGGTTTCCCGGTAGAGCCTTCGCGCCCGGGGGCGCTCCTACAGGAGGGTGAATGGTTTTGTCCGGGTGGTCGTGGGAGGTGGCTGGGGATGGCCTTGGCGTCGTGTGCGTCCGGGCGTACGTACGCGCTCGGCTTTGTAGGAGCGCCCCTGGGCGCGAGAGGCTTTCCCGGTAGAGCCCTCGCGCCCGGGGGCGCTCCTACAGGGGCGGTGTGCGACTCAGAATGCTTGCAGTGCTTCGGTCAGTTGGCCGTTGTTGTTGACCGCGCCCATGGTGTAGCCCTGCCAGCCTGGGTAGGCGTTGGGTTCCCAATAGAACACGCCGAGCACGCGCGCGCCGATGGCGTTGCTGCGGCTGAGCAGGTTGGTGAGCATGGCGCGGGTGGTGGCGGCCTGCTGCCAATCCATGCCGACCTCGGCCACGATCACGTCGCTGCCGTAGCGGGAGATCATGTCGCGCATATTGGTGTCCAGGCGGTTGTTGTAGTCCTGCCAACTGCCGACGGGGGGGTAATGCGACATGCCGATGACGTCCCACTTGCCGCCGGCCGAGCGCAGGTTGTCGAAGAACCAGCGGAAGTTGGCGTTGTCGTAGCCATTGGCCAGATGCACGATGACCTTGGCGTTGGGGTACACCGCCTTGGTGGCGTTGTAGCCGCTGTTGATGAACTGGCTCAGGGTGGCGAAGTTGGGCGTCTTGCCGTCGTTCCACAGCATGCCGCTGTTGATCTCGTTGCCTACCTGCACCCAGCTGACGGTGATGCCGTTGTCCTTGAGGAACTTGAGGATGCCCTGGGTGTGGCTATACACATCGGTGTTGAGCTGGGCCACGCTGTGGCCGGCCCAGGCGGCCGGCTTGGTCTGCTTGCCCGGGTCGGCCCAGCTGTCGCTGTAGTGGAAGTCGATCATGATGCGCATGCCCTGCGCGGCGCGCTTGGCTTTATCGAGGGTGTCGCGGCCATCGTTCCAGCCGCCGGAGGGGTTGACCCACACGCGCAGGCGAATGGCGTTGCCGCCCACATCCTTGAACAGTTTGATGAAGTCGGTGGTCTTGCCCGAGGCATCGCGAAACACCTGCGGTGGATTGTTCGCCGCCTGCTGATTGAGCCAGCTGACATCGGCCCCCTTGGCGATGCCCTGGGCGTAGGCGCCGGCACTGAGGACAGACAGCAGCATCACCCACAGCACGCGGCCGTAGCTGGACTGAAAAATGCGCATGAATCGCTCCCTTGGTCGATGGATGTCGCGCCAGACGGCGCTCTGTTTGGCCCCCCCGGATCCGGTGACGTGTCTGCGGTGATGCAAGCGTCGGATCGTGTTGGCCTGGCCTCACTGCAAACCGGTGGCGATTCAAACACGGCGCTGCAAGGCGCTTGAGGCCGCTATAGGTGGGCCGCTATTGCGGTATAGGTCATGGCAGCAAAATGCTGAGCGAGCAGGCACTGCGTTACCACGACGTTGTGCGGGTGCAGCAGGAAACCCGCGCGTGAGCGCGCGATCAAATGAAAAACGCCGGACTGGCCGGCGTGTTCTTGCAGCGTTGATTGGCGCAACGGCATGACCATGCCGCCGCCGGGGTGACGCGAAACGGGGCCGGAGAAGGCCATCGCCTCCAACGCAGCGTCTACCTCACACCATTGCGCGTGGAGCCTGCTGCTGTTGCTGGGTCTGCGCCTGCTGTTGCTCCAGCGCCGGCGATTGACGTGCGGCGTTGTCGGCCACACGTTGGCTGCTCTGCTCGAGCGGGGTGTTGATGGCGGTCATGGTGTCCACGCCGACGCGTAGCTGCCCGGGGTCGTCCACGCGTCCCTGCACGGCAAACGTGCGCGCCGCGTCTGGGCTCATCAATACCGCGTCGATGCGCTGGCCACCGGCGGCATGCATTTCCGCAGCGAGCGAGCCAGACAGTTGCGCGCTGTGCTGGTCGGGAGTGCGCCCGGCACGCGCATCCTGCGCGTGCACGCCGCGCTGTGCGTCCTGGAACAGCGCATTGCCGGGGTGCCCCGAGTGGTCGATGCGCAGTGACGTGTGATCGTTGGCATGCTCGCGTGCATCGCGCCTGGCCGGTTCGCCTGGTGCGAGCGGGCCGCGGACGGCATCGATCAGGTCCTGCCCAAGGCCGGGAGCGCTGCGCGTGAGGATGGTGGTGCCGGTGCGCAGGCCGTTCACGTCGCTGCGGTATTCGTCGATCATCCGCGCATTCTGTGCGGCGAGCGGGCGCGCGTTGGGGTCCTTCAGCGCAGACTGCTCGCCGAGGAAATTGCCCAGCTTGTGCGCACCCAACGAGCCGCCGGCCGCCACCAGCGGATAGTCCGGAATCAGGAAGTTGGCCTTGCTGTTGCTGTAACCGCTGGCGCTCAGCGTGGAGATTTCGTCGGGCTTGGCGTAGATGCGCACCTGTCCGAAATGCGGTGACGCCGCGCTGACCGGATCGGAGGCCATGACGTGATTGACCACGCTGGTGCCACCTTCGGGAATCCGGTAGCCCAGGCTGGCTGCGCCATAGGCGTTGAACGTCTCGCCCTTGAGATCGTAATGGTGAGCAGAAATCTGTGCCAGCGCACCGCCGAGGGAGTGGCCGGTGACGGTGACTTCGGGCGTACGCCCCTCTTCCTTGCCAATTTCCTTTGCATAACTCAGGGCATGCTTGGTCAACTCCAATGCATCCGCTGCTTGCGGATTGGTCCGTGAAGTGACCATTTTTGCATCGGTGAGAACGTCATTGATTGCACCTTCGGTACCACGGTGCGCAACCACGATCTCGCCACTGCCGTCGCGGCGATAGATCGTGCCTTGATAGCCATTGGACCTGTTGTTGACGTGCTCGAGAACGGCGTAACGCTGCCCCTCGATTGTGACAATTTCTTCCTGCCCCGGCGCGCGCCGACCTACAGCACGGTCCTTGTAGGCATCTTCGGACAAGCCCGCATACTGCAGTGAGGGGACGCTCATGGCGCAACTTCCTTGGCAGCCAATGTGATGGTGAAGAGATTGTCTCGAATCTCAGACTTGAATCCTTCAGGATCGGATTTTCCCATGTCTGGAAAATTACTCATCTCAGAACGAGGATAGCGCTCGCTCCAATAATATTCCGTGGATGTTTGTTGCGCCGTTATCTTCGCGGCTTCAATAAACGACAGGAAACGCGTCTCTTCTTCTGCACCCGTCGCTTTGAGCGTCACACTTGCCCCACTGAATTCCCAGTGGCAGACGCCGCGACCGTAATAGTCCTCGTCCTGCATCAGATCCAGATAAACGGTGCCGCGATATTCGGTGTCGGAGATCTTCTTGAGTGCGAAGTCTTCCTGGCTGGTGATGCGCCCGGCGGTGCCGGTCTCCGGCTGGATCTTGCCGCACTCGGCCTCGTTGCTGACGTCGTACTGTGCCGCACCCTGTACGAGGCCAAAGGTACCCGGTGCATCCTTCAAGGTCAGTGTGACCTCGAAGGCCTTGCGCGGGCTGGGATTCAACTTGGCTAGGCCGCGGCCGCCGGCATCGACATCGGCTTGCGCAACAGCCTCGGCGGTGGGGGATGGGGTCTGGTTCATGCTGGTCTCCGGGGGGCTGCAGGCCGTGCAAAAAAGGGCCAGCAGGCTCGGAACAAGAATCTGGCGCAAGGCCGGCCTCCGTGGCAGTTGGGCCGCCAATCTAGTTCGGTAGCGCCCGCAGGGTCAATGAGGAGCGGGTGAGGACGAGGCCGCTTTCAGGCCTTGTCGCGCTGGGCAAAAGTGCCATGATCGGCAGTACCAGCCGCCAGGGAGCGCGTGTCATCGTCACCTCCGTCACCCGGCCCGAGGCCAGCGGCCTACCAACACCGGTCACCCCGCGTGTGCACTGGCGCAATAGCCTACGCGTGCGGGTGTTGCTGGCTGCCACCGTGCTGCTGGTGATGCTGCTGATCGTATTGGGGACGGTGTTCTACCTGGGCGCACGCGCGGAGTTGGTGGAAGCTGCCCGCATCGAGGTGGACGGGCTGACCGAGCAGACCGCACGCAGCCTGGCAGCCATGCTGGATTCGGCGCAGGTCAGCGGCCGTACGCTGGCCGCCAGCAGCAGCGCGGTGGGGCTGCAACCCTTCAACCTGCGCGCCCTGTTGCTGGCCACGCTCGATGGCGACCCGGATATCGGTTCGGCGAGGCTGATAATCGAACCGCACACGCAAAAGGCCGGCGACACCGGCTTTGTGTGGAACGTGTATCGCAACGGCACGCAACTGGTGGAGAAGTCGGCGCTGGAGGTGGGCTACGACTACCACGCGATGCCGTGGTACCAGCGCACCCAGCGTGAAGGCCGGGCGTGGTGGTCCGAGCCGTTTCTCGGCAGCGATGGCGGCACGACGCTGTACACCAGCTACAACCTGCCGCTGCGCCGGCCCGGCGATGCACCGCATGCGGCGCCGGTGGGCATGGTGAGCGTGGATCTTCCATTGCAGCATCTGCAGGAGATCATCGACGAGTTGCCGCGCGATATCGGCATCCAGCCGATGCTGCTGTCGCCGGAAGACCGGCTGGTGTTCGGCCCGGACCCGGCGCTCAATCTGCAGCACACATTGGACAGCTACGTGGCGCGCGCGCGCCCGGATCTACGCCCGTTGCAGCGCGCGGTGGCGGCAGGCCAGCCAATTTCGTTCTCGCACACCGCGCCCGATGGCGAGCGCTTCCTCACCCATAGCGCGGCGGTCGGGCACAGCGGCTGGACCTTCGTGCTGTCCGCGTCCGAGGCCTACGTGCTGTCGGGCCTGAACTGGCTGGCGGCGTGGGTGGCGGCCGCGGCCGTACTCGGGGCGGGGGTGTGGTGGTGGTTGATGCGGCGGATCACCTGCGCGCTGACACGGCCGATCGAGGAACTGACCGACACCGCCGAGCATTTCCGGCGTGGCGAATTCGAGTACCCACTGCGGCATATAGAACGGCGTGACGAAGTCGGCGTGATGGCGCGCGCGTTCGACAGCGCGCGCGATGCGATCCGCGATCATATTGCGAAGATCGGCGAGATGACCGCCGCGCGCGAGCGCATGCACAGCGAGCTGCAGATTGCGCGCGAGATCCAGCAGGCAATGCTGCCATCCGGGCGCACTTTCGATCGCGCCGGCTCGCATCTGGAAACCTGTGCCTGGCTGGAGCCGGCCAAAGCGGTGGGTGGCGATTTCTACCATTTCTTCGAAACCGAGCCGGGCCTGCTGTGGTTTGTGGTGGGGGATGTCTCCGACAAGGGCGTGCCGGCGGCGCTGTTCATGGCGCGCGCCGTGAGTGTGCTGGAGATCGCCGCGCGCCGGCACACGCGCCCGGACGGCATCCTGATCGCCGCCTCCACCCGCCTGGCCGAGAACAACGACACCTGCATGTTCGCCACCGTGCTGTGCGGGTTGATCGACGTGGTGAGCGGCGATTACTGGCTGGCCAGCGCCGGACACGAGCCGCCGCTGTTGATCGGCACCGACGGCAGTGTGCGTGCGTTGCCGCTGGAAACCGGCGCACCGCTGGGCATCGAGCCACAGGTGGCGTTCCCGGTGCTGCAGGGCCGCATGAGTGCCGGGCAGACCCTGCTGGGCTACACCGATGGGGTGACCGAGGCGATGGACGAGCGGGGCGCCAGCTATGGGCTCAAGCGACTGTTGGTCGCGCTGGACCCACGCCGCAGTCCGGCGGCGCAGTGCAACGCGGTGGTTGCCGATATCGCCCGCTTCGCCGGCAAGGCCGAGCCCTATGACGACATCACCCTGCTGGCGATCCGGCTGCGGCAGGAGCATGCTGGGCACCTGGCAGAGGCTGGCCGGGACAGCCCCGGAAAGGCATCGACTGCATGAAGCTGGACCTGGCCATCGCACCGTCGCTGGCGCAACTGGCTGGCGCCAACGACGCGCTGGAAGCCTCGCTGACGCGCGAAGGCCTGCATGCCGAGCGCATCGGCCAGGTGCGGCTGATCGTGGAAGAGCTCGGCTGCAATGCACTCACCCACGGCCAATGCGTGGAGCAGCCGCTGCGCCTGCAGTTGCAGTTGGACCCGCAGGCGCTGGTGCTGGAAATGCACGACTCGGGTACCGCGTTCGACCCCTGCGCGGCGGCCTTGCCCGAGTTGGATTGCGAGCTGGACAAGCGCCAGATCGGCGGGTTGGGGTTATTTCTGGTGCATCAGTTCGCCGATCACATCGACTACCGCCGCGATGGTGCATACAACATCGTGCGCATCACCCTGTTGCACCCGTACGCCCCTGTCCCCGAGGCTTTGTCATGACCACGCTCGCCATCCAGATCGATCCGCCGCAAGACACCCGTCAACGCGTCATCCTGACCGGCCGGCTGGACACCCATACCTATCAAGACCTGGACGCGGCACTGTCGCCGTTGCTGGGGACTTGCATCACCACGCTGGTGCTGGACCTGGCCGCGCTGGAATACATTTCCAGCGCCGGTATCCGCAGCATCTTCAAGGCGCGTAAGGCGCTGGCCACGCGTCAGGGCAAGGTGCTGGTGACACATCCGCAGCCGCAGATCCGCAAGGTCTTCGACATGGTGAAGGCGGTGCCGCTGAGCGATGTGTTCGCCTCTGCCGAGGAACTGGACGCCTACCTGGCGGCGATGCAGCGCAAGGTGATCGAGCAGAGCGCGCACGGCGACGCGCCGATCGTGGCGCATTTCGCCGAAGCCTGAGCGGTGCAGGGGCACACTGTAGAGCCAGCGCGCCGGCTGCGTGTCCACGAACTGCCAAGGCAATCGGACGTGTTGGCTTAACCGCGTCGCTTCGCCGCGCCGCCGCGTTTCCTGCCTGCCGCCGTGACCGGCGCGGCCGTTTCGTCGGTGAGTGCGCCGCCGTCGTGCATCTGCTCCAGCCACGACAATGCGTCCACGTAGCCGAGGAAGTGCTGCAGATAACCGGGCGAATGCGCACGCATCAGCGTGATGCAGCGATGCACCAGCACGCTGGAATTGAGCGGGCCGGCGTCCTTGGGCGCATCCTGCAGCGATTGCCGCACCTGGCTGGCGGTGCGCACGGTGGTCCAGGTGCGGCGGAAGTCGTCCAGTGCCGGTAGCTCGGGAAACTGCAGTGCATCGGCGGCGGCGGTCTTGCGGCTGTCCACTTCCATCAGCGCCGCGTGGCCGGCGAGCTGGTCGCTGAGCACACCCAACCGGCTGCGCTGCGGTGCGGGCGAGACGGCGCGGGATGTCGCGCGCGCGGCGGCCTGCTCGATCACTGTGGCGTACTGATCGACCAGCGCGGCGAGCTTGTCTTCCAGCACCGCACGCACCGCCGCGTCGGCCTGGGCCTCGGCGCGCGCTGCCAGCGTCTGCAGCAGGTGGAAGCGCACCGGATCCACCTGGCCGGCACCTTCGGCGTGCCAGCGTTGCAGGCGCGCGCGGCTGGATGCTGCCCGCCTGCTCATCGTGACGCTGCGGCCGGCGCAGGCGCGTCGTGACGTTTGGTGGATGGACGTGCGATCGGCGCGATCTCCACCCGGCGGTTCCTTGCCCGGCGCGCTTCGTCGGCGTTGGAATCCACCGGTTGCTGTGAACCGAAGGCGGCAGCGAAGACCGAGGCGGCGGGCACGCCTTCGGCGATCAACGCGCGGGTCACGGTCAGCGCGCGTTGCGCGGACAGCTCCCAGTTGTCGGCGTAGCGGCGGTTGCCGCCCAGCACCGGGCGGTCGTCGGTGAATCCGCTGACCATCAGGATCTCCTCGCGCGCGGCCAGGTACTGCGCCAGCGGCGCAGCCAACGACTTCAACACTTCGCGGCCTTCCGGCTGCAATTCATCGGAGTTGAAGGCGAACAGCACATTGCCGCGGATGCCGATGCGGCCATCGACCAGGGTCACGCGGCCGGCCGCCAGCGGCGCGGCCAGCGCCTGCTCCAGCGTCTTGCGGCGCTGCGCCTCGGCCTGCTGTTGCTTGACCGCCGCGTCCAGGCGGCTGGACAGCTGCAACTGCACGCCGATCACCCCGACCAGGATCAAGACGAAGGCGCCCAGCAGCACCGACATCAGGTCGCCGAACGCGGCCCAGATCGGAGTGCCCGATTCGCCGTCGATGTCGATCTCGTCGCTCATGCCGGCTCCGCGGCGCCGTCATCGCTGTGGCCACGGTCGAGCTGGCGCAGTTCTTCGATGATCTGCTTCTGCGACAGCATGCTCAGGTCCACCACTTCGCGCGCCTGCGCCACGTAATAGGCCAGCTGGTCGTCGCTGCGTGTCAGCGAGGCATCCAGTGCATTGGCGACGTGCTGCAGGCGTTCGTTGAGTTCGCCGGTGGCGCTGCTGAACAGGTGTACCGCCATGCCGAAGGCTTCGCCCAGGCTGGCCACTTCCACCGCGCTGCCGCTGACATGCGCAGCCACCGCGCCGAGCTTGCCGGTTTCGCTGCCGATCTGCTCGGTGAGCTGGTTGCCCACGCGCTGCAGCAGATCGGCTGAGGTGGTCACCAGCGCATCCACCGCGTCGCGCTGTTCGGTGGAGGCATGATTGACCGCGTTGAGCAAGGTCTCCAACGTGGCCAGCAGGCGGCTGCGTTCTTCCAGCATGGCGGTGTCGCGCACCATGCTCTCGGACAGGCTCTGGCGCAGTTCGGCCACCACGTCGGCGGCGGCCTTGGGCGCTTCGGAGGCGATCTGCATCAGACGCGAGACTTCGCTGATGGTGGCGCTGGCCTGCGCCTGCGCCTGCGTGGACAATTCGCTCGCCGTACTGGCCAGGGTGTCGCAGATGGCCTGCTGCTGCTGCGTCACGCGCGCGCCGGTCTGTTCCCACTGGCTGCCCAGCGCCGCGCTCATGCTGGTGAAGCGTTCGCTCCACAGCGCCAGGCGCTGGGTGTCGCGTGCCTCCAGGGCGGCCTGCAATTCGCCATGCGACTGCTGCAGGCTGCCGACCAGGGCGGCGGCTTGCGTCTCAAAGCTGGCACTTGCCGCGGCCAGTGCGCGCTGGTGCTCGTTGGCCAATGCCGCGCCGGCCTGCTGCTGCTGCGCCAGTGCCTGTGTCCAGGCCGTGGTCGCCTCGTTGCTGGACTGGTCCAGGCGCGCGGATACCGCATCGACCAGCGCACCGGAGCGTGCATCGAAGGTGCTGGCGAATGCGGTCAGGCTGTGCTGCAGGTCCTGGGTGAGTGCGTGGTTGGCACGCTGCTGTTCGGCGACCGCCGAGGTCCAGCCTGCCGCAGCGGCGGCGCTGCTTGCCTCGAAGCCGGTGGTCAAGCCTTCCAGTTGCTGCTGCACGGCCTGCCGGACGCCGTCCTGCAATGCGGTGGCTTGCAGGGCCAGCTGTTCCAGCGTGGCCTGCAGCTGCGTGCCGATCGATTGGGTGGCGCTGCGTTGTTCGGCCAGCAGCGCCGTCCAGTGCTCGGCGGTGGTGGCATTGCTGCGTGCAATGCCCTCGTCGAGCGCATGCAGTTGCTGTTGCACGGCTACGCCCACGCTGTCCTGCAGCGCGGCGCTGCGTTGATCGGCCCGCGCCAGGGCCGTTTGCACCTGTTCGCTGAGCGCATGCTGCGTGCGCTCCTGCGCAGCCAGTGCGGCCTGCCAGTGCTCGGCCGCGGTGCGAGCGCTGTCTTCAAAGCCCGCGCTGAGCCCGCGCAATTGCTGTTGCACGGCCGTGCCCACACCCTCCTGCAACGCGGTGGTCTGCAGGGTGATCTGCTCCAGCGTGGCCTGCACCTGTGCATTGAGGGCGGCTTGCGCCTGCTGCTGTGCGGCCAGCGCGCCGGCCCAGTGCGTGGCGGCACTGTCGGCACTGCGTTCAAAGCCGCTGCTGATGCCGTCCAGTTGCTGCTGCACTGCCTGGGTCAGCCGCTCGTGCAACGTGGCGGTGTCGCGCGCGATGCTGGCCATGGTGGCCTCCATTGCCGGCTGCAGGGCCGCGCCGACCGCGCGTGCGCTCGCGGCGACGCCAGCCTGCAATGACTGCTCCATCGCGGTCGCCAGCCGCGCATACGCCGCTTCGGTCCTGGTGTGGAACGCGGCCTGCTGCGTGGCCAGGCGCTCGTCTGCGGCGAGGCTTTGCTGCGCGATGCTGGTCATCAAGGCCTGCAGCCGATCGATCAGCGCGGGCATCAGGGCACTTTGTTGCTGCTGCAGCTTGAACACCTCGCCACGCTGATGCGCTTCCGAATGCGGATGCAATTCGGCTGCGATCTTCAGGTCCAGCCGCTGTACCGCCTGCAGGCGCTCGCGCCGGCACAGCGCCGACAACAGGCCGAGCATGGCCGAGGTGGCAACGCCGGCGATGGACGTCCCGAAGGCGAAGGCCAGGCCTTCCACCGGTGCGGCCAACGCGCCGCGAATGGCCTGCATGTCGGTCGCGCTCTGCAGCGCAACGCCGGTGCCCTTGAGCGTGGCCATCATGCCGAGCAGGGTGCCGAGCATGCCGAGCAACACCAGCAGACCCACCAGGTACGGCGTGAGCACCGGCGCCGGCAAGGCCACGCGTGCGCCTTGGATGCGCAGGCGCACCGCATTGCGCAGGCTGGGGTGCAGTTGCCCCAGCCACGCATCCAGCGCGGTGGGGGCCGTGGTCACCCCGGCGAGCGCAGTGTCCAGCGTGGTCGTGGCCTGGCGATAGCGGTACAGCTCCACTGCGCCGGCCACGTAGCAGGCGCCGATGACCGCTGCGATGCAGGCACCCAGCGGGTTGGAACCCAGATAGCCGATACCGACCCAGCAAACCGCCAGCAGGCCGATGAGAAACACACACACGTGTACGAGAGTTCTGAACATGAGGTCCCAGTTAGCGGGTACGAAGCGCTGCAAGCAGGCCTTCGATCGGGTGAAAACGAACATCCAGTTCGGCGAGCAACACGCTCTGCATGTCCTTGCGGAAGAGATCCAGCCAGCTATCGGACACCGCGCGTGGTGCGGCCTCGCTGTCGGCTGCTGAGCCATGCGCATGCGCGGTTTCGCGCAGGCGTTCGAAATGCGTGCCGAGCAGGCCCGGCACGGTGTTCAACAAGGTTTGTTCGCGGGGACTCAAGGTCAGCTCCATCACCGCGTCCACTTCGGCCAGCCGCGCCATGTCGGCCGACACCAGCGCCAGCAGGTCGCGCAGCCGCCCGCGCAGGTCGCCGGTGGCGGTGCGCATGGCGCGTTGCATGGCCAGGTAGTGCTGCCGAAACGGCGCGTAGTCAGGCGCTGCAGGTGTTGCTTGCGCATCGGTGGCGCTGCGCGCTGCGGCACGCAGGCGCGCCACCACGGCGTCCAGGTCGGCCACACTGCTGGCGGCCAGGCCCGCGCGCACGCGCGCGCACGCCTGCGCATCCAGCGGACGTGGTTCGTGCAGGTCGGCGGTTTCAGGCAGCTTGCCGTCCAATGCCTTGGACACGGCTACCGCGCGCGTCCAGTCGATCCACTGGCTCAGCCGGTCGGCCAACGCGGGGCTGGAGCGGGCGATACGGGCGTCGCCCAGACGTGCCAGCAGGCGAATGAACGCCGGGCCCGGCAGGGGTGCCCGTGGAGCAGCTTTCGCCATTGTTTCGGTCAAAGACCGCGCAGTTTACACGGGAATGCCACCCTTCGAGGCGGCTATGCGCGCGTGGGGGCTGCTCCGGCCGGCCTTGCCCGCAGGCATTCAGCCGCGCGGCGCAGCAGTGGCGAGGCCGCGCGCGACCTCGGGCGTGCAGGGTCAGGTGGTGTAGAGCGTCAGGGGGATGCCCTGGCGGCGCTGGTCCTGGTAGGTGGCACGCACGTCGCGGCAATACGGGCCGGACATGACGAAGCGGCGGCAGATCGCCGGGCGCGTGTCATAGATCGAACAGCACATGCGCGCGGCATCGATCGCCACGCACCAGCCTTCCTCATCGCGCGCCATCACATGCCAGCCTTCCGGTGTCACGCTGGTCAAGTGGTGAGGAATGTGGTCGGATGGATCGACCAAGACGGTGAGCCGGCAACAAACGGCGTCGCAGCGTTCGCAGAGAGTCTTGATGGGGAAGACCAGAGGGGGCAGGGGCAGTCCGGTGTACGGATGCGCTCGCACCATACACCCTGGATGCGGCGGAGTGTGAACATGCGCTTGCACCGTGGTGGATGCAATGCCCGCGCGCGCAGCGCTCCCCAGGCTTGGTTTCGCGCTCATCCTGCTGCTCTACTGCCGACTTCCACGCCGCGTCCATCCGGCTGCGCCACGATCGGTTGCGTCCGCTCGTCCAGCTGATCGACATTGCGGGCCATGACGCCATGGACTCCCCATGCGATATCCCGCAGGTCGACCAGACGAGACGGCATGTTGCAGCGGTGCGGTGTACACGCAGTGGCTGCGGCCACGCCGCGTTGATGCACAGGTCACGTCTGGATAACTCGCGCGCTCGCAGGCTGACGCTTCGCACCCGAGGGCCGATGTGGCAGCGGGTATTAAATGCAATCGACAACGATCGCTTGAGCGCGATCATCAGGAGTGGGTGATGGGACTTTTGAGAATGGTAACGGCAGGTGCAGTGGGATATGTGGCCTACAAGGCCTGGCAGCGGCATCAGGGCCGTGCCAAGCATGCGCCTGGCGTGTTCAACAGGCTTCAGGACCGGCAGGATGCAGCACGCCACGCAACATCATCGTACGGACACACATCGAAGTACTCGGCCGATAGCAGCCCGGAATCCCGGCAGGCCCTGGGCGCGTTGTCGGTCTTCAACGAACAGGAACGCGCGTTGGCGCAACTGGCCATCATCAAGGGCGTGGATGGGCCAGTGCTGCACTTCGCCCGCAAGATGGATCAGGCGCATAGCGCAACACTGACCGACCTGAGTCGTTTTGCGCCCGAGCGCGGCGGCGATCTGGGCAAAGCGGCCGCAGCCAGCTGGGAGGCGGCACGCAAGCAGCTGGAGCAGTTGCAGGGTCGCAACTTCCAGACGCAGTACCTAAAGGCCAGCGTGACCAGCCATGAGCAGGCGTTGGCATTGCTCGATACCCGCTTCAATGGCGAGCCGGGTTCGAGCGATCTGGGCAAGGCGCTGCAGCGTGTGCGCATTGCGATTGCCGAGCATCTTGCCCAGGCAAAGGCTTTGTGCGCGAAACAGACCCAGTCGCATTGACACGAGGGGGCGTGGCGCTGCAGAACGTGGCGCCACGGCCCTGGTCTCAGGCTGTTTGTACTGAACTAGGCCACTTTCAAGTGCTGTCCGGCACTGGACATGGGGCGACCAGACGGCCGTCGTCTGTCGGGACGCGGCTGACCGCCGAATCACCCGCCCGCGTCGTGCGCACCGTCGCCCACCTGGTGTTTCTCTGGCTTTACTTCAAGCATCGGTGTGCTATCAAGACACCAGGCGCGTATCAGCGTCGCCGGCCGTCGGTTGGCGCGCAACGTCCGCCCGGTGTCTACACCTAGAGCGTGACCGCACCACCGGCGATTGTCAGCAACGCACCTGACGTGTAGCTGGCGGTGTCCGCTGCAAGCATGACGTACGCCGATGCCAGCTCGGCAGGTTGGCCCGGGCGCTCCATCGGGGTCTGCTCACCAAATGTGCGCACCGATTCTTCATCCATACCGGCTGGAATGAAGGGTGTCCAGATCGGACCGGGCAAGACTGCGTTGACACGAATCTTCTTTTCGGCTAGTACACCGGCAAGGCCGATGGTGAGGTTGGCCAGCGCTCCTTTCGAGGCTGCATACGGCAGGATGTTCGGAGTGGGCTTTTTGGACTGTACCGACGCGGTATTGATGATCGACGCGCCTTCGGTCATCAACGGCACGGCCAGCTGCACCAAATGGAATGCCGCATGCACGTTGGTGTCAAACGTCTTGCGCCACTCCTCCAGGGTAATGTCTTCGAAGCGCTGATAAAATGCCTGGTAGGCAGCGTTGTTCACCAGGATGTCCAGCCCGCCGAAATGTTCGTGTACCGTTTTCATCAGCGTCTGCGCCTGGTGATCGTCGCTAATGTCGCAGGCGACCAGCAATGCCCTGACACCGGCCGCTTCGATCAATGCGCCGATTGCGGCGGCATCGTCCTGCTCGTCAGGCAGATAGGCGATTGCCACGTCAGCACCTTCGCGCGCATAGGCAATCGCCACCGCTGCACCGATGCCGCTGTCGCCCCCGGTAATCAGAGCGCGCTTTCCTTTCAATTGACCATGGCCGACGTAGCTGTGCTCGCCGTGATCCGGGCGTGGGTTCATGCGCTCGGTGCGGCCGGGGAACTCCTGCTGCTGTGGCTTGAAGGGAGGGCGCGGATAATTGTCTGTGGGCACGGTCTTCTCCAGAAAATGAATGTTTGGGATGGAGAAAAAAGTGTAAGCGTGCCAACGTCAATAATCGGGCTAGGCGGTGTCGTTGAGGCGTGTATTGTGAATCGCCGCGCTCGTGGAATGCGTCGTCATCGCTCATGTGTCGGTGCGGCTGTGGCTTATGACGTCGCACGCCGTGGCTCATGCGTTTGCGTTGCGGTGAATCATCGCCGTGCTGGCTCGGGCTCAGGTGAGGTTGCGTCGCAGTGCAGTCGATAGGTGCTGCATGCGTACAAGTGGGGCTGGCCGGACGAAAGCAGATCGAGCTTTCAACGGCGAGAAGCATGCAGTGTGGAATTTCACGTGATCGCACGGCGATGTTCATCGTCCTGCAATGCGGTGCCACCTACGCTGGTTCGACACCACTGAAGGCAGACCTATAATGAGTCGTGAGACAAAACAACCCTGGGACCCCAAATCCGATCAACAAAAGCCGTTCACGCCACAGGAGCATCGCAACGAAGATGCGCGGTGGAAGGATCGCGACATGCCCGATGAGGACCCGGACGTGAACAAAGTCGACCCGGAGCGTGACTATGAACGTCCCGACGGCTCAGAGAAGCGCTGATCTCACCGATATCCTGGCAGGCGCTTGCGACTGAGTGATGGACAGGTGCCTACGTGGTGCCTTTCTCGTCATCTGCCTGTGCCCGCATCCGTCTCAAATGCGGCAATGTACTTCTTTGTACTTGTGTCCGACTAAAAACACCCCATGTCTTGAAGACAGACCAGGCGCGCGACATTGCCAGCGCGAGCTGATCCATCTTATTAGGCGCGTTGCAGCGGGTTCTCCTTGCGCCGCGAGGGCGACATAAACTTTGCGCTATTTGGCGGTTTGGCGATGCCGCGCCGCTCAGCGGACCCGAGCATGACGCTTGGCACTGGAAAGTCAGCACGCATCCGTGCGTACTACGACAACCGCCATGATGGCGAGCTCGGCTTGGGAGGCGAGCATTGCCCGATTGCACCGACCATCCTTGCACCCTCGCATGCACACCTGCGGGTGATGCGCAGGCGCTTTCGCGCCGTCGTCACAATTCGCAACCGAACATGTATCAGTCACTTCGGACAGGAGCGCTCATGGACCGTCTTTCCTGCGCCATCATCGACGACGACGTGGAATTCTGCGATCAGGTGGTGGAGTTGGCTACCGATAGCGGTTTCCGCGCCAAGGGCATCCACACCCTGGGCGAAGCCAGCCGCTGGCTGGACAGCAATTTCCCGGACCTGCTGGTGGTGGACGTTGGCCTGCCGGATGGGAGCGGGTTCGACCTGATCGAACGTCTGGACCCGGATCATACCCCGCAGATCGTGGTGGTCTCGGGTGACTATGCCTATGAGACGCAGGGCCGTGCGCAGCAGTGCGGGGCCAGCGAGTTCCTGACCAAGCCGTTCGCGCCCGAGCGCTTGGAGCGCGTGCTGGGCGGGCTGCGCGATGCGCGTCAAGGCAACCTGGGCCTGATCGGCAATAGCGAGTGCATGGCGTTGTTGCGCAAGGACATCGTGCGCGTGGCACCGACCGATCTGAACGTGCTGGTGACCGGCGAAACCGGAACCGGCAAGGATCTGGTCGTGCGGGCCATCCATCGCGTGTCGGGCCGTCGCGGCCGCTTCGTGCCGGTCAATTGCGGGGCGATTCCCGAAGATTTGTTGGCCAGCCAGTTGTTTGGCCATGAGCGCGGCAGCTTCACCGGTGCGGACCGGCGGCATGCCGGATTCCTCGAGCAGGCCGCCGGCGGTACGCTGTTCCTGGATGAAATCGGCGAGATGCCCAAGCGTCTGCAGGTGTATCTGCTGCGCGCAATCGAGTCGCGCAGTTTCATGCGGGTGGGCGGCAACGAGGAAATTCCATTGAATGCGCGGGTGGTCGCCGCCACGCATCAGCATGTGCAACGCGAGCAGGCGGTGCTGCGCGAGGATCTGTTCTACCGCCTCAACGAATATCCGATCCAGATCCCGCCGTTGCGCGAGCGGCGCGGCGATGCGCGGGCGCTGGGCCTGCGCGCCATCGACGAACTCAACGTCAAGTACGGCACGCGCAAGACGCCGACCAAGGCCTTGTTGCGCTACCTGACCCATCACGCCTGGCCGGGCAATGTGCGCGAGCTACGCTCGTTCATCCATTACCTGTACCTGCGTTCGGACGGCGACTTGCTGAGCGCACCCGAGACCGAGCACGCGCTACCGCAGGCTGCCGAGGACGGCCTGCTGATTCCGGCCGGGTGGACCATGCGCCAGGCCGAGGATGCGATGATCCAAACGGCACTGGCCCGCACGCGCTTCAACAAGAAGGCTGCGGCACGCGAACTGGGGATCAGCGTGCGGACCTTGCACAATCGGCTCAGCGACAAGGACGCGTAATGGCCGAGCAGATACTGCAGGGGCAGCGCGAACTGCTGCACCAGTTGCGAAACCGACTCAACGTCATGGGCTTTGCGCTGTACGCGCTGCGCGCCGACACCTCCAAGCCGATGGAGACCTTGCGCAGCGCGCATCAGTCCGCATCTGCGCTGGTGGACCAGTTGGGGGAACAAGAGCGCGCGCTGCAGCAGGCTGGGCACGGCACCGGGGAGGCCGTGCCGGCGGAAGACGACAGTCGACGCAACCGCTGACACCGACACTGCATCCACTTCTACCGGGACGGCATCGCCGCGCAGTAACCTTCAGGCTGCCTTGCTGGCCTTGGCTGCCTTCGCGTTACCCCCTTGGTCGGCCAGCAGGGTCAACTTTTCATCGGTGGCCTTCTCCTCTTCCAGTGTGGCTAGCAGCAAGGGCAGCGCGTCGGCATAGCCAAGCTGCTTGGCCATGGCGGCGATGGTGCCGTACGAGGCGATCTCGTAGTGCTCCACCTTTTGCGCACCACCGATCAATGCCGCATCGCGGACAGGGCCGGCTTCGATTTCATCAATGATTTCGCGGCTTTCTTCCACCAGGCCTTCCATTGCCGCGCACTTGATGCGCTTGAGCTTGATGCCGAGCAATTCCACCACCTGGTCGATGCGTTCGATCTGCCCCTGGGTTTCGTCCAGATGGGTTTCGAAGGCCTGCTTGAGCTTTGGCTCGGTGGCGGCGCGGGCCAGGCGTGGCAGCGATTTGGTGAGCTGCTTCTCGGCACTGTAGATGTCCGACAATTCGTGGATGAACAGATCTTCGACGGTCTTGATCGCCATGGATGATTCCTTTGGGGTAATGAGGGGTGACACGCTGTGGCGCATCGCCTTTGAAGCTGGAACGCTGCAGCGAGTTGCATAGCTGGGATACATCGCGCAGTGCTGCTCTGGAGCCAGCGTGCCTTCGGGGCGGTACGGCGTGATCGCTACGCTAGCGCCGCGCGTGTTAGCGGGATTACTGGGTACGGTGATCCCGTTGCGATGACGGCCTGTGCCGTGGCGCGAGAGGACCACCGGTCGGCGCAGCGACTCAGGCCGCGGGAAACAGCCGTGCCAGTTCGCGCACGGCTGTTTCGCTCGCTGCGCGGTCGGGCCTGTCATCGGCATTGTCGAAGTCGTGGGCACCTTGCGACTGCACCAGCAATCCATCGCGCTGCGGCACCACGTTGAGGTTGTGGCCGCGCCAGACCAGCCCGTAGCTGACCTCCGGTTGCGGGATCAGGCGCGCGGTCTGCCCGCGCACCGGGATCACGCTTGTATCGCCCAGTAGGGCGCGCGCGCCGTAGCCGGTGGCATTGACCAGGATTCTTTCGTGCAACTGACCGAACTGGCGCGGGTCTTCGAAACTGCGCGTGTACAGTTCGCCGCCGGCCTGCAGGAAATCCTGCAGCAACAGCGGTGCACATGCGGCTGCACGCTCACGCTGCGCCTTGATGGTAACGCCTTGTCTGCGGCACAGTTACGCTGGCCAGGTAAGCTGGCAAGCGCGACGCAGGCATACCGTTACGTTGCCTGGCCTGCCCGATTTCGTCCGCCGATTCCGGTCTTTGAGGTCGTATCGGCGGCCATTCGTCGCCTGGGGCTTTTCCCGCCACGCGCGGCGGCTATGCTCGCTCCCGTCCACTCAACGAGCGCCTTGTCCGTGTCTGCCAGCGTCTTCCTGATCGTGCGTATCATGTTTGCCTGGGCTGCCGCATTGGTGGTGGCGGCGATCATGTGGGCGCAGCTGTTCGGCTCGACCGGCGCGTTCTTCGGGCTGGCGTGCATCGTGCTGCTGACACTGGCCTTGATGAGTGCGATCACCCATGTGCGGCGCGTGCGCCTGATCGCCGGGCGGCTGGACCACGACACCTTGTCCACCCGCCAGCGGCGCCAGATCGAAGTGCCGCTGGAAGCGCGGGCCAGCTTTGCGGTGGTGGAAGAGGCGGTGCGCGCGCTGCCACGCGTGCAGGACATCGAATGCGCACCGGGTAGCCTGCTGATCCGCGCGCGGGTGCGTCGCATCGACCCGTACGAGGGCCGCAAGCCCTCACGCTGGAATCTGTTCGCGCGCTTTGCCATCACCCACAACCAGGTACTGGTGACGATCACCCCGGGGCAGGGCACCAGCAGCTTCACCGTGCTGTGCGAACCCGATGCCGGTGCCTGGGTGGATCTGTTCGCGGTGGACGAAGGCAGCAACTACGAGAACGCCGAGGCGATCAACCGCGCGGTGGTGCGCCGGGTGGGCGAACAACGCCGCGACGAGCAGGCCACGGTGGAGCAGTCGGTGATGGAGAAGGAACTGGCGGTGGCACGGCTGAACCTGCTGCATGCCCAGGTGGAACCACATTTTCTCTACAACACGCTGGCCAGTGCGCAGGTGCTGGCGCGGACCGATCCACCGCGCGCGGACATCATGATCGGGCACCTGATCCAGTACCTGCGCCGCTCGCTGCCCAGCGCCGACGATGCCACCTCCACCCTGGGCGAAGAACTCGAACGCACCCAGGCCTACCTGGAGATCCTGCGCATCCGCATGGGCGCGCGGCTGGCGCTGCAGGTGGAAGTGCCTTACGCGCTGCGCAGTCTGCCGCTGCCATCGATGATGCTGCAGACCCTGGTCGAAAACGCCATCAAGCACGGGCTGGAACCCAAGCCCGGCGGCGGCACCGTGTGGATCCTGGCACGCCGCCTCGACGCCCAGGCCACGCTGACCGTGGCCGACGACGGCCAGGGCTTCAACACGCACAGCCATGGCACCGGCATCGGCCTGAAGAATCTGCGCGAGCGCCTGCAGCTGATCTACGCCGGCCAGGCGAGCTTCGCCATCGTCTCCAATTTCCCCAGCGGCGTGGCGGCCACCATCACCCTGCCGCTGCCGGCCTCGTTCATTGGCGAAGTGCGCCAGCTGCCGCCGTTGCCCGAGACGGCGGTCGACATCACCAAGGTGCAGGCATGAGCGCGCTGCGTGCGGTGATTGCCGAAGACGAGGTACTGCTGCGGCAGTCGCTGCTGGCGCTGCTGGCCGACGTATGCCCGTCACTGCAAGTGGTGGGCGAGTGCGAAGACGGTGCCAGCGCACTGGAGACCATCGCCACCCAGCAGCCGGATGTGGTGTTCCTGGATATCCGCATGCCCGGGCTGACCGGCATCGAGGTGGCGCGTGCGATGCGCGAGGTCAGCCCGCACACCCAGGTGGTGTTCGTCACCGCCTACGACCAGTACGCCATCGATGCCTTCGAACACGGCGCGGTGGACTACCTGCTCAAACCGATCAACCGGCAGCGCCTGCAGGCCACCTGGCAGCGCGTGCAGCAACGCGCCGCCGCCGGCCAGCCCGGTGGCGGCCTGCTGGACGCCTTGCTGCAACGCCTGTCCGCACGCCCGGCCGCCGCCAATGCGCCTCCGCCGCTGGCCTGGCTGACCGCCAGCAGCGGCCGCGAGACGCGCCTGATCGCACTGGAGGAGGTGGCGTATTTCCAGGCCGACCAGAAATACACCACGGTGATGACCGCCGCCGGCGAAGCGGTGCTGCGCACCCCGCTGCGCGAGTTGCTCGACGCATTCGACCCGCAGGTGTTCAAGCAGATCCACCGCTCGACGATCGTCAACATGAAGGCGGTGGCCTCGGTCATCCGCGACGACACCGGTAAGGGCCGGCTGCATCTGCGCGGCCGCAGCGAGACGCTCACCGTCAGCCAGCCCTTCATGAGCCTGTTCCGCGGCATGTAATTCGTCATTCCCCCATTCGCATCGACTGAAAGGACTGCCTCCATGCGCCTGCTCGCCTCCCTGGTCTATTGCCTGCTTGCCCTGGCCGGCTGCCACGAACGCACCGGCACCACCTCGATCACCCGCGCCATGAGCGATGGCCGCGATGTGATCTTCAGCAAGACCCTGGTCACCGACACCGAGACCAACGTGCATTGCCTGGCCAGCAGCAGCGGCCAATGCCATTACCTGGTGTATGAGGAGCAATGCCCCGCTGCCGACCCAGGCAGCAGGACGCCGGCACCGGGCTGCGCACGCCGGACGCTGGACCAGTTCGCGCTGCTGCCGGGCCAGATCCGCGCCTTGCGTGGCGTGCCGAAGGCCGCGCATACCTGCGTGGATGCCACCGCGCCCGGCGCCGACTGCCATGGCTAGGGCGCATCCAGCGTGTAGCGGCGGCCAGGGGGTGTGCGCATGCACCGCGATCGCGGGCGGCAGCGGTGTCGTGCGTGTGCTTCCCGCCCGTGTAGGCGAGCGCCGTGGCGCCGCAACCGTGACACCCAGGTCTGCCAGGGCTGTCGATCCCGGCGCCGTATCGACACTCGCCTGAATACGCACTGACGGCAAGCGGCCGCTTCTGCGATGATTGCCGGCTTGTTGCCGGTTCACGGCGCCATCACTGCCAGGCTTCTTTCATGTCCGAACATTCGTTGCGCCGCGACGTTGGCCCCTTTGCGCTCATGCTCACCGGCCTGGGCTCGATCATTGGTTCCGGCTGGCTGTTCGGCGCCTGGCGCGCGGCCGGTCTGGCCGGCCCCGGCGCCGTCTGGGCCTGGGTGCTGGGCGCGGCGATCATCACCACCATCGCGCTGTCGTATGCCGAGCTCGGTGCCATGTTCCCCGAATCCGGTGGCATGGTGCGCTACAGCCACTACTCGCACGGCTCGCTGGTGGGCTTCATCGCCGGCTGGGCCAACTGGATTGCCATCGTCTCGGTGATCCCGGTCGAAGCCGAGGCCTCGGTGCAATACATGGCCTCCTGGCCCTGGCCCTGGGCGCAAGGGCTGTACGTGCAGGCGCCTGGCGGGGCCGGCGAACTGTCGGTTCCGGGGCTGCTGATTTCGGCGGTACTGGTGCTGGTGTACTTCTTCCTGAATTTCTGGAGCGTCAAGCTGTTCGCGCGCTCCAATACGCTGATTACCGTATTCAAGCTGGTGGTGCCGGCCGCCACCGGCCTGGCCCTGATCGCCAGCGGTTTCCATACCGAAAATTTTAGCGTCGGCATCCACGGCGATGCGCATGTGATCGACCTGGCCGCGGTGCTGACCGCCGTGGCCACCGCCGGCATCGTCTTCAGCTTCAACGGTTTCCAGAGCCCGGTGAACCTGGCGGGTGAGGCGCGTAACCCGGGCCGCAGCATTCCGTTCGCGGTGCTGGGCTCGATCGCGCTGGCCACGCTGGTCTACGTGATCCTGCAGGTGGCCTACATCGGTGCGGTGCCGCCGGACCTGCTGGCCAAGGCCGGCTGGCACGGCATCGACTTCCGCTCGCCGTTCGCCGAGCTGGCTATCATCGTCAACCTGCACTGGCTGGCGATGCTGCTGTACATCGATGCCTTCGTCAGCCCCAGCGGCACCGGCATCACCTATACCGCCACCACCGCGCGCATGGTCTACGGCATGGAAAAGAACGGCACCATGCCGGCCGTGCTGGGCAAGCTGCACCCGGTGTGGGGCGTGCCGCGCATGGCGATGTTCTTCAACCTGGCGGTGTCGTTCGTGTTCCTGTTCTTCTTCCGCGGCTGGGGCACGCTGGCGGCGGTGATCTCGGTGGCGACCATCATTTCCTACCTCACCGGCCCGATCAGCGCGATGGCGCTGCGCCGGCATGCACCGGAACTGCACCGCCCGCTGCGCATCGCCGCCTTGCCGGTGCTGGCCGGCGTGGCCTTCGTGATGGCGACCGAGCTGCTGTACTGGGCGCGCTGGCCGCTGACCGGCGAGATCATCCTGCTGATGGTGGTGGCCTTGCCGGTGTACTGCTACTACCAGGCAAAGCAGGGCTGGCCGGACCTGCGCCGCAACCTCAAAGGCGCGGCCTGGATGATCTGCTACCTGCCCACCATCGCGCTGGTGTCCTGGGCCGGCAGTACCGACTTCGGCGGCCATGGCTACCTGAGCTACGGCACCGACCTGGCCGTGGTCGCGGTGGTTGGCGTGGTGTTCTACCTCTGGGGCGTGCGTAGCGGCTGGCGCACCCCGTCGGTGGAGCAGGCGGTGGCGCGGGCCTGAGTGGCTCGTGCAGCTCTACCTGCGGGGCGTGCCGTTGTTGTCGCCCGACGGTGGCGCGGCGCAGCATCGGCGACAGGGCATTGACTCTGTCGCCAGCGACAACCGGGGTCTCTCATCTCCCCAGTCATGGCGCCAATACAAACGGCCGGTGCACTGTGCACCGGCCGTTCGTGTCTCTGAAACACTGCTTGGAACAGACCCACCCGGCGGAACCCTGGCCGGCGGTATGACGGCTAGCCGGCGTTGGCCACCAGCCGCGGTGCGCCGTCGAAGCGGTCGAGGTCGCGCAGCAGCTCGGTGTAGCGGCGCAGCCGGCCCATTTCGCGCATGTTGACGATGTCCTCGTGGCGCAGTTCGCGCTTGGAGGTCACTTCCTGCTTGTAGTGCAGCACTTCGGGGTAGCGACGGGTCATGTCCAGCGCGTCGGCGACGCACTCCACCGAGTCGGCGTCCGGTGCCACGCGTGCGCGGCTATTGAAGGCGCGCAGCCAGCGCTCGAAGCCGGCGCTGTGGTCGAACAGGTCGGCGATGTACCACATGATGAACAGGATCGACGCCCACGAGGTGAAGATAATCACCACCCTGCTGAAGGTGAGGTGGTAGTCGTTCTGCCATAGCTGATGGGTAATGACACCGAGCAGGACCAGCGAGATCGCCTGCCAGCCGATGATCGAGGCAATCACCCACTGCTTCTTGGCCACCTTGAGCAGAGTGAGCTCTTCGTCGAGCTGCTCATCGGTCTTGTCGCGCCAGAAGGCGACCTGCTCGTCGAAGGAGCGCCGATGGAGTGCGTTGTCCTGCAATAGCAGGCCTAAACCCTGGAACAAAGCGATCATGACAGGCTCCTGACGGGTGGCTGGTACGAGCGGCTTGCTGCACCGGTGGTGGCTGGTGCCCTGGAGCGACCGACGCGCCGCCGTGCAATACGGGGCGGAGATCGGACAGCCCTAGTTCTAGCACTTTCGCTGCGCATGGCAATGCCTGGGGCGAACCGATGGCCGCCAGATCCTGCGCAGTGGCGCACAAAACGCTGAATTCAGGCGGTTTTGCGGCGATCGAACGAAACCGGGGATCTTGTATGCGGGAAATCTTGTTGCACTGCACACCGGGATATGGCGCCAGGCGCCGCGTTGCGACGGTGGCCCAGCGGCGGGACACGCACATCCCTGGCCTGCGACGGCAGGCGGGCCGGTATCATCGCTACATGTCTTCTGTTCTACGCGCCCTCAGCGCACCCGCCGCCGAACAGATCCGCCGCTGGGTGCTGGGCGCGTTTCCGCGTGGGCAGAGCAGCATCGAATACGATCAGCCGCTCGGCGACCCCGGCATCTTCGGGCCCGACAGTGTCACCTGGCGCGTGCACTCGGAGTTTCCGGGCATGTTGTCGGGCGGGCTGTGCGCCTTGATGCTACAGTTGCTGCATCCGCGCGCGCTGGCCGGTGTGTACGATCATTCCAACTTCCGCACCGACCTGATCGGGCGGCTGCGGCGCACCACCAACTTCGTGGCCGGTACCACCTACGCACCGCAGGCCGAGGCCGAGCAGCTCATCGCGCGCGTGCGGCGCATCCACGCGCAGGTCCGCGGCCATACCGCCGACGGCCTGCCCTACGACGCCAACGATCCTGCGCTGCTGACCTGGGTGCACGTCACCGAAGCCTACGGCTTCCTGCAGGGGTGCCGCCGCTATTGCCGCGACGTGCCGGCGGCCATCGCCGACCGCTACTACGACGAAGCACGCCGCGTGGCCGAGGCGCTGGGCGCCGGCGATGTGCCCGCCAGCCAGGCGCAGGTGGAGGCGTATTTCGCCTCGGTGCGCGGCGAACTCCGCATGGATGCTCGCTCCCGCGAGGTACTCGACATCCTGACCAGTATCCAGTTGCCGGTGCCGGCGGCCGGGTTGTCGCGCGGCGTGTTTCTCGGTGCCGGCACCGCGCTGCTGCCGGACTGGGCCCGCGACATGCTTGGCCGTACCACTGCGCAGCGTGCACAGGCACGCGCATCGGCACGCCTGCTGCGCGCGTTGTCGCCGTTGTTCCGCACCGCGCTGCGCGATGGCCTGTCCGCGCGCGCCTGCCGCCGCATGCAATTGCCGCAGACACTGTTGCTGGAGTGGCCTGCGTAAGCAGGACCGGGTGGGCCTGCATCGGGCCCTGCTGCATCTGCGTGACCGGCGCGAAACAAGGGGGGCTTTCCGCTTGCTGGCGTCGCTGCAGTGACGCTCCTTCCCCCAAGCCCCCTCGCGGTGGCAGAGGGAGCTGGTCACGCAGCGGCGGCATCACCTACCAGATCCTGACCCGCTGCTCGGGTGCCAGATACAGCGGCTGCTCCGGTTTCACGTCGAACGCCGGATACCACGCGTCTACATTGCGCACCGTCTGTGCGCGGAAGCGCCCAGGCGCATGGACGTCGGTGAGCACGGCGTTGCGCAGCGCCGCGTCGCGGTACTTGCCGCGCCAGGCCTGCGCGAAGCCAAGGAAAAAACGCTGATCCGGGCTGAAGCCGTCGATGGTCCGCGGCTGCTTGCCCTGCAGCGATAGCTGATAGGCATCGTACGCGGTGGCCAGGCCGGCGACATCGGCGATGTTTTCGCCCAGGGTCAGCTTGCCGTTCACCGATAGATCGTCGAACGGTTTATAGGCGCCAAACTGCGCGGCCAGTGCGTTGCCGGCGGTTTCGAACTTGCTTAGATCCTGCGGTGTCCACCAGTTGTGGAGTTCGCCATGCTCGTCGAACAGGGCACCCATGTTGTCGAAGCTGTGGCTGATCTCGTGGCCGATCACCGCGCCGATGGCGCCGTAGTTCACGGCATCGTCGGCGGCCGGGTCGAAGAACGGCGGTTGCAGGATCGCGGCGGGAAAGATCAGGCGATTTTCCAGCGGCACGTTCAGTGCGTTGACTTCCTGCGGCAGCATGTACCACTCGCGGTGATCGACGGCCTTGCCGAGCTTGGCAAGATGGCGGCGGTACTCGAACAGGCCGGCGCGTTCCACGTTGCCCAGCGCATCGTCGCGCCGCGCATCCAGCGCACTGTAGTCGCGCCAGCTGTCCGGGTAGCCCACCGCCACCGTCAATCCGGCGATCTTGGCCTTGGCGTGCTGCTTGGTCTGCGGCGTCATCCACTCCAGCGCATCGATGCGCTTGCCGAAGGCGGCGATCAGGTTCTTGACCATCTCTTCGGCGCGCGCCTTGGTCTGCGCGCTGACGTACTTTTGCACATAGCGCTTGCCCACCGCTTCGCCCAGTGCAGCGTTGGTGGCGTCGATCCCGCGCTTCCAGCGCTGGCGCTGCTGCGGCGTACCTTCCAGGGTGCTGCCGTAGAACGCGAAGTGCGCATCGGCAAACGCCTTGGATAGATACGGCGATGCACGATCAAGCGCACGAAAACGCAGATAGTCCTTCCAGGTCTGCAGCGGTTCGGAGTGCACCAGCGCCGACAGCCCGCTGATCGCCTGTGGCTGCCAGACGATGAAATCCTGCTGCGCCCTCAGGCCGGCGGCATCGAAGAACACGCTCCAATCCAGGCCCGGCGCATTGTGGGCAAAATCAGCTTGTTTCCAGGCGTTTGCGCCGGCCTGGACGTGATTGGTCTGCTCGGGGCTGGCATGCACGCGCGCCATCGCCGTTTCAAGCGCCAGGATACGCTCTGCTCTGGCCGGTGCGTCGTCGATGCCGGCCAGCTCCAGCAGTGTGACGATATGCGCGCGGTAGGCCTCGCGCAGCTGCGCCATGCGCCCGCCGTCCAGGTAGAAGCTGCGCTCGGGCATGCCCAGGCCGCCTTGCACCAGATACGGCGCGTAGCGGCCGGGGTGGTGCAGGTCCTGCGAGACCCACAGGCCGAACAGGCGGTCGGTATGGAAATTGGTCGCGTTGAGCAGGTCCACGTCGGCGCGCAACTGCCCGCCCAAGGTGCGCGCCAGCGCCTGTTTGTCGTCCAGTTGCGCAATCGCATCCAGTTCCGGTTGGACCGGATGCACGCCCTTGGCCTCGATGCTGGCCTCGTCCATGTAGGCGGCGTAGTAATCACCGATCTGCTTGTCTTCACCGGTGACGCGGTCGTTGGCGGCGGCGCCTTCAATGATGTCGCGGCTGTGGCGTTCGGTGTCGATGGCGATGCTGACGAAGCTGTTGAAACTGGAGCGGTCGTCGGGAATCTGCGTGCGCTTGACCCAGCCGCCATTGGCATAGCCAAAGAAGTCCTCGCCAGCAGCCACGCTGCGGTCCATGCCTGCGGTATCGAAACCGAACTGGCCAAGCTTGGGTGCGGTGGACGGCGGGGTGGCATGCCTATCGCCGGCAGGCGCGGCGCCTTCGCGTTGGCACGCTGCAGTGGTCAGTACCGCGGCAGCCATGGCAGCGATCAGGACAGGGCGATGCAAGGAGGCCATGCGGTGAAGCTCGAAACCGGAACAAGAGCGGCAGTGTAGGTGGCTTGCGGTGCTACGTCCCGATTCGAGGGCAGGCACCGATGCGTGACCGCCCGCCATGGACACGCCCGGTTCAGCGCCGCCGCTGATACCAGAAGCCCAGCGCATCGCGCGTTTGCAGCATGCCTCGCCCGCGCCAGAGAAAGCGCAGCAGCAACCCGAGGTGTTCCCGCTTGGAAAAACTGCGCAACTTGCGGTCGGAGGTATGCACGGTCTGGCGTAAGATCACGAAGCGTCCGCAGCGCGCCAGCGCGCGACTCAGGGCCACGTCTTCGCCGGCGTAGTAGCGCACATCGAAGCCGCCTGCACTGACGAAGGCCACGCGGGTGCAGAACAGAAAGCACCCCGGCGCGATGCCGGCAATGCGGAACAGCCAGCCGAAGATGGCCTGCGCAGTGCGTTCGAGCCAGACGCGCTTGCCATGCAGGTGGACCTGCGCGCCGCCGCCCACTGCGCCGGCATCCAGCGCCTGCAGTGCTGCACCGACCACCTGCGCGTTGACCTGGGTGTCGGCATCCAGAAACAGCAGGCGCTCGCCTTGTGCGGCCTGCGCGCCGGCGTTGCGGGTGGCGGCGATATGCCGCAGCTGCACTTCCAGCACCTGAGCAGCGTTGGCGCGGGCGATGGCGGCCGTGTCGTCCTCGCAGGCGTCGGCCACCACGATCACTTCGTAGTCCAACTGCATTGCCTGCGCGCAGGCATGCAGGCCGTGTAGCGTTTCGCCGATCAGCGCGGCTTCGTCGTGGGCGGGGATCACGAAGGACAGCATGGGTGCGGCCGGTGGAAAGGAGAAGGCAAGTGTGCGGACGGCGGCGATGCGTTAGCGTGAGTAAGTGGCCAGCGTGCTGATCCACTGCGCGGTGCAGGCGAGATCCAGATAGACAGCGCAACGGCCGCCATCAGCAGACCGGTTGCAAGGCCTGGTGTGTCCGTGCCTGGAAAACACTGCCTGGCCCCGAATGCCTGGCCGCCTCGTCGTGGCGGCCAGGCGGCGATCGTCAGCGATGCACCGTGCCCATGGCCGCTTCCGGGTAGCGGGTGCCGGAAGCGGCCTGTGGCGGAAAGATCGCATCGATGCGCGCCAGTTCGTCGGGCATCAACGCCACGTCGAGCGCGGCGAGGTTCTCTTCCAGATAGGCCAGGCGCTTGGTGCCAGGGATCGGTATCAGGTCCTGACCCTGTGCCAGCACCCAGGCCAGGGCCAGTTGCCCGGGCGTGATGCCCTTGTCGGCGGCGATCGTCTTGACCTGCTCCACCAGCTGCAGATTACGGGTGAAGTTCTCGCCCTGGAAACGCGGCGAATGGCGGCGGTAATCGTCGGCATCGAAGTCGTCGGGTGAAGAGAACGCACCGGTGAGAAAACCGCGCCCCAGCGGCGAGTACGGCACGAAGCCGATGCCCAGTTCGCGCACGGTGGCGAACACACCGTTGTGTTCCGGCTCGCGTGACCACAGCGAATATTCGGTCTGCACGGCGGTGATGGGATGCACCGCATGCGCACGGCGAATGGTGGTGTCCGCCGCCTCGGACAAGCCGAGGAAGCGCACCTTGCCCTGTTCGACCAGGCGCGACATCGCCCCCACGGTGTCTTCGATCGGCACGTTAGGGTCGACGCGATGCTGGTAATACAGGTCGATGTGCTCTACGCCCAGGCGACGCAGGCTGGCTTCGCAGGCCGATTGCACGTAGGCCGGTCTACCATCGATGCCGCGCGCTTGCGGGTTGTCCGGATCGAGCTTGATGCCGAACTTGGTGGCCAGGAAGACCTCGTGCCGGCGCGTGGCGATCGCCTTGCCGACCAGTACCTCGTTCGTGTGTGGGCCGTACATGTCGGCGGTATCGAGCAGGCTGACACCCTGGTCGAGCGCGCGATGGATGACCGCGATCGACGCCGCTTCATCGCTGCGATCGCCATAGAACGCGCTCATGCCCATGCAACCCAGGCCAAGTGCGGAAACGGTGGGGCCGGAACGGCCAAGGGTACGAGTTTGCATGCGGAAGGCTCCGTGCGGCAGGGCAGGCGGGCAGGGTGGTGTGGGGTGCGTTAGCGTGCTGTGGTTCGATCGCGACGGCATAAACGCGTCGCGAGGTGACGGTGAAGGAGTGCATCGCGTGTTGTCTGCAGACAGGCTCGCCGCCGTAAACGCATCGACCACCCGCGTGGGCCAGGGCGCCGGCCCACGCGGGCAACGCGAACGTGAGCAGCCACCGCGCGCGCCTGCGTCAGACACGCCTGCGCGCGCAGGTGTGTTGGCTCAGCCGCTGAGCTTGTTGGCGAATTCGGCAACGCGCTTGCCGAACAACCGGGCAGTTTCCAGATCGCCCGCACGCGGCGCCTCCTCTGGCGAGGCATCCGATGGCGAAATGGCCAGTGCGCCGCCCCAGCCGCCGGTCCAGTTCACGTCCTGCGGCCCGTGCGCCTTGGTGTTGGACGGCGGCAGGCCGGTGCCGACCCAGACCTGCCCGTGTTGCTGGGACAGGGTCCACAGGTACTGGATGGTGGCGTACTTGTCGCCGTTGGCCGAGGCGGAGTTGGTAAAGCCGGCGGCAACCTTGTCCTTCCATGCCTGCGCAAACCACGGTTTGGAACTGTCGTCGGCAAACTTCTTGAACTGCCATGCCGCACCGCCCATGTAGGTAGGGCTGCCGTAGATGATGGCATCGGCGGCACCGATGGCTTCCCAGGCGCCGTCGGGCAGGTTGCCATCCTGGTCGATCCGGTAGAGCGTGGCCTCGCCCACGCTGGCGGCGCCTGCATGCACGGCTTCGGCCTGCTTGGCGGTATGGCCATAACCGCTGAAATACACGATGGCGATCTTGCTCATGGACACTCCTGCAGATGGGGGGAACCGGATTGTGGGCACACCCGCCGCGACAGGAGAATGACCGCAGGCGGGACGACCCGTTGTCCGGGCCGTTCAGCCGGGCGCCGGGTCGGCCAGGTGCTCGACCAGGTAATCGATGAAGCTGCGGACCTTCGGTGCCAGGTGGTTGCGACTGGCGTACACGGCGAAGATGCCGATATCGCCGAGCTCGTACTCGGGAAGGATGCGCACCAGGCGGCCGCTGGCCAGGTGCGCGTCGGCCAGGAAATCCGGTTGCATCACGATGCCCTGGCCGGCCAGCGCCGCGGCGTTGAGCACATGGCCATTGTTGGCGCGCAGCCCACCGTGCACGCGCACCTCGATATCGCCGTCCGGCCCGTGAAAGCGCACGACGTCGCCGGTGGGCGAGTAGTGATAAAGCAGGCATTCGTGGCCGGCCAGGTCTGCGGGGTGCTTTGGGGTGCCGGCGCGTTCCAGATAGGCCGGCGCCGCGCAGGCCAGCAGCCTGACCTTGCCCAGTTGCCGCGCGATCAGCATCGGCGCCGGCTGGCGGGTGATGCGGATGGCGACATCGAAGCCTTCTTCGACCATGTCGACCAGACGATCGGACAGCGACAGGTCCAGTTCCACCTGCGGGTGACGGGTGCGAAAGCCGGGCAGCAACGCGCCCAGGCGCTCGATCCCGTAGCTCACCGGCGCATTGACCCGCAGCACCCCGGACGGCTCCAGCGCCTGCGCACCGATGGTGGCTTCCAGGTCGTCCAGGTCGGCCAGCAACTGCAGGCAGCGCTGGTAGTAGGCGGTGCCGGCGCTGGTCAGGCTGACCCGGCGCGTGGTGCGGTTGAGCAGGCGCGTGCCCAGGCGTTGTTCCAGCGCGGCGATCTGCCGGGTGACACTGGCGGTGGAGCGGTCCAGCGCGGCAGCGGCGGCACTGAAGCCGCTGCGCTCGGCCACGGCGGTAAACACGCGCATCGCATCCAGGGTGTCCATGACTTTCCATATTTTTGCTTTGGATGCAATAAATTATCCGAAAATTGCGTATTTATCAGAAAATTCGTCGCTAATACGCTGTGGCTGTCCTCAACGAAGTGTCTGTCATGTCCATCAAACCTGTCCTCCCAGGCACTGCCGCCTACGGCGCGGCGCTGTTGCGCATCAGCCTGGGTGTGCTGTTCCTGGTCCACGGCCTGACCAAGCTGCTGGTGTTCACGCCAGCCGGCACCGTGGCCTATTTCCACTCGCTGGGCCTGCCCGCGGCAGTGGCCTACGTCAGCATGGTGCTGGAACTGGGCCTGGGGGTGTCGTTGCTGTTGGGAATCCGGGCGCGCTGGGCGGCGCTGCTGGGTGTGCCGCTGCTGCTGGGCACCATCGTCAGCGTGCATGGCGCCAACGGGTTCGGTTTCTCCAACCCGGGCGGCGGCTGGGAATACCCGGCGCTGTGGTCGGTGTTGCTGATCGTGCAGTCCTTGCTGGGCGATGGCGCGTTTGCGCTGAAGCCGGCGCGCTGAACCCTGCTGGTCTTATCGAGGAGACACTCATGCTTCGCATGCCATCGCTGTACATCTCGCATGGATCGCCGATGACGGCCCTGCAGCCAGGGCAGCTGGGGCTAAGGCTGGAGGAACTGCGTCAGCTGTTGCCGCAGCCGCGCGCCATCGTCGTGGCCAGTGCGCACTGGCTGGGGCGTCGCCCGCTGGTCAGCGGCGCGGCCCGGCCAGACACCCTGCATGACTTTGGCGGCTTCCCTGCACCGCTGTATGCGCTGAGCTATCCGGCGCCCGGCGAGCCTGCACTGGCGCAGCAGATGGTGCGGCGGCTGGAGCAGGCCGGGCTGCATCCGCAGTTGGACCCGCAGCGCGGCTTCGATCATGGCGTGTGGGTGCCGTTGCGGCTGCTGTATCCGGCGGCGGAGATTCCAGTGGTGTCGGTGTCGATCCAGCCAGAACTCGGCCCGGCCCATCAGTTCGCGTTGGGGCGTGCACTGGCACCGTTGCGCGAGGAAGGGGTATTGGTGATCGGCTCCGGCAGCATCACCCACAACCTGCACGACTTCCATCACGGCTATCACGCCGAGCGCGAAGCGCCGTACGTGCGGCCCTTCATCGAATGGACCGAGCGCAAGCTGCTGGACGACGACGTCCCGGCCTTGCTCGACTACCGTCGCCAGGCACCGTTTGCTGCGCGCGCGCATCCCAGCGACGAACACCTGCTGCCGCTGTATGTGGCGATGGGTGCCGCCGGGAGCGAACAGCTAGGCGCGCAGCGCATCGATGCCGGTATCGACCACGGTTTTCTGGCCATGGACCTCTACCGCTTCGACGGCAACACCGCACTTGCTGCGTGAGCGGGCGCAGCCGGTGTGGCCGTGACAGCGGCTGCACCGGCACGCGCTGAAGCATTCACGATTGGCTGCGTCGCAGTCTCATAGGCTGAGACGCCATGGCCACATGCTGATCGCGTGAAAATCCTCGACAAGCTCGCCGTCCTCGCCGACGCTGCCAAATATGACGCGTCCTGCGCGTCCAGTGGCGCCAACACGCGCAATTCGCTGGGTACCGGCGGTATCGGCAGTACCGAGGGCATGGGTATCTGCCACTCGTACACGCCCGATGGCCGCTGCGTGTCGCTGTTGAAGATCCTGCTGACCAACTTCTGCGTGTTCGATTGCGCCTATTGCGTCAACCGCGTGTCCAGCAACGTGCGCCGCGCGCGCTTCACGCCGGAAGAAGTGGTCACGCTGACGCTGGATTTCTACAAGCGCAATTACATCGAAGGCCTGTTCCTGTCCAGCGGCATCATCCGCAACTCCGACTACACCATGGAGCAGCTGGTGGAAGTGGCGCGGCAGTTGCGCGAAGAGCATCACTTCGCCGGCTATATCCATCTCAAGACCATTCCCGATGCCGCGCCGGACCTGCTGGCTGCGGCCGGCCGCTATGCGGACCGCCTGAGCATCAACGTTGAACTGCCCACCGAGCAGGGCCTGACGCAACTGGCGCCGGAAAAAAGCGTGGGCGGCATCCGTTCGGCCATGGGTGAGCTGCGCTGGCGCATCGAGGAAAACCAGCTCGAGCGCAAGGCCGAAACCGTGCGTCGCGCCAAGCCGCCGCGGTTTGCGCCGGCCGGGCAAAGCACGCAGATGATTGTTGGCGCCGACGATGCCAACGACCGCAGCATCCTGGACACCAGCCACAATCTCTACGGCAACTACCGCATGCGTCGGGTGTATTACTCGGCCTTCAGCCCGATTCCGGATGCATCCTCCAAGCTGCCGCTGCAGGCGCCGCCCCTGCAGCGCGAGCATCGGCTGTACCAGGCCGACTGGTTGCTGCGGTTCTATGAATTCAGCGTGGAAGAGATCGCGCCGGCGCAGTCCAGCGGCATGCTGGATCTGGACGTGGACCCGAAGCTGGCCTGGGCGTTGCGCAATCCCGAGCGCTTTCCGGTGGATCTGAACCAGGCACCGCGCGAGATGCTGCTGCGGGTGCCGGGCCTGGGGACGCGCAATGTGGAGCGGCTGCTGTTGTCGCGCCGGCATGCACGCCTGCGCGTGGGCGATCTGGCGCGGTTGCGGGTGCCGATGAAGAAGCTGCTGCCGTTCGTGAGTGTGCTGGATCATCATCCGCGGCAGCGCCTGGATGATCCGGTGCGGCTACGGGCGCAGTTGGCGCCGGCGCCTCGGCAGGCGGGGTTGTTTGATTGAGGTGTGGGCGGGATGCGTGTGCGATGTGCGGGTGATGGTTGCTGCGGTTGAAGGGGGTGGGTGCGGAGCGGAGCGCAACAAGTGTAGGGCGCAGCAAGTGCAAGGCACAGCAAGTGCAAGGCACAGCAAGTGCAAGGCACAGCAAGTGCAAGGCACAGCAAGTGCAAGGCACAGCAAGTGCAAGTGCAAGGCTTTCGCGCCTGCGGCGCGAGTGACTTTTGTCTTGGCAAAAGTCACCAAAACCGTTGTCGCCGACGCGATCCGGTGCGATACAGCCGCACCGGTCCCCTGCGCTCCTCGCCATGCGCGGCACGGCGCCCAAACTCGCTTCGCTCAAACAAGGGCGCCTCTTCGGCCACGCATGACTGCGGTGCTCGGCTCGCTTTAAGGCGACAGGGTGAAGCAAGATCAAGATCAAGATCGAGATCGAGATCAAGAGCAACAGCAACGGCAACAGCAACGGCAACAGCAACAGCAACGGCAACGGCAACAGCAACGGCAACGGCAACAGCAACGGCAACAGCAACAGCAACGGCAACAGCAACGGCAACAGCAACGGCACCAGCAACGGCACCAGCAACGGCACCAGCAACGGCACCAGCAACAGGACTTGATGGCGTTTGTCTTTATGGAGTGTGGTGTGAGCGATGTTCAGCGCTGAGGTGGAACCTGCGTGGAGTTTCGAGGCGTGGCGTGCGTTGGCGCGGGCGGGGTGGTGTGCGCAGGTGGAGCCGGACCATGTGGCGTGGAATGGCGGGGCGCAGGGTGGGTTGCTGATGGGGCAGGGGATGTTGGAATTGCCGGTGCTGGCCGCACCGCCACGGGTGTCGGCGGAGTTCATGCAGCTGGCCGCATCGGTGCTGTGCCATCGCGATCCGCAGCGGCACGCGGTGTTGTACCGGTTGTTGTGGCGGATTGCCTCGGGCGAGAAGGCGCTGCTGGAGCGCGCCACCGATGTGGACGTGCATCGCTTGCGGCAATGGCAGAAGGCGGTGCAGCGTGATACGCACAAGATGAAGGCGTTCGTGCGCTTTCGCCGGCTGCCTGGCGAAGACGAAGACTTCGTGGCCTGGTTCGAGCCGGAACATCACATCGTGGACCGCGTTGCCCCGTTCTTTGCGCGGCGCTTTGCTGGCATGCGCTGGGCGATCCTGACCCCGTATCGCAGCGTACGCTGGGATGGTCAGGCCCTGGCGTTCGGCGAGGGGGCGGTGCGCACGCAGGTGCCGGCCGACGATGCGCAGGAAACCCTGTGGCGCACCTACTATGCGCACATCTTCAATCCGGCGCGGCTCAATCCCACCATGATGCGGCAGGAAATGCCGCAGAAATACTGGAAGAACCTGCCCGAAGCAGCCTTGTTGCCGGAGCTGATCCGCGAGGCCGGCGTGCGCGTGCGCGAAATGGCCGAGCGTGCGCCCGAGCCGGTACGGCGGCGGGTGCCGGTGGCTCCCATCCCCGCTGCCGCCGAGCCGGCGCAGAGCATCGCGCAGTTGCGCACGGCCGCGCGCGATTGCCGGCGCTGCGCGTTGTGGCAGCCGGCCACCCAGACCGTGTTCGGCGAAGGGCCGGAGAATGCAGCGGTGATGGTGATCGGCGAGCAGCCCGGCGATGAAGAGGATCTGAGCGGGCGTCCCTTCGTCGGGCCTGCCGGGCGCCTGTTCAACATGGCCTTGGGCGAGTTGGGCGTGGATCGCGGAACGTTCTACCTCACCAATGCGGTCAAGCACTTCCGCTTCGAGCAACGCGGCAAGCGCCGCCTGCATCGCAACCCCGAGCGCACGCATGTGCAGGCGTGCAGCGGCTGGTTGCAGGCCGAGCGCGCGCAATTGCGTCCCGCGCAGATCGTCTGCCTGGGCGCCACCGCAGCACAGGCGGTACTGGGCAGCACGTTCCGGCTGATGCAGCAGCGCGGGCAGTGGCTACGCCTGGACGACGGCACACCGGTGCTGACCACGGTGCATCCATCCTGGGTGCTGCGGCAGGAATCGGAGTCGGCGCGGGAGGAGGGATATCGGCGCTTCGTGGAGGATCTGCGCCAACTGCTTGCGGCACCCGACGCAGTGCCACCGCATGGCGCCAACGGCGCGTAGGACACCAGCAGGAAGGTCCTGCCGAAAAAACCAGAAAAGCGCGTGCAGGCGCATGCGCGTGGTGTCGCAGTTCCATTGACACCAAAGGAGCCAGCGGCCTGTCACGCGTTGCGGTACGCGGCGTCGCGGTGATGCTGACGACACCGGCGGCTGGCTCTTGCGCAAGGCAAGGTCGGCCAACGCGCAGCGCAGTTGTCGCCGAGGTGCAGGGGCGTCCAGGCATGCGGTAAGGCATCCCAATGACGCATCGCGCGGGCCGGGGCGCCCCTGCATGACACGTTACCCGTCTGCTGGACTGCCCGCCCGCCCGGTCGCGCTGACCGGGCGAGCGCAGCGCTTACGGCATCAGGACCTTGTCGATCACGTGGATCACGCCATTGCTCTGCACGACGTCGGCAATGGTGACGTTGGCGGTGTTGCCCTTGGCATCGGTCAGGGTGACCTTCTTGCCGTTGAGTTTGGCGGTGAGCGATTCGCCCTGCACGGTGGTGAGCTTGGCACTGCCGCCGCCGGCCTTGATCTTTGCGATCAGCGACGCTGCATCCACCTTGCCCGGTACGACGTGGTAGGTCAGCACCTTGGTCAGGGTGGGCTTGGATTCGGGCTTCAACAGGGTGTCCACGGTGCCGGCCGGCAATGCGGCGAAGGCCGCGTTGGTGGGTGCAAACACGGTGAACGGGCCCGGGCCTTTCAGGGTTTCGACCAGGCCTGCGGCCTTGACTGCGGCGACCAGGGTGGTGTGATCCTTGGAGTTGGCCGCGTTATCGACAATGTCCTTGGTGACCAGCATCGGCGCACCACCCACCATCGGGTTGGAGGCGGCATAGACCGGCGCCGTTGCGGTGGTGAGGGCAATGGCGGTGGCAATGGCAAGCGACTTCAACGAGGTCTTCATGAGGCAGCGATCCTTTGGGTAGGCGGGCGCCTGGGTGGCGACCGTAGATCCTGATACGCCGGCAGATGCCGTCCGGATGCATCACGTGGTTTTTACATAATGAAGTGATCGCTTGGGCTCGCTACGACGTACGCCTATTGCACCTGATGAGACGGCGAGACAGGTGCGGTGCAGCGCGTGCCGATGCGCGCGGTCGCCGTGCAGCTGACACAGCTGAAGGACTCCAAAAGTCGTACCAATCTTCGCTTCCATCAAGCTGCAGTCAGCAAGCCGAACGTAATGTCGTACACCACACATGGATCGCCATCTCGTAGGGTGCAAACTCGCATGGATGGCTCGCGTGTGTGGCCAATCGGCAACATCCAACGGCGCAGTGCCACTGCGCGACGAATCACATCGAACAAGGGCTGCACGCAATGACGTCGATTACACCGCGCGCTATCGCGCCAGTTCTCACCGCCTGCCTGGCTACCGGGTGCTTGATGCTGTCCGGTGTCACGCAGGCTGCGGCTGTAGCGCCGGGGCCAACAGCTGCTGTGCAGGCGCCTGCCGCTGTGAACTATCGGCCCCACCAGCAATGGCGTGTTCCGGGCGAGTGGGAGTTCAGCGTCGATTCGGTGCGCGTTGCCAAGGTCAGGATTCGCGATGACGGTGGCGGCGCCTGGATTCCCACACAGGTGGTGGTGTTGACATACAGCTACAAGAATCTGGGCTTCGACGACAGCGCCAACTTCAAGGATGGTGGGCCGTCGACGCTGGCGTTCTCAAAAGCCCACCTCGGCATGGTCGATGCGCACGATTCGCAGAACGTTGGTTCAGGCAGCTATCCGGTGGATATCGCGCTGGTGCAGGATGTCGATGGCCGCAAGGTCGGCCAGGAAATGACCAAGGCGCAGTGGCCGTTCGCCTTTGCCAAGCAGGTCAAGACGGTCAAGGTCACAGTGAGCCATTACGATTCCAAGCGGGTCCTGCATGAGGCCACCTTCGTGGTCCCGGTGCAGGCCGCGCTGCCTGCGAAGAAGACCGGACACAGGCCCGCTCGGCACAGCTGATCGCGCAGCCGGGCGCAGCAGTCCGGCCAGGCGATCCATCCAGTCAGCACACCGCCGCATGACCCTGCCGGGCTGCGGCAGTCGTGGGTGGTTGAAAGCACAGCATGCGATGCCAACGTCGGCATGCCGATGACGCCTGCGCTTCCAAATGCACAAGCAACGCCAGGTGCGGCGCGTGCGGCACCGGTGGTTTCATCACCGGTTGCAAACCGGTATGGTCCCGTGGGTGCGCTGTCCGCTGTCGCCCAGGCCGATGCGGCGCGCGCCATCTTTATCTTCCGGGCTTTGCATGCATTCGATCGATGTCGTCCTCGCCATGTTGCTGGCGGTCGCGGCCAGCGGTTACCTGATCCGTATCCTGCCGTTCTCGCTGCCATTGCCGTTGGTCCAGATCGCGCTTGGCGCGGTGGTCTCGGGTGTGTTCGATGCCGGGCACGAGCTGGAACCGGAACTGTTCTTCCTGCTGTTCCTGCCGCCGCTGCTGTTTCTCGATGGCTGGCGCATCCCCAAGCAAGGCCTGTTTCGCGACAAGGCGGCGATCCTGGAGCTGGCGCTGGGGCTGGTCGTCTTCACCGTCATTGGTGCCGGCTTCCTGATTCACTGGCTGATCCCGGCGATGCCGTTGGCGGTGGCATTCGCGCTGGCGGCGATCGTGTCGCCCACCGATCCGGTGGCAGTCTCTTCGATCGCCTCCAAGGTGCCGATTCCCAAGCGCCTGATGCATATCCTGGAAGGCGAGTCGCTGCTCAACGACGCCTCCGGCCTGGTGTGCTTCCAGTTCGCAGTGGCCGCCGTGCTCACCGGCACGTTCTCGGTGGCCACCGCCTCGCTGACCTTCCTGTGGGTGGCCTTGGCCGGGTTGGGATTGGGCGTTGCCACCACCTTCGGGTTGAGCCGCATCCAGGCCTGGATCTGGCGGCATTTCGGCGAAGAGCCCGGTTCGGCGATCCTGGTCAATCTGCTCAACCCGTTTGCGGCGTACCTGCTGGCCGAAGCCTTCCATGCCTCCGGTATCCTGGCCGCCGTGGCCGCCGGCATCACCATGAGCTACGTGGAAATGGCCGGCAATGCGCCGGGCAATATGCGCCTACAGCGTTCGGCGGTGTGGGACACGGTGCAGTTCACCTTCAACGGCATCATCTTCGTGCTGTTGGGCGAACAGCTGCCGGGTATCCTGGATGGCGCAGTGCGCAGCGTGCAGGAGGCCGGGCACCTCAATCCGTGGTGGCTGGCCGTGTATGTGGCAACCATCAGCACCAGCCTGATGGCGTTGCGGTTCGTGTGGGTATTCCTGTCGCTGCGCTGGAACATCTTCAAGGCGCAGCGACGCGGCGAGCAGCATGTGAGCCCGCCATGGCGGATCGTGGTGGCGGTGTCGCTGGCCGGCGTGCGCGGGGCGATCACCCTGGCCGGCGTGCTGACCCTGCCGCTGGTGCTGCAGGACGGCACGCCCTTTCCCGCCCGCCAGCTGGCGATCTTCCTGGCGGCCTCGGTGATCCTGGTGTCGCTGCTGGTGGCCAGCGTCGCCTTGCCGCAGCTGTTGCGCGGGCTGGAGTTGCCGGAAGAAGAAGACGAGCAGCAGAAGGAAGACCTGGCCATCAAGGCAGCCTCGCAGGCGGCGCTGGACGCGGTGGAAAAGCTGCGCCAGCGGCTGGTGGAAGACAGCGCGCATGCCGAGCGCTACAACGCTGCCGCCAACCAGGTCAGCCAGCGCTATCAGCGCAAGCTGGGCGCGGTGGACATGGCCGAGACCGATCCGGAAGAAGCTGGCGCCTACGAGCAGGCCCTGCGCCAGTTCCGCCACACCGCCTTGGTGGCCGAGCGCAACGAGTTGTTCAAGCTGGCCCGGCGGCGCGAGATTTCCGACGACCTGTCGCGGCGGCTGGTGCGCAACCTGGACCTGATCGAGTCGCGCAAGCGCGCGTGAGCGCGCGGGAATGGGGAATGGGGAATCGGAAGAGCCGGAGCAGTGGCGCCGTGTCTTGTAGGAGCGCACCTGGGCGCGCGACGCGACGCACCGGTAACGCCTCTCGCGCCCTGGTGCGCTCCTACGACATCGCGGGCGATAGGAGGATTTGGGTATCGCAGCCGCTGAGCGGACGCGCTGCGCAATGGCGGGTGTTGTCCGGTAGGCAGCAGGCACCCGGCGAAATGATCACGGCCGCTGTAGGAGCGCACCTGGGCGCGAGCGGCGTTCTCTGGACAGCTTCGTCGCGCCCCGGTGCGCTCCTACGACATCGCGCGTGGGCATCGCAGCCGCTGAGCGGACGCGGCGCGCAGCGGCGGGTGTTGTCCGGTGGGCAGCAGGCACCCAGTAAATCCTGGGTCGGGAGACACTATCCCACCAGACCCCCTCCCATCGTCACGGCGCGCCGCCTACCCTGTGGCGCTCATCGTTGCCGTGCAGAGCCCATGACACCCATCGTTTCCATCCAGGGAGTGAGCAAGACCTACGCCGGCGGCTTCCAGGCGCTCAAGCAGGTGGATCTGCAGATCCAGCGCGGGGAGATCTTCGCGCTGCTTGGTCCCAACGGTGCCGGCAAGACCACCTTGATCAGCATCGTCTGCGGGCTGGTCAACCCCAGCACCGGCACCGTCCTGGCCGATGGCCATGACATCGTGCGCGACTACCGCGCCGCGCGCGCCAGCATCGGGCTGGTGCCGCAGGAACTGGCCACCGATGCGTTCGAAACGGTGTGGGCCACGGTGCGTTTCAGCCGCGGGCTGTTTGGCAAGCCGGCCAGCCCGCAGTACCTGGAAACCATCCTGCGCGAGCTGTCGCTGTGGGACAAACGCCACAACAAGATTTCCACGCTTTCCGGCGGCATGAAGCGGCGCGTGCTGATCGCCAAGGCGCTGGCGCACGAGCCGCGCATCCTGTTCCTGGACGAGCCCACCGCCGGGGTGGACGTGGAGCTGCGCCACGACATGTGGCAGATGGTGCGCCGGCTGCGCGAACAGGGCACCACCATCATCCTGACCACCCATTACATCGAAGAGGCCGAAGACATGGCCGACCGTGTCGGTGTCATCAACCGCGGCGAGCTGGTGCTGGTGGAAGACAAGCACACCTTGATGCGCAAGCTCGGCAACAAGCAGCTGACGCTGAGCCTGCAATCGCCGCTGCAGGCAGTGCCGGCCACGCTGGCGGACCTGCCGTTGGAACTGTCGGCCGATGGCAACAGCCTGATCTACACCTTCGATACGCAGGCCGAGCAGACCGGCATCGGCGTGGTGCTGCGCCGGCTCAACGAGCACGGAATCGACTTCAAGGACCTGCATTCCAGCGAAAGTTCGCTGGAAGAGATTTTCGTCAATCTGGTGCATGGCGCACGCAACGCGGAGGTGCGCGCATGAATCTGCACGCGATTGCCGCGATCTACCGGTTCGAAATGGCGCGCGCCTTCCGCACGCTCACCCAGTCGATCGCCTCGCCGGTGTTGTCGACCTCGTTGTACTTCGTGGTGTTCGGTGCGGCGATCGGCTCGCGCATGGGTGATATCGACGGCATCAGCTACGGCGCCTTCATCATCCCCGGCCTGGTGATGCTGTCGCTGCTCAACGAGAGCATCTCCAATGCCTCGTTCGGCATCTACATGCCGCGCTGGGCCGGCACGATCTACGAGGTGCTGTCCGCGCCGGTGGCGTGGTGGGAGATCGTGATCGGCTACGTGGGTGCGGCGGCCACCAAGTCGGTGATGCTGGGGCTGTTGATCCTGCTCACCGCGCGGCTGTTCGTGCCCTACGAGATCGCCCATCCGGTGTGGATGCTAGGCTTTCTGGTGCTCACCGCGCTGACCTTCAGCCTGTTCGGTTTCATCATCGGCATCTGGGCCGATGGCTTCGAGAAACTGCAGGTGATTCCGCTGATGGTGGTGACGCCGCTGACCTTCCTGGGCGGCAGCTTCTATTCGATCAGCATGCTGCCGCCGCTATGGCAGAAGGTCACCTTGTTCAACCCGGTGGTCTATCTCATCAGCGGATTCCGCTGGAGTTTTTATGGCAAGGCCGACGTGCACATCGCGGTGAGCACCGGCATGACCTTGCTGTTTCTGGTGGTATGCCTGGGCGTGGTGGCGGCGATCTTCCGCAGCGGCTATCGGCTCAAGGCCTGAGGCGATTGCGGCCCAGGCAGCGCCGGAACCGCCATGCGCGGTTCACTCGGTGGCCGGTTTGGTGTCCAGGTAATACGCCACCACCTCGCCCTTGACCTTGGTCGTCATCGGGTTGCCGCGACGGTCGCGGGCCTTGCCGACCTGCACCTTGATCCAGCCTTCGCTGACCGAGTATTCCTCCACGTTGTCGCGTTCGACACCGTTGAAGCGCACGCCGACGCCACGGTTGAGGGCATCGGCATCGTGGAACGGGCTGCGTGCATCGATGGCCAGGTGATCGGGAGGAGTATCGCTCATGGGAAAGGCGTCATGACCAACCGGGATGGCGGTCTTCGGCCGCACAGGATACGGGCCTGCGCCGGGAAGACCAGCCCCGCCGTGGGCGATGCAGGCGGGAGCCTGGTTTGCTTGCGCGGCGTCAGGCCTCACACTTCGCACCTGCAATCCTGGAGCGAGACCGCCATGCCCGACAACAGTGCCGATTACGAAGACGACGAAGGCCTGCAGCCCGAAGGCGACGAAGACGATGTGGACGATCATCCGGCGCGGGTCTGGAACCTGCTGGTGCTGATCAACCCGGGTGACGAAGACACCGCCCTGGCTCAGTTCGACGCCTGGCGCGAGGCACAGGCCGGTGCAGCCGACGACGGCGATGACGCCTGGTTGTGGACGCTGAAGGACGTGATCGACTGGCGCTCGGGCTTCTATGTCGACTGGAAGGACACCGATTCGTTCATCGCCGCCATCGACGAGCTCAGCGCGCGCTGGAACCTGCGCATCGACTGGGGCGGCGACCTGGACGACGAAGACTTCGCCGGCAAGCTCGACGTGCCCGACCTGATGGCGGTGGCCTTCGACCGCCTGCGCGAGCACGGCTACTCGCTGTGGAACTGGAACACCGGCGGCGATGCCTACGCCGGCTGGATGGCCCTCAGCCGCGACGACGACGCCATGCTGGCACTGACCTCGTTGCTGGGTGTGGAAGTGCGCCTGGGCAATGAGGCGTTCTGAGTGACGGGAATCGGGAATGGGGAATCGGGAATCGCAAGAGCGGTTCCCGAGTGATTTGGGGTATGGGGGTGGTTTTTTGTGTGCAATGCGCCGTCACCGCAACTGGTGCAGGGTTTTTGCCGCAGCTGCATCGCATGGGTGTTGAACGACGGAACGTGAAACGAAAGGTGCCGCTACGCCATGACGTTCTTGCGTAAAAGCACTCCGTACCGGGCTTTTTCAAGGACACCGCAGCCCACGACGCCCCCGCTCTTACGATTCCCCATTCCCGATTCCCGATTCACGGCAGCTCACCCCGCGCCTGCGCCCGTGCATTGGCGATCAATGCCTTGAGCCGTGCGCGGTCGGTGTGGCGGGAAATGGGGATGGCGCCCAGGGCGATCGCCTCGGCGCGCAGCGGGGCGGGCACGTCGTAGTGCGCGCCGCTGAGCTTGTTCTGGAAGGCGCGGCGAGGAATGCCCAGCCGCGCCGCCATGGCATGCAACTCGTCCAGCGTGTCGCCTAGCAGATGCGCCCAGCGCTGGTCGCGCCATAGCTGCACTGCATCGTCGATGTAGACGGCCATCGGCCGGGTCAGGCCTGCTTGTTGGCGGTGTTGGGATGCTTGTCGGCGCTGTCGGCGTCGGCCGCTTCGTCGGTTGCGCTGTCGACGGTCGCGTCGTCTGCGCTGCCCGCTTCGTCGCCAGCTGCGTCTTCGTCCTCGTCGTCCGCGTCGTTCGTGTCTTCCTCATCGGCATCGGCGTTCTGGAACTCTTCCACCAGCTGAGTCAGGTATTCCTCCGCGGTCTGGCTTTCCTCGGCGGCCAGGTCGTCGATCATCTGCTGCAGCTGGAACGAATACTCCAGCGTGATGGTCTTGCCCTCGGCTTCCTGCAGGTTGGCCAGGTGCTTGAGCATGGCCAGCATGGGCACCGGGTTGTCGGCGCTGCCCATGGTCTGGCCGCCGATGGACAGCATCCACTCGCTGTCGTCCTGCAGGCCGATGGCGGCCACGACGCGGCCGTCGGCATCCTGCAACACGGCATGGTTGGTGATCTGGGGCGCCTGGCCCAGCCGGACGAAGGGGCGCTTGGGCTGCTGCTTCTTGCGCTTGTCGCGCTTGGCCTTGGAATTGCGGGACACGGTGTTCTCGACGCTGGGAATGGTCGGTCATTCTAGAGCGTGCACCACACGATGCGTTGCGCGCCGCGTGGCGGCACGGACACAGAACGGAGAAATCTCCCCGTTCCGGCGGCGGGCGCCGCCTGTGTCAGCGGCCGGGGCGGCGGCTCATTGCGCGGACGGTGAGGTGTCCACCGCCACCTGCGGCGCGGCCACGGCCGCTTCGGCTGCCCTGGCGAGTGCGGCGGCAGAGGCCACCTGGGCGCTGGAGGACACCCGTGGTGCGGCAGTGCGCGGGGTGGCGGCGGCAGTCGCTGCCGGTGTTGCTGCGGTGGCGGTCGGCACCGCGCCTGCGGTCGGCTTTTCGACGGTGGCGGTGCCGGTGGCCGGCGCGCCGCTCAGGTCTGGCACCTGCGTGTCCGCATCCGGGGTCGGCTTGCCCAGCGCCACGCCCTGGCCGGCGCCGGCCAGCGCGGCCCGCTGGGCGTCCTGGGTCATCACCACGATGCTGATGCGGCGGTTCACCGGGTTCTGCGGGTCGGTCTGGTCGAACAGCACCGACGAAGACAGCCCCACCACGCGGGTCACCTTGGCATCTTCCATGCCGCCACCCACCAGCGCGCGGCGTGCGGCATTGGCGCGATCGGCGCTGAGTTCCCAGTTGGTGTAGCCGGCGTCGCTGCTGTAGGCGGTGATGTCGGTATGCCCGGTGATGCTGATGTGGTTGGGCACCTGGTTGATGAAGCTGGACAGCTCATGCAGGATCGCCACCGTATACGGCTTGAGCTGGTCGCGGCCGATGTCGAACATCGGGCGGTTCTGCTTGTCCACGATCTGGATGCGCAGGCCATCGGGCGTGAGATCCAGCAGCAGCTGGTCCTTGAACGGCTCCAGTGCCTGGCTCTTGTCGATGGCTTCCTTCAGGTCCTGCATCAGCGCTTCCAGGCGCCGCTTGTCCTTGGCGCGGCTGTCCGTGTCGGTGTCGGCCGCGTTGTCGCGCTTGCGGCCCATTTCGTCCTTCTGTCCCTTGGCCATGTCGGCGGTGCCGCCGAGCTTGATCATCGAGGTGCTGGCGCCGCCGGGCCCGCTCATGCCGGGCGAAGGCGCCGGCGACTTGCCGGTCAGTGGGCTGGGGTTGCGAAAGTATTCGGAGATCGCCGCGCGCTGTTCCTTGGTGGTGGCCGCCATCAGCCACAACACCAGGAAGAAGGCCATCATCGCGGTCACGAAGTCGGCGAAGGCCACCTTCCAGGCGCCGCCGTGATGGCCGCCGCCCTGCACCTTCTTGACCCGTCGGATGATGACGGTGGATTTGCCCTCGGCCATGACCGCGGTCCTACTTGATCGTCTTCAGGTGCGTTTCGAAATCGCCGAAGCTCGGACGCACATTGGACGGCAGGGTCTTGCGGGCGAACTCCAGCGCGATCTTCGGGTTGTAGCCGCGCAGGCAGGCCAGCAGCGCGGTCTTGACGGCCTCATAGATGCGCCCGTCCTGCTCGGCGCGCGCTTCCATCGCCGCCGACAGCGGCGACACGAAGCCATACGCCAGCAGGATGCCCAGGAACGTGCCGACCAGCGCGGCGCCGACGTGTTTGCCGATCTCCTCGATCGGCCCGCCGATCGAGCCCATGGTAATCACGATGCCCAGCACGGCGGCCACGATGCCGAAGCCGGGCAGGCCGTCGGAGACCTTGCTCAGCGCGTGCGCCGGCGCCAGGGCTTCGTGGTGATGCTTTTCCAGTTCCAGTTCGAGCAGCGGCTCCAGCTCGTGCGGCTCGATGTTGCTGCCGATCATCAGGCGCAGGCAATCGGTGATGAAGTCCAGCAGGTGATGGTCGGCCACCACCTTGGGATAGTTACCGAAGATGGTGCTGTCCTGGGGCCTTTCGACATGGTCTTCCAGTGCCATGAAGCCATCGCGGCGGGCCTTGTTCAACAGCTCGTAGATCAGGCTCAAGGTGGCCCTGTAGTCGTCGGAGCTGTACTGCGGGCCCTTGAACACGCCCATGATGCCGGTGAGCGTCTCCTTGACGATCTTGCCCGGGGTGCTGACCAGGAACGCGCCCAACGCCGCGCCGCCGATAATCATCAATTCGTAGGGTTGCCACAACGCGCCCAGCTTTCCATGCGACAGCACGTAGCCGCCGAGGACGCTGACGATGACGACGATGAAGCCAACGATGATGAGCATGGCGCAGCCAGACACGGACGGGGGGTACTAGTGGTTTCGGCTTGCGCCGCCGATTCTTGAAGCGGCAGGTGTCGCGCAACTGAACCAATGCACGAGTGTCGCAGCGGCCTCATGCAGGCGATGGCCGCTCTTGCCGTCGTCCGGCACCGGCGCCCGCAGCTGCGACGCCGACAGGCCTGCCGTACCGATTGCGCCAGGCCTCGGCAAGCACGTGCCGGGCGCCGCCCTTGCAACCGGGCGGGCGAACTGCGGCCTTCCAGCGTTGGCCTGGCCGCATTGGCGACGCGATCGACATGGCCCGATCCGGGGCATTGCAGCCACCGCGCTGTCGTGCACGGCGGCGCCTGGCGTCAGGCTGGCTGGGCCTCGACGCCGCTGCGCTGCAACCGATTGGGAAGTGGCTGGCCGTTCTCGGTGAAGCCCAGCGACACCGAGTTGAGGCAGTGGCGCTCGCCGGTCGGCGGCGGGCCGTCCGGAAAGACATGGCCCAGATGGCTGTCGCAGCGCGCGCACACGATTTCGGTGCGGATCATGCCGTGGCTGGTATCGCGGATCTGGCGCACATGGGCGCTGTCGTAGGGGGCGAAGAAGCTGGGCCAGCCGGTGCCGGAGTCGAACTTGGCGCTGGAGCGGAACAGCGGCAACCCGCACAGGCGGCAGGTGTAGACCCCATCGAGCTTGTTGTCCAGGAACACCCCGCAGAACGGCGCCTCGGTGCCGTGCTGCAGCAAGACACGGCGTTCCTCTGCGCTGAGTCCGGCAACCAGGGTCTGGCGCTGGGCGGGGGACGGCGGGGTGAGGTCGAACTGGCTCATGAGGCTCTCGCATCTACGGCCGGCGGACGGCCGGCGCCTGTGTCCCGTGATGTGGGCGTTGGTGGAAGGGTTCAACCGCCCGTCGCCGCCAAGGCGTCGCAGCCCTGGTCCAGCATCGCCGGCGAGCATGCGGACGCGGCCGCGCCAGCACGTTTGCCGGGTGCTGCGGATGGGCTTCTCCGGCAACGAAAACGCCCGTCGCTTTGGCAGGCGCGAACGGTGCGAAGGCGCAGGCGGGCATGTTTCATCCCGGGCGCGCAGACGTGGGCGAGGATCCACCCAGCGGCGCGTGCTACCCAACGCGTTCATCCGCCGGCCGGGCCGGTGCATTGCGGCGCCGGCCGGCCACCCCCATTGCATACGGACGACCCACACACCCGGGGGCCGACATGGCCATCCAGTCTTCGATGCGCACGAATGCGTTCTGCCTGCTGCTGGCCGCCGCCGGGGCGGCGCAGGCGCAATCGGCCACCACCACGCGCGCGTCCAATCCCCTGCAACCGGTCACCGCGCCGACGCAGCCTGTGCAGGTGCCATCGTAACTGGGGCAACGCCCGGCCGCACCGACCATTCCGACGCAACTGGGGCAACGCCCGACCACGCCGACCCTTCCGACCCGGGGGGCGGCCTCGCCTGCCACCACCCAGGGGATGCCGGCCATGGCGCCGATGGTCTACGACCGCACTGGCCGCCTGTTGCCCGGCATGCAACCGGCCGGTCCCAACCGGGTGCTGGACACCCGGACCGGGCGGTATTACGACGCAGTGCCTGCCGGCGACGGGCTGCGGATCGTGCGTTGACGGCGGGCGCCCCGCGTCGCCGGCCGCGGCAGGTGGGCAGGGCGCCGCAGGTGGCCGTCCTGGCGGTGGCTACCGGCAGCAGCACAGGCCCGTGTGGGCGCTCCGCTCGGCGCCAGGCCGGCCTGCCCGGCCATCGCGTGCCGGTTGCCGGATGAGGCAATGCCCAGGCGCAGCCGGTCTGGCGCGTCGCCTGGCCGCCGTTTCCGGGCCTGCCCTGGCCGGCCGGACGGCCGCTCAATCGGCGATGGGCAACGTCAGGGTCTCCTTGACCTCTTCCATCACGATGTAGCTCTTGGATTCGCGCACATGCGGCAAGGTCAGCAAGGTGCTGCCGAGCAGCTTGCGGTAGGAGGCCATCTCGCTGATGCGCGCCTTGAGCAGGTAGTCGAAATCGCCGGAGACCAGATGGCATTCCAGCACGTTGGGCAGCTTTAGGGCCGCGCGGCGGAATTCCTCGAAGATGTCGCCGGATTTGTAGGCCAGGCTGATCTCCACGAACACCAGCAGGCTGGCCTTGAGGTAGTGCGGGTCCAGCCGTGCGTAGTAGCCGGTGATGGCGCTGTCGCGCTCCAGCCGGCGCACGCGCTCGGTGCAGGGGGTGGTCGACAGCCCCACCCGCTCGCCGAGTTCGGTGAACGAAATCCGCCCCTCCTGCTGCAGGATGCGCAGGATCTTGCGGTCGATCTTGTCCAGCTCGCGCGTGCGGGTGGCCATGGGCTTTGTCTCCACAAGGTTTGGCAGGAAGTTTCACTGCAATGGCGAGTCGATTCCAGTAATCGCACTGCCTGGATCGCAATATACTGCGTCTAACTGTCTCCCGCAGCGCCTGGTTGTGGGGGAATACCCTTTCAGGAGAGCGACATGCGGGTGCTCATTCTCGGTAGCGGCGTCATCGGCACCACCAGCGCGTGGTATCTGGCCCAGGCCGGCTGCGAGGTCACCGTCATCGACCGCCAACCGGCGGCGGCGCTGGAGACCAGCTACGCCAATGCCGGCCAGCTGTCGTTCGGCTACACCTCGCCGTGGGCCGCCCCCGGCGTGCCCGGCAAGGCAGTGAAGTGGCTATTCGAACAGCACGCGCCGCTGTCGATCCGCCCCACCCGCGACCTGCGCCAGCTGGCGTGGCTGAGCCAGATGCTGCGCAACTGCACCGCCGAGCGTTATGCGGTGAACAAGGCGCGCATGGTGCGCATGTCCGACTACAGCCGCGACTGCCTCAATGCCTTGCGTGCCGACACCGGCATCCAATTCGAAGGCCGCCAGCTCGGCACCACCCAGCTGTTCCGCACCCAGCAGCAGCTGGACGCCGCCGCGCAGGACATCGAGATATTGGCCCAGTACGGCGTGCCGTACGAACTGCTGGGCCCGGCGCAGATCGCCCAGTACGAACCCGGCCTGGCCGGCGGCGGTGCGCAGATGGCCGGTGCCCTGCGCCTGCCCGAAGACCAGACCGGCGACTGCCGGCTGTTCACCCAGCGCCTGGCCGAACTGGCCGCGCAGGCCGGGGTGCAGTTCCGTTACGGGCAGCAGATCGAGCGGCTGCAGCACGCTGGCGGCGAGATCACCGGCGTGCAGATCGATGGCCGCAGCGAGACCGCCGACCGCTACGTGCTGGCGCTGGGCAGCTATTCGGCCGACATGCTGTTGTCGCTGGGCCTGCACTTGCCGGTGTATCCGCTGAAGGGGTACTCGCTGACGATTCCGATCCGCGATGCGCAGCGCGCGCCGACCTCCACGGTGCTGGACGAAAGCTACAAGATCGCGCTGACCCGCTTCGACGACCGCATCCGCGTCGGCGGCATGGCCGAGGTGGCCGGCTTCGACCTGTCGCTGAATCCGCGTCGCCGCGCCACGCTGGAAATGGTGGTCAACGACCTGTATCCCGGCGGCGGTGATCTGGCCCAGGCCGAGTTCTGGACCGGCCTGCGCCCGGCCACGCCGGACGGCACCCCGGTGGTGGGCGCCACCCCGTTCGCCAACCTGTTCCTCAACACCGGCCACGGCACGCTGGGCTGGACCATGGCCTGCGGCTCCGGGCGCTACCTGGCCGATCTGATGCAGGGCCGTACGCACGAGATCGATACCGAAGGGCTGGACGTGTTCCGCTACCTGTCGCCGCGCACTGCGCGCCCGCAGCGGGAGGCCGCGTAGTGCGTCCTGCGCAAGCGTTGATCGACCTGGACGCGTTGCGTCACAACTATCGGCTGGCCAAGCAACTGGGCGGCAGCAAGGCGCTGGCGGTGGTGAAGGCCGATGCCTACGGGCACGGTGCGGTGCGCTGCGCGCAGGCACTGGAGCCGGAAGCCGACGGCTTTGCGGTGGCCTGCATCGAAGAAGCGCTGGAACTGCGCCAGGCCGGCATCCGTGCGCCGATCCTGCTGCTGGAAGGCTTTTTCGAACAGGACGAGCTGCGCCTGATCGCCGAGCACGACCTGTGGACGGTGGTGTCCACCTCGCAGCAGGTGCGCGCGCTGGCCGGGTTCCAGAGCCCGCGGCCGCTGCGCATCTGGTTGAAGCTGGACAGCGGCATGCACCGGCTTGGCCTGTCGCCGGAGGATTTCCGCGCCGCCTGGCTGCGTTTGCGCGGGCTGCCGCAGATCGCCTCGGTGGTGTTGATGACCCACCTGGCGCGCGCCGACGAACTGGAGTGCAGCCGCACCGACGAACAGGCGGTGGCCTTCGCGCTCACCGCTGGCGGCATGCGTGCGGAAACCAGCATTCGCAATTCGCCCGGCCTGCTCGGCTGGCCGGCGTTGCGCAACGACTGGTCGCGCCCGGGCCTGATGCTGTACGGCGCCAATCCATTTCCGCACGACACCGAAAATACCGTGCAACTGCGCCCGGTGATGACGTTGCGCTCGCGGATCATCTCGGTGCGCGAGCTGCCGGCCGGCGAACCGGTGGGCTACGGCGCCCGCTTCGTGGCGCAGCGGCCCACCCGCGTGGGCGTGGTGGCGATGGGCTATGCCGACGGTTACCCGCAGTTCGCGCCCAATGGCACCCCGGTGCTGGTGGACGGCCAGGTCTGCCCGCTGATCGGGCGGGTTTCCATGGACATGCTCACGGTGGATCTGACCGACCATCCGCAGGCGGATATCGGCACGCCGGTGCAGCTGTGGGGCGATGCACCACGGCCCGGCGCGTTGGCGGCGCACTGCAATGTCAGCGCATATCAGCTGCTGTGTGGTCTGAAGCGGGTGCCGAGGGTGTATGTGGGCGAAGCGGCGTCGGGCGAGGTTGCAGCGCGGTAGGTGTATCGCTCTTGTCCCGTACCCTCACCCCAACCCTCGCTCCACACCTCGGCCCGCGCCTGCGGCGCAGGCGCTCCAGGGCACACGCGTCTGTGGCGCGCACGCTGTGCGCTCCCGCCCCGAGGGAAGAGGGGCTTTACGCGGCAGCTCACAACCCGGCAGTCCTGCGATCCCCGCGAAACTGCTTGCGCACCCAGTCGTCGATCATCGCCTTCTCGAACCGCAGCGGATCGCTGTCGGTCAGGCGCGGGCCACTCATCAGGAAGGCGGCGTCCACCAGCTTGCGTTCGCCCTGGTCGATCACCCGTCCATTGGCATCGGTCAAGGTGTAGTGGAAGCTCAGGCGTGGCGGATAAATTTCCCTGACCACGCGCACGTCCTGCATGCGTGGGCCGTGCCAGGGCTCGTACTGGCCCGCACGGCGGATATCGGTGATGGTCACGCTCAGGTGCTGGCCCGCCGGCAGCCGGCGTGCGGCACTTCGCCGGAAATGTGTTGCCAGCTGCGTCACCCAGTCACCGCGTTGCGCTTCCCAGCGGTTGCCGCTGAAGCGCATCTCGGAGAATTGGGCAGGGTCTGCCCAGCGCACGTCCACCCGGCCGTCGCTGCTCAATGCGCGCGGCGCCTGCGGGTCGGTGACGGAGCGGGCGCCGGTCTGCGCGCCGGCACCTGCGGCGGCGAGTAGACCAACCAGCAACAGGACATGGGCGGCGACATGGGACGTTTTCATGCAAGGCCTCCAAGCTGGTACACCGCGTACCGTGACGATTGCAGTGTGGGGATGCAATGCGTTGCTCGCAACGCGTGGCGTGGTTCCGGCCGGCGCGGCGTTGCCGTGCGGTTAATGGCCGGCGCCGTGCGCGAGCGTTCACACCCGTGACGGCGAGTTCACCGCGCCTGCGCTCGCGCTTCACGGTCAGGCCAGGAAGATCGCCAACATGGACACCCACCCCCACCGCACAAAATCCGTCGGCTCGCCGCCTGGCCACATGCCGGCAGATGTCCGTCTACAGTTCATCGATTGGGCAAAACAGCACGGGCACAACCCGGTCACCGGCGCGGCGGCCTTTGTCGCCTTGCAGAGTGAGGTGGATCTGGACCTGGCCACCCGGCCACTGCAACTGGCTCCCGACGCGGACGCGCGCACCGCGCTGCGCGACCACCTGGCGGCACTCGGCCGTCAGGTCGATGTCGCAGTGCAGTTTCCGCCGGTCTATGCGTATTCCAGCGCGACCGGGGTGGACTACCGCTATTCGTTGATGCTGGTGATTGCCGAAGATTGCGTGGAGTGGACCGGGCGGGTCTGGCAGGGCCTGGATTACCAGGGCATGCTGACCGGGCGCGGCCAAGGGCCGCGTGCCAACTACACCCAACTGGCGCGAATGGCGCTGGAAAATGAGCTTGATCAGGAGCGACCGCGCTATGTCCAGGCATGAACTGGAATTGGACCTGCCGTTGGGCGCGCAGGTGACCCCGCCCGACGACGCATTCAGCCAGCGCTGTCGCAGCGAATGCGCCGAGCTGGGTCTGAGCCGGGTACGGGTGCTGCTGCTGGATGCCGACTACGCGCGATCCACCGCCTGGCGCGAGGAAGCCCAGCGCTGGATGGACGAACAGCTGCGCCGCGAGGGTGAGTGGGTATTTCGCGGCGTGGTGGGCGGCATCGTGCTGCTGGCAGCCTGCATCGCGCTGGCGGCGGCAACGTTGTGGTGAAACCGCGCAGGCTTGCAGCGTTGGTGCTGGTCCGGGAATGCCTGCGGCCGGTCAGGGCGCATGTGTGACCTCGGCCGCCAGCGTGTGCACCCGCTGACGACATCGGCCGTGGTTTGATCTTTCCGTCATCCGCTCCGGCAGCACCCGTGGTCCCCGACTTGAGCACCCCTAGCCTTAGCCCCGAGCTGGCCGTCGCGTTGCCGGCCGCCAGTGGTCAATCCTGCCTCGACCCGGGGGTGTATCACGAGATCTTCCACAATATCGATGCCGGCTTTTGCGTCATCGACCTGGTGTTCGAAGGCGATCGCGCGGTTGACTACCTGATCCGCACCACCAACGCGGCGTTCGAGCGCTACACCGGGCTGGAGAACGCGGTCGACGTCTCCATTCGGAACCTGCTCCCCGACCATGAGCAGGAATGGTTCGACAGGTACGGGCAGGTCGCCCGTACCGGCAACCGCATTCATTTCGAGATGCAGGCCAAGGCGCTGCGACGTTGGTATTCGGTGGATGCATTCCGGGTGGGCCGCACGGAGCAGGCACGGGTGGCGGTGTTGTTCATGGACATCACCGAGCGTAAGCGCGTGGAGCGCGAGCTAGCCGAAAGCGAGGCACGCTTCAGCGCGTTGGCCGATGGCCTGCCGATGCCGGTCTGGGTGCTGGATGCGCAGGGCGTGGTGCGCTTCGTCAACAGCGCCTATGGCGAATTCTTCGGCCTGGACATTTCCAGCGGCACGGTGTCGGCGTGGAGCGACCTGTTGCATCCGGACGACCTGCCGATCTTCCAGTTCGAATTGTCGGCCGCGCTGGAAGAACAACGCGGCCTGCGCGCTCTGGTGCGCGCGCGCCGCCACGATGGCCAGTGGCGCTGGATCGAGATGACCGCCACGCCGCGCTATTCGGCCGATGGGCGCTTCATCGGCCTGGCCGGCAGCAGCCCGGACGTGACCGAGCAGCGCGAGATCGAACTGGCCCGCGAGCAATTGCTTGAATCCGAGCGCAGCGCACGCAACGAAGCCGAGAGCATGGCCCGGCTGAAGGACGAATTCCTGGCGACCCTGTCGCACGAGTTGCGCACCCCGCTGACCACCATCCTGGGCTGGAGCGAGTTGCTGCTGCAGCGGGTCGAGGAAGGGCATCCCAACTACAAGGGTTTGTCGGTGATCGCCAGCAGCGCACGCGCGCAGAAGCGGCTGATCTCGGACATGCTCGATCTCAGCAGCATGTTGCTGGGCAAGGTGCAACTGGAAGTCGAGTCGCTGGATCTGGTGGAGCAGGTGCGCGAAGCGCTCACGACCCAGGAACTGGCTGTCCAGGGCAAAGACCAGGTGCTGCAACTGCATGCGCCGTCCACACCGTGCCTGGTGCTGGGCGATGCCACGCGGCTGCAGCAGGTGCTGTGGAACCTGCTCTCCAATGCGATCAAGTTCACCCCGGCGCATGGCCGTATCGATGTCAGCATCGAGCGCGACGACGGCCATCTGCGGGTGGCGGTGCGCGATTCCGGCGACGGCATCGCTGCCGAATTCCTGCCGCATCTGTTCGGCCGCTTCCGGCAGGCCGATGGCACCACCACGCGCCAGCACGGCGGCCTGGGCCTGGGGCTGGCAATCGTGCAACAGCTGGTGGAAATGCATGGCGGCCAGGTCAGTGCCAGCAGCGGCGGCCGCGGCAAGGGCGCCATCTTCACCGTGCGCCTGCCCGAACATGCGCCCGACCAGGGCAAACGCCCGCGACGCGAGCTGCGTCGTCGCCTGATGTCCGAGCAGATCGTCGAAGCGCGCGCGCTCAACGGCCTGCGCCTGCTGGCGGTGGAGGATCAGCCGGACATGCTCGATTACCTGCGCCGCCTGCTCGAAGAGCAGGGTGCCGAGGTGGTCACTGCCGGCAGCGCCACCGATGCGCTGGCGTTGATCGATCATCACGGCCACGCGCGCTTCGATGCGATGCTCACCGACATCGGCATGCCGGGCATGGATGGTTACGGGTTGATCCGTACCGTGCGCGACAACCTGGGGCTGGATGCGCATGCGCTGCCGGCGGTGGCGGTGACCGCGCTGGCGCGCGATGACGACCGCAAGCGCGCGCTGGAATCGGGATTCCAGGAACATCTGGCCAAGCCGTATAGCGTGGCGCAGCTGGTGACCGCGGTGCGCGCGGCGCGCGAACGGCTGGAGTGATGCCGGCACGGCTTGGGCACCGCGTGGACTGATGGCGACGGGCGCACGGATCGCGGGTGGTTGCCGCCCCGTTCACGGTCACTGGTCTGGCGGGGAGCGCCCGATACGTCAAAGCGAGCCGGGCCGGTATTGACGAGGCGTTTACTTCTCTGCGCGCGGTTGTCGGCATGATGGTCCGCTGCCGCAACTGTTCAGGATCCGCCGCAATGACTGCATCACTGTGCTCGTTCGTCCGTTGGCCGTTGCCGCTGCTGGCTGTGGCCGTCCTTGCCGGTTGCGGCGATACCGCCACCTTGGCCATCGAACAGGGCACCGGCCCAAACCCGCAATTGCCCGAGCCGGTAAAGCGGCTGATTCCCACGGTCAAGATTGCGCCGGTCAAGCGCTGGGCCGCCGATGCCAAGCCGACGGCGGCTGCCGATCTGCAGGTCAATGCCTTCGCGCGCGACCTGGACCACCCGCGCTGGCTGTATGTGCTGCCCAATGGCGATGTGCTGGTGGCCGAAACCGCCGGGCCACCCAAGCCCGAGAATGCCGACGAGGGCGGTGGACTGCGCAAGAAGGTGCAGGGCGTGGTGATGAAGAAGGCCGGCGCGGTGGTGCCCAGTGCCAACCGCATCACCTTGCTGCGCGATGCCGATGGCGATGGCGTGGCCGAAGTGCGGACCCAGTTCATCAGCGGCCTGTATTCGCCGTTCGGCATGGCGCTGGTCGGCGACCGCTTCTACGTGGCCAACGCCGATGCGCTGGTGAGCTTCCCCTACAAGCCCGGCGACACGCATATCACCGCCAAGCCGACCTTCGTAGCCAACCTGCCCGGCGGGCTGAACCACCATTGGACCAAGTCGTTGCTGGCCAGTCCCGATGGCAGCAAGCTGTACGTGGGCGTGGGATCCAACAGCAACGTGGCCGAACACGGCATGGAGGCCGAACTCAATCGCGCCGCCATCCTGGAGATCGACCCGGCTACCGGCAGCAGTCGCGTATTTGCCAGCGGCTTGCGCAATCCGGTTGGTACCGCCTGGGAGCCGCAGCGCAAGACGCTGTGGACCGTGGTCAACGAGCGCGACGAGATCGGCAGCGATCTGGTACCCGACTACCTGACCTCGGTGCGCGATGGCGGCTTCTATGGCTGGCCGTACAGTTATTACGGGCAGCATGTGGACGAGCGAGTGGAGCCGCAGAATGCCGAACTGGTGGCCAGGGCGATCAAACCGGACTACGCGCTGGGTCCGCACACCGCCTCACTGGGCCTGGTCTTCGCTGCCGGTACGCTGCTGCCGGAGCGCTTTCGCCAGGGCGCCTTCATCGGCCAGCATGGTTCGTGGAACCGCGACCCGCCGAGTGGCTACAAGGTGCTGTTCGTCCCCTTCATCGACGGCAAGCCCAGCGGGACACCGATCACCGTGCTGGATGGTTTCCTGGATGCCGAAGGCAATGCGCAAGGGCGTCCGGTGGGCGTAGCACTCGACAATGCCGGTGCGCTACTGGTGGCCGACGATGTTGGCAATGTGATCTGGCGGGCGACGCCCAAGCCGCGTTGAGCATGCCGCGCGCGCTGGCAGAACGCATGCCATGCGCGCGGTGCATGGGCGCCAGTTCGTTGGCACATGCGCTCAGCGCGGCAACTCCGGTGACGCACTGAAACGCCGCGCGTAGCCACGTTCCTCGGTGATACGCACGATGTCGTCATCGGCCATTTCCGGGGCGCCGTATACCGCGTAGGCCAGGCTGCCATCGGCACGCTCGCCCACCTGGTGCAGGCGGTAGCGAGGCCGGCCGGCGCCGGTGTTTTCGGGGTAATGCATCGGCGGCGGAGCGTCGTCCAGGTCCATTTCGCTGTTATCGACAACTCCACCTACGAACAATGCACGCATCGTGTCTCTCCACTGTGGGCGTGCCTGCAGCCTAGGTGGGCAGATGTTGCGTGGGCATCAATAGTCCGTATACACATTGGAAGGGCAACTGGGCCGACGGCGCCGGTCCCTTACAATGGCGGCCTGTTCCCGACCCGATGATCCAATGGCTGGCCCGCACGATGCTCCGCTTCAAGCCCTGTTCCTGCCGTTCGCCCAGGGCGCGCTGCCATGGCCGCAAGGTCCGGTGCTGTTCCTGCGTGCCCGCGATGGCGTGGTGCTGCGCGAGCATGCCACCGCCGACACGCTGATCTGCGAACAGAGTTTTCGCCCGTTCGCGCAGGCGCTGGAGCACAGCGGCTGGCAGGTGCGTGAAGAGCGCCAGATCGAGGCCGACAGCACCCGCTATGCGCTGGTGCTGGTATTGCCGCCGCGTCAGCGCGACGAAGCGCGCGCGCTGTTCGCGCGGGCGGTGGCGTTGACCGCACCCGGCGGACGCATGGTGGCCTGCCAGTCCAACAACGAGGGCGCGCGCTCCGGCGAGGCCGATCTGCGCCAGCTCTGCGGCCTGGCCGGCAGCCTGACCAAGTATCACTGCCGCAGCTACTGGACCGCACCGCTGCCGGCCGCCACCGATGTCGCGTTGCAGGCGCGCTGGGCCGCGCTGGATGCTCCGCGCAAGATCGTCGACGGGCGTTTCATCAGCCGCCCGGGCGTGTTCGCCTGGGATCGCATCGATCCGGCATCGGCGCTGCTGGTCGAGCATCTGCCGCCCACGCTGGCCGGGCATGGCGCCGACCTGGGAGCGGGCTTCGGTTACCTGTCGGCCGAAGTGCTGGCGCGTTGCCCCAAGGTCACCGCATTGGACCTGTACGAAGCGGAGGCGCGCGCGCTGGATCTGGCACGGCGCAACCTGCAGGACAGCCCGCACTCGGCGCAGCGGCACTATCACTGGCGCGACGTCACTGCCGGGCTGGCGGCCCAGTACGATTTCATCGTCAGCAACCCGCCGTTCCACACACCGTCGCGCGCCGATCGCCCCGACATCGGGCAGCGCTTCATCGCCGTGGCCGCGCAGGCGCTGCGTCCGGGAGGGCAGTTGTTGCTGGTGGCCAACCGGCATCTGCCCTACGAACAGATCCTCAACGAGAGCTTCGGCCAGGTGCGCGTGGCCGCCGAGCGCGACGGCTTCAAGCTGATCGCCGCCACCTGCGGCCGTGGAGCGCGCGCATGAAGCTGGTCAAGCACATCGCCAACCTGGGCTATGGCAGCCGCAAGCAGGTTACCCAGCTGTTCCGCCAGGGCGCCATCACCGACGCGCAGGGCGAGGTGCTGTATGCCGACGATCAGGTGGAGCATGACGCCATCCGCATCGATGGCGAACCGCTGGATCCGCCGCCGGGTTTCAGTCTGCTGTTGCACAAGCCCGGCGGCTACACCTGTTCGACCAAGGACACCGGCCGGCTGATCTATGAGCTGTTGCCGCCGCGCTTCCGCCTGCGCGCACCGGTGCTGGCGCCGGTTGGCCGGCTGGACCGCGAGACCAGCGGCATGCTGCTGATGACCGACGACGGCGCGCTGCTGCACCGGATCATTTCGCCCAGATCCGCACTCGACAAGGTGTACGAAATCACCCTGGCCGAGGACCTGCGTGGCGACGAAGCGGCGCTGTTTTCCAGTGGCACGTTGCTGCTCGAAGGCGAGACCAAGCCGTTGCTGCCAGCCGAACTGGAGGTGCTTGGACCACGCCAGGCGAGCCTGACCCTGCACGAAGGCCGCTACCACCAGGTGCGGCGCATGTTTGCGGCCGTCGGCAACCATGTGGTGACGTTGCATCGCAGCCGCATCGGCGGCTTGTCGCTGGAGACGCTGCCGTCCGGGCAATGGCGCGCGCTGCAGGCGGCCGACCTGCAGGTGCTGTTCGGCCGCGAAGCCACCGCATGACCGAGCACGCGACCAACAAAGCCCCTCTCCCGGCGGGAGAGGGGTTGGGGTGAGGGTACGACGCAACCGACACCCATCACTCTTCGCATGAACAACACCCGGCGCACATCGAAGGATTGCCTGGCCAACCGCACCCATATCGGTTCCGAACGCGCGCGAAGGCATCCGCACGCGAGCGCATGTCCTCACACGTACTGCATCTTGCGCGACATGCCGCCGTCGACGACGAAATCCTGCCCGGTGACAAACCCGGACAGCCGCGGCGACAGCAGATACACCGCCAGCTGCGCGATATCTTCCGGTGTCCCCACACGCCCGACCGGATGCTGCGCATGGTCGCGTCGCGATAGCTTGGGTGCGCGCCGGCGCTGCGGTGCACGCCAGGCATCGGTACTGATCCATCCCGGGCTGATGCTGTTGACGCGTACCTGCGGGCCTTCGCTCAGCGCCAGCGCATGGGTAAAGGCCACCAGCCCGCCTTTCGCGGCCGCATAGGCTTCGCTATGCGGCTCCGACTGCCAGGCGCGGGTGGAGGCGATGTTGACGATCGCGCCGCCACCATCGGCCTGGGTCAACGCAGGCAAGGCCTGTTTGCTGCACAGAAATGCCGCGTGCAGGCTGGAGAGGCGGGCATTCCACTGGTCCCATTCCAGCTGCGGCAAGGGCGCGATGTGCGGGTCGGCTACACCGGCGTTATTGACCAGGCCATCGAGTCTGCCGAAGCGCTTGAGCGTGGTGGCGATCAAGCGCGCAGCCTGCGCCTGGCGCGCGGCATCGCACCGCACGAAGGCACTGCGTCGCGGCAGTGCCCAGTCCTGCAGACAGGCGTTGCCGGCATCGCTTTCGAGATCGCCGATCACCACGGTGCCGCCCGCACCCAGGACGGCCTGCGCAATGCCGCGCCCGATGCCTTGCGCACCACCGGTGACGACGATCACGCGGTCCTGCAAGGGGGAGGGGTTCCATGCGGAAACGCCGGGAGTCAGGGCCATGGCACGCGCAGGTTTCTAGGGGATGCGGCACTGTAGCGCCCAGGCTGTCAGCGTCGCAGCAACATTGCGTACGTGTGCACGCAGGTGTTGCCTGCGCTCGGCCTGCGCTGCAACTGTCGCCGAACACTCATGCGCGTGGTCGATCGCTGCGGCACGCCAGCGCGTCGAACGCTCAGTGCTCGGCACCGTTCAGGACGCGTTCCCAGCCACTGTGGCCCAGGCGTTCCAGCGTCTGGATATTGCGTTCGACAATGACGTCCGGGTCCGGGAACGCGGCCACTGCACGCTCCACGCTGTCTTCGCGCAGCAGGTGCAGGGTGGGGAAGGGCGAGCGGTTGGTGAAGTTGGCCACATCCCCCGGCGCAGCGCCGGCGAACTGGTAATCGGGGTGGAAGCTGGCCACCTGCAGCACGCCTTGCAGATCCAGCGCGCCCACTGCGGCATCGGCGTTGTCGAGGAAGTCGTTGTAGTCCAGGAAGTCGGTCAGTACGTCCGGATGCACGATCAGCGTGGTGTCGATCCGCTCGGCCGGGGTGTCGCGCAGCAGCACCAGTTCTTCGACCAGTTGCTCCAGCAGCGCTTCGGGCGTGCTGGCATCGCTGAGCACCAGGCGCACCTGTTCCTTGACGTAGACCGCCTTGGCGAACGGGCACAGGTTGAGCCCGATCACCGCGCGCTCGATCCAGCTGCGGGTGGCGGCCAGGGGGTCGGGCAGGGCGGGCGTGGTGGTCATCGTGGCGGCGGCGTGATGGCGCGCCAGTGTATGCGATCGCTGCCGGCAGGGCCGCCGATGCCACTGTTGCGGTGTTGTCGGTGACGCAACGCAGGGCGTCGGCTGCGCGGCAGCGCCGCTGCAGGGCGCACGGTCAGTTGCGGTGGTTGGCCGTGCCCGCTGCGTCGGTTTACAGCTGCGTGCGCAGGAATTGCACCGATGCGTGCGCTACTTGCTCGGCCATCGGGGATTTGTGCGGCGAGCCGATGGCATGCGCGCCGCTGGCGAAGGCGATGGCCTGCTTGCGCGCTGGCGGCGTGCCCAGTGCGTCGAACATGCTCAGCATCGCCGGCACCGAGGAGATCGGGTCTTCGTCGCCGTTGGGCGCGCGGTAATAGCCCAGCATGACCGGGCAGCGCACCTGCGGCCACGGCGGAGAGGCTGCAAACAGGTCGAGCAGGCCACGCAGCGTGCGAAAGCCATCCGGGTGCAGGGTGTCCGACCAGAATGCCTGGACGGCCTCGTTGCGCGGGTAGGGGTCGGTCACCGGCGCCTGCGCCTCGCACAGCCGATCCAGCAAGCCGGCATTGACAGGCCGGATGCCGGGCGACCATGCCACCACCGCCGCCACCTGCGCGCGGCACTGTGCGGCCAGCCACAGCGCCAGCGTGCCACCCAGTGACGACCCGACAATGGCCACGCGTTCCGCCATGCGCTGCGCCTGGGCCAGCGCCTGCAGCGCGGAGGCCTGCATCACGGCCGGGGTGAGTCCGGCCATGGCATCGGCGGCGTGTTGTCCATGACCCGGCCAGCGGTGCACGTAGCCATTGGCGTCCAGCGCATCGGCCATCCGTTCGGGTAGCGCGCCGGCCTCGCCAGGGCTTGCGGAAAACCCATGCAGGTACAGCAACGCCAGGTCGCTGCGTACCGGCGCTGCGGTGCGCCAGTGACAGCGCGCCGCATTGCCTGGTTTCAGCCCTGGGCTAGCGTTTCCCGGCATGCTGGGCAAGCAGCGCGAGCAGTTCGTACGCGTTGATCGGCTTGGACAGATAGCCTGCCGCACCGATTGCCGCGGCCTTGCGCATCGAATCGCTGCGGGTGTCGGCGGTCAGCACGATGATCGGCGGCAACGTGCCGATCGCATCGCCTGCCTGTCCCAGCGCATCCCAGCCGGAGGTGCCGGGCATGTGCAGGTCGAGGAAGATGATGTCTGGCGCGGCGCGGGCGATGCGCTCCACCGCGTCGCTGCCATCGGCATGAAAGCTCACCCGGTGCCCTGCGCGGGTCAGCAGGTTGCCGATCACCAGGCGGTTGGTGTCCATGTCCTCGAACACCAGGCAGTGCAGCGGCGGTACCGTGCGTGCGTGCTCTGCCAGCGCATCGCGCAAATCGCGCGTGCGGCTGCTGTTGGCCGCAGCGGCCGGCAGCTCGAAGATCCAGCGGAAGATGCTGCCGCCGGCCGGGTTGTCGTTCACCGTCAAACTGCCGCCCATCGCATCGGACACCGACAAGGCGATGTACAGGCCAAGCCCGACACCGCCCTCGGCACGGCTGAAGCCGGTGCTGAGCTGGGTGAACGGGGTGAAGATGTAGGCCTTCCTGTCGTCGGGCACGCCGATGCCGGTATCGGTGACGGTCGCCTCGACCAGCCAGCGTTCGTCGGCCAGGGTTGCCTCGATCAACAGCTCCACTGCGCCGCCGGCCGGGGTGAACTTGATCGCATTGACCACCAGGTTGGTGATGACCTGTTCGATGCGGCCTTCGTCGCCCAGCAGGTAGGGCGTCTGCGCCGCCTGCATGCGCACGCTCAGCGATACCCCCTTGGTGGAGGCGGCGCTCGCGCAGACCGCTTTGACGGTGGTCAGCACGTCCAGCATGTTCAATGGCTTGCTCTGCAGTTGCAGGTGCCCGCCGTCGATGCCGGCCACGTCCAGGACTTCGTTGACGCGGTGGCGCAGGGCGGCGGCATTGACCGTCACCGCCTGAATCAGGTCGCGCTGTTCGGCCGACAGGGTATCGGTATCGATCAGCTGGGCGCAGTTGATGACGGCGTTCAACGGCGTGCGCAGCTCGTGGTTCATCGTGCTGATGAAGCGGCTCTGCGCATCGCGAGAAGCGAGCGCCTGCAAGGTCACTTCCTGCATGGCGATGACGATGCGCGACACCAGCAGCGGCAACACCAGGCTCAGCGCCACGGCGTAGACGAAATACGCCGGCCGCGACAGCCAGTAGCCCGCCGGTGCGGTCACCAGCATCAGCACGAAGGTACTGACCAGGACCGGGACGGTGGCGCGTTGCCCGTAGCGCGCCACTGCGGCGATGGTGATGAACGGCAGGAACGCATTCAACGACATCAACAGGATGAAGGCCAGCGAGGTCTGAAGGCCGATGAACAGCAGGCTCATCGCAAAGCCCGCCGCATCCAGCCATTCTCCCTGCGGCACACGCTTGCGCCGCACCAGTACCATCCAGGCCAAGGCGATGATCCACAAGGTCACCGCGGTCGGGAACACCGCGTGCGCATCCTTGACCAGCACCGGCTGCGGCCCGTACAGCCAGCCAAGACACCACAGCATCACCACGGTCTGTACGACCACGCGGCCGACGCAAGCGCGGTACTCCAGGAACGACTCCAGCAGCCGCACCAGCCGGTCGCTGCGCAATTGCCTGGCCGCAGGGATCAACCCAGGCGCTGCGCGGTGGGAAGGACTAGGCATGAGGTTTCGCGTCGTCGAGAGGAAGGCTGAGCCGGTACTGCCTGACCAGTAGACCGGCGGCAGTGGCTACCGCAGTGAAGCGGGGCACAAGCGCGTCACTCAAGGCGTCGTGCTCCACCTCGTCGCGCAGTTGGTCGCAGGCCTTGAGCAATTGCGGTGAGCCGGTCAGCGAGAGGGTGTTCTTCAGCGAGTGGATCTGTTCCAGCGCCTGCGCCTTGCTGGTGGTGGCATCGCCCAGCGTGCACTGTGCGATGGCGCGGTCGATCTCCGCCGCGAAAGCATCGGCGAAGGCGGCCGCCTCGCCCGGGTCCAGGCCGGCCATGCAGTGCAGCGTCGATCCGGTTGCAATCTGCGGCTGCGCGTTCGCCTGCTGCGTTGCTGCCGTGGTGCCCGGCGCACGCGCGCCTGCCTGCCGCACGGCGTGCAGACGTAGACGATGCAACAGGCTGGCGAGCAGGGCGCGCATTGCGGGCCGCTACACCCGCAGCCCGGTGCACGGCATGCACGCAGCTGGCCGTGGCACCACCGGGTCGATCACCGCACACGCTGCCATCGCAGGATTGCACTCAATCGCGGAAGTTGTCGAACTGCAGCGGCAGCTCGAAATCGGCCTTCTTCAACAAGGCGATCGCATCCTGCGGGTCGTCGCGCTTCTTGCCGGTCACGCGCAGCTTGTCGCCGTTGATCTGCGCTTCCACCTTGAGCTTGGCCTCCTTGAGCTTGGCCACCAGCTGCTTGGCCTGCTTCTGCTCGATGCCCTGCTTGACGGTGACCTTCTGCCGCGCGCCGGCCAGGTTGGTTTCCACCTCGCCGAACTCCAGGCAGCGCACGTCGACGCCACGCGCCAGCAGCCGCGCGCGCAGGATGTCGGTCATCTGCTTGAGCTGGAAGTCGCTGGGAGCGGACTGGTTGATCGTCTTGCCGTCTTCCAGCGCGAACCTGGCCTCGACGCCCTTGAAGTCGAAACGCGTGTCCAGTTCACGATTGGCCTGGTCCACCGCATTGGTCAATTCGTGCTTGTCGACTTCGGACACGACGTCGAAGGAAGGCATGCAAGGCTCCTGTTATCTGGGGATGGCGGCCATTCTAGGCCATCGGGCCAGGCTGCTTGCATCCACGCATTGGCGGCGTTCGCTTTGCGGCGGCGATAATGGTCTTATGCCCACCACCCATTCTCCGCTCCCCGCCATCGCCTGGATGGTGGCCGCCGTGGCCTGCTTCTCGCTGATGGACGCGGGCATGAAGCTGCTGTCGGCGCATTATCCACCGCTGCAGGTGACCCTGCTGCGTGGCGCCGCCTCGTTGCCGTTCGTGCTGGTGTGGGTGCTGGCCACCGCCGGGCCGCGCTCCATCGTGCCGGTGCGCTGGGGGTTGCATCTGCTACGCGGGATGCTGGGCATGGTGATGATCGGCTGCTTCGTCTATGGGCTGAAGCGGATGCCGCTGTCCACCGCCTACACGCTGTATTTCGTGGCGCCCTTGCTGGTGGCGGCCTTGTCGGTGCCGCTGCTGGGCGAGCAGGTCGGGCCGCGCCGCTGGACCGCGATTGGCATCGGCCTGGTCGGTGTGATCGTGGTGCTGCGCCCGGGCGTGGACGGGCTGATCTCGCTGCCCGGCCTGATGGTGTTGCTGGCAGCCACGGCCTACGCGATAGCCGCGATCACGGTGAGCCTGTTGACCCGCACCGACACCCCGCAGGCGATGGTGGTGTGGTTTCTGCTGTTCATGGCGATCGGTGCCGGCTTGCTGGCCATTCCCGGATGGGTGCCGCTGCAGGGCAGCCACGGCTGGCTGATCGCCGGCATGGGCCTGGCGGGTGCGCTGGGCCAGATCGCGCTGACCCAGGCCTTCCTGCGCGGCGAGGCCTCGATGATCGCCCCGCTGGAGTACAGCGGCCTGGTCTGGGTGATCGGCTGGGACTGGCTGCTGTGGCAGACCCTGCCCGATGGCTGGACCTGGACCGGCGCCGGCATCATCGTCGCCAGCGGGCTGTATTTGCTGCGCCGGGAGCGCATCCGCAAGGCGGACAGGCCGTTGCCGCTTGAACGGCCGTGATTCGAGATTCGGCATTGGGGATTCGTCAAAGCAGGCTGCCTTTGCGAATCCCCAATCCCCAATCCCGACTCCCGGCAGCGAACATTGACTGGTAGGCTTCACGACCCCCCAACCGGCCACGCGCGGTGATCCAGTTTCAGCGCCTGCACAAGTCCTACTCCGTTGACGGTCGTCAGATCGTGGCGCTGCACCCGCTCGATCTGCGGATCGGTGCCGGGGAGGTGTTCGGCATCATCGGCCATTCCGGTGCCGGCAAGTCCACGCTGATCCGGCTCATCAATCGGCTCGAAGAGCCCAGCGGCGGGCGCCTGCTGATCGGAGAGGACGACGTCACCGCGTTGGACAGCCAGGGCCTGCGCGCGCTGCGCCGGCGCATTGGCATGATCTTCCAGCATTTCAACCTGCTGTCTTCGCGCACCGTGGCCGGCAACGTGGCCTTCCCGTTGGAGCTGGCCGGCACCGCGCGTGCGCAGATCGATGCGCGGGTGGCCGAACTGCTGGCCCGGGTCGGGCTGCAGGATCAGGCCAACAAGTATCCGGCGCAACTGTCCGGTGGGCAGAAGCAGCGCGTGGGCATCGCGCGCGCGCTGGCCACCCGGCCGCAGATCCTGTTGTGCGACGAGGCCACCAGCGCGCTGGACCCGCAGACCACCGCCTCGGTGCTGCAGCTGCTGGCGCAGATCAACCGCGAGCTGGGCCTGACCATCGTGCTGATTACCCACGAAATGGACGTGATCCGCCGCGTCTGCGACCGCGTGGCCGTGCTGGATGCCGGCAAGCTGGTGGAAACCGGCCCGGTCACCGAGGTCTTCCTGCACCCCAAGCACGCCACCACCCGGCGCTTCGTGTCCGAAGCCGAACATGTGGACGAATCCGAACTGCATCGCGATTTCGCCGCCGTCGGCGGGCGTATCGTGCGGCTGACCTTCCTGGGCAATGGCACCTACGAGCCGGTGCTGGGCCGCATCGCCCGCGAGACCGGGGTGGACTACAACATCCTGTCCGGGCGCGTGGACCGCATCAAGGACACCCCGTACGGCCAGCTCATAGTCGCCTTGACCGGTGGCGACCAGAACGCGGCGCTGGCCGGCTTCGTGGCGGCCGGCGTGCAGGTAGAGGATCTGCGCGCATGACGTCGATACTTGCCGCCGCCGGCGGTTTCTTCCGCAACCTCGATGCCGCCAAGTGGGGCGACATCGGCCAGGCCACCCTGGACACCTTGCTGATGCTGGCCGGCGCGCTGCCGCTGACCTTGCTGATCGGCCTGCCGCTGGGCGTGGCGCTGTTCCTGTGCGGCGCTCCGCAGCTGCGCCGGCGCCCGCTGCTGTACGGCGCGCTGGCGCTGGCGATCAATCTGCTGCGCTCGGTGCCCTTCATCATCCTGATGATCGCGATGATTCCACTGACGCTGATGCTGATGGGCACCTCGCTCGGCGTGCGTGGCGCGATCCTGCCGCTGGTGGTGGGCGCCGCACCGTTCTATGCGCGGCTGGTGGAAACCGCGTTGCGCGAGGTCGATCGCGGCATCATCGAAGCCAGCCAGGCGATGGGCGCCACCACTGGCCAGTTGGTGCTGCGGGTGCTGCTGCCCGAAGCGCGGCCGGGCCTGATCGCCGGCGCCACCGTGACCACCATCGCGCTGATCGGCTTCACGGCCATGGGCGGGGCGATCGGCTCCGGCGGGCTGGGCGATGTGGCCTACCGCGAGGGCTATATGCGCTCGCACGCCGATGTCGCCTTGATCACCGTGATCGCGCTACTGGTGCTGGTGCAACTGCTGCAGATGCTGGGCGACCGGCTGGTGGCGCACTACAGCCGGCGCTGAGCCGGTTGTGGCGCAAGGCGCATTCGGCCGCGCAGCCGCGCGCTGGCCGCCGCCGTCGCCTCCAGGAAGTGCCGCGTGCGTGTTCGGGCTGCGCCAGCGGTGCGCGTCATGGCTTGCCCCCGAGCCGCTGGATCGCCGTGGCTGCGGTCTGCTAGCTTTGACGTCAGCGGCTTGCCGCACTCCTTCCCCCCACGGACCCCCACATGAGCACTCTTGCGTTTCGTTCCCTTCTGGCCGCCGCCACGCTGGCGCTGGCATCCTGCGGCGGCAGCGCCGGCGGCGGCAGTGGCGACACCCTGACTGTCGCCGCCACCGCAGTGCCGCATGCCGAGATTCTGGAAGTGGTCGAACCGCTGCTGGCCAAGCAGGGCGTGAAGCTGGACGTGCGCGTGTTCAACGATTACGTGCAGCCCAACGACCAGGTCGTGCAGAAGCAGATCGACGTCAATTACTTCCAGACCGAGCCTTACCTGGATGCGTACAACCGCGACCGCAAGAGCCAGCTGGTGACCGTGGTCGGCGTGCACATCGAGCCGTTCGGTGCGTACTCGCGCCGTTTCAAGGCGCTGGCCGACCTGCCCACGGGTGCCGATGTGGTCATTCCTAACGATCCGAGCAACAACAGCCGCGCGCTGATCCTGCTCGACAAGGCCGGCATCATCAAGCTCAAGGACCCGAGCAACGCGCTGTCGACCCAACGCGATATCGTCGACAACCCCAAGCAGCTGAAATTCCGCGAACTCGATTCGGCAATGCTGCCGCGCGTGCTGGACCAGGTGGACCTGGCGCTGATCAATACCAACTACGCGCTCGATGCCGGGCTCAATCCGACCCGCGATGCGCTGGCGATCGAAAGCAAGGACTCGCCGTACGTGAACTTTCTGGTGGCGCGTGCCGACAACAAGGACGATGTCCGCGTGCAGAAGCTGGCCAAGGCGCTGACCAGCCCGGAGGTCAAGGCATTCATCCAACAGAAGTACAAGGGCGCGGTACTGCCGGCGTTCTGAGCGCGGCAATCGGGCCGTGCGGCGGCAATGGCGTGGGCTTGGGCCACTGCCGGTGCGCCAGGTCCAGCGAAACAGCGTTCGGCAACTCCCCCTGGCCGCTGTCTGCTCCGGGTTGCGCAGCGCTCGCCAGGCGTGCGCGGGCGGTGTGTGCGATAGCGCCAACACCTCACGATGACACCGGCGTAGTAGCGTTGCCTGCCTTCCTTCCGGCGATTGCGTCATGCCCCTGCTGCTCGCCATTCCACTGGCCGTGATCGTTGCCCTGGCCGTGTTCGCGGTGCTGTTCCCGTTGTCGTTGTTGCAGCGTTTCCGGATGGGAACCGCACGCCGTCAGGCGCGCGGTTGGTTGCTGATGGTCAATCTGGTCTCGGCCGGTCTGTCCAGCGTGGTGTTCGGCGTGTTCGCGCTGATCGCCGCCGCGTTCTGGCCCGGTGCACTCAGCCATGCCGCGTTCGGTTGGGCCTGCGGGCTGCTGCTGGGCGTGCTGGCCTTGCGCTTGACCCGCTTCGAGCGCACGCCGCAAGGCCTGTTCTACCGCCCCAACCTGTGGCTGGTGCTGGGCCTGGCGGCGCTGCTGCTGGGACGGCTGCTTGCCGGTCTGGTACAGGGCTGGCGCAGCACCTGGCAGGGGGCGGTGTGGCCGGTCGATGGCTGGATGAGTCATGCCAGCCTGCTGGGCGCCGCGGGCGTGCTGCTTGGCTATGCGCTGGCCTATGCCAGCCTGCTCTGGTGGCGCTGGCGCACTGCACGTCTGCGCGGCAGCGTCTACTGGCGTTGAATCGCGCATGTGCCACCGCACCGATCGCCGATTACCCACCGGCTACGTGCGCCTCTCGCTATTTGCCGACGGCTGTTACAAGCAACGGGCCTTGCGGCCCGTTGCTTGTACTCGGCGATGCGCGTGTGCGCTGGATCAGAAGCGCGCGCCGATACCGAAGCCGACGGTCCACGGATCCAGTTCCAGCTCGCTGCCGGTACCCTGGCCGCCGACGCGCAGTTCCGGGCGCGAACGCATGTAGCGGGCGTCGGCGCGTGCAAACCAGGTGGAGTTGATGTTCATGTCCACGCCCACGGTGCCGATCACGCCCTTGGCGGTGTCGATGCCGACATGCTGGCCGTTGGGCGATGCGGCGTCGATCCGCTCGTTGCTGAAATTCGACTCGTAGTAGCCCACGCCCACGAACGGACGGAACACAGTGTCGGCCTGGCCGAAGTGGTACTGGCCGCTGATGGCGATCGGCTGCTGATCGACGGTGCCGATCTTGCCTGCGGTGGCCGAGTTGACGCGGTGATTGAACTTGTCGGCAGCGCCCCACAGTTCGATCGCCCAGTTGTCGTTGATGTAGTAGCTGGCGCTCAGCGTGGGCGCCGGGCCACCGTCCACGTCCAGGCCCGGAGCCGGATTGTTCTTGGGGTTCAGCAGGGCAACGCCGCCGACCACAGCCCAATGCTTGCCGGAGGCGCTATCGGCAGTGGTGGAAGTCGAGGAGGTGTCGCCGGTATAGGTGGTGTCCTGCGCGAACGCGGACGGTGCAATCGCAAGTGCAGATACAGCAGCCAGGCTCAGGATGGAAATGGAACGCATGAGGGTCTCCTCGTCTTGTTGTTGGGCCCGTGGAGTGGGCCGCGCCAAAACTATTCCTGAAAATCTGAATCCACGCCCACCTGCGGCTCGCTAAAATTCCGTTTGTTCAGAAATTTCTCCGAGAAGGCCGTGGTTGCACGATGCAGGCTGAAAAACATATTCACGCAGATGCGATTGTCGTGACGAAAAACCACGCCCGCGACGGCCTGCCAGCGCACATTCGGCATGATTGCCGTGTACTGGTGCTGGGTTCGATGCCAGGCGTCGCATCGTTGGACGCAGGCCGGTACTACGCGCATCCACGCAATCGGTTCTGGCATTTGATGCATGCCTTATTGGGCATTGATGCGGCAGCAAGCTACCTATCGCGCCTGCAGGCGTTGAACGCACGCGGCGTCGGCCTGTGGGATGTGATTGGCCGCTGCGAACGTCACGGCAGTCTGGATTCGGCCATCGTCGCCGACAGCATCGTGGTCAATCCGTTGCCCGCGTTGCTGCTCACGTTGCCGCAGCTACGCCTGGTGGCCTGCAATGGCGCGGCGGCGGCGCAGGCCTGGCGTCGGCATGTGCAACCGCTGTTGTCGGCCAACGCGCGCGCGGTGCCGATGCTGGCCTTGCCGTCCACCAGCCCGGCCAATGCCGCCTGGTCCTTGCCACGCCTGTGTACGGCGTGGCAGCCGCTGTGCGATGCCGTGCAGGACTGACATCGCGACCGATGACGACATCGGTGAACTGGTTGCCGAGCGAATGCCGCAGCTGATCGGCGATGTGGTTGCCGGCGCAGTGCAATTGTCGCCGACCGCAGACGCCGCGCGGCTGCGCTCGCTCGATGGCCTGGAGCAGCGCAGCGAGCGCCTGGTGGAGCCGCAGGCACGCGCATTGCGGCCGCGCGCGCAGCAGCTGTGCAACCAGGTCGAGGTCCTCGATGCGCTGGACAATGCGCTGGCGTATCGTTTGCCATCGGACGCGTCGTTGCAGCGGTTGCAGGTGGATCCACGCACGCCGAAATGATCCTGCAACGCCGTGCGCAGACACTGCATTCCGCCGGGCAAGCGATCTTTTCATCGGCAATGGTTGGCGCTGTAGGCCGTGGCCGGCCACAATAGGGGTTTCCCCATCTGTTGCCGGAGTTCCCCCGTATGGCCGAAATCAAGGAAGCACGTGTCCCCGATATCGGTGACTACAGCGACGTCCCGGTAATCGAGGTGCTGGTGTCCGTCGGCGATACGGTCAGCAAGGATCAGAGCCTGGTCACGCTGGAATCGGACAAGGCCACCATGGAAGTGCCTTCGTCGGTGGCTGGCGTGGTCAAGGAACTCAAGGTCAAGGTCGGCGATTCGCTGTCGCAGGGTGCCCTGGTGGCACTGATCGAAGTGGCCGATGCCGGCGCCGACACTGCCGCCAAGCCGGCGCCTGCCGCCGCCCCGGCCAAAGCCGCGCCTGCTGCTGCACCGGCGCCGGCTGCCAAGGCCGAACCGGCCGCCGCCAAGCCCGTCGCCGCCGATGGTGGCCTGGTCGAGGCGCGTGTGCCGGATATCGGCGACTACACCGACATCCCGGTGATCGAAGTGCTGGTGGCTGTGGGCGATACCGTCGCCAAGGACCAGAGCCTGGTCACGCTGGAATCGGACAAGGCCACTATGGAAGTGCCGTCCTCGGCTGCCGGCGTGGTCAAGGAACTCAAGGTCAAGGTCGGCGACACCCTCTCGCAGGGCAATGTGGTGGCGATCATCGCCGCCAGCGATGGCGGTGCCGGCGCGGCGCAATCGCCGGCCAAGGCCAGCACCGAGACCGCCGAAACCGCCGACAAGGTGGAGCCGGTCGCCGTGTCGGCCGAGCCGGACAAGCTGGCCCAGCGCGAGATCGCGCAGGTGCAGGGCGGCCGCTCCGGCGCCGCGACGCAGGGCGGCCAGCCGTCGGCCGGCAGCCCGAGCAGCCCGCCGGTGACCTTCGATTCCGACAGCGTGCTGCCGTCCAAGGTGGCTTACGCCAGCCCGGTGGTGCGTGTGTTCGCGCGCGAGCTGGGCGTGGACCTGAATCAGCTCAAGGGCAGCGAAAAGGGTGGCCGCATCACCCGCGAAGACGTGCAGCGCTTTGTGAAGGCCGCACTCAGCGGCGGCGCGCCGGCTGCAGCCGGTGCTGCGCCGGCCGGTGGCGGCAATGGCCTGAACCTGCTGGCCTGGCCGAAGGTGGACTTCAGCAAGTTCGGCGAGACTGAAACCCAGCCGCTGTCGCGCATCAAGAAGATTTCCGGCGCCAACCTGGCGCGCAACTGGGCGATGATTCCGCACGTCACCCAGTTCGAATCGGCCGACATCACCGACCTGGAAGCGCTGCGCGTGGCGCTGAACAAGGAGAATGAGAAGGCCGGCATCAAGCTCACCATGCTCGCCTTCCTGGTCAAGACCAGCGCCGCGGCGTTGAAGCAGTTCCCAGAGTTCAACGCCTCGCTCGATGCGGCCGGCGAAAACCTCACCCTGAAGAAGTACATCAATATTGGCTTCGCCGCCGATACGCCGAATGGCCTGGTGGTGCCGGTGATCCGCGAGGTCGACAAGAAGGGCGTGCTGCAGATCGCCCGGGAAAGCGGCGAACTGGCCAAGAAGGCGCGCGACGGCAAGCTGGGCCCGGCCGACATGAGCGGCGGCTGTTTCTCGATCAGCTCGCTGGGCGGCATCGGCGGCACCGCGTTCACCCCGATCATCAATGCGCCGGAAGTGGCGATCCTGGGCGTGTCCAAGTCGGCGATGCAGCCGGTGTGGAACGGCAAGGAGTTCGCGCCCAAGTTGATGCTGCCGTTGTCGCTGAGCTATGACCACCGCGTCATCGACGGCGCACTGGCGGCCCGCTTCACCACCTACCTCAGCCAAGTGCTGGCCGACATGCGTCGCGTCCTGCTGTGAGGCGCGCGCTGCTGACCATCGCCGTGCTCGGCGTGCTGCCGTGGACCGGCGCGGTCGCCCGCGAGTGCAGCAGCACCCTGGGGCGCGGCTGGCCGCCGGCAGTGGGCAATTACGGCACCGCCGTCACCACGCTGTTCGATGGCGGCAGCAAACCCTCGCTGGCGTTGTTGACGCTGCCCGTGCGCGGCGTGGAGAGCGGTGTCTCGCTGCTGCCGGGCAAGGACGGTGCCGACTGGACCCTGCGGCATAGCCGTAGCGACGAGCGCGTCTACAGCTGGGTCAGCGAGGCGGGTCGCGGCAGCGTGCAGTTCCGCACCGAACAGACCCCGGAAACGGTCGAGATCCCGATCCCGGCCGCCCTGGCCAAGCGCCTGGTCAGCAACTGGACCAACGCCCTGACCCAACTGGCCCCCACTGGCCGCACCGCACCGGTCACCGAAGGCGAGGTGCTGTCGTTCCAGGTCGACGGCGTGCGCTACAGCGGCGCCCGCCCGAGCTGCGGCGCTGGCGAGTTGCTGCTGCAGCAGGCGGCGCTGCTGATCGACGCCAGCGAAGGCAAGGAAAACAAGCGCGACAAGCGCTGGACCCAAATCGAATCGTCGCTGGATGAACTCCAGCAGACGCTTGCCGGCACGGCCGGTTGAGCTACAGGAGAAGCAAATGGCGGTCATTGAAATCAAGGTTCCCGACATCGGCGATTACAGCGATGTCCCTGTCATCGAAGTGCTGGTCGCCGTGGGCGACAGCGTGGCCAAGGACCAGGGCCTGGTGACACTGGAGTCGGACAAGGCCACGCTGGAAGTGCCGTCCTCGGCGGCCGGCGTGGTCAAGGAACTCAAGGTCAAGATGGGTGACACCCTGTCCGAAGGGGCGGTGGTGCTGCTGCTGGAAACCGAAGGCGAGGCCGCCGCGCCTGCGCCTGCGAAGGCCGAGACCAAGGCCGCTGCGCCTGCTGCGGCTCCCGCGGCCGCCGCACCCGGCAGCAAGCCGCCGGTGACACCGTCGCATCGTGCCCCGGCCGAACCGGCTGCGCCCAAGCCGGCGCTGGCCAGCGGCAAGACCGCCGATATCGACTGCAAGGTGGTGGTGCTCGGCGCCGGCCCCGGCGGCTACACCGCCGCCTTCCGCGCCGCCGACCTGGGCCTGGAAACGGTGTTGATCGAGCGCTATGCCAGCCTGGGCGGTGTCTGCCTCAACGTGGGCTGCATCCCGTCCAAGGCGCTGCTGCATGCCGCTGCGGTGATCGATGAAGTGGCCCATGCCGGCGACTTCGGCGTGGACTTCGGCCAGCCCAGGATCACCCTGGACAAGTTGCGCGAGTACAAGGAAAAGGTGGTCGGCAAGCTCACCGGCGGGCTGGCCAGCATGGCCAAGCAGCGCAAGGTGCGCACCGTCACCGGCGTGGCAACGTTCGTTTCGCCCAACGAGCTGGAGATCGTCGGCGACGACGGCAAGACGCAGTTGCTGCGCTTCGAGCACTGCATCATCGCGGCCGGCTCGCAGGCGGTGAAGCTGCCCAACTTCCCGTGGGACGACAAGCGCGTAATGGACTCCACCGACGCGCTGGAATTGCACGACATCCCCAAGACCCTGCTGGTGGTCGGCGGCGGCATCATCGGGCTGGAAATGGCCACGGTGTACAGCGCGCTGGGCAGCAAGGTCACCGTGGTCGAGTTCATGGACCAGCTGATGCCGGGCGCCGACAAGGACCTGGTCAAGCCGCTGGCCGATCGCTTGAAGAAGCAGGGCGTCGAGGTCCATCTCAAGACCAAGGCCACCGACGTCAAGGCCGACAAGAAGGGCATCACCGTTGGCTTCGAAGCGGCCGCCGAGGGCGAGAAGCCGGGGTTGGATGCGACCACCTATGATCGCGTGCTGGTCGCGGTGGGCCGTTCGCCCAATGGTAAGAAGATCGGCGCGGACAAGGCCGGCGTCACGGTCACCGAGCGTGGCTTCATTCCGGTGGACCGGCAGATGCGCACCAACGTGCCGCACATCTTCGCCATCGGCGACATCGTCGGTAACCCGATGCTGGCGCACAAGGCCACCCACGAAGGCAAGCTGGCTGCCGAAGTGGCTGCCGGCGAGAAAAAAGAGTGGGTGGCACGGGTGATTCCGTCGGTGGCGTACACCAACCCGGAAATCGCCTGGGTGGGCGTCACCGAGACCGAGGCCAAGGCCAAGGGCCTGAAGGTCGGCGTGGCCAAGTTCCCGTGGGCCGCCAGCGGCCGCGCGATTGGCATCGGCCGCACCGAAGGCTTCACCAAGCTGATCTTCGACGAAGACACCCACCGCATCATCGGTGGCGCCATCGTCGGCGTGCATGCCGGCGACCTGCTGGCCGAGATTGGCCTGGCCATCGAGATGGGCGCCGAAGCCGAAGACATCGGCCACACCATCCACGCCCATCCGACCCTGAGCGAGTCGGTCGGCATGGCGGCCGAAGTCTACGACGGCACCATCACCGACCTGTACATCCCCAAGAAGAAATAAGCGCCCGCGCTTGGTCTTCCACGACGCCCCGCCATGTGCGGGGCGTCGTGGTATTGGAATGCTGCGAAGTGGTTCACCCGGTGCGCCAGGCAGGGCAGTGCTTGGCATCGTTCCCTATGGCTGCGCCCAGAACGCAAGAGGCCCGCAAAACGCGGGCCTCTCGGGTACGAGGGTGGAGCAGATCAGAACGCGAGCGTCACGCCGGCCACCGGGCCCTTGAATTCCTGCTTCAGGCCGATCAAGCCATCGCGGCCCCTGCGATCGACATCGAGCTTGAACCAGTCATATCCGGCGAACAGGCCGAAGTTCTTGGTGAAGCGGTACTCGGCGATGGCGTTGGCTCGGCTCAGGTCGCCATCGTAGTCGCGAAAGCTTCCCCAGCTGGTGTTGAGGTACTGGCCTTGCACATTGAACAGCCAGTGTTCGCTGGGGCGCGCGGTGAAGCGGATGCCGACCACCGGTGCGGCGCCATCGGCGCTTTCGTTCAGCACCTCGCCTTCGAACACGCTGCCCAGGTCGGCATAGGCATTGGCCTCGACCTTGGCGTATTCCGCACCGAGCTGCAGGCCCAGGCTGAATTCCGGCGAATCGATCACCGAGTAGTCGTACACCAGGCTGGCGACCTGGTACTTCAGCTCACCCTTGATGAAGCTACCGGACGGCACGCTGACGCCAGCGGCGCTGAGGTCCTGCGTCAGCGTCTCGCGGCGATCCTTGTCGTACTTGAAGTAGTCGAAGATCAGGCGCTGGCGGGTGCTGATACGGAACACGCCATCCACGCGCGGCTCCCACTCCTTGCCGCCCAGTTCGAAATCTTCGTTGACCGAGACATTGTTCCCGGCCAGCAGCGTATTGCCGCGCAGGGTGTTGTCGTTGTCGATATTCATCGCACCCAGGCGAAGCTGGAAGCGGTCGTCGGTATCTTCGGCGTGGGCAGGCGCGGCGTAGGCGGCGGCCAGCACGCACGGGATCGCCAGTGCGAGGAGGTGTTTCATGGGAGCTCCGATTGCTTGGATGGTCAGGCCGTTGGGCCAGTGGCGCGCACTATCGGTAGCGCGGCGTCTTTCAAAAGTGAAGGACGCGTCGCATATCCGTGAAGGCGGACATAGCAATCGGACAAAACGGTCCGGATCGGCAAGGGGCGCAGGCGTCGCGCGCAGTAGCCGGTGTCAGCGATCGATTTGGCGGCAGGCGCAAACTGTGCGGTAACGCATGCTCTGTAGTACGGAACGTAGTGCCAATTGCGCAGGGATCCAGCTGCCGCACGCAAGCTTCGCCGCCCGTGGCAGCGCCGGCAGGCAAAGGATCCGGGATTGGACCGTCGATGGGAGAGTGACAGGCGTGGCAGCGGCCTGCAAAAGCAGGAGCCCGGGTCTCCCGGGGCTCCCGGACGCAGCCTGCGGTGCGACCTTTCGACGAGGATGTGCAGGCCTCGCCATCTGTGACCGCCGATGTGTGGCAAAGTTCCATCCGCCGTCGCGGGGTGACGCAGCGCGACATGCCATGTCGTGCTGCGTCGCGCGCGTGACCTCTGCCGGTTGTCTCGCAATTTGTCCCATTGCTATACTCTCGCGGCTCGACGAGGCGCAGCTGCGCTTCCCACCCATTCATACGCAAGGTAACCGTAGTGCTGAACTCCGTTGAGGCGGGTCGGCGGTTGATGCTGCGCGCTGCGGTATATCCGCTTGCTGCTGTAGCTATAACCAGTCTGGGGTTGCTGCTGGTTGGTCCCCGGTACGCTGCCGGGGTGGCATTGACCGGGTTGGCGACGGTGCTGGGCGGTTGGGTGGCGGCACGCACCGCGCTTGGAGGCGGTATCCAGGCGGCCGGCATTGCCATGGTCCGGCTGATCCTGGCCATGGTGGTGAAGTGGGTGTTGGTTTTCGTGGCGCTGGCGCTGGGCTTCGGCTTGTGGCGGCTGCCTCCTCTGGCCCTGTTGGCGGGTATCGCCATCGGGCTGATTTTTCAGGTTCTGGCTCTGGCCAGGCGTTGATCCGAACTAAAAAGGCTACGTACACATGGCGGGCGAGGCAGCGACACCTACCTCCTATATCCAGCACCACCTGCAGAACCTGGTCTACCCGGTTCGCGAGGGTGGCGGTACGTTCTGGACCATCCATCTCGACACCCTGGTCATGGCCGTGTTGATGGGCCTGGTCATGGTGGTCGCGTTCTGGCTGGCCACCCGCAAGGCCACCGCCGGCGTGCCGGGCAAGTGGCAGGCGTTCGTGGAGATCTGCCTGGAGTTCGTGGATCGTCAGGCCAAGGACACCTACCACGGCAGCAGCAAGCTGGTGACGCCGATCGCGATCACGATCTTCTTCTGGATCCTGTTGATGAACCTCATCAAGATGATTCCGGCCGATTTCATTGCCATCCCGTTGGGCTGGGCAGGCATCCACGCCTGGAAGCCGGTGCCCACCGCCGACGTCAATGCCACCTTGGGCATGTCGATCAGCGTGTTCTTCCTGATGATCGCCTTCTCGCTGCGCTCCAAGGGCGTGGGCGGCATGACCAAGGAATTCCTGACGGCGCCGTTCGGCAAGTGGATGATGCCGTTCAACCTGCTCCTGAACATCGTCGAGTGGCTGAGCAAGCCGATTTCGCTGGCGATGCGACTGTTCGGCAACATGTTCGGCGGCGAGATCGTCTTCCTGCTGATCTGGGTGCTGGGCGGTGCGGGCATCGCCGGCATGGTCGCTGGCGGCGTATTCGGCCTCGGCTGGATGCTGTTCCACCTGCTGGTGATTCCGCTGCAGGCCTTCATTTTCATGATGCTGTCGATCGTGTATCTGAGCCTGGCCGAAGACAGTCACTGAGTTTGCGTCACCCTGCATCTGCTTCATTCCGCTTCATCCATCACCCTTAGAAACTTTCGTTCGGAGATCACCATGTACCTCGCCGTCCTGACCAACCTCGCTCAAGTCCAGAGCTCCACCGTCCTCGCCGTCGGCATCATGATCGGCCTGGCCGCGCTGGGTGCCGGCCTCGGTCTGGCCATCATGGCTGGCAAGTTCCTGGAATCGGCCGCGCGCCAGCCGGAACTGATCCCGGTGCTGCAGGTGCGTATGTTCATCACCGCCGGCCTGATCGACGCCGCGTTCATCATCAGCGTCGCCGTCGGCTTGCTGTTCGCCTTCGCCAACCCGCTGGCCCAGGTGTTCATCGAGCGTCTGTCGCAGGCTGCCGGCTGATCCAGCGGTAGCAGGATGTGGAGGCAACCGTTGTGGTTGCCTTCGCGGATGAAGGTCGGAAAGCGTCGCCATTGCGGCGGCGTTTTCACCCCTAAACAGCGATTGAGCGACCCATGGATATCACCCTTACCATCTTTGCCCAGGCGCTGGCCTTCGCCGGTCTGATCTGGATCGTCGCGACCAAGATCTGGCCGCCGCTGCTGCAGGCGATCGAAGAGCGTCAGCAAAAGATCGCCGAAGGTCTGGCGGCTGCCGATCGGAGTCAGAAGGATCTGGCGCAGGCGCAGGAAAAGGTCAACGAAGCATTGAAGGACGCACGCACCAAGGCCAACGAGATCATCGATCAGGCCCACGCGCGCGCCAACCAGATCATCGAAGCGGCCAAGCTGGAGGCCATTGCCGAAGCCAACCGTCAAAAGGATCTGGCCCAGACCGAAATCGACGCATCTGCCACCCGTGCCCGCGAAGAACTGCGCAAGCAGGTCTCGGTGCTGGCGGTCAGCGGCGCCGAGAAGCTGCTCAAGCGCGAAATCGATGCCAACGCCCACAAGGCGCTGCTCGACGAGCTGGCGGCGGAGATTTAAGCGATGAGTCAGGCCCTCACACTTGCCCGTCCCTACGGCCGTGCCGCGTTTGCGATCGCGCGTGAGGGCGGCAGTTTCGCGCCCTGGTCCGCTGCGCTGGCGTTCTCGGCGCAGGTGGCCGGCGATGCGCGCGTGGCCGCGCTGCTGCTCAACCCGGCCTTGGGCCAGGAACAGGCAGTGACGTTGCTGGCACCGCCGCAGGCGGGCGATGACTATCTGCGTTTCCTCGGCGTGCTGGCCGAAGCGCAGCGGCTGGCGCTGCTGCCGGAAGTGGCAGGCTTGTACGAACAACTGCGTGCCGATGCCGAACATGTTGTCAAAGCCACCGTGACCTCGGCCGCTGCAATGAGCCAGGCCGAGCTGGATACGATCGCCGCTGCGCTGAAGAAGCGCTTCGGCCGCGAAGTGGACATCACCACGGGGGTGGATGCTTCGCTGATCGGCGGCGCGGTGATCGACACCGGCGAGGTGGTCATCGACGGCTCGCTGAAGGGCAAGCTTGCACGTCTGCAAAGCTCGCTCGCCCACTGAATTCACATAAACGCATGGCCCCTGCGGCCGGCACCTAGGACTGAACGATGGCAACCACGCTCAACCCCTCCGAAATCAGCGACCTGATCAAGACCCGCATCGAGGCGGTCAAGCTGTCCGCAGAGTCGCGCAACGAAGGCTCCGTGACCAGCGTGTCCGACGGCATCGTGCGCATCTTCGGCCTGGCCGACGTGATGCAGGGCGAAATGATCGAACTGCCGAACAACACCTTCGCGCTCGCACTGAACCTGGAGCGCGATTCGGTCGGCGCCGTGGTGCTGGGCGATTACGAAAACCTGCGCGAAGGCGACGTGGCCAAGACCACCGGCCGCATCCTGGAAGTGCCGGTGGGTCCGGAGTTGCTCGGCCGCGTGGTCAACGCGCTGGGCGAGCCGATCGACGGCAAGGGCCCGCTGGGCGCCACCCAGACCGCACCGGTGGAGCGTGTTGCCCCGGGCGTGATCTGGCGCAAGTCGGTCGACCAGCCGGTGCAGACCGGTTACAAGTCGGTCGATGCGATGATCCCGATCGGCCGTGGCCAGCGCGAGCTGGTCATCGGTGACCGTCAGACCGGCAAGACCGCGCTGGCGATCGATGCGGTGATCAACCAGAAGGGCACCGGCATCAAGTGCGTGTACGTGGCGATCGGCCAGAAGGCCTCGACCGTTGCCAACATCGTGCGCAAGCTCGAAGAGAACGGCGCGCTGGCGCACACCGTGGTGGTGGCGGCAACCGCGTCCGAGTCGGCCGCGATGCAGTACATCAGCCCGTACGCCGGCTGCACCATGGGCGAATACTTCATGGACCGCGGCGAAGACGCGCTGATCGTTTATGACGATCTGTCCAAGCAGGCCGTGGCCTACCGCCAGATCTCGCTGCTGCTCAAGCGTCCGCCGGGCCGCGAAGCCTATCCGGGCGACGTGTTCTACCTGCACTCCCGTCTGCTGGAGCGCGCCGCGCGCGTGTCCGAGGAATATGTGGAGAAGTTCACCAACGGTGCGGTGACCGGCAAGACCGGCTCGCTGACCGCGCTGCCGATCATCGAAACGCAGGCCGGCGACGTGTCCGCGTTCGTGCCGACCAACGTGATCTCGATCACCGACGGCCAGATCTTCCTGGAAACCGACCTGTTCAACGCCGGTATCCGTCCGGCCGTCAACGCCGGTATCTCGGTGTCGCGCGTCGGTGGTGCGGCCCAGACCAAGATCATCAAGAAGCTGTCCGGCGGCATCCGTATCTCGCTGGCGCAGTACCGCGAGCTGGCGGCATTCGCGCAGTTCGCCTCGGACCTGGACGAAGCCACCCGCAAGCAGCTCGAGCGCGGTCAGCGCGTCACCGAGCTGATGAAGCAGAAGCAGTACGCGCCGATGTCCATCGCCAACCAGGCGCTGTCGATCTACGCCGTCAACGAGGGTTACCTCGACGAGGTGCCGGTGAACAAGCTGCTGGCATTCGAAGAAGGCCTGCACGCGCACTTCGCCAACACCCAGGGCGAGTTGGTCTCCAAGATCAACAGCACCGGCGGTTGGGACAACGACATCGAAGCCGCGTTCAAGAAGGGCATCGCAGAGTTCAAGACCACGGGCAGCTGGTAAGACCAGCTGCGGGAATCGGAAATAGAGAATCGGGAATCGTCAGAGCGGGTTGGCTGTGCCAATTCCCGACTCACGATTCCCCATTCCCACTAAGCGAGCGAAGCGAGCGAGTATGGCAGGCGGACGCGAAATCAAAACCAAGATCAAGAGCGTGCAGAACACCCGCAAGGTGACGCGCGCGCTCGAAATGGTCTCGGCCTCCAAGATCCGCAAGGCGCAGGACCGCATGAAGACCTCGCGTCCGTATGCGCAGGCGATGAAGCAGGTGATCGGGCATCTGGCGCAGGCCAGCACCGATTTCCAGCATCCGTTCCTGGTCGAGCGCGAGCAGGTCAAGCGGGTCGGTTACATCGTGATCTCTTCCGATCGCGGCTTGGCCGGCGGTCTGAACAACAACCTGTTCCGCAAGATGCTGGGCGAGGTGCGCCCGTGGCAGGACACCGGTGCCGAGATCGACGTGGTGACCATCGGCCAGAAGGCCTCGGCCTTCTTCCGTCGCGTCAAGGTCAACATGGTCGGCAGCGTGACCCACCTGGGTGACAGCCCGCAGGTCGAGCAGCTGATCGGCGTCATCAAGGTGATGATCGATGCCTTCATCGAAGGCAAGGTGGACCGCGTCTATCTGGTCTACAACCGCTTCGTGAACACCATGACGCAGAAGGCCAGCTTCGACCAGCTGCTGCCGCTGCCGGCCGCCGAGCACAAGGTGGCGCACCACGATTGGGACTACCTGTACGAACCCGATGCCGCGACCGTGCTGGAGCATGTGATGACGCGTTACATCGAGTCGCTGGTGTACCAGGCGGTGCTGGAAAACGTGGCCTCCGAACATGCGGCGCGCATGGTGGCGATGAAGGCCGCCAGCGACAATGCCAACAAGATGATCGGCACCTTGCAACTGGTCTACAACAAGGCGCGCCAGGCGGCGATCACCCAAGAAATTTCGGAAATCGTCAGCGGCGCGGCCGCTGTGTAGCCGGGAATGGAGAATCGGGAAACGGGAATAGGCAAGGCCGTCGGTGCTCTTGATCTTCCCATTCCCCATTCTCGATTCCCCATTCCCGACACCAGAATCGAACAGACATGAGTGGAGTTATCCAAATGAGTCAGGGCAAGATCGTTCAGATCATCGGCGCGGTCGTCGACGTCGAATTCCCGCGCAATGAAGTGCCGAAGGTGTATCACGCGCTCAAGGTCGATGGCACCGAAATCACCCTGGAAGTGCAGCAGCAGCTGGGCGACGGCGTCGTGCGCACGATCGCGCTGGGCTCCACCGACGGCTTGAAGCGCAACCTGGTCGCCACCAACACCGAACGCGCCATCTCGGTGCCGGTCGGTGCCGGCACGCTGGGCCGCATCATGGACGTGCTGGGTCGCCCGATCGACGAGGCCGGCGAGGTGCAGGCCTCGGACCATTGGGAAATCCACCGCGGCGCGCCGTCGTATGAAGACCAGTCCTCCAGCACCGAGCTGCTGGAAACCGGCATCAAGGTCATCGACCTGATGTGCCCGTTCGCCAAGGGCGGCAAGGTGGGCCTGTTCGGCGGCGCCGGCGTCGGCAAGACCGTCAACATGATGGAACTCATCAACAACATCGCCAAGGCGCACTCGGGTCTGTCCGTGTTCGCCGGCGTGGGCGAGCGTACCCGCGAGGGCAACGACTTCTACCACGAGATGAAGGATTCCAACGTCCTGGACAAGGTCGCGATGGTGTACGGCCAGATGAACGAGCCGCCGGGCAACCGTCTGCGCGTAGCGCTGACCGGCCTGACCATGGCCGAGTACTTCCGCGACGAGAAGGACGAGAACGGCAAGGGCAAGGACGTGCTGTTGTTCGTGGACAACATCTACCGCTACACGCTGGCCGGTACCGAAGTGTCCGCGTTGCTCGGCCGTATGCCGTCGGCAGTGGGTTACCAGCCGACCCTGGCCGAAGAAATGGGCGTGCTGCAGGAACGCATCACCTCGACCAAGAGCGGTTCGATCACCTCGATCCAGGCCGTGTACGTGCCAGCGGACGACCTGACCGACCCGTCGCCGGCGACCACCTTCGCCCACCTGGACTCCACCGTCACGCTGAGCCGTAACATCGCCTCGCTGGGTATCTACCCGGCGGTGGATCCGCTGGACTCCACCAGCCGCCAGATGGATCCGCTGGTGATCGGCCACGAGCATTACGACACCGCCCAGCGCGTGCAGCAGACCTTGCAGAAGTACAAGGAACTGAAGGACATCATCGCGATTCTGGGCATGGACGAGCTGAGCGAAGAAGACAAGCAGTCGGTGTCGCGTGCACGCAAGATCGAGCGCTTCTTCAGCCAGCCCTTCCACGTGGCCGAAGTGTTCACTGGCTCGCCGGGCAAGTACGTCTCGCTGAAGGACACCATCCGCGGCTTCAAGGCGATCTGCGATGGCGAGTACGACCACCTGCCGGAGCAGGCGTTCTACATGGTCGGCAGCATCGAAGAAGCCGTCGAGAAAGCCAACAAGATGAGCGCCAAGGCCTGATGCGATCCCAGCCGCTGTGCGGCTGGAATTGGGAATCGGGAATCGGGAATCGTAAAGGCGGGTCGTAGGTGAGTTGGAAGTACGGGAAGTAGGAATAGCGAGCAACCAGCCGCTCTTCCCATTCCCGATTCCCGATTCCCAATTCCCCGCCTCACAAAGTGAGGCACCATGAGCACTATCCGTTGCGACATCGTCAGCGCCGAGAAGGAAATCTTCCACGGTGAGGCGACGCTGGTCGTGGCCACCGGCGAGTTGGGCGAGCTGGGCATCGCGCCCAAGCACGCGCCGCTGATTACCCGCCTGAAGCCGGGCAAGGTGGTGGTGACCACCGCCAGTGGCGAACAGCTGGACTTCGCCATTTCCGGCGGCATCCTGGAAGTGCAGCCGCAGGTGGTGACCATTCTGGTGGACACCGCGGTGCGTGCGCAGGACATCGACGAAGCGGCCGTGCGCAAGGTCAAGGAAGAGGCCGAGCGGCTGCTGGCCAACCGCGGCAACACGGTGGATGTGGCGCAGGCACAGCGTCAGCTGGCCGAGGCAACGGTGCAGCTGCAGGCGCTGGAACGCCTGCGCCGCAACCTCAAGCACTGATCGACTGATCGACTGATCGACCCTTGATGGGCGCGTGATGCGATCCAGCAGTGTTGCCACACGCAGGTGTGGAGTGGAAACGCCGACCGTTGGGTCGGCGTTTTCGTTTATGAAGCCGCGCTTGCGCGGCAAAAAACCTGGTTCTGCGACCAACAGGCACACTGCACGCTCGCACCGTGGTCGATGCCCAGGCGTCACTGCCATGGCCGACCTGTCACTGAGGATGACCGCATGACCCGCTTGGTAGATCGCTTTCGTGGTTACGTACTGACTGGCGCGCTGGCCGCCGCATTGCTGGGCTGTGCCTTGCCGGCACGTAGCCAGCCGTCGCTGGATCCGCTGCTGGACCGCATCGTGCAGCGCAATGCCATCGGCGATGCGGTGGCGTTGAGCAAATGGGACAGCGGCAAGCCAGTGCTGGATCAGACGCGCGAGGCGGCGGTGGTGTCGAGCGTGCGCGATCAGGCCGCGGCGCACGGACTGGAGCCGGACGACGCCGTGCGTTTCTTTACCGCACAGATCGAGGCCAACAAGGCCGTGCAGTACGCGCTGTTGAACCGCTGGCACGAGCGTGGCCGCGCGCCGGATACCGCGCGGCCGGATCTGGCCGCGTTGCGCGCGCGCCTGGATCAGCTGCAAGGCGAGCTGCTGGATGCACTTGCGCAGGCGGCCCCGCAACGGCAGGCGCTCGATTGTCCGTCTGCCACCGCGCGTGCTGCCGCGCGCTATGTGGCGAAATGGCAGCTGGACGCGGTGCACCACTCGGCCCTGGTTCGCAGCCTGGGCGATTTCTGTCAGCCGCCCGCCCAGCGCGCCACGCCGGCAGCGGACAGGTAGGCCGCGAAGGGAGCTTCTCCGGCGATCACCGCCAGCGCCCAGGCAAGCGGCGCTGGCGGTGGCTAGCGGGATTCGTGCCGCGTGGGGTCGCATCGACGGTCGAGCGCACTGCCTGCGTCGTCGCCGCAGGCCGACAGGCACAGGCTAGGCTCAGCGATACACCACCTGCCGGCCCAGGAAGAACGACACCACCGCCAGCCCGCCTTCGACCAGCGGTTTGGCGAGCCAGGCCTGACGCAGGCCGACCAGCTCGACGGTGGCCGAGACCAGCCAGGTGCTGATGAGGGTCAATATCAGCCACATCACCGCAAAGCGGCGGAAGCGCTGCCAGCCCAGGCGTGCGCCATCCTGCCGGGCAAAGGTGAAGCGGCCGTTGAGCCAGAAGCCCAGGGCCGCCCCGCCGATGCGGCCGAGCAGGTTGGCGGGCACGGCGGGCAGGCCGGCGGCGGTGCCGGCGATGAAGATGCCGCAATCCACCGCCAGCTGCAGCGCGCCGATCAGGGTGAACTGGCTGCCTTGGCGGAACAGGCTCATGCGTGCGCGGGGAAGCGAAAGGGCGCCCATCCTAACGGTCGCGGCGCTCACGTACCGTTACTGCAATAGGTCGCTTCTGCCCAGGCGGGACGCCTGGTTGCGCAGCGATTAGAATTCGGGCACTTCATGGTTGCCGGAAAGCGTTGATGACTTTGCCTTTGCACGTTGTGATCCTGGCTGCCGGAGAGGGCAAGCGCATGCGCTCGGCGCTGCCCAAGGTGCTGCAGCCGCTGGCGGGCCAGCCGATGCTGGCGCATGTGATCGCCACCGCGCGGCAACTGCAGCCAGCGGCGATCCATGTGGTCTACGGTCATCGCGGCGACCAGGTGCGGGCGGCATTCGCGGCGCAAGGCGATCTGCACTGGGCCGAGCAGCGTCAGCAGCTGGGCACCGGGCATGCGGTGCAGCAGGCGATGGATGCCATCCCCGACGCGGCGACCGTGCTGGTGCTGTATGGCGATGTGCCGCTGATCCGCAGCCAGAGCCTGCAGGAGCTGCTGCAGGCGCCCGGCCGCATGGCGGTGCTGGTGGCCGAGCTGGCCGATCCCACCGGCTACGGCCGCATCGTGCGCGACCCGGAAGGCAAGGTCGCGGCAATCGTCGAGCAGAAGGATGCCAGCGAGGAGCAGCGCCGCCTGCGCACCGTCAATACCGGCATCCTCACCGCCGAATCCACCGCACTGCGTCGCTGGCTGTCCGGCCTGTCCAATCACAATGCGCAGGGCGAGTTCTATCTGACCGACGTCTTCGCCAGCGCCGCCGCCGACTACACTCCGGCCGACATGGTGCAGGTGGCCGACCCGCAGGACGTGGAGGGCGCCAACGATCCGTGGCAGCTCGCGCAGCTCGAACGCGCGTGGCAGCATCGCGCCGCCCGCACGCTGTGCCTGGAAGGCGTACGCATGGCCGACCCCGCGCGCGTGGAGCAGCGCGGCACGGTCCAGGTGGGGCGCGACGTACAACTGGACATCGACGTGATCCTGGAGGGCGAGGTCGTCCTGGGCGATGGCGTGGTGATCGGTCCGTTCGTCCGGCTGCGCGACGTCAATCTCGGTCCCGGCACGCAGGTGCGTGCGCACTGCGACCTGGAAGGCGTGGTGACCGAGGGCGCGGTGCAGATTGGTCCGTTCGCGCGGCTGCGGCCGGGGACGGTGCTCGCCGATGGCGTGCATATCGGCAATTTCGTGGAGACCAAGAAGGTCGCGATGGGCGTGGGCAGCAAGGCCAACCACCTGACCTACCTGGGCGATGCGACGATCGGTAGCAAGGTCAATATCGGTGCCGGCACCATCACCTGCAACTACGATGGCGTGAACAAGTCGCAGACCATCATCGGCGATGGTGCCTTCGTCGGATCCAACAGCGCGCTGGTGGCGCCGGTCGAGATCGGCGCGATGGCCACCATCGGCGCCGGCTCGGTCATCACCCGCGATGCGCCGGTGGGCCAGCTCAGCGTGACGCGTGCGCGGCAGACCGTGGTCGAAGGGTGGAAGCGGCCCAGCAAGAAGTAGGCGGCGCTGCTGGTATTCGCACCGAACGCGTAGGAGCGCACCCGGGCGCGACCGGCGTTACCGGTAATGCCCGTCGCGCCCGGGTGCGCTCCTACGACGTGCGCGGAGCTGCGCCCAACGGCAATAGCAAGGTCACGCACAGCCCGCCGTGTTCGCGGTTATGCAGCGAAAGACGCCCGCCATGCGCTTCGGCGATCTCGCGGGTGAGCGCCAGGCCCAGCCCGGTGCCATTGCGCTTGGTGGAGTAGAACGGCATCAGCGCGTTGTGCAGCACCGCCTCGTTCATGCCGTTGCCGCGATCGAGTACCTCGATACGTAGCCATTGCGGTACCCGCGTGACGCGCAGCGCCACGTCGCTGTTGGGAGGCTGCGCTTCGTCTCAGGCTTCGTGCGCGTTCTTCAGCAGGTTAAGCAGTGCCTGCTCGATCTGCGCGGCGTCGATGCGGCTGCACACCTCGCTCAGGTCGCCTTGCAGGTCGAACGGGATCTGTTGCTGCAGGCGGCCAAGGAAGGGCGCCCACTCGATGGTCTGCAATTGCGGCTGCGGCAGTTTGGCAAAGCGCGCATAGCCGCGGATGAATCCTTCCAGATGCCGGGCGCGTTCTTCGATGGTTTCAAACGCCGTACTCAGCCGGTCGGTGCGCTCGCGCCGCAGCAGTTCGGCGCCCGAATGCGCCAATGAGGCGATCGGTGCGAGCGAGTTGTTCAGTTCATGACTGATGACCCGGATCACCTTCTTCCAGGTCTGCACTTCCTGGCGGCGCAATTCGGTGGTCAGGGTGCGGATCAGCAGCAACTCGTGACCACGACCATTGAGATGGAAGCTACGCCGCGACAGGTGGTAGATCTGTTCGTCGTCCTCGTCATCGCCGTCTTCGCGCACCGCAAACAGGCAGTCGCCGCCGCGCGCCAGCGCGTCGCGCAGTTCGCCGGGCATGCGTTCAAGCACGTCGTCCAGGTGCTGGCCTTCTAGCTTGCGTCCGCCGTGCAGCAGTTTGCGCGCCGCATTGTTGGAAAAGCCGATCCGGCGCACGCCGTCGCCGCCGGCGACGACGAGCAACATCGCCACCGGGGTGTTCTGCAGCATGGTGTCCAGCATCAATTCGCGTTGCACTAGGTCGCGCCGCTGCGCGCGCAGCACATCGCCAAGTTCCGCATGCGCCTGCACCAATTGCGCCAGCTCGTCGTTGCCGCGCCAGTGCACGCCGAAGTTGTATTCGCCGTCGCGGTAGCTGCTGGTGGTGCCGGCCAGCGCGCGGAACAGCGAGCGCATCGGGGCGGTCGCATGGCTCAGGCTCCACCACATCGCCGTCAGCAGGACCAGCGCCGACAACACCGTCACCTCCCAGCCGCGGTCCAGCCAGTACGCCAGCAGCCAGGGCAGGGCGGCGGCCAGCGCCAGTACCGGCAGCAACCGCAGAAACAGCGAAAACGTGAAGGAGCGCTGGCGCATGCCGATGCTCACTCGCTACCGATGCCGTAGCGGTCCATGCGCCGGTACAGCGCTTGTCGGCTCAGCCCCAGCTCGGCGGCTGCCTGGGCGATCACGCCCTGCGCGCGTGCCAGTGCCTGCTCGATGCGCGCACGGTCCGGCTCGCCGCCAGCCGGCGCGACGGGGCGTGGCGCGGCGGCGCGCGGCAGGTTGAGATCGCCGATCTCGATGCGCGCGCCTTGCGCCAGCAATCCGGCCCGCTGCAGCACGTTGCGCAGTTCGCGCACATTGCCTGGCCAGGCGTGCCGCTGCAGCGCCTCATGGGCCTGGGTGGACAGTGGCTTGGCGCCAGCAAGAAAGTGCTCGGCCAGCGGCCCGATGTCGCCGGGCCGTTCACCCAGTGCGGGCAAGGCGATCTCCACGGTGTTGAGCCGGTAATACAGATCCTCGCGAAAGCTGCCATCGCGGATCATTGCCGGCAGGTCGGCATTGGTGGCGCTGATGACGCGCACCTTGGCGTGGCGTTCGCGGTTGGAGCCCAGCCGCTCGTAGCGCCCGGTTTCCAGCACGCGCAGCAGCTTCATTTGCCCGGCCAGCGGCAGGTTGCCGATCTCGTCGAGAAACAGCGTGCCGCCGTCGGCGGCTTCGAACTTGCCTTCGCGCGCCTTGTTGGCACCGGTATAGGCACCGGCCTCGGCGCCGAACAACTCCGCTTCGATCAATTCACCCGGCAACGCGCCGCAATTGACCGCGATGAACGGCCCGTGCCTGACTGCGGAGTTGGCCTGAATGATCTCGGCGAGTTTTTCCTTGCCGCTGCCGTTGGGGCCGGTAATCAGCACCGGCAGCTCCGAGCGTGCCACCTGGCAGGCCAGTGCGATGGCACGTTCGCTGGCGGGGTCGGCGAATACCGCGCCGCGCAGGTCGTAGCGCTGGTGCAACTGATCGCGGCCGCGTCGCTCGCGCTCGCGCCGGAGTTCCAGTTCACGCCGCGCCTCGGACAGTTCCAGCAGGTTGTTGACGGTGGTCAGCAGCTTGGTGTCGTCCCAGGGCTTGGCGATGTAGTCCGCCGCACCGGCCTTGACCAGTCCCACCGCGCTGCCCAGATGGGTCCAGGCGGTGAGCAGGATCACCGGAAGATCCGGGTGGCGCTGGCGGATCTGCGCGAACAAGGCCTCGCCCTCTTCGCCGGAGGTGGTGTCGGCGGTGAAGTTCATGTCCTGGATCACCAGATCGAACGCCCGCTCGTCCAGCAGCGCCAGTCCGGCCTGCGGCGACGACGCGTGCTGCGCTTCGATGTCGTGCAGCGAGAACAGCACCTCCAGCGCGGTGGCCACGGCGGTGTTGTCGTCGATGATGAGGATCTGGGACATGATGGATTGGATCCGGTGGGACGCCATCGTAACGGCTAGTCGTTTGACGCGGAGCGGTGGGCGTAGCTCAGCACGCGGGTGATCGTCCATTGCCCGTCGTGGACGTGCCAGACCATCACGAAGTCGGCAAGCCCTTCGCACTTGCCGGTCGCTGTATCGCAGAAACGGTGCTGGCCCTGGGAAATCGCGCCGAAGTCACGCACCGGATAGACCTTCAGGGTTTCAGGAATCAGTTCGCGGGTGTAGTGCCCGCAGGCGTGCTCGCGGGTATTGGCGAGCATGGCGTTACGGTTCCAGGTCACTCCGCCGGTGTCGTGGTAGAACTCGACGGCGGGATCAAAGTAGCCGGCGTGCTTCTGCAGCTGCGCAGGATCGGCGCAGCGGTTGAAACTGTCAAAGACCTTGCGGTCCAGTGCGGCGATGGTGGAGCGCAGGTCGGCTCCGGTATTGCCGGCCAGTTCTTCTGCAGATGCCTGGAGACAGAACAGCGACAGGGCAGCGAGCAGGAGACTTCGGATTTTTTGCGGTTTCGAGTTCATGGAAGGCTGGTCTCGTGTAGGGCAAGGGTCTGCCTATGCACTGCGGGTGGCGACTGCGGGCGGCACGGCGGCGGCGCGGCGGGCCGGCCAGAACACCGCCACCTGGCCAAGCAGCCAGAGCAGCAGCGCACCGACCGGCAGGTAGATCGCGGGCAGCCGCGGCAGTTCATACCGGGCCATCAGCCAGACGTTGATCGAATAGGCCATGAGCATGCCGAGCACGATCCCGATCGTCGCCAGCAGGAAATTCTCCATCTGGAAATAGCGCAGGATCTGGCTGCGTGTGGCGCCCAGCGCGCGGCGGATGCCGATCTGCTTGGTGCGCTGCTGCACCCAGAAACTGGCCAGGCCGACGATGCCCAGCGCGGTGACGATCAGCAGTGCAATGCAGACCGCCCCAAGCAGCCAGATCATCGCGCGGTCGTCGCGGAAATAGCTGTCGCGGATCTCGGTGTAGGTCTGCTGCTTCAGGACCAGACGGCTGTTGTCCAGCCGCATCAAGGCCGCCACCGCAGCTTGTTGCACCTCTTGCCGGCGTGACGGATCGGAGACACGCAGGATGTACTGGCCCTCGGTGTAGGGGACGCGGATCGGTAGCAGCATCGAGTAGTGCCGCTGTTCCGGCCCATTGACGTTGTTCGGGCGCGCCAGGGTATGCACGATCCCGATCACCCGCATCGGCACGTCGCCGGAGTAGACGGTCTTGCCCAGTGCGCTGTTGCCGGGAAACATCTTGTCTGCGGCGGCCTGCGTCAGCAGGATCGGAAGGCCTTTCTTGAGAACGCTGTCGTCGTTGTCTGCTTTTTCCAGACTGATGTATTCCTCCGGGGTGAAGTCGCGCCCGCCTGTCAGTTGCAGGCCAAGCACCTTCAAGCTGCCTTCGCTGACCAGGTATTGCGCGGCATTGAGCGTGGAGCGCTCCTGCTCCGGGGTCAGGGACAATCCGGTGTTGGACGAATAATTGACGAACGGCATCTGATTGGTGATGGCCGCGTTGCGCACGCCAGGGATGGCGCGCAGCGCCGCCAGGTCTTCCTGGGTACGCACGTCGGCGTTGGTCTGCGTGCCGATGCCGCCCAAGGAGATGCTGAGCAGTTCCTGTTCGGCAACGCCGCTGGCGCGCCCGAGCGTTTCCACGCGGTTGCCGATCAGGAACAGCGAATTGCAGATGATGGCGCAGGCCAGCGCGATCTCCAGCACGATGAGCGCGGCGGCGGTCTTGTGGCGGCGGAGGGTGGAAACGATAGGGCGGATGTCCATGGGACTGACCTTGGAGGGGTGGGCTTGGCCCGCTGCAGCGCCGCGGGCGTGAGGATCAGGACGATTTGAGCTGCAATGCCGGGGCGACCTGGATGGCCCGCCAGGACGGCAACAGGCCGGCGATCAGGCTGGCGGAGACCGCGATCGCGAACGTCAGCACCAGCATGGTGAGATCCAGATGCGCCAATGAGGCGTACTCCACCGGTTGCTGGCGCACCGCCCACAGGCCCAGCCACGCCAGCGCCAACCCGCCGATGCCGCCGGCCAGGCCGATCGTGCCCGCCTCCACCAGGCATTGCGCGAAGATGGCGCGGCGCGATGCACCCAGCGCGCGGCGCACGCCGATCTCCCCACTGCGCCGCAGGAACTTGGCCAGCAGCAGGCCCACCGTGTTGAGCAGGCAGACCAGCAGAAAGCCCATCGCCAGCCACAATTGCAGACGGACATCACCCGGTACGACCTTGTTGTGGTCCAACCACTCCATCACGTTGCGCAGGCGCACATTGTTGGGACGCGTGAAACGCCCGGCACTGCGTTGCTGATCGGAATAGTTCTCCAGATACGCTTTGTAATCGCTGGCCTGCCTTGCGTTCTCCAGCTCCACCCAATACTGCACCCAACTGCAGGGGGCATTGAGGGCGGTGGTATCGCCGCCTTCGGCCTTGCCATTGCAGTTGGTTCCGCCCTCATGGCTCATTTTCAGCTCGATCGCCGTACTGAAGGGCACGTATAGCTGTTCGTCCGAGCCGTAGGTGCTGGTGATGTCGTAGAAACGCGGAGCGGCCTCCCAAGTATCGAGCACGCCGACAATGCGGAAGGTGTGCTTATCCACGCGCAGCTCGCGCCCGACGCTGTTGCCACCATCGAACAGTTTGTCATTCAGCGCCTTGCCGATCACCGCAACGCGCTCGTGCCGCTCGTCGCTGGCGCTCGACCATCCCTGTCCATGCAGGAACGGCGTGTCGAACATCGGGAAGAAATCGGCCGAGGTGAAGCGCGTCTTCATCTTGAAGGGAGTGATTGCGCTGTTCTGCGGTTCGATCGCCACATTACCGCCGGTCATCATGGCCTGGCGCCTGGCACGCTTCTCGCGCAGCAGCGCTTCGGCGTCGAAGCGGGTGGACTGGTAATCCGGCTCCTCCCCAGGCTGATAACCGGCCTTCGGTTGTGCATCCACCTGCACATAGAACAGACGATCGCTCTTCTGCGGGATCGGATCGCCCGACAACACATGGAACACCGTCAAGGTGGTCATGCTGGCGCCGATGCCCAGCGCGATGGCCAGCACCATCAGGGCGGTGAGGACCTTGTTGCGGCGGAAGCTGCGCAGCGCCAGGGTGAAGTAGTAACCGAACATGGGCGTTCTCCTCAGTCGGCCTGGGGGGGGGCAAGATCGCGCGCACGCATCAGGCTGGGATTACGCTCCAGATCGGTGGCCTGGCCATCGACGATATGCACGTTGCGCTGCGCGCGCGCGGCCAGTTCCGGGTCGTGGGTGACCATGACGATGGTGGTGCCCTGGCTGTTGATCTCTTCCAGCAGTTCCATCACCCCGCGCGCCATCTGCGAGTCGAGGTTGCCGGTGGGTTCGTCGGCCAGCAGCAGGCGCGGACTACCGGCCAGTGCGCGGGCGATGGCGGCGCGCTGCTGCTGGCCGCCGGACAGTTCGGTGGGGTAGTGCTTCAGGCGCGACCCCAGTCCGACCTTGGTCAGGGCCTCTTCGATGCGCTGCTTGCGCTCGGCGGCGGGCATGCCACGGTAGCGCAACGGCACATCGACGTTGTCGAACAGGTTGAGGTCCGGGATCAGGTTGAAGCCCTGGAAGATGAAGCCGATCTTGCGGTTGCGCAGCCGCGAGCGCGCGTCGTCGGACAGGTGGCTGACGTCTTCGCCATCGAGCAGGTATTGCCCGCTGGTGAAGGTTTCCAGCAGGCCGGCCAGGTTGAGGAAGGTCGTCTTGCCCGAGCCGGAGGGCCCGGTCACCGCCACGAACTCGCCTTCGCGCACATGCAGGTCTAGCGACCGCAGCGCGTGGGTTTCCACCTGTTCGGTGCGGAAGACCTTGGAGACCGCTTGCATCTTGAGCATTGCCGATTCCTTTGCGAAAGGTGAGGTGTGAAAGAGGATCAGTGGACGGTGACGCGCGGCGCGTCGCCAAAGTTGTCTGCGCCGGAGACCACCACGCGGTCGCCTGCCTGCAGGCCGGACAGCACCTGCACTTCGCCAAGGCTGCTGACGCCGAGCTTGATCGGGCGGCGCGCGGCGGTGGTGCCATCCATCACGTAGGCGTAGCGGCCTCCGGACTGTTCGACGAAGGGGCCGCGTTCGACCTTGAGCACGTTGCGGCGGGTATCCATCAGCACACGCGCGCTCATGCGCTGGCTCTGGCGCAGGCCGGGCGGTTGTTTGTCGGTGAAGCGGATGCGTGCGGTGACTTCGCCGTTGACCACCTCCGGCGACACCGCCGAGATGGCGCCGGGGAACGGCTCGCCGTTGCCGCTGGTGAGCTGGGCCGGCATGCCGATCGCCAGATCACGCGCGAAGCTTTCCGGCACCTTGATCTCGACCTCGAACTTGGACAGGTCCACCACGCCCAGGATCGGCGCGTTCGCTGCCACCTGGGTGTGCTGCACGGCCTGCACCTGGCCCACCTGTCCATCGAACGGCGACAGCAGGGTGAGCGCGTCCACCTGGCGCTGCACCTCGGCCACCACCGCGCGCTGGCGGTCTGCCAGCAGGCGCTTGTTGCGCAAGTCCAGGTCCGCGCCCTGGCTCTTCAAGGCCGCATCGCGCTGGGCGTGCTGCAGATCGATATCGGTCTTCTTCAAGGTGTCCTGGGCCTTGGCCAGGTCCACCTGCGGCACCGCGCCACCGTCAAAGCCGCGCTGGTAGCGTTCCAGGTCGCGCACGGCGGCCTGCTTGTCGATCCTGGCCTGGTCGGTGAGCTTGCTGGCGTTGGCACGGGCCAGCGTGGCATCCAGCGCGGCGCGGCTGGATTCGGCCTCCAGCCCGGCCAGGGTGGCTTGCTCCTGTGCCAGCTTGCTGCGCAGCTCGGGGCTGTCGATGCGCGCCAGCTCCTGGCCCTGCCTGACCACGTCGCCGGCCACCACGCTCAGCGTCACCGTGCCGGCGGAGATGGCGTACAGCACCGGGCTATTGGCGGCGATCACCCGGCCATCGGCGGCGATGTCGCGGACCAGCTCGCCCTGGGTGACAATGGCAATGCGCACCCGGTTGGCATCGAAGGAGCGGCTGCCCGCGCTCCAGGCGCTGACTGCCCAGCCGACGCCGGCCAGCACCGCGATCGCAGCCACCCCGGGCCACAGCCAGCGACGCCACGGCGCAGCTTGGGCGGGTGTGCGGATGACCTGGTCCTGGGCGGAAGTGTCACGAATCATGGCGGGCGTGCTCGATGGCGTCACAGAGGGCGAAGCAGGCGTCGTGCCAACTCCCAAGTATTTGAAATACATAGAGTTAATGGCGGGTTTGCAAGTGTCCGCAGTGTCCGCGGACACTCGGGCGGACACGCTGTCCGGCTGCGGTCATGCAGTGGACAACAGCGGACACGCTAAAATGCCGATCTTCTTTCCTCATGAGCTGTCCCTATGTGTGGCATTGTCGGAGCGATCGCCGGGCGCGATGTGGTACCGGTCCTGATCGAAGGACTCAAGCGACTGGAGTACCGCGGCTATGACTCCTCCGGTATCGCGGTGCTCGATGGCGACCAGCTTCGCCGGGTGCGCCGCACCGGGCGGGTGGCCGAAATGGCCCAGGCCGCACACGCCGAGCAGTTCGAGGCAATGCTCGGCATCGGCCATACCCGCTGGGCCACGCATGGCGGCGTGACCGAAGCCAATGCGCACCCGCACATCAGCGACGGCATCGCGCTGGTGCACAACGGCATCATCGAAAACCACGAAGAACAGCGTGAAAAGCTGCGTGCGCTCGGCTACACCTTCGAGTCGCAGACCGATACCGAAGTCATCGCCCACCTCATCCACCACCACCTGGGCGATGCCGGCAACCTGCTGGCCGCCTTGCAGCGTACCGTCAAGGAACTCACCGGCGCCTATGCGCTGGCGGTGATGAGCCAGGCCGAGCCGGAACGCTTCGTCTGCGCGCGCATGGGCTGCCCGTTGCTGATCGGCGTGGGCGAGGGCGAGACCTTCGTCGCCTCCGACGTCTCGGCGATCGTGCAGGCCACCCGCCAGGTGATCTTCCTGGAAGAGGGCGACACCGCCGAGCTGCGCCGCGATGGCGTGCGTATCTTCGATGGCGACAACGCACCGGTCGAGCGCCCGCTGCATCTGTCGGATGTGTCACTGGCCTCGCTGGAGCTCGGCCCGTTCCGCCATTTCATGCAGAAGGAAATCCACGAACAGCCGCGTGCGCTGGCCGATACCATCGAGGCGGCGATCGATGCGAAGGGATTCCCGGCATCGCTGTTCGGTCCCAACGCAGAAGCGGTATTGCGCGACATCGACGGCGTGCAGATCCTGGCCTGCGGCACCAGCTACTACGCCAGCATGACGGCACGCTACTGGATCGAAGCCATCGCCGGGTTGCCGTGCAGCGTGGAGATTGCCAGCGAATACCGCTACCGCGCCGCGCATGCCAACCCCAGGCACCTGATCGTCACCATCTCCCAGTCCGGCGAAACGCTGGACACGATGGAAGCGCTGAAATACGCCAAATCGCTGGGGCACCTGCACACGCTATCGATCTGCAACGTGCCCGAGAGCGCGATCCCGCGCGCCAGCGAGCTGGTGTGCTACACGCGTGCCGGCGCCGAGATCGGCGTGGCATCGACCAAGGCCTTCACCACGCAGTTGGCGGTGCTGTTCCAGCTCACCATGGTGCTGGGCAAGCTGCAGGGCCGCATCAATGAAGCCGAAGAAGCCGAGTACCTGGAGCAGCTGCGCTTCTTGCCCGGCAGCGTACAGCACGCCTTGAACCTGGAGCCGCAGATCGTGGCCTGGGCCGAGCGATTCTCTGCGAAGGAAAACGCCTTGTTCCTGGGGCGTGGTCTGCATTATCCGATCGCGCTGGAAGGTGCGCTCAAGCTCAAGGAAATCTCCTATATCCATGCCGAAGCCTATCCAGCCGGCGAGTTGAAGCACGGCCCGCTGGCGCTGGTGGACGCGGCCATGCCGGTGGTGGTGATCGCGCCCAACGACCGCTTGCTGGAGAAGGTCAAATCCAACATGCAGGAAGTGCGCGCGCGCGGCGGCGAACTATTCGTGTTCGCCGACCAGGACAGCCACTTCAGCGAGTCCGAAGGCGTGCATGTGATCCGCACGCCACGCCATGCCGGCGTGCTGTCGCCGGTGATCCACACCATCCCGGTACAGCTGCTGGCCTACCACACCGCGCTGGCGCGAGGCACCGACGTGGACAAGCCGCGCAACCTGGCCAAGTCCGTCACGGTGGAATGACGCGGCCATCCATGCCAGCCGCGGGCGACCAGGGCGGCGGCATGGCAGGCCGTGCTGTCTGCGGTGGCGGCGAAGTGCCGGCATCGACGTCTGAACGATCAAGGAGTGCGTCATGCAGGAATCGAAGACCGGCCATGGCCAGGACACCCCCTCGCTGGCGACCCTGGTCCTGCGGTTGCAGCGCTATCGACGCCTTTGCGCCTACGCGCTCATCGCATCCGCGCTGCTGCTCACGCTGGCCTACATGGTGTGTATCTGGTCGTTTTTCCTGCCGCACGACCTGCGCAATCCGAGAGCCATCCAGTTCCTGACATCGGAGAGTTTCCAGGCCACGACCGCACCGATGTTCGAGCGGCTCAAGCGCTACAACGCGGCGTCGGCGTCGGCGTCGGCGTCGGCGGCTGGCGCGGCGGATCTGCCGTCGGACCTGCACGACCTGTATGCCAGCAGCGGATCGAGCGACGGGCTGATCGTTGTCGTCTATTATCGATTGATGCGTGCACCGGAGATGACGGGCGCAGGCCACGCCGCACCGGCACGGTATCGCTACGTACCGCATGTCGCGATCAGGCTCGATCCGCTGTATCTGGTCGGTTATCTGGTGCTGATGATCGGCCTGTGCCTGTGTCTGCACGCGGTGATCCGGAAGCCACCCGATGCGCAGCGACGCTTCGAGGAGCAGGTGCTCGAACACACCTATTCTCTCGTGGTGCTGCCTCCCTGCGCCGGCGCGGAGACTGGCGTGGCGGCGCTGTTGCCATTGCTTCGGCGCTTCCATGTCTTCGTCCAGCAACTCGGGATCAGGCACGCATCGCGGCCTGCGATGGCCTTCGCCGATGAGTACGACGTGCAGGACGCCCTGCACGCGCTGTTGAAGGTGCATTACCCGTACCTGCATCCGGAGGAATACACGCCGAGCTATGCCGGCAACCACTCGCGTATCGACTTCCTGCTGGCCGAGGAGCAGATCGCCATCGAAGTGAAGATGACCCGCGCTGGCCTACGCGATCGCGAGATCACCAACGAGCTGAGCATCGACATCGTGCGCTATTCCAATGACCCCCGGTGCCGGCACCTTGTATGCCTGATCTACGATCCGTCGCGGCTGCTCGTCAACGCGGACCTGCTCAAGAGGGATCTGGAGGACAGCCAGGCCGGCATCGGCGTCAGCGTCGTGATCATCCCCACGGCTTGAGCACGGCGGGGCGCGATCGGTGCCGGCCGCCTGGCACTCGTCCATGCGCAGTGCCAGTCCGCTGGCCCGGTTCCTGCATAAGCTCCTGGCGAGGGTCCACACCACGCAGGGGGACATATGCACGAGTCTTTCAAGCAGGGCGCGCCGGCCGAGTTGTGGCAGGCGTTGGTGCGCGAGGCGGGGCAGCGGACCGCGCGTCCGCTGGACGAATCGCGCGAGCAGTATCTGGTGTTCGTGCTGTTGCGCTTCCAGCGCGATGCGCATCTGCTCTCGCGCACCCAGGCCCTGGCCTGGCTGCATGCGCAGGAGCAGGTGGGCAGCGTGCGCGCCGACCTGTTGCGCGATGTCGGCGATGGCTGCCTGCTGATTGCCGGGCTGTTCCCCGGCGTGGCGCAGCGCCGCCGTCTCAGCGTGGACTACTTCATCGACCTGGGGCGCGGCGCCTATGCCGGGGTGGCCGACACGCGCTGCAGCGATGCCGGCCTGTTCGCACAACTGGCCGATGGCTATCGCGAGTTGGTGCATACCCTGGCCGCACTGCGCACGCCGCGTCAGTGGCAGTGCGCGAGCAGCGGGATCCTGCATGCCTGATCCATAAGCCCGGCACGGGGGACGTCCCGACAGCGCGGTGGGGACCGTCCCGACTGCCAAAACACCAGCAGCGGCCCACACTATCCCGGCAGACTTGATCCGCCGGGCGACGCTGCAGTGTTCCGGATGGATCGATCCTGTGCCAGCGACCGCCGCACAGCCTGTGCGGTGATGTCTTGCCGCACTGCGTGGGGGCGCGCAGTGCGGCACTTATTCCATGGGAAGGACACGATGCGGATCTGTATTTTGGCCGGGCTGCTCGCCGCAGCCGGCGTGGCGACGGCGCAGGGCATTCCGCCCGGTTACGCCGGTCAGGGCGGGATGACGCTGCAGGAGATCGATCCTGCGATCTATGCCTACCATTACGACCACGGTTTCATCGGCGAAGACGCCATGGGCCAGGACCCGGCGTTGCAATTCGCCTGGTCGCGCATCGCCGCGACCAACGTGTGCGCGCAGCAGCCGGTGTCCGAGGTGGTGATCGCCAAATTGGTCGAACAGTACGGCCAGTCGGCCGCCGTGCACCAGGTCAACGGCATCGGGTTTCATGAGACGCAGATGCGTGCGGCCAGCAGCTTCTGTACGCCAACGCGCAGCGCCGAGGCGAGCGCCGTGCTACCGGCGTTCGTCGGTGGTGATTTTTCGGCCGCAACGGCGTATGCGGCAGCGGCTGCAGCCGGGACCCTGGTCGTGGCAGAGCAGGCGCCAGCGCCTGCGTCCGCCACCGACGGCACCGATGCGGCGATCGCTTCCTCGGCGGATTGGGCGTTGCAGCTGCCGTTGAGCGCACAGCTGAACCTGGGCGCGGACGGCCTGCCCAATGGCGACGACATGTTGCGCGTGGTGCGGCGCGGCCATACCGGCGCCTCTGTCGGATTGCAGGTTGCAGCCAGTCTGTTCGCGCGTGGCCTGGTGGCGTCGAGCTTCAGCAAGGACCAACTGAGGGGCGAGAAGATCAAGGACATCGGCAATCCCGGTTATGTCCTGCAGCGCGATGCGGTCAACGGACAGCTGAAGCGCTATTTCGCCGGGCATCCGGGCGCGATTCCAGTCGATCCCTTCCCGTTGCAGGTGGTCATGTCCGACTGGGCGCTGATCTATCAGAGCCTGTCCGACGCCAACTCGCCCTATGAGCTGCGCTACAGCGTGACCATCGGTGGAGAACGCACCGGTTTGCTCAGGCGCAAGGCGAGCCGGGTGCACATGGCGTGCGTGCCAACCCCGCGCACCGCGTCGTTGCAGGAGTGGGAGGCCGACAACTACGCCCTGGTCAAGCAGGCGGCGCAGGCCTATACGGACGAGTGCGCGGCCAGGTTCGCAGACGGCCTGCCGCAATGGTTTCCCGATACCGCGGCGGTGGCGGCGTCCAACTGAAGCAGTGGCGGCGTGCCGCCACCGTCAGCAGGACCGGGCCGGACGTCGGTAACGTCTGGCCCGGTCCTGCATCGCCGGAGCGTCCGGTCAGATCACCGGCTGTGACGGATTGCGTTGCGGATCGTGCTGGTGTTGCGGCTGTTGCGAAGGCTGCTGCGCCTGGGCTTCCTGTCGCAGCGCAGTGCTGCTGTGTTCCAGTGAGCGCTCCGACGCGGCTGCCTTGTCGGCATAGATGCGTTGATGCGCGGGATCGTTGGGTTGCCCCTGCACGGCAAACAGCCCGCTGCCGTCCTTGTTCTGCACCACCATGTCGATGCGCTGCATGCCGCCCACCTTGGCTTCGAACGCCAGTGCGCCCGCTGCATTTTCCAGTGCGCGCCGGTTGGGAAACGCCTGCGGACCCAGTTGCTCCAGCTTGCCGACCGCCTGGGTGTACAGCGGATGGTCGGGATTGGTCTTTTCCGACAGCAAGGGCGCCTTGTCGGCCTGCTTGAGCGCATTGAAGGTATCGCGGCCGACGATGCCGTCGTCCTGCAGGCCGTGCGCGCGCTGGAACGCCTTGACCGCTTCGCCGGTGCGTGGGCCATACACGCTGTCGGCCTGCAAGGCATTGCCGTTCGCATCGCGGTAGCCGAGCTGCTGCAAGGTGTGCTGTAGCTTCTGGACCTCGGGGCCGTGCGCGTCCTCGCGCAGCACACCGGGGGTACCCGCGCCAGCCTGTGCGGGTGCGGGCCTGTGCGTGTCGCTGCCCTGCGACTGCTGCTTGTCGTGGCTGCGGTCCTGCAGCAGTTCGCGTGCCTCGGCGAGCGGGTCGCTAGCGAAGAGCTTGACGCCCCGGGCGTGCTTGCGTTCCAGGTAGGTCTCCAGCGAGCTGAGTTCGACACCCTCGCCGCCGCGCGACTGGCTGATCTTCAGCTCACCATCCTTGGGGTCGCGCACCACCATGGTGATGTGGTCGATGCCCTTGTAGCGGCCGGCATCCCAACTCTTGGCACCGTTGTCCTCGCCGATAATCATGCCTTCCTTGAGCTTGTCGGCGGTGACCTCGTTGCCCTGTATCAGCACGCCGGAGCGCTGCTCGGCCTTGCGCAGCAATTCGGAGGCGCTATCGAAGCCCGGGCTGAACTTGTCGGCCTTGCTGAAAATCGCCCTGCCCGCGCCACGGTTGATCTCGTCCATGGTGGCGTTCTGCATCTCGACCACCCAGCCCGAGCAATCGACCCTGCCCTGGTCCGGATCCTTGGCGCCAAGGCCGTATTTCACATGGTCGTATTTGTTCGTCAGCGCGTAGGCCGCACCCAGGGCGATGGGCTGCGTGCCCGCCGGCGTGGGCGCTGCCGGTTGTGCTGCCGATTGCGCAGGCGTTGCCTGGCTAGGCGACGGGGCCTGCGGTTGCCCGGTCAGCGGCTGGATGCCTTTTTCTGGAAGATGGATGCGGTCCATCTTCGTATCCCAGTACTGGATGAAGGTCTGCGCCATGTCCTTGTCGGACATGGCCCTGAACGTGGCCGCATCCACGCCGGTCAAGGACTGCAGCTCTTTTCCACCGATGTTGTTGAGGATGTTGGCGCGCGTGCCGTCGAGACTGAAGGACCCGGTGGCGATCGCGGCCTGGATGGAGCGGTAGCCACCGGCTCCCTGTTGATGGGCCATGTACATGTCCAGGCCATCGGGTTCGGGCTTGCCCGACAGGTAGGGCCGGCCATCGCGTTCGTGCCGGTCCACCAGGGAGTTACGATTATTCAGGTAGAGGCGGGCGGCCGCATCGGTATTGGCCACCGCATCCAGTTCGCGTCCTGAAATACCGTACTCGGCAGCGGTTGGCGGCGTGAACTGGAACAAGCCCTTGGCGCCGTTCGGGCCACGGCTTGCCAGCTCGTTGAAACTGCCGCCGGTTTCCGCGTAGGCGAATCGAAAGAAGTCGTCGCGCGGAATATTCCGCTCCTGCGCTTCACGTTCGATAATGTCGAGCACTTCGGCTCGTGAGTAATTGGTCGGCATCGCTCATCATCCTTTCATTGAGTGCTGCAGCCACGCGGCTGCAGCGGTACGCCGCCCGAACCAATTCCTTTGGTCCTGTGTCAAGGGGCCGGCACATACGATTTGTGGGCCGTATCGTAGCGGTATTGCACCGCCGCGTCACTCCCGTTCGCCGAGGGATTGCCGGACACCGTGACGCGTATTCCAGGCAGGCCCGGCTGCTGGACGAATGCCAGCGTGCTGGTGTTCTTCACGCAGGCGATCTTGCCGGGCGCATCTTCGCCGCAGTTGGCGCTGTTGTCCTGGCCGCCCGGCAGGTTGCCCACATAGGTCCAATGCGTGTCGTTGACCTCGGCGGTGTCCTTGGGATTGAACGCCAGCAGGTCGTAGGACAGGATGCGCACCCCGGACTGCAGGCTCCATGTCGGCAGCGCCAGGACCAGGCGACCATCGTCGGTGACCTGGATCTGCGGCTTGCGCGCGGTGTCGATGGTATTGGCCTGTTCCATGCCTCCGAATTCGCCGATATACGGTTCGGCGCCCAGCAGCTTCCACGGCGACTTGCTGCCCGGTGCGCTGGTGACGAAAGTGGCATGGGCCAGGGTGACCTTGGTCTCTGGGGCGGGGGAGTGATTCTCGCGATCGGCACCGTAAAGCTCGGGGGTTTCCCAGGCAAATCCGGTGTAATAGCGCGTGCCGCCGAGGGTGAATTCGAAGCCGTACCAGTAATTGATCCAGCTGCCGTTTGCGACCTCGTACGACAGTGCGCCGTCACCATCGACGTTGCTGATGAAGTACAGCACGCTGTCCGGGCGCGGCGGCTGCAATTGCTGGGTGGTAGCCTGGGTCGCATCCTGCATGGCAGTGGCATCCTTGTCTGAAGGGTGGGGGGCGGTGCTGGCGGTGGTTGGCGTGGCGGCGGCGGTGTGCGGCGGTGCCGGCTTGCACGCAGCGACCGTTGCCAGCGCAAGGATCAGTGGAATCTTCCTGACGAGCATTGGGATGCATCCATTGCGAAGGGCGGAAAAAGTCTACTCCAGCCCGGTGACGTGTCCATTCACTCGTTTGAGCGCGTGCTGTTACCGGCCGGTCGGCCGGCCGGACTGGCGCAGCGGCGGCACAGCGCCTTCACGCATGCAGTCGTCGTCGCGTGCGACGCACGCCGTTTGCGGCGCACGACACACAGGTGAGCTGCCGCCTACGCCAGCGCGGTATTGGAAATGATCTCCACCCAATAGCCATCCGGGTCCTTGATGAAGGCCAGGTGCTTCATGCGGCCGTCTTCCAGGCGTTTTTGATAGGGCACCTCCAGGCTGTCGAAGCGGGCGCAGGCGGCGTGGATGTCCGGCACCGACACGCAGATGTGGCCAAAGCCGCGCGGGTCGCTGTTGCCATCGTGATACACCGTGCCCTCCTGGGTTTCGGTGCCATGGTTGTGGGTGAGTTCCAGCACGCCGGGAATGCCGGCCATCCACAGCCGCCTCTCGTCATCCTGGTCGGGAATGGCGGTGCTCGCCGGCAGCAAGGCCAGAAAGTACAGGCTGAATTTCGCATCGGCGAAGTGGCGTGCATCGAGCAGGCGGAAGCCCAGGACGCGGGTATAGAAATCCAGCGAACGTTGTGCATCCTTGATGCGCAGCATGGTGTGGTTGAAGACGAAGCCGTGGGTGTCGGCGGGGGCGGCACTGGCGCCGGGGACATGTTGCAGGTCGGTCAAAGGCATTGCGGTCTCCTCGGTCGAATCGGGCGCGCGGGACAGGCGCGTGGGGTAGACAGTTTAGCGAGGGGTGGGTGGGCGGCGCGTCTGCGGCATGCGCTGCCCGGGGTGTGTCAGAGGGTCGAGTGGTTTGTCGCATGCGTCCACCGCGATCGGCGGGCACGCCGATTGCCAGCCGGTGGCTCGGCGTCCGGCGCGCGCTTGCCTGCGGCGGCAAGCGTGGCCGGTAGGACGATACTGGCGAGGCAGGCAGCACGGTGTCAGAACCAGATGCGGATGCCGGCAACAACCTGGCTGTCGTGTGGGGCTTGCTGGTCCGCCATGGCATTGCGGGCGGCATCGCCGAAGCGGCGGGTATGCACCCAGCCGATGTAGGGCGCGAAGCGGCGGGTGAATTCGTAGCGCAGCCGCAGGCCCGCTTGTACCTGTTCCAGGCCACTGCCGATGCGGCGGCGGTCATCGTCGGTGAGCGCGATATCGGCTTCCAGCCGCGGTTGCAGGATCAGGCGATTGGTCAGCAACACGTCGTACTCGCCTTCCAGGCGTAGCGCGGCACGCCCGGCGTTGCCCAGGGACAGGGTGGCTTCGGTCTCGAACTTGTACGGTGCCAGGCCCTGGATGCCGATGGCGGCCCAGCTACGACGATCGTCCGATGCAAGATCCTGGCGAGCGCCGATCAGTACATCCCACCAGGGCGAGATCGCGTGACCGTAGAACGCTTCGAACGTCGCCGATTGCGTGCGGCCGTTGGCGCGTTCGCCTTCGCTGCGCAGCCACAGGCGGTCGATGTCGCCACCGATCCATGCACGCGCCTCCCAGTCCTGGCCGGTGCCGCGATCGGTGTCGACCGCTTCCAGGCGATCGAGCAGGATGTAATGGTTGATGCCCATCCCGTGCATCGCGTGCGCCTGCAGTGGCGCAAACGCGGCAGCGATTTCTGCGTCGGTCACTGCGGGAATCGGTTCGCGTGGCAACGCGGTGCTGGCCGGGGATGCGGGTGGCGCTGCGGTGTGTGCACCATGGCCCATCGCATGATGATCCATCGCAGCGTGCTCTGTCTCGGCGTGCTCCATCTGGGCGTGATGCATTGCGGCATGGTCCATTTCCGCATGCGACCTCTGCGCATGGTCCATCGGCGTTACTGGCATGGCCTCTTGCGCGGTTGGTGGCGCATCAGCCGTTGCTGCCTGCGAGTCTGGCGAGGCGGGGAAAGCTGCGTTGTCGTCGGCCTGCAGCGCGGCTGCATGCTCGCCATGGGCAGCGGCATCCATCGCATGCGTCTGTTCCTGCGCGGCCAGCGATGCACTGAACAACCAGGTACTTATCACCAGCGGGCGTAGCGCGCGCATGCTCATGCCTCCACCCGCACTTCGCGCATCATGCCTGCTTCCATGTGGTACAGCAGATGGCAGTGATAGGCCCAACGGCCCAGTGCATCGGCGCGCACGCGATAGCTGCGCCGCGTGCCCGGCGGCATGTCGATGGTGTGCTTGCGGACCTGGAAATTGCCATCGGCATCTTCTAGGTCGCTCCACATGCCGTGCAGGTGGATGGGGTGCTGCATCATGGTGTCGTTGACCAGCACGATGCGTAGCCGCTCACCGTAGCGCAGCCGCAGGGGCTCGGCCGAGGCGAACGCCACGCCGTCGAACGACCAGGCGAACTTTTCCATATGCCCGGTCAGGTGCAGTTCGATCTCGCGCCCGGGTTCGCGGCCATCCGGGTCCTCGAACAGGCTGTGCAGGTCGCCGTAGCGCAGCACACGGCGGCCGTTGTCGCGCAGGCCCACGCCGGGGTCGTCCAGGCGCGGTGCGGTGGCATTGCTGCGCATGTCGATCAGCGGGTTGCCGTCTTCGCTGGCGAGATGGTGGGGGGTCTTGTCCGATGCCGTGTTGGCGGTGTGCGCATGTTGTGCCGGCATCGGCATCGGCATCGGCATCGGCATTGGCATCGCGTGAGCGGCATGCGGGTCGCTTTGCATGGCATCGCCTGCTTGCATGGCATGGGCTGCGTGCGTCATGCCATTGCCATGCCCCATGTCCTGCATGGTCAGGATCGCGCGCGGGTCCAGCGCCGGAATTGGTGCCTGCAGGCCGTTGCGCACTGCCAGCGTGCCGCAGGCGAAGCCGGTGCGTCCCATGTCCTGCGCAAATAGCGTAAAGGCGTCCTGGCCGATCGGCTCGACGAGCACGTCGAAGGTTTCGGCTGCGGCAATGCGCAGCTCGTCCACGCTGACCGGATGCACGTACTGGCCATCGGCCGCCACCACGGTCATGCGCAGGCCGGGGATGCGGATGTCGAAGTAGGTCATCGACGCGCCGTTGATGAAACGCAGCAACACCTTTTCGCCCGGCGCGAACAATCCGGTCCAGTTACCGGCCGGCGCCACGCCATTGAGCAGGTAGGTGTAGGTATTGGCGTTGACATCCGACAGGTCGGTCGGCGTCATGCGCATGCGTCCCCACATGCCGCGATCGGCCAGCGTTGCCCGCACGCCGTCCTCGCGCGCATCGCGCAGGAAATCGCCCACCGTGCGCTGGGCGTAGTTGTCGTGGCTGGGCATCTGCTTCAAGCGGCGGAACAGTGCGGCCGGATCCAGGTCGGTCCAGTCCGAGAGCAGCACCACATGCTCGCGATCGTAGCGATACGGCGGCGGTGTCAGTGGATCGATCACGATGGCGCCGTACAGACCGGCCTGTTCCTGGAACAGGGAATGGCTGTGGTACCAGTAGGTGCCGGATTGCCGCAGCGCGAAGCGATAGTGGTACTCCTGGCCCGGCGCGATGCCGTCGAAGCTCATGCCCGGCACGCCGTCCATGTTGGCCGGCAGCAGCAGCCCGTGCCAATGCACCGAGGTAGGCGTATCGGGCAGGGCGTTGCGCACCCGCACGCTCACCGTGTCGCCCTCGCGCCAGCGCAGGATCGGTGCCGGCAGGCTCTGGTTGACGGTGATGGCGGGGCGCGTGCGCCCGGTGAAATTGACCGGACGCTGGCCGATCTGCAGTGATTGGCTGCTGCCGCGCAGCACCGGCGTGGCCATCGCGCCGGCAGCGCGGGCATCGCCGCGCCACAGGCCGGTGGCGGCAACACCGCCCAGGGCCAGGCCCTGCACGAAACGGCGCCGGCTGATTCCGTGGTTGGCAGTTGGGGTGAAGACAGGAGTATCGGACGACATGACACCTCCGATGCGCCCACCGGACCGGTAGACGCAACGCATCGCTGAGAAATCCGGCATCCATCGATGCAGGGCGAAGAGCGATCAGGGCAGCCAACACATCCGCGCGAAACGGCACAGGGGCATGGGCGACGCGGTGAGCGGGCGTGAACACACGGGGCGGGAAGATTCCTGCGACCGGTGTACGCAGCTGACGCTGAGCGCCGCCGGGGTGTCGGCTGCGCTCAGCCGATGGGAGGTCGAACCGGTTGTTCAGGCACCGGGTTGCCGCGCCCGACGGCTGGAATCGCGGGCAGGGACGGGGGGCCAGGTAGGCCGGCGGGCACCGCTGGCAGGGTCAGCAAGGCCAGGCTGCAGTGCTGCAGGCAGTCGCAGCTGCCCAGCTTGCAGCAGTCGGCCGCGTGCGCGTGGCTGGGCGTGCTGTCGGGCTGGGTCGGTGCTGGCGGCGCCATGTCCTCATGACAGGGCATGGAGCTGGCACTTGCCATATGCCCCATCCCAAGCGCAGCAGCATCGGCAGTTGGCGGCATGGCTACCTGCGGCATGGCCATGCCCACCGACGCCCACGCGCCAGTGGCCGTGTTGGCAACCAGGCACAGGCACAGCAGCAGGCGGAGCAGGCAACGCAGCACGGGCGCTCGCGGCGGGAACAGGTCCTGCGAGCATAGCATAGGCGCCCGACTGTCCGCCCGATGACCGCCCACCTCGGGGGCGCGTCCAGCGGCGGTAGAATCGACCTTTCCTTCGTCGCACAGTCCTGCCATGTCGCAGCGCCAATGGGTGGCCGCCGCCCTCCAGAAGATCGAGGCCGATTTCAACCGTTCGGCCGACACCCACCTGATTCCCATGGACCTGCCGGGCTACCCAGGCATCGACCTGTACTTCAAGGACGAGTCCAGCCACCCTACCGGCAGTCTCAAGCACCGGCTGGCGCGGTCGCTGTTCCTGTACGCGCTGACCAACGGCTGGCTGCGTGCCGGCCGCCCGGTGATCGAGGCCTCCAGCGGCTCCACCGCCGTGTCCGAAGCGTATTTCGCGCGGCTGCTGGGGGTGCCTTTCATCGCGGTGATGCCTGCCTCGACCTCGCCGGAAAAGATTGCCGCCATCGAGTTCCAGGGCGGGCGCTGCCATCTGGTGGAGCGCGCTTGCGACCTGGATAGCGCCTCGCACAAGCTCGCACGCGAGACCGGTGGGCACTTCATGGACCAGTTCACCTATGCCGAGCGCGCCACCGACTGGCGCGCCAACAACAACATCGCCGAATCGATCTTCAAGCAACTGGCCGAAGAGCCGCACCCGATTCCGGAATGGATCGTCTGCAGCCCCGGCACCGGCGGTACCAGCGCCACCCTGGGGCGCTATGTGCGCTACCGGCGCCACGCCACCCGCATCCTGTGCGCCGACCCGGAAGTGTCGGTGTTCTTCGACGGCTACTGCCGCGCGGTGGACGGGCAGTGCCCCAAGGAACTGGCCATCACCGGCGGCTCGCGTATCGAAGGCATCGGCCGGCCCCGGGTGGAGTCCAGCTTCATTGCCACCTGCGTGGATGCGATGGTGAAAGTGCCCGACGCGCTGAGCCTGGCGGCCATGCGCCACGTCAGCGCCACCCTGGGCCGCCGCGTGGGCGGCTCCACCGGCACCAACTTCGTCGGCGTGCTGCAGGCCGCCCAGCGCATGCGCGAAGAAGGCCGGCAGGGCTCCATCGTCACCATCCTGTGCGATGCCGGCGAGCGCTACGCGCACAGCTACTACGACCCGGCCTGGTATGCGGCGCGCGAGCTCGACACCGCCGACAGCGACGCGGCCATCGCCAGCGCCGTGAACGGCGGCGCATTGCCGCCGCTGCCTTGTGCTGCGCTGGAATGACCGCCATATCGTTGCGATAGATGGTGCATGCACCTGTGTGCACCGCCGCGTGCCGCTTGTCCCTTCCCCTGATCCAGTCCACCGCCGGAGCGCTCCATGACCAACCCCTTGCTCGACCTCTCCGGACTGCCGTCCTTCGATGCGATCCGTCCCGAGCATGTGAGCCCGGCGATCGACCAGCTGCTGGCGCAGGCCGAGGCGGCAGTGAAGGCCGCCGAACAGGTCAGCCCGGTCAGCTGGGACAGCTTCGTGGTGCCGCTGGACGATGCCACCGAGCGGCTCTGGCGCGCCTGGGGGCAGGTGGGCCATCTGCAGGCAGTGATGAACACCCTCGAGTTGCGCGAGGCCTACAACAGCAACCTGCCCAAGGTGAGCCGCTTCGGCAGCGCGCTGGGGCAGAACCTGGCGCTGTACGCGCAGTACAAGGCGCTTGCGCAGTCGCCGGACGCTGCGCACTACGATGAAGCCCGGCGCAAGGTGCTGGACAACGCACTGCGCGATTTCCGGCTCGGCGGCGCGGAGCTGGACGACGCCGCCAAGGCGCGCTTTTCACAGATCCAGGAAGAATTGTCGGCACTGGCGGCGAAGTTCTCGCAGAACGTGCTCGATGCCACCGATGCCTGGTCGTATGTGACCGAAGACGACACCCAGCTGTCCGGTCTGCCGGTCGAGGTGATCGCCGCCGCACGCGCCGCGGCAGAAAAGGACGGCGTGCCGGGGTGGAAGTTCACCCTGCAGATGCCGTGTTATCTGCCGGTGCAGAGCGATGCCGATAACCGCGAGCTGCGCGCAACGCTCTATCGCGCCAACGCCGAGCGTGCCTCCGAATTCGGCGATGCCGCGCTGGACAACAGCGCCAACATCGATCGCATTCTGGCGCTGCGCGCCGAGCTGGCGCAGCTGCTCGGTTTTGCCAGCTACGCGGAGTATTCCATCGCCACCAAGATGGCGCAGAGCCCCGATGAAGTGATGGGGTTCCTGCGCGACCTGGCGGTGCGTGCCAAGCCCTATGCGCAGCGCGACCGCGCCGAACTGGAAGCCTTTGCCCGCGCCGAACTGGGCCTGGACACACTGCAGGCCTGGGACCTGGCCTATGCCAGCGAAAAGCTCAAGCAGGCGCGCTATAGCTTCTCCGAGCAGGAAGTGAAGCAGTATTTCACCGAGCCGAAAGTGCTGGCAGGCCTGTTCGATGTGATCCACAGCCTGTACGGGCTGACGGTCACGCCGGATAGCGCGCCGGTGTGGCATCCGGATGTGCGTTTCTATCGCCTGGAAGATGCGCAGGGCGCGCTGGTCGGCCAGTTCTATCTGGATTTGTACGCGCGCGAAGGCAAGCGCGGCGGCGCCTGGATGGATGACTGCCGCAATCGCCGCGACACCGCCAACGGCGTGCAGACGCCGCTGGTGTATCTGGTGTGCAATTTCGGCCGCGGCAGCGGCGATGCACCGGCCACGTTCCGGCATGGCGAGGTTGCCACGCTGTTCCATGAAATGGGCCATGGCCTGCACCAGTTGCTCACCCGCATCGGCGAACTCGGCGTGGCCGGCATCAACGGCGTGGAGTGGGACGCGGTGGAGCTGCCCAGCCAGTTCATGGAGAACTTCTGTTGGGAATGGGAGCGCGTGCAGGCGATGACCGCGCATGTGCAGACCAGCGAACCGCTGCCGCGCAACCTGTTCGACCGCCTGCTGGCCGCGCGCAATTTCCAGAGCGGCATGTTCACCGTGCGCCAGCTGGAATTTGCGTTGTTCGACATGCAGCTGCACAGCCACTTCGACCCGGCACAGGACAGCGTGCTGCAGCTGATCGAGCGCGTGCGCGACGAGGTAGCGGTCAATCGCCCGCCGGCATGGAATCGCTTCCCGCACCAGTTCAGCCATATCTTTGCCGGCGGCTATGCGGCCGGCTATTACAGCTACAAATGGGCCGAAGTGCTCAGCGCCGATGCCTACGCCGCGTTCGAGGAAGCGCCCGGCCAGGTGGCCGACACCGGCTCCCGCTTCCGCTTGGAGGTCCTCTCGCGCGGCGGCAGTCGCAGCGCCGCAGACAATTTCCGTGCATTCCGCGGCCGCGCGCCAACCATCGATGCGCTGTTGCGGCACAACGGCATGGCGGGCTGAGCCGGCCTTCGCTGCTCCGCTCGCCGCGCAACAGGCCGGTCACGCCAACGATCAGTGGTGAAGGCAATCGTCGGAGCGGGCAGGGTGCCAGTGCGCCCCGGCTCTGTGCTGCTGGCCCACGGCCCGTCGGGTCAGGTGCATCATGTGTCGCCGGAATTGAGGATGGTGCTGAATTGGACTTGGCGCTCTCCCACTTGTGCCAGCTTGCCTGGAAATCCAAGGGCATACGCCGCTAGGTCCAGCCATTGCGGATTCAAGGTCTCAACCAGCCGTCGTTGCCACGCATGCGTCCAACGACGGATCTCGTTCGCGCGTGCTTGCGCAGCTGCGGGGTCGTTGCACACTTCGAACCACGTCATCAATAGCGCCCTCACACCGGGCTCGGGTAGGGTGGCGCGTTGTTGTGCCACCAGATGCCGGCATCGCCCTTCGATAGCGAGCAAGTCGCTTGCCACATCGATGTAGAACGCATCTCGCCGTGCATACGCCAGCAGGTACACCACGTAAGGGCCCTGCTGCAGGCCATGCCAGTCGGCGTGCTCGAATGCAGCAAATGCCGCGCTTGCCAGCGTGGTCGTGTCCGTCATTTCACCGCCTATCCTGCGTCGGCGCCCATGTGTGCGGGCGTGCGGGTGAACACTAGCGCATAACCGTGGTGGATGGCTTTCATACGATCGGCCCCGGTGGGGTTGGCTGATCCCGGCTGGCTTGCGCAATGGCTTCCTGCTGCCGCGCGGTTTCGAGTGCATGCGTCTGTACCTGCTGCATCGATTCCTGCACCGATGGTGCCGCACCGGTCAGTGACATATTCACGCGCTTGGTAATGTCGTCGTAGTGCTGTGCAAAGAAGTTCTCGTTGACCACATCCACCCGTCCGCGCCAGCCAGCTCGGAAGCCGTCGATGTAGACAGCTGCGGTGACCTGGGTCAGGCGGTCCTCCGGCAACGGCGTGCCCTTGGCATCCAGTCGATGCTTGACGTCTGCGTATAAGGCATGGCCTGGATGCGCCGGGTCACTGAAGGGAAGCAGGCCGGGCGATTGGCGTGCGTCGTCGCTTGCCACGGTGGCCTGCTCGCGTTGCGCGGCGGCCTTTTCCTCCTCTGCCAGCCGCTCACGCTCCTGCTGCACCGTTTGCTCCATGTGCAGTTGCCAGTGGCGTTGCTGTTCCAGCGCCTGTTGCTGTTGCTGCGCGGAGAGCTCCACTTGCAGGCGCTCGGGTGCGCTTGCAACCGATGCGCTCGCAGCCGTGGCCGTGGTGGCCTGCACGGCAGGCGCACTGTACGGTGGAACCATGTCGCGCGGGGCAATGGCAACGCTGGCTTGCTGTTGCACCGCTGCACGGGTGTGGTGGTCGGCGATGCCGTTGACCTCGTCCATGCCGTGCATCAACTGAAACGCCTGTACGCCGCGCTGGGTGGGTTGGTCGTAGAGGCCGTTGATCGCTACGGGCGTCTTGATGCGTTCGTTGATGCCCAGTTGGATCAGGCTGGCTTGCAGCGCCTGCACCTCGGTGCCGCGGTCGCCCGGTCCGAGCGCGGCGGCTTGCGTCTGGGCCTGCTCCGGCGCGGCCTGTGTGCGCGCCTTGCGTTCGACTTCCTGGATGAGTGCATCCATGCTGGGTAGCACCGTTTCGGTCATTAGATGCCGTTCGGTGGCCTCGTCCAGGCTGTCGCCCAGCTTGCTGGCGAACTCGCCCGTCTTGACCAGATTGAACAGGCCTTGCGGATTGGTCGGGTTGTGCGTGGCGTAGGCGGCCACTGCGGCCGTGGCCACACCGGCCTGCGTGGCGTAGATCTCCGGCGCCAGTGCGGAGGCTGCCTCGGCATACCGTCCTGTCGTGTCCAGCAGCGCATTGGCCCGGGCTCCCGCCGCGGTCCAGCTGGCGTGTTCAGCCTGTCCCACCTGGCTGGCGGCCGTATTCAACGCCTGGCCGGCTGCCTGGCCACGCTGGCGGATCTGCCGGGCGTCATCGGCCGCTTCATGCAAGAGCTGCGTGGCCTGGTTCTGCCCGCGTTGTTCTGCGGCCGCACCGGCCTGCGCCAGGCGCTCGGCCTGTGCAGTGAGCTGTGCCTCCAACCCTTGCGGCAGCATCCCGCCCAGCCCACGCAGCGCCGCCGCCCCCAACGATGCGGCTTCGTCCTGCGCTTGCCCCTGCAGCCGCTCCGCACCGGCCTGCACCTGGCCCAGGGCCTGCCGCCCTTGTGCGGCGAGTGCACCAGCTTGCTCCACGCCTTCTCCCGCCGCCGCCCCCAGCCGCTGGGTGGTCGACTGGCGGATCTGCGCTGCGGCCAGTGCCGCGCGCTGTACCAGGTCGCCCGCAGCGTCCAGCCCCTGGCCTGCGACCTGGCCCGACTCGGCGACCACCCCACCCAGGCTGCGCCCCACCCGCACACCTTGCGAGGTGGCATGCAGCGCATCCAGTGCGGGGCCGGCGAAATTGGAGACATCGCGCAGCGACAACCGCGCCGGGCGATCGACGATATCGATACCATCGGCTGCATGCTGCTTGGCCGCCAGCAGCGGTTGCATCTGGCCGGCGGCCAACGGCAACTCGCGCAATAGTTGCGCGGTGTTGCCGTGTTGCAGCCGGTCCAGGAACGCGTGTGCGGCCGGTTGCGCATGGGCCGGCAGCGTTGCATCCAGCTGGCTGGCCAGCAAGGCCTTGCCTTGCGGCAACTCATTGAGCACGGTGCAGGTTTCCTTCAGCACCGCGCCGAGTTCTGCGCGCCGGAATGCATCCAGGCGATGGATATTCTGCTGGATGCCGTCGTTGAGGACCTCGCCGGTGACCTGATAGGCAATGACGCTTTGCTGGGGGTCGTAGACCGGCAGCCCATTTTCCTGGGCAAACCGCTGGGCGGTGAGCGGATGCAGGCCGGCGGCATTGAAGGTGGTGGTGCGCATACCCGTCACGGCGGCGGCTGCGGAGGCCATTCCGCCGCCTAGGGAGTGGCCGGTGATTTCGAAGTCGAGATGCGCGCGGACTTTCAAGATCGATGCCAAGTTCATGGCGCGGTCGTAGTAATCGGTCCTCAAGCCCACCGACTGCGGGAAGTTGTTGGCGACAAAGTCTTCGCTGCCGGTGGGGCGCAGACCGTCGGGTGTCAGGACTTCGCCTGCGGATCCTTTGTATGCCACGGTCGGCTTGTAGCCCGGGCCGAGGATGGCAGGGTCGGGGAGGTAGATTTCGGCGCGGAAGCCGGACTTTCCTGGTTTCAGCAGCTCGACAATTTCTTTGTCGCTCAGGTTCAGCTGCGGCGCATACTCGCGCAACTTGTCCAGATGCTCGCTGGCGCGAATCCATCCGGCGCTCGGCCGTCCTTCGCCTTTGGCCGAGTCATACACATCATCGGCTAGCCCGGCCATTTCACGGTCGTGATAGAGCGGTTGCAATTCTTCGGCATGCTGCCGGGCTATTGGATCGCTGCTAGTCCGCAGTTGCTCAAGTACGGTGCGCTG
>NZ_MDED01000010.1 GCF_002939885.1 Xanthomonas cucurbitae
CGCGTCGCCAAAGCTCAGTTGCATCGAAATCGTCCGCTTGGATCGTCGGTCAATTGTCGCAGATCAGGCTGCTTTGTTCAGAGCGTCCTTAACGGGATTTTCTGAGCTGCCTACGCGGCAGTGAACATCGCGCACTCGCCAAGCGCCGCAACGTCCGTTTTCTGAGCTGCCTACGCGGCAGTGAACTGGATTGTGCATGTTGGTCGGGCAGCCCGGATTTTCTGAGCTGCCTACGCGGCAGTGAACAGAAACCAGTCACCACGATATTTTTCGTGTGTTTTTCTGAGCTGCCTACGCGGCAGTGAACGCCCGGATGGCTATCCCATGCGCCTAAATTTAGTTTCTGAGCTGCCTACGCGGCAGTGAACTCTCGATATAAGGGCGATGAGGTGGCCGTTAATTTCTGAGCTGCCTACGCGGCAGTGAACTATTTGGAACATTCGTATCGCTATTAAGTGATTTTCTGAGCTGCCTACGCGGCAGTGAACGTTCGCGGCGCACGGATCAAGGCCACCGCAGCTTTCTGAGCTGCCTACGCGGCAGTGAACCTGAAGGGGATGATTGCCGAGTACTTCACAAATTTCTGAGCTGCCTACGCGGCAGTGAACTGAGGTAGGACATTGTTAGCTTCCTTTGGATTTTTCTGAGCTGCCTACGCGGCAGTGAACTGCGAGCGTGCTATGAGCAGGCCGCTTGCGATTTTCTGAGCTGCCTACGCGGCAGTGAACGATTTTGAATGATGCTGCATTTTTGCTGGGAGTTTCTGAGCTGCCTACGCGGCAGTGAACGGTTCCTGCGACATAGCGGGTGCGTCCTTTGGTTTCTGAGCTGCCTACGCGGCAGTGAACCGACGGCCGCCGGCTTCGATCTTTCGCGCTTCTTTCTGAGCTGCCTACGCGGCAGTGAACGCATCGCGTGCTTGAGCGAGGAATCCGCTAATTTTCTGAGCTGCCTACGCGGCAGTGAACATGAGAATGGGGATATCGTGGAGACGGTGGGGTTTCTGAGCTGCCTACGCGGCAGTGAACACATGATCGCCTCATCCGCTTCCGGCGGGCTTTTTCTGAGCTGCCTACGCGGCAGTGAACATGCTGGATAGGTTCTCGGCCTGCTGGTTCTCTTTCTGAGCTGCCTACGCGGCAGTGAACATCTGCTTCATGGCCTGTCGCAGCTTGTTGACTTTCTGAGCTGCCTACGCGGCAGTGAACTGCAGGATGCGCGGATACACGCATGTGGACCCTTTCTGAGCTGCCTACGCGGCAGTGAACTCGACGCAAGTCATGTTCCCGCTGAACGGGTCTTTCTGAGCTGCCTACGCGGCAGTGAACTTAGCTTGCAGGCAAGGCGCATGGTAGCAAGCTTTCTGAGCTGCCTACGCGGCAGTGAACAGTGGGCGGAAAGCAACCTTCGCATCCCTGCCTTTCTGAGCTGCCTACGCGGCAGTGAACACCCTTCAGCGTCGGCGTGCTGATTTCCATCATTTCTGAGCTGCCTACGCGGCAGTGAACGACACTTCAGGTTCGGGGGCAGCGGCCGGCTCTTTCTGAGCTGCCTACGCGGCAGTGAACCTGCGTGTACCCGCTTGTGCCGCCGGTATCCAGTTTCTGAGCTGCCTACGCGGCAGTGAACGGATGCCCGGTGTAAAGGTCGGAGCCGGTAAGTTTCTGAGCTGCCTACGCGGCAGTGAACCGGGCCGGCGTGGACAAAGAGCAGCTGCATAATTTCTGAGCTGCCTACGCGGCAGTGAACGAGCACGAGGCCGCCGCCAAGCACATGCTGCTTTTCTGAGCTGCCTACGCGGCAGTGAACCAACATCATCTTGGGGATACCGGCCCGGCATCTTTCTGAGCTGCCTACGCGGCAGTGAACCGGGTCGTTTCATCCCACTGGTGCCGGTCTGGTTTCTGAGCTGCCTACGCGGCAGTGAACGCGCCTCAACTTTTCCTCGGAGTTTTCCTGATTTTCTGAGCTGCCTACGCGGCAGTGAACGCGCTCTCGCAATGCCGAGCGCATGAAGGTCTTTTCTGAGCTGCCTACGCGGCAGTGAACCCAGCGACGGCGCTGAACCTGGTGCGCGGCATTTTCTGAGCTGCCTACGCGGCAGTGAACTCGATTCTGCTGGAGCCATGAACGGGCTGTATTTTCTGAGCTGCCTACGCGGCAGTGAACGCTTACTCCCGTAAAGCTGCCCTCGCCGACCATTTCTGAGCTGCCTACGCGGCAGTGAACCCGGCTCTCCGCCATTCTCCAGCGCTGCGTCCTTTCTGAGCTGCCTACGCGGCAGTGAACTGCGCGGTACAGGCAGCATTGGGTCCGTAAAATTTCTGAGCTGCCTACGCGGCAGTGAACGCGAACCACTCGGGCGCAGGCGTAGACTCCACTTTTCTGAGCTGCCTACGCGGCAGTGAACAGTGCGGAAGGAAGGGTCAGGCTACCGAGTTTTTTCTGAGCTGCCTACGCGGCAGTGAACATCAGAGTGGAAAGTAAAATCAGATTTCCCCGTTTCTGAGCTGCCTACGCGGCAGTGAACATGTCGCACGAAGCCATGATCGAATCACTCATTTTCTGAGCTGCCTACGCGGCAGTGAACGGCAACCGTTTCGCACCCATGCGTCTACAGTCTTTCTGAGCTGCCTACGCGGCAGTGAACAATCCATTCGCCCTCGCGGACGGCGGCCACGCGTTTCTGAGCTGCCTACGCGGCAGTGAACTGGAGCTGCGCCGGTGTCGCCGAGATCGAGCCTTTCTGAGCTGCCTACGCGGCAGTGAACGTGACGAAGGTTGTTGCATTACGTGTGTAAGTTTTCTGAGCTGCCTACGCGGCAGTGAACAAGAGAAGGTTCTCTTCAATGCATTGATAAATAAGACAATACTGACGAAAAAGAGCAGGCACCCTTTCCTTCAGGGTGCCTGCTAAGTGACTGATTCTTAAGAAGGCCGCATGCTTACCGAAAAAAGGGTCAGAACCAGGGTACGGTCGCTTCCTGGCTCAGGCCATAGCTGCTGAAACTGCCGTCTTTGGGTTTAGGTAGTAGGGGGCCATGGCAGATGAAGAGCGGGAATGATGCTTGGCCGGTACTACGGCTGCCCAGCGTCACGAACGGGAGCCACAACTGTTCGGCTGTCGTGTCCGGGATGCGTTGGGTCGCTGTTTCGGCATCGATCCCGTGACGCCGCATGGCACGACGTCGCAGGCGCGATGGGCTGCTTTTGGCCTGAACCCGTGTGACCTGCCGGTAAGAGGGACTGGCCGCAACAGCAGTGATACTCGAGACCAGCAGGTGATCGCGCATGCCGTGCAGCCAGGGACTTGCCATCACTGTCTGCAAAGCGGCCTGTTGTCCGTGCAGACGCAGGTGGCTACCTAGAGTCGGTTTGCGTGCGTCATGGCCTGGAAAGCTGACTCCGATGTCCTGGCGTTGCTGTTGTGCCAATACTCGGTGCAGACGTGTGTACAAGCCACTGAGCAGTTGGTGCGGTGCCAACTCCGAGTCTGGACGAAGGTGAAGGTCCACGTAGTGGTCCATGGTCTCAGCCCGCATCGCCAAAGACGCCGCCACGAATCAGTGTTGCGATCACGAAGTGCTGCTGGTCCGGCTCCGGTTGCTTGTCCTTGAGTACCCAACCATCGAGCAGATTGTAGAAATCCTGCTTGGCCTTGGGTTGTCGGTAGGCTTTGCCTTGCGTGGTCACCGAGCCGTAGGGCTCTACGGCGATCGGACCATTTTTTTCGGCCTCCGGGTACCATGTGTCGATGGTGCGCAGTGCGTTGCCGATCTTCTGCGAATGGATCGCGGCCACTGCATTGTCGCCGTGGCCAACGGCATAGAGCGTCTTGCTCTTCTTGCTGCTGCCCTTGTCCAGAATGAGTTCCTGCGAGGGAAATACTTCCTGGCCCGCTCCCACACGCACGAACGCGGTGACTTGCAGCAGCAGGTGTGCACTGCCTGCCAGCGCAGTGGCGATCAGTGCGGAAAGTGCTGCCAGGTCCGCAGCTTCGGCGGGAGGCGCCTGCAAATCGCGCAATGAGTGGTCGTGCGCCTGAAACGTCCAGTGCGCGGCAGGCGCACCGTTCTTCAGATGTGCAACCTGTACCTCCACCTGCTCGGCACCAATCCGGTTGCGCCATAGAAAACGTCCGTTGGCCAGATTGGCCGCGTAGCGCCGCGCCAACGTGTCGAAGCCGTGCTGTTGCACGTAGCCAGCAACGGTGGCGGCCAGTTTGTTGCGGTAGTCGGTATCGTTGCAGGCCGAGGGCGTGCCGGTACCACCAAGCACGCGCAGCGTAAATTGTACTTTTAGCGTATCTGCATCTAGCGGCAGTGCGGCTACGTCCACGGTCTGCAGGTTGGGATTTTCGATTTGCGCATCAAGCTTTGCAGGGTCTTGGTCTTTGGTCTTGAGTCGATTGGAAATCGTGCCACGCACGGATTTTTCGCGCAGCTTCACGGGTTGCCAGTCGGCGGGTGCCGCGCGTGCTGCCCAGGCGCCGGAAAACAGCAGCGCGTCGGAGGGGTCGAGCTTGCGCTCGAAGGCGAGAACGGAGGCGGTCTTGAGTTCGGTTGCCATGCTGGAATTCCTTGTCGTGAGGTCAGTCGAGAAAGTAGTTGAAATCAAGCGAGTCATCTTCAATGTGTGCCGCAGCGAAATCGTTGCGGCAGCGATACAACCCCCGATCCGGTTCGCTGCCGGGGTACCAGAGCAACTGCTGCGGCGTGTCCAGGCGGTGCGGGCTGATCCACTGGCCGAGCGAGTACAGGCTCTCGACGAAGCGGAATGCAGTGGTCGTGTCGCGCGCGTTGGCAATACTGTCCGGTGCCTGCAGTTCACACAGGGCGCCATAGCCCACCGGAATCGGCACGGTCCAGCCACGCCCTGTGCGGTCATGGCGCCATCCGGGGGTGTCGTCCGGGGTGTCCTGGCCCTGGTGGTAGCGCCAGTTGACGCGTGCCAGCGACAGCCAGGCATCCAGCCCGGTGGCATCGGGAGCGGTGGCCCGCAGCTCGGCCAGGCGGGTGTCGAGCAGGTCGGCCCGTTCCACCAGCGCAAAGCCCGGCAGCAGACGCGTGCGTGCCTTGCGGAACTGCGCCGCGCGGTCGTCTTCGGTGCCAGTCAGATCCAGTGTCCACGGTTGATAGCGATGCCTCCAGGCGTCGGCCGGTGGCCGCAGGCTGCCACCGGCGATGCGCATGCCGGCGAGCAACCCGGCCACCGTCGCCGTTTCGGCCTGGTGTGCCTGCGGCTGGTCTTTCCAGCGTTGGCTGTTCACCGCCAGCACCAGACTCAGTTCCAGGTGGATACGGCCTTCTTCGACGATGGCGGCGGTCTTGCCATCCTCGTCGACCGGGTTGCGGGTCAGGTGAAACGCCTTGACGAAGCTGCTATCGGTGACCTGCTCCTGATGATCGTGGCAAACCGTGCCAATGGCCTGGAAGGTCAGCTCCAGGCCGGCGGCGTGAACCTTCCGTTGCAGCGCCCACATCACGCCCAGCAACGCAGTCATGGAGGGAAAGCCATGGGTCAGCGGGCTGGAAACGGCATTGGCGTTGTGGACGCGCAGATGCGGGATCACCAAGAGATGACTGAATGTCGGGCACTGGTTCATGGCCGGGCTCCGCCAGGCGCACGCCGTTGCAAGGGCACCGGCCAAGCCGCCTCGACGATGGCCTGTTTTGCCCAATGTCGGTACTCGCTGTCGCCGATACCCGTCAGCCCTGCCTTGCGCAGTTGTGCACTGATCCAGTTGGCAAAGCGGCCTGCCACCTGGTCTGGCCAGTCGCCAAACAGATAGGCCGCGTTGAACGCTTCGTCGTCCTGCGTCCATTGCCCATGTTGCGGATCGTGGCGGATCGGCAATTCGGTGCGCTCCGGGTCAAGCCACAATTGTTCGTCCAATGGCAGCATGCAGTCGGCATCACGGGTCCAGCCGGGTGCGAGGCTGGCCTGGGTTTGCGCAGCAAAGACGGTCAACTGTGCACCGAGCTCCTGCGCAATACGGTCACGGGTCTGGCGCGTCCTGTCGTTAGCGGGGGGAGCGCCACGCAGGAAGTCTGCAAGCGCCTTCATGATCGCGCGCACCTCCTTACCGTAGCCAAACCGCTCCATCGCCGACTCGCTCTTCAGCAGACTGCGTGGATGGTCATGCGCCCAGCTCGGCGGCAGCGAGGCCAGCAGGTAGTTCACGCCGCCGCGTTCGCTGTTGAGCTGGGAAATATTCTGCGGTTTGGTACCGCCGAGCTTGCGGGCGACCAAGTTGCGGTAATCGCGGTAGTCGTCGGCATGCGCTTGCCTGGCGCGGTGCGCCTGACGGGCCAGCTTATTGCGTTCGCCAAAACGGGCATCCTGGATATCGGCGTGCACCACCTGTGCCAGCGTGCTGGAGAACATTGGCTGCAACAGGTGGTAGTGCGTGTCGTCGGTCGGCTCTTCGCCGACAAGCCAGTAGACCTGCTTGGCCATCGCATGCGAACTCAGCTGCGGCTCGCTGCTGACAAGCGTGCCGAACGCCTGCATCCAGCCGGTGGCAACCTTGGTATCGGCATGCAGCGCAGCCCGCAGATCACTGTCGCCGGTCTGCATCCACGCCAACAGACCCTGGCCATCGACCTCGACCTTGAGGAACTTGAACACGTCCAGCGCAGCGGCATTGCCCACCACGTCCGGCGTATAGCCGCTGCCCAACAGGTGGCTGCCAACCTCGGCATGCCGCGGCAGGCTATCAGGTGGCACATGCAGGCTACTGCCACGCGCATCGGGGTGGGTGGCCTTGAGCACATGGGTGACGGCATGGATCTGCCCAACCCGACGCGCCGCATCGGCCAACCAGGTGGTGTAGTCGTATTTCGTCGCCGCGCCGGCCTCGTCTTTGCCGTCCTTCAGCTTGGCCAAGCGCCGGGCTTCGATAAAGTCGGCGATGGCGGAGCGGAAGCGTTGTGAACGCTCCGAGACTTCAGTCATATGGGAGTCCTTCCGTTGGCCCAAATTGGATCAGCCATGTAGACTCGCGCCCAGCAACTTGCTGGGCGGGAGATGGTCTGGGGGAAACGTAGTTCCCCTCAGACTCTTAAGAGCAGACGAACGCTATTCATCCTGCCTCCTTGGACTTTCAGGGCTGGTGCTAGCCAGCAAGGTGTCGAGACGGCCGGATCACCGCTCGCAACGGTGATCCGGTCTACATAGGCTAACTCGTGATTTTTGAATTGTCCATAGTTGCCGAAACTTCAACTGTCGAGAAGACAGCTCAGAAAATAGTGGCAGAGACTTCTACATGCACTGCCGCACAGGCAGCCCGGGCAGGGATGCCCTTATCGATTGCCGGCAAAGCCCAGCCATGGGTGATAGCGCCAGCCTTGTTGGCTGGCTGGCACCTCCACCGTTGCAAACTTCCGGGCGCATGCCTCCATCGGTAACTCAAGGCTCTCGGCCTGCTCGGTCAGAAGGTCTAGCAACCTGGCGTCCCCCCAATGACCGATCCCCGGGCTGGAGGCCAACGCGACGTCGTGGCGCTGGCTCTGTTCGATGCAGACATACAGGTCGCCGGCATACCGGTCGGTAGATGTCTCGACGCGGTGCAGCCGTAGCGTGTCGTCGTCATCCGGCAGGAACACCAGCGCGGTGTGGGGCTGGCTGTCGTTGCGGAAGGGCTGCTGTTGCGGCAGCACACCGGTCAAGGCCGCATCGGGGTATCTCCAGGCGGCAAAGGCATGATCGGGTTCCAATGCCGTGCCGGCTGCGCTCATCGGTAGCATGCAACGGGCGATGCGCGCCTGCTCCAGGTCCACCAGCCGCTCGCGTGGTGTCCATTGTGCGTAGTCGTCAGGGCGCGGTCGGATGCGCGGTATGGCACTGAGTATGCGGTAGTCTTCCTCACGCAGCAGTTCGCGCAGCCACGGCGTCTTCAACTGGAACTCCTTGCCGCTGCCCTCCTTTTCGAACCCGGGCCTGACGTAGGTGCAGCGGTCCTGCCCGCCGTGACGGAACTGGCGCAGGTTGGTATCGAAGATCAACACGTTTGGCGTATTGCTGACCTTGCCGCGATGGCGTTGCACGCGCCCGGCCAGCTGGATCAGCGAGCGCATGGAAGACGGTTCGGCCACCGCCCAGTCGGCATCCCAATCGCGGCCGACCTCGCACACCGGCGAGGCCAGCACCACGAAGATGTGCTGGCGTGCAGGGTGTGCGTCGATCAACGCACGAATGGTCGGCAGGTGGTAGACGCCACTGCCATCGCCGCGCCGGTTGAAGGCCTGGTCCAGCTGGTACTCGATGGCTGAGCGTTGTATCAGCGGAAAGCGCGCGTGGTAGACGCATAGGTGGATCTGGGTATCCTCCGGCGCACCGCCGGCATGCAATGCTCGCGCAACGTCGAATAGCGGCTCGATGTTGGCCATGCGCACCAGCCCGAAGCTGACACGCTTGCCGCTGACCGGGTCCACTTCGGCGTGCGCGTGATGCAGGCGCAGGCAGGCGTCGCGGACATGCGGCGCAAACTGCTCTGATCGCTGTGCGTCGGGTAGATTGCGTGGCAGCTCCAATGGCAACAGTTCGCCGCGCCGCAAGGCAGGTGACTTGGCGAGCGTGGCGATACGTTTATCGACGAAGCGCATATGCAGGTCGAGAAAGCCGCTACTGCCCGCACATGTGGCGGTCTGCACACCGAACTCGTCGCTCCACAGGCAGGCAACTTCGACGGCGGCGTCTGGCTGGCCGCCATTCTGCCCACGGTTGCGTCGGTACTGCTGGCGCCCTTCACGATAGGCCAGGTACATGCCGGTCACCAACGCTGGCGGCAGCGTGGCCGACGACAGCAGGACGCGCGTGCCCAGCATGCCTGCCGAGTGCATCAATCGGGTCAAGGCGGGCAGGTCGTCGAGCTGGTAGTCATCCAGTTCGTCCAGGATCAGGTCTGCACTCAGCAGGCGCAGCATCGGTGCGATCTGGCGCCCGGCACGAAGTGATTCGGTGGCCGGCACCATGTGATCCACGGTACACACCAGCATCGGTGCCGACAGTAGCTTGCCAATGCCAGGATCATGCAAGGCACGCGAGAGCAGCGGATGATCGGTTGTGATGCCTTCGTAGAATACGTGGCTGTCTTCTTCAAGCAGGTCCTGTACGGAAGCCGAGCCATGTGTATCGGCCTTGTGCTCGTAGAATTCGAACAACGCACGGCTGGCAGAGCCGCCGACATGGATGGCCAGTTCGTCCTCGTCCAGGTGCAGATCGGTACGGAAGCTGCGTCCGGTTTGCAGGGTCAGCGTGCGCAGTCCCAATGCATACGTGGCGCGTAGGCCCTGCTGCGGATCGGCCAATGCATACACGATGCGTGCATTGGCCAGCGTCTTGCCGCAGCCGGTGGAGGCCATGTTGACGATGAAGGCGCCATGCTCATGCGCTGCCTCGCGCATCGCGGTGGCCGCATCGAACGCTTTGTCCTGCCAGCTGAAGCGCGCATCGGCACTGCGTTTGCGCAGGCCGCGGTGATTTGCCAGTCGCGGTAGATGCCGCTCGAAGCCGGGAAGCGCATGGGCGATCAGTCCGGCATCGCGTGCGACGCCGAGCAAGTGTTCATCCAGTGGCTGCTTGAGACCCTCGCGGTCGGTGTTGGCGTAGAGCTGCGTCCTGCCATCCCCTTGCACGCGGCCTGGAGAATGCCGAGGCAGCGCAGAGTAGTAGTGGTCGGCCAACATCAGCGACAGACGCGCAAGATGCATGACGTAGGGATTGTCCAGCCAGTTGTCATCACGGCGCAGGCGCAGCGCGAGCAGGCGCTTTGCCAGCCGTGCGGCCTGGGCGCGCCATTTGGTCTCCATGACCGGCAATGCTCCGGCAGGCGTCCAGTACTCGAGTATCCGATCAGGTTCTGCCGGCTGCCGGATTTCGTTCCAGTCGTGCGCCACCCACTGCAAAGGTGTCTCCAGCCAAGCCTGGTTGAAACTCTTGGAACGCCTACCGAGCCGGGCCTGTTGACCATCGTCCTGCTGCACGGGAACGACCGGAAGCCGGTGGTGGGTGAGTATCAGCCAGGCGACGGCTGCGGCCAGTGGGGCCATGCCGACGAAGGGGTGGCGTGAGGCCGCATTGATGCCATCGCGCTGGTAGCGCTGGGTTCCTGTCCAGTCTGCTTCGGTGAAAGCGTCGGTGTCGGCCAGGCGCTGCAACCAGGTGGCATCGTCGTCGTTGCCGACGAAGGCCTGGAATAGCCGCAGCGACACCCATTCATGCCGATAGAGATTGCGCTCGCGCAAGTCGCCGCGCAGGCGTGCCTGGAAGGCGACACTGGCTTTACCCAGGTCGTGCAACAACCCGGCCAGCTGCGCGAGCAGACGGATATCTTCGGCGCGGTGCCAGTCATTCTCGTCTTCGCGGCGCAGGATGTTGCGCGTAGTGGTATTGGTGGGTACCGCGCCTTCTGCATTGAAGCGCCGCGCATCGCCCACGATCCAGAGCAACTCGGAATGGTCGCGGCCGCGAATCCAGTGGCAGGCGATGGCGCTGTTCTTACGCGCTGTCTTGCGCAGCAGTTTGCGTAATGTGACCAGCCCGGCCTCGGTGATTGGGGTCTGCCAGGTGCGGTCTCCGCGTCGTTCGGCGAACTGATCGAGGAGACGGCGCGTTTCGTTGAGTGCGCGCTTGTCGCACTGTGAGATCAGCAAGATGTTCACTGCGGAAGGCCCGGCTGCCTTGCGGCCGCGGTTTGCAGCGCAACGAACTTGAGCGTGTCCAGCATGAAATCCAGCGCATCGCTGCGGGCGAGCTGCGCAATGCATTCGCGCCGAAACGCCTGCTCGTCGTCGCCGCGCATCGCCGAGAGAAAGGCTTGCGGCAAGATGGTGGCATCCTTGACCAGATCGGCAATATCGAACACCAACCCACCTCTGCGCGTCTTGCCGTGCAACACGGCCAAACCATGTGGCAGACCCAATACCCAGCTGGCGGTAGCACCCAGCCCGTAGGCCAGATAGTTGCCATGATCGAGAAAGCGATTGGCTGGATCGCCGCCACTACCGCGCTTGGCGCGGGTGAAATCGCCGTAGCCCACGGTGTCGACCGCCAGTTTGAACAAGGCCTTGGTGAGCCTGGCCTCTTCGGTCAGCAGGGACGCATTGTCCTGTGCGTGTTCGATGTTGTGGCGTGTTCTGGTCAGCAGTGCCTCCAGCCTTGCAGCGTCGGGCGCGAAGCCGGCTTCCTTGAGTGCGCGTTGCTGCCATTGCTCGCCGATTCGCGTTGCGCGTGCCTGCTGGAACGCCTTGGCTGCGTTCAGACGCAGGCTGTCATCGAACCAGAACGACACCCAGGCCTGCAGATACTCGGTGGGGCGATACTCGCTCTGCGGGCAGAACCAGGCCACTTCCACATCCATCTCGTTGACCGTGAACAACGGTGTCCCACCGCCGCCACAAAACCCGACCAGCACACCGGCCTTGGCCAGCTCGCGCATCGCCGCCTGGGTGACGGAGGTTCCGGTGCCCAGCAGCACCGTTGTAGTGTTGGCGATGGGAATGTTCCAGTACAACGAGCGCTTGCCTGCATCGGTCACATATTCAACCCGTCCGCCATTGACCAGCACCCGGCAATGTTGCAGGTAGTAGATGTTTGCGCGCTTGGAATGCAGGATGGTCTTGAGGTCTGAAGCCGAGAGTTCGTCCATGCGCCTGGTCCACGTCCTGGGCAGCGTTCAAGGTCTTGACCTTCGATACTAGGGCGCTCTGCCTTGCCGGTGCAATGCATGGATCCGTGGTAACGGACCGGCCGCAGAGTCCTGGCCTGGCAAGCTGGACGCTTGCCTTCGCTGCAGCAGGGCCGCAGACACGTTGTCGTCGGTCGTATTCGGTTCGAGACCTCGCCACGGCCGGTGCGCGGGTCTTCGATTCACGCGCTGGCGGGTGGGTTCAGCGCTCTGAATCCCCACTCTCGTCGTGCCCGCGCGGGGTGAATAGATCCGGCTGGATCAGTTCGATGAAGGCATGCGCCTGCGGCGACAGGTACTTGCCTTTGCGCACCACCACGCCGTAGCTGCGGGTAGGGAAAAAATCCTTGAGCGATCGCGTGGCTAGCCGGTCGCGATCGGCATCGGTGACGCAGATGGCGGTGACGATGGAAATGCCCATGCCCATCGCCACGTACTGCTTGATGACCTCCCAACCGCCGACTTCCAGCGCCACGGTGTACGGCACGCGCGCCTGCTGGAAGATCAGGTCGACCAGGCGGTAGGTCACCTGCCGGCGTGGCGGCAGGATCAGCGGATAGGGCGAGAGGTCGTGCAGGCTGACGGTGGGCTTGCGCGCCAGCGGGTGGTCGGGTGGGGTAATCAGCAGTTGTTCGAACCGGTAGACCGGCGCATAGGAGAGGTCGGCCGGCACGTCCAGCATCGAGCCCACTGCCAGATCCACCGCATTCTCGCGCAACAGATCGGTGCCGTCGGCGCTGATGGCGTTGTGCAGGGTCAACCGCACGTCCGGGTGGCGCGCGCGGAAGTGTTCCACGATGCGCGGCAGCAGGTACAAGATGGTGGAACTATTGGCGGCGATGGTGAGTTCGCCGGCATCCAGGCCGCGCACTTTTTCGCGAAAGCTGGCGTCCAGCCCGTCCAGGCTTTCCACCAGCGGCAAGGCCATGTCGTACAGCAGCTGGCCCTCGCGACTGGGCGCCAGCCGCCGTCCCGAGCGCTCGAACAGTGCCACCCCCAGGTCGCGCTCCAGCGCCTGTAACTGCTGCGTCACTGCGGGTTGGCTGACATAGAGCGCCTCAGCGGCCCTTGAGACGGACCCTAACCGCACCGTCTGGCAGAACGCGCGCAGCGGTTTGAGACGATCGGATTTGTAGGAAAAACGAGGGGTTGGCGCCATGGCACTGAGCTAGCGGGATTAGATATAAGTCCAGCTTATTTACAGCATTGATAAAACTGTTTTGTCAAATAATGATTGCCGGCGCACGGTGCAGGTCCGGACGCACAAGGATCTCCCACATGTCTGCCACCGCTTTTGCCTCACGCCCCACCGACCGCGCCACGCCCGGCCTGTCGTTGACCACCCAGGTTGCAGGGCAGGCCGAGCTGCTGCCGCCGGCCGCGCTGGCCTTGCTGGTGTCATTGCACCGCGCCATCGAACCGGGCCGGCAGCAGCGCCTGGCACAGCGGCGTGTGCGCCAGGCCGCCTTCGATGCCGGCCAGCTGCCGGACTTCCGCGAGGACACCCGCGCCATCCGTGCCGGCGACTGGCGCGTGGCTTCATTGCCGGCGGCGTTGCAGGACCGCCGTGTGGAGATCACTGGCCCCACCGATCCGAAGATGGTCATCAACGCGCTAAATTCCGGCGCCAAGGTGTTCATGGCCGATTTGGAGGATTCCACCGCGCCCACCTGGCGCAACCTGCTGGCCGGCCAGCGCACCCTGGCCGCCGCCGTGCGCGGCGACCTGCGCTTCGACGCCCCCAACGGCAAGCAGTATGCGTTGCGCCCGGAAGCCGAGCGCGCCGTGTTGATCGTGCGCCCGCGCGGCTGGCACCTGGATGAAAAGCACGTCCAGATTGACGGCCAGCCGCTTGCCGGCGGCCTGTTCGACGCGGCGCTGTTCGCCTTCCACAACGCCCGCACGCTGCTGGCCAAGGACCGCGGCCCCTACCTGTACCTGCCCAAGCTACAGAGCATGGAAGAAGCTGCGCTGTGGGACACCGCGCTGTCGCATATCGAAGCGATGCTGGGCCTGCCGCATGGCCAGATCAAGGTGACCGTACTGATCGAAACGCTGCCGGCGGTGTTCGAGATGGACGAGATTTTGCACGCGCTGCGCGAGCGCATCGTGGGGCTCAATTGCGGACGCTGGGACTATATTTTCTCGTATCTGAAGACCTTCCGCGCGCACCGCGACCGCGTGCTGCCCGAGCGCGGCCAGGTCACCATGACCCAGCCGTTCCTGAAAGCGTATTCGGAACTGCTGATTAAGACCTGCCACCGCCGCGGTGCGCATGCGATGGGCGGCATGGCCGCGCAGATCCCGATCAACCACGATGAAGTCGCCAACGAGCAGGCGATGGCCCGCGTGCGTGCCGACAAGCTGCGCGAAGTCAGCGCCGGCCACGACGGCACCTGGGTGGCGCATCCGGCCCTGATTCCGGTGGCGATGAAGCTGTTCGACGAACACATGCCCACCGCGCACCAGCAACACGTGCTGCGCAACGATGTGCAGGTAACGCGCGACATGCTGATCGCCCCGTCTCCCGGCACCATCACGCGCGCCGGTTTCGAGGGCAATGTCGAAGTCTGCGTGCGGTATCTGGCCGCGTGGCTGGATGGCAACGGCTGCGTGCCGATCCACAACCTCATGGAAGACGCCGCCACCGCCGAAATCAGCCGCGCGCAGCTGTGGCAGTGGCTGCATCACGGCCAGCACCTGGACGATGGCACCACCATCGATCAGCCGCTGTTGCAGGCCAGCCTGCGCGCGCTGCCGGCCCGGCTGGGAACTGCCAGCGCGCTGCCCGGTGCCGCGCACATCGATGAGGCGATCGCACTGCTGGAAGAACTCAGCCGCGCCGACGAGCTGGCCGATTTCCTCACCATTCCGGCCTACCGCCTGATCGACTGATCGTTTCGCTGCAGCAACCTTGGCGCTGCAGCGCTCGCCGCAACGCTCCACACCGCCCGTTGCGCGTGCCTGCGCAACGGAGGGCCGCGCCATGCCGCGTGCATCGCGTGCGCGCCGTTCCTTCCTCGTTCCATCCGTCGTCCCTCTCCAGGAGAACGCAAGATGAGCACTGCACTGCAAAGCGCCGACCACCTGCAGCAAGACTGGGCCAGCAACCCACGCTGGGCCGGCATCACCCGCAACTACACCGCCGCCGACGTGGTGCGCCTGCGCGGCACCGTGTATGTGGAGCATTCGTTGGCGCGGCTGGGCGCCAACAAGCTGTGGACCGCGTTGCATGCCACGCCATTTGTCAACGCGCTGGGCGCGCTGACCGGCAACCAGGCCATGCAGCAGGTCAAGGCCGGCCTGAAGGCGATCTACCTGTCCGGCTGGCAGGTGGCTGCCGATGCCAATCTGGCCGGGCAGATGTACCCGGACCAATCGCTGTACCCCGCCGACTCGGTGCCGGCGGTGGTCAAGCGCATCAACAACACCTTGCTGCGCGCCGATCAGTTGCACCATGCCGAGGGCAACGACGCCATCGACTTCCTGCAGCCCATCGTGGCCGACGCCGAAGCCGGCTTCGGCGGCGTGCTCAACGCCTTCGAACTGATGAAGGCGATGATTGAAGCCGGTGCGGCCGGCGTGCACTTCGAAGACCAGTTGGCCTCGGTCAAGAAATGCGGGCACATGGGCGGCAAGGTGCTGGTGCCCACCCGCGAGGCGATCGAGAAGTTGAACGCCGCGCGCCTGGCCGCCGACGTGCTGGGCGTGCCGACCGTGCTGATCGCGCGCACCGATGCCGAGGCGGCCGACCTCATCACCAGCGACGTGGACGCCAACGACCGCCCGTTCACCACCGGCGAGCGCACGGTTGAAGGCTTCTTCAAGACCCGCAACGGTCTGGACCAGGCCATCAGTCGCGGCTTGGCGTATGCGCCCTACGCGGACCTGATCTGGTGCGAAACCGGCAAGCCGGACCTGGAATTCGCGCGCGCCTTCGCGCAGGCCATCCACGCCAAGTTTCCGGGCAAGTTGCTGGCCTACAACTGCTCGCCCAGCTTCAACTGGAAGAAGAACCTGGACGACGCCACCATCGCCAGGTTCCAGACCGAGCTGGCCAGCTACGGCTACAAGTTCCAGTTCATCACCCTGGCCGGCTTCCATGCATTGAACCACAGCATGTTCCAGTTGGCGCATGGCTATGCACGCCGCCAGATGAGTGCATTCGTCGAACTGCAACAGGCCGAATTCGAAGCGGCGGAAATGGGCTTCACTGCGGTCAAGCACCAGCGCGAAGTCGGCACCGGTTACTTCGATGCGGTGACGCAAGCCATCCAACAGGGACAGTCATCTACGACCGCACTGCGCGGCTCTACCGAAGAAGAACAGTTCCACGGCGACAAGGCGGCCTAGCCCAAGGCGTAGGAGCGCATCCCGTCGTTGCGTTGCGTCTGTCGGCTGCCACCGGCCGCTGCTGGAGCAGGTGCGATCAGGACGCTTGCGATGCCAGATGGAAGCATCGGGCATCGCAGCTGCATTCTGCAATGGCCTGGCACCAGCGCTGGGTTTGCTTCGCCGACGATGTTGGCAATACCGCGCGCTTGGCAACACCGCGCATGTGTTCGTGCAGCGGTGCGCCACCGGACACGAATAATTCGCGTTGTCGCAAATGCACTGCGCTGTCCACGCAATTGCCTAATACCACGTCCCGCCTTGAGACCCGACAGTTCGTCTCTATTACTGCTGAGAAGATCCGTGATCTGGTACTGAACAGACGGCTACGGTAGGATTTGCCCATGGGCCAGCGTTGCAGGTTGGCCTGGGGATACCGGATGACATGCCATGACACCGCTGGCGCAGTCGAGCCAACGGGAAGCGTTGCCAAAACGCATCCCGACGGGCTGCATGCGTCCATGACTGCTGGAGAACTGGCGTTCTTCGCGCGCTTTGGCCGGGCGCGCGAGGTTGCCGCAGGTCAGGTGTTGTTCGAGCGCGGCGTAGTGGGCACGCAGATGTTCATCGTCATCAGCGGTCAGATCGATCTGGATTTCGGCGAAGACCTGATGCTCAAGCATCTGGGGCCCGGCGAATTCTTCGGCGAGCTGGGTCTGCTGATAGGCGATCATGCGCGCAGCGCCGGTGCCAGCGCTTCGATCGACAGCCGCCTGATCGAGTTGACCCATGACGATTTCCAACGCCTGGTCGACCAGGATCCGTCGATGGTGGCGCATTTTCTGCGCCGCTCCATCGTGCGCGTGGTCAACAACGAGCAATTGCTGATTCGCCAGCTACGTCGCCGCAATCACGACCTGGAGGCGGCGCTGGACAACCTGTATGTCACCTCGCACCAGCTCAACCACAGCGAAGAGCTCAGCCGCACCGATGAGCTGACCGGCCTGCACAACCGGCGTGGCCTAGCGCTGCATCTGCAGGAGTGTCGGCGCTCGGGCGTGGTGCCCGGCGTGGGGCTGATCCTGATCGACTGCGACCGTTTCAAGCGCATCAACGACCAGTTCGGCCATCTGGCCGGCGACCGGGCGTTGCAGAACGTGGCGCATGCATTGCGGTCGGTCATCGCCGACGGCGATCTTGCCTGCCGGCTGGGTGGCGACGAATTCTGTGTGCTGGTGGCGCAAGGCGCGCCGGAGCTGGTGCAGCACATCGGCGAGTGCATCGTGCGGGCAGTGGAAGCGCGCCTGTGCAATGGCCTGGGCGAGCAGGGCTGCTCGGTCAGCGTCGGGCTGTGCATGATCGATACGGATGCGGCCTGGAACGATTGGTACACGCTGGCCGACAGCGCCTTGTACGAGGCCAAGCGGCAGGGCGGCAACATGTTGTCCATGCGCGATGCGCCGGTGCCGGGTAGCGCAGCGGCATCGGGTCATCGCTGAGCGATGGGCCGCCGCACCCACGCACGCAAGGATGCGTCGTCGGAAGCGATCCAGGCGCCACGCCTACGCACCTTGTTGCTGACCGATCTGTGCGATTCGACCGCGTTGGTCGAACGCATTGGCGACAACGCTGCCGCCACCTTGTTCCGTGAACACGACCGGTTGGTGCTCAAGCTGCAGCAGCAGTGGCGTGGTCGCCTGATCGATCGTTCCGATGGGTTGTTGCTGTTGTTCGATCGCCCGATCGATGGCCTGGGCTTTGCGCTGGATTACGCCCATGGTCTCAATGTGATGGGTCAGGCGCATGCGCAGCTACTACGTGCGCGACAGGGGTTGCATGTAGGCGAGGTGCTGACCTGGCGCAATAGCCACGAAGCGGTGAGCATCGGCGCCAAGCCGCTGGAGGTGGAGGGCCTGGCCAAACCCACCGCTGCGCGCCTGATGTCGATGGCGCGGCCGGGGCAGATCCTGATTTCGGCCGTCGCCGAATCGCTCACGCATCGCGCCGCACGCGAACTGGGCGCGCGCGCCGGACGCATTGCGTGGAAGTCCCACGGCCGCTGGCGATTCAAGGGCGTGCCCACGGCGATGGAGATCCACGAAGTCGGTGAAGTCGGCCTGACCCCGCTACGCACGCCCAGGAACTCCCCCAAGGCCTGGCGCGACGTCCCGCTGTGGCGGCGGCCTGCCACGCTGGTGGCGGAGCTGGGCGTGCTACTTGGCATTGGTGTTGCAGTCTGGCTGGTTGCGCGCCCGCAGCCGGCGATCGCGTTTGCAGAGCGCGACTGGGTGGTGGTCGGGACGGTGCGTAACCTGACCGACGACGTGATGCTGGAAGGCTCGCTCGACCAGGCCTTTCGAATCAGTCTGGAGCAATCGCGATACGTCAACGTGCTTGGTGAAGACAGGGCGTCGAAGCTGTTGACGCTGATGCGCAAGAATCCCGCCAAGGATCCACTGGATCGCCGCAATGCCTCCGATGTCGCATTGCGCACGGGTGCACGCGCGGTCCTGCTTCCTTCCGTGGGATACGTTGGTGGCCGCACGCGTTTCGTTGTGGAGGTCGTCGATCCCAAGACCCAGCAGACCGTAGCGGTCAGTACCGCATTCGGCTCCAGTCGCTCCATTCTTGCTGCTGTCGATAGCGTGACCGCTGATTTGAGACTTCAGCTCGGCGAGAACCGCCACAGTATTCGTCACAACAGTGCGCCGCTGCCGGAGGTCACCACATCCAGTCTCGATGCGCTGCGTGCGTATGCGCTTGGACAGCAGCGCTATGCGGAAGGCAAGTATGTCGCTGCCCTGGATTTCTTCCAGAAGGCCGTGGAGATCGACCCGCATTTTGCACTGGCATGGCTTGGGCAAGTGAGGGCCCACTTCGCAAGCATCGATTACAAGCATGCCATCAAGGCCTTGAAGGTTGCCACGCAGTTCAAGTCGCGGCTGCCTCCGCGCGAGGCCCTGTATGTCAAGAGCTGGAATGTGCAGCTCCTGGATCCGGCGGCAGCGGCCAGCTCCTGGATGCAGATGGCCGAACTGTATCCGGACTACGGTCCTGCCCAGGCGAATGCAGCGATGGATCTGTTCGTGGCCAACCGCTTCACCGAGGCGCTGCCGTATGCGCGTGCATCGGTGCAGGAGAAGTACGACCTGTCCAGCATATCGCTGGATATGTACGGGCGCATCCTGCTCGCGCTCGGTCGCTACGAACAGGCCGATCTGGTGGTGAAGAAAGCCGTTGGCCTGGGGTGGAACGGTGCGTTGCTGCGTCAAGCGGCCATCGCGGCTGCGCAGCGTGACTATCCCGAGGCACGCGCTGCGCTTGCACAGGTCGACAAGGCCAACTTTCATGCCGATATCACCCGGACCACGCTCGCTCTGGACGAGGGGAATCCGCAGGCGGCAATTGCCTATGCGCAAGCCGGATTGGAGGCCGGACGCATCCGGCGAGGTACCGACCGCATCAACTACTACGTTCCGTTGGCGACCGCGCTGCTGGCGTCCGGACAGCACGCCAGGGCCGTGGAAATCGCGAAGAAAGGCGCCGATCTGGCGCTGCAGGACCTGAGCATGGACGTGCCGGTGGACACCATCGACAACCTCTCCACCGCCCTGGCGGCCGCGCTGGTCATGGCGCGCGCAGGGGATCCAGCGGGTGCGGCGAAGATCCGCGACCGCGTCAAGGCATCGCGGTTGGTCTTTGCCAACCGCCTGGTCGTTGAGTTGGGCGCCGTTGTCGATGCGGAAATCCTGCTGGTCCAGAAGCGGCCAGAGGACGCATTGCGCGTGCTGACGCCTTATCTGGATTCGGTCTCCCGATTCCAGACGCGCGCCACTGCCATGCGTGCTGCACGGCTGGCGCAACGCGCTGCAGATGCACGAACCCAGCACGACTGGATCCGCCGGCGTCGGGGATTGGCTTACGCGGAGATCGAATGCGGATACTGCCTGCAGCCGCTCAACCTGCTGGATCTGAAAGCCGCCGAGGAATCCTGGGTGACAGACGCGCAGGGGTGAAGCTGTGGCATTGCGGCAGGTCTATCGTGTCCGCGTGGCCAGTCGTCTACTTGAGCGTTCTGTCGCCGCGATAACCGGCATCCAGTTGCGGGACGATGTGGGAGGTTCCCGAAGTCAGCATCGCGTTGATCTGCTCGCGCGCACTTGCAATGACCTCCTTGTCCGCCAGCTGGATCTTGGCCACGCAGTTGCATACGAATGCTTCCAGGTCGTCGCCCGGCGCGGCGACATGTCCAACCTCGGTGAGTGCCTGCACGGTGTCCGAAACGAACAATGCGCGAAAGGCATCGTCGGTGGACAAACGGTCGATCAGATTGCTTGCAACGGCAGGATCAAGCTTCAGCGTGGGCATCGTTGGCGCTATCGGTGGGGTCGAGCATCACATAACGGCCACGCGCGGGTCGGCTTGAGCGCCCTTCTGCAAGTACCTCAAGTTCGATTGCGTGGTGACGTTATCCCTGGGGCAGAAAGGTCTGCGCAAGCTGCATATGAAGCCGTTGGAGAAGCTGATGCGAGTCAGGCGTTGTGCGATTGTCGTGCTGGAACCACGCGAAACCGTTTCCTATACCCTGGAGAGCCTGCTGCAAGGAGGCAATGGGCTGGACCATGTGATGCAGTGGTTCGCGCTGGCGGCGCATCTGGATGAGCCGGTAGCAGTATCGGAACCTCAGCAGAAGATGTTGGGTGAGCTCAGTCCGACGCACTGGGCAGACCGATCGCCGTATGACGGTGACACGCTCGATAGCCTGGTCGCCGAGGGTCTGGTGTTGGAGGAACACGCACCAGAGTGCGGATTTGCGCAAGCCGACGCATGCCTGCGGACTGCGCACTGGCATCCGCTGGCTGCATTGCTGCATGCATTCACGCGCTGGGACGATGTGGACGCGGTCAAGAATACCCGGGATTCCGGCACCGAGACCGCATTGGCAATGCGGCGTGTGCTGGGGCCCGCACCAGCGGCGGTTGGGGCGATCGATGACCAGCAGGCATGCATCGGGTTGCCGCCGGTGGCCTCGGGTGATTTTGATGATTTGCTGGGGCGACGTGTCACCTGTCGTAACTTCGATCAACACCGGCCAGTGCCGCTGCACACCTTCTCGCACCTGGTGCAGCGGGTGTTCGCGGCGCGCGCGCAGGTGAAGGTGGGTGATGATCTGGTCTTCCTGAAAAAGAGCGTTCCCTCCGGTGGCGGATTGCATCCCATCGAGGCATACATCTTGGTCAGGCACGTGGATGGGCTGGAACCAGGCGTGTATCACTATCGTGCCGATGCGCACGCCGTGGAGCGCATTCCAGGCCTGGAGTGCTCCGACGCGTTTGTCATGCAGGCTGTCGGGCAGCAGCACTGGTTTGCAGAGGCGCACGCACTGGTGGTCCTGGTGGCGCGTTTTGACCGCACGTTCTGGAAATACCGGCAACACGCCAAGGCGTACCGTGTGGTGGCATTGGAAGCCGGCCATCTCTCGCAGACACTTTATCTTGCGGCGACCGACCTTGGCCTGGGGGCATTCATCACGGCTGCAGTGAACGAAAAGCATCTTGAACGGGCGCTTGGACTGGACCCGGTCTCGCAAGGTGTTCTGGCTGTCTGCGGCTTCGGCTGGCGCGCCGCAACGATGGTCACCGCAGAGCTGGATCCTGCGGGTGCAATCTGGACCGAGGCGTCGTGACGCATCGCACGCGGTGTGCGTCGTCGTGCAACGAGAGCCGGCCACCCGGGCCGGCTCCCGCTGTGCCCCGGATGACCGGGGATTGCGTGGTTGCTACTGCCGGATCGTCTGGGTATGCGCCTTCAAGGCATCGCCCAGCCCGGTGATCTTGTCGGCGCCCTCCGGCACGGTGATGCTGGAGCCTTGCAGATCCGTGCCGATCGGCTGCACGCGGCCGCCCAGGCACTGGCCAAGGAAGGCTTCGGTCACTGCATTGAAGGCCTTGCTGTTTTCCGGGCGGCGAAAGCCGTGGCCTTCGTCGGGGAACAGCACATAGGTCACCGGGATGTTCTTGGCTTTCATTGCATTGACGATCTGGTCGCTCTCGGCCTGCTTGACGCGTGGGTCGTTGGCACCCTGGCCGATCAACAGCGGCTTGCTGATCTTGTCGACATGCGAAAGCGGCGAGCGTTCGGTCAACCACTGCTTGCCGGCTTCGGTGGCCGGGTCGGCCATGCGCTTGATTAGCCGTTGGTACATGCTCGCCCAATAAGGAGGGATGGTGCCGAGTAAGGTGTTGAGATTGACCGGGCCGACCAAGTCAACGCCGCATTTGAAAGTGTCGGGCGTGAAGGTCAAGCCGACCAAGGTGGCGTAACCGCCGTAGCTACCGCCCATGATGGCGACCTTGTCGGGCGTGGTGACACCTTGCTTGACCGCCCATTGAACGGCATCGAGCAGGTCATCGTGCATCTTGCCCGCCCACTCCCCGTCACCGGCATTGAGGAACGCTTTGCCCAGCCCCGACGAACCGCGAAAATTCACCGCCAACACGGCATACCCGCGGTTGGCCAGCCATTGGTGATATGCATTGTAACCGTACGTATCGCGCCCCCATGGGCCGCCATGTACGAATACCACCAGTGGTGCCGGCTTATCGGCGTGACCGTCATGGTTTGTATCGACCGTGGTCGGCAGGGTGAGGTAACTGACGAGCGTGAGGCCGTCGCGCGATGCGATTTCCTGCGGCCACATCGGTGCGAGCGGCTTAGCTTCTATCGTTGGGCGTGCTGAAAACAATTTCGTTAATTTACCGCCATCGGCGCGCGCGTAGCGGTAATAGGTCAGCGGTGTTTCTGCGGCGGAATATGACACGATCCAGATGCTATCATCCCGCGTGCGTGCGGTAATGGTTATATCGCCACTACCAAGTGTCTTGAGGGCCTGCAGGTCCTTGGCGATGCCTGAGTCCAGCGGCTTCCATTCTTCGCGCAGATAGTTGGTCGACACCGCCTGCACCGCCCCGGTAGCGGGATCCGTCAAGGTGGTATCCACGTCGGCACGAGGGTTTTCGAACAGTAGTGTGCGCGTATCAGTTGTGGTGTTGATCGCGTACAGCGCTGACGTGTCGCGTTCACGCGAATCGAGCATGTAAAGCGTTTTTCCGTCGTCTGTGAGTCCTTCAAAGGACGTGTTTGAGACGTCTTCAAATGGAACCACATCCACACTTTTCCACCGCTGTTGATCGGGAATCAGGAGTTCCTTGCTCGCGTCTTTGGTGGTGCGCGTTGCATAGCGAAGCTGATAGTCAGCATCGAGCAGGTAAGACTCCAGGTTGTCGGTGTTCCGTCTAACCAGGGTACGCTTTCCTGATGCCAGATCCACACGATACAGATCGTGCCATTTCTGATCGCGGTCGTTCATGCCGACCATGATCGCCTCGGGATGCATGGCACTGGTTCGATACAATTCGGCTTTGGTCTTCTTGAACGGCGTGAGATCTCGGCTGACGCCATCTGCAAGATCGACCGCGAACAGATGGAAATCTTCATCTCCGCCGTTATCACGCAGATACAGCAAGGTGCCGGTGTGGTAACTCCAAAAATAGTCGCGGATGCCGCGCGCGGTGTCCTTGGTGATGGCGCGCGCCTGGTCCGGCGCATCCACCGGTGCCACCCAGACGTTGAGCACGCCATCCAGCGGCGCCACCCAGCTGAGGTACTTGCCGTCCGGGCTGATGCTCACGTTGGCGCGCTCGGGATTGCCGAACAGCGCCTCGCGGGTAATCAGCTCCGGTGGCGCCGCAGCGGCGGTGGCCGCCGGTGCGGAGGAGGAGTTCTTCTCCGCAGCGGGTGCGGTCTTGTCGTTGCAGGCAGACAGTGCCAGCAGCATGCTGGACACAAGGAGCAGGCGTTGCATGAAGCCTCCGATGGGAAAACGGCCAAGCCAGCCGCTGCCACAACGCTAGAGGCAGCCGCCACCTTTGCATACGTGCCGTTGGTCATCCCACCCGCCGCGCTACGCAGAAGCGGACACGAATTCCACCAGCGCGACGCCATCGGCCACCAATTCGCCCTCGGCCACCAGGTAACGTTTGACCGTGCCGTCGCTGGGAGCGTGCAAGGTGTGCTCCATCTTCATCGCTTCCAGCACCACCAGCGCCTGCCCCCGGGTGACCGGCTGGTCGACCGCAGCCACCAGTGAGACGATGCGGCCGGGCATCGGTGCCGTCAGCCCGCCGGCATCATGCGCGGGTTGATCCGCCTCGGTGAGCACATCGTGGTGATGGAAGACCGCCCGTCGCGTGGCATCGATCAAGATCAGCGTGGCGCCGTCGTGCAGCGCCTGTACGCGCCACTGCCGGCCATCCAGTTCCACGCGCACGTGCTGGTCCTGCGCGTGGTAGCGCAGCGTGTGGGTGTGGCCTGCCTGCGTCACCTGCCAGTCGTTGCCGTGCCGGCGAACGCCAAGCTCGCGGCGCTCGCCGGCCGCTTCCAGGTGCACGCGCTGCGTTGCATGCGCGCCAATCCGCCAGCCATCGACGGCCTGCCAGGGCGAAAACGGATCGGCTGGATCGGCTGCGGGTGTGGGCAGCGCGGCGACGATCAACACGGCGGCCAGGCACCACCAGGCCTGCTCCGGTGCCACCGCAGCCGGGAACAGCGCCGCCTGCTCGCGTTCGATCAAGCCGGTATCCAGATCGGCGGATGCGAATGAGACGGTGTCCACCAGCCGCGCCAGGAAGGCGCTGTTGGTGGTGACACCGACCGCATGCACCTGCGCCAGCGCCGCGCGCATGCGTGCCAGCGCGGCGGGGCGATCCACATCCCAGACGATCAGCTTGGCAATCATCGGGTCGTAGTAGGGGCTGATGGTGTCGCCTTGTTCAACGCCGGCATCCAGGCGCACATGCGCGCCGGTGGCAGGCAACTGCAGCTGGCGCAAGGTGCCGGTGGAGGGCAGGAAGCCGCGGTCGGCATCTTCGGCATACAGCCGCGCTTCCAGTGCATGCCCGTTGATCTGCAATTCGTGTTGGCGGCGTGGCAGCGGCTCGCCAGCGGCCACGCGCAGCTGCCACTCCACCAGGTCGGTGCCGGTAATCAGCTCGGTGACCGGGTGCTCCACCTGCAGGCGGGTGTTCATTTCCATGAAATAGAAATCGCCCTCCGGGCCGGCGATGAACTCCACCGTGCCGGCGCCGACATAGCCCACCGCGCGCGCCGCATCCACCGCCGCCTTGCCCATGGCGGCGCGGCGTTCCTGCGTCATGCCGGGTGCGGGCGCTTCTTCCAACACCTTTTGATGCCGGCGCTGCACCGAGCAATCGCGTTCGAACAGATACACCACTTCGCCCCGCGTATCGCCAAACACCTGGATCTCGATGTGACGCGGGCGCTCGACGTATTTTTCCACCAGCACCTGCGCATTGCCGAACGCCGATTGCGCTTCGCGCTGGCAGCTGGCCAATGCCGGCTCGAAGTCGGCGCTGGCATCCACCCGGCGCATGCCCTTGCCGCCGCCGCCGGCGCTGGCCTTGATGAGCACCGGATAGCCGATCGTATCGGCTTGGGCACGCAGGAAATCCGGCGCCTGGTCATCGCCGTGATAGCCGGGTGTCAACGGCACGCCGGCACGTTGCATCAATGCCTTGGCTGCGCTCTTGTCGCCCATCGCACGGATCGCCGTTGCCGGCGGGCCGATGAAGACGATGCCTGCCTGGGCGCAGGCCTCGGCAAAGCCGGCGTTTTCCGAAAGAAACCCGTAGCCGGGATGGATCGCCTGCGCACCGCTGGCGCGTGCGGCCTCCAGGATCGTCTCGCTGCGCAGATAACTCTGTTGCGCCGGCGCGGCGCCAATATGGATGGCCTCATCGGCCAGACGCACATGCCGCGCGTTGCGGTCGGCATCGGAGTACACCGCCACGGTGGCAATGCCCAGCCGGCGGCAGGTGGCAATGACCCGGCAGGCGATCTCACCGCGATTGGCGATCAGGATCCTGTCGAAGGGGCGCTGGCGCGGGGTGGCGATGGAAGGCTGCTGGGTCATTGGTTCGGTCTCTGCACAGCGCCGGCGTGGCCGGTGGTCGTGCGATCGGATGGTGCGCTTGAAAGCGGGTGTTCATGCGTGATGGATACGGCGTTGTTGCCAGACGCATCCAGCGTGAGCGCATGTGTCGACACTGGTTCGGAACGGTTGCGCGGGTGCGGCATAGGCAAGTACACAGTGCAGATAGGCGTGCACGCCTGCATGCGCCGTGCCCGGCTGCGCACCGTCCTGCTCACATCCGAAACACGCCAAAGCGCGTGGGCTTGATCGGCGCATTCAACGCGGCCGAAAGGCCCAGCCCCAACACGCGGCGGGTATCGGCCGGGTCGATGATGCCGTCGTCCCACAGCCTTGCACTGGCGTAGTAAGGATGGCCCTGCTGTTCGAACTGTGCGCGGATCGGCGCCTTGAAGGCGTCTTCTTCCTCGCCCGACCACGCGCCGCCCTTGGCCTCGATGCCGTCGCGACGCACCGTGGCCAGCACGCTGGCGGCTTGTTCACCGCCCATCACGCCGATGCGTGCGTTCGGCCACATCCACAGGAAGTTGGGTGAGTACGCACGTCCGCACATGCCGTAGTTGCCCGCGCCGAACGAGCCGCCGATCACCACGGTGAACTTGGGCACCTCGGCACACGCCACCGCCATCACCAGCTTGGCGCCGTCCTTGGCGATGCCGCCATGTTCGTATTTGCGTCCCACCATGAAGCCGGTGATGTTCTGCAGGAATACCAGCGGAATCCCGCGCTGCGTGCACAGTTCGATGAAGTGCGCGCCCTTGAGCGCGGACTCGGAAAACAGGATGCCGTTGTTGGCGATGATGCCCACCGGGTAGCCGTGCAGATGCGCAAAGCCGGTGACCAGGGTGCTGCCGTAGCGTGGCTTGAATTCGTCCAGTCGCGAGTCGTCGACGATGCGGGCGATCACCTCGCGTACGTCGAAGGGTTTGCGCGTGTCGGCGGGGATCACTCCATACACTTCATCGGCCGCATGTCGCGGCGGTAGCGGTGCCTGCAGCGCCAGCGTGGCAGCGGGCTTGCGCCAGTTGAGCTGGGCGATGATGGTGCGCACACGTGCCAGCGCTTGCAGATCGTTGTCGGCGAAGTGGTCGGCCACCCCGGAGATACGCGTGTGCACGTCGGCGCCGCCCAGCTCCTCGGCGCTGACTTCCTCGCCGGTGGCGGCCTTGACCAGGGGCGGGCCGCCCAGAAAGATCGTGCCCTGCTCGCGCACGATTACCGTTTCATCGCTCATCGCCGGCACGTACGCACCGCCAGCGGTGCACGAACCCATCACGCAGGCGATCTGCGGGATGCCGTTGGCCGAGAGGTTGGCCTGGTTGTAGAAAATCCGCCCGAAATGATCGCGGTCGGGGAAGACTTCATCCTGCAGCGGCAGGAATGCGCCGCCGGAATCGACCAGGTAGATGCACGGCAACCGGTTTTGTTGCGCGATCTCCTGCGCACGCAGGTGTTTCTTCACCGTCATCGGGTAATAGGTGCCGCCCTTGACGGTGGCATCGTTGGCCACGATCACGCATTCCACGCCCGACACGCGGCCGATGCCCGCCACCACACCGGCGCAGGGCACCTGGTCGTCGTACATGCCGTGCGCGGCCAGCGGTGCGATTTCCAGCAAGGCGCTGCCCGGGTCCAGCAGCGCATCGATGCGTTCGCGCACCAGCAACTTGCCACGCGCGCTGTGCTTTGCGCGCGCGGCGTCGCTGCCGCCGAGTGCGGTCTGCGCCAGCGTACGGCGCAGGTCCTGCACCACCACGCGCATGGCCGTGGCATTGGCCTGGAAACTGTCGCTGCTCACCTGCAGCTGGCTGTTGATGACGCTCATGGTGGCTCCGTCAGGCAGTGCGTTCGAACAGTTCGCGGCCGATCAGCATGCGCCGGATCTCCGAGGTGCCCGCGCCAATTTCGTACAACTTGGCATCGCGCCACAAGCGCCCGGTGGGGTAGTCGTTGATGTAGCCGTTGCCGCCCAGCACCTGGATCGCCTGGCCGGTCAGCCAGGTGGCCTTCTCGGCGGCGTACAGGATCGCACCGGCGGCGTCCTGGCGTGTGGTGCGCCCGGCATCGCAGGCGCGCGCCACCGCATACACATAGGCACGGCAGGCATTGAGGCCCACGTACATGTCGGCCAGCTTGGCCTGCATCAACTGGAAGCTGCCGATCGGCTCGCCGAACTGCTTGCGCTCGTGCACGTAGGGCAGCACCACGTCCATTGCCGCGGCCATCAGCCCCAGCGGGCCACCAGCCAGCACAAGGCGTTCGTAATCCAGCCCCGACATCAGTACGCGCACACCGCCGTTGAGCGTGCCCAGCACGTTCTCGGCTGGCACTTCGCAATCGGTGAACACCAGCTCGCAGGTATTGGAGCCGCGCATGCCCAGCTTGTCCAGCTTCTGTGCGGTGGAAAACCCCGGCATGCCCTTTTCGACAATGAAGGCGGTGATACCGCGTGCGCCGGCGTCCGGGTCGGTCTTGGCGTACACCACCAGCACATCGGCGTCGGGGCCGTTGGTGATCCACATCTTGTTGCCGTTGAGCACGAAGCGATCGCCACGCGCATCGGCGCGCAGCTTCATCGACACCACATCCGAGCCCGAGCCGGCCTCGCTCATCGCCAGTGCGCCCACATGCTCGCCGCTGCAGAGCTTGGGCAGGTAGCGCTGCTTCTGTGCGTGGCTGGCATTCTTGCGCAGCTGGTTGAGGCACAGGTTGGAATGCGCGCCATACGACAGCCCGATCGCACCGCCGGCGCGCGAGATCTCTTCCATCGCCACCACGTGTGCCAGGTAGCCCATGCCGGTGCCGCCGTATGCTTCTTCCACGGTTAGCCCCAGCAGGCCTTGTTCGCCGAACAGTGGCCATAGCTGTGCGGGGAAGACGTTGTCGTGATCGGCTGCGGCGGCGAGCGGGGCGATATGGTGGCTGGCGAAGGCGGCCACGCTTTCGCGCAGCAGGTCGATCTCTTCACCAAGCTCGAAATTCAAGGACGGCACATGCATGCAACAACTCCACAAGGATCGGAACGTGCCGGGTGGGGGCGGGCGGGCCGCGCGGCGGATATGACCAGCCTAGCGGTCCGAGACAAAAAAGTGAACTAAAATTCAACTATTGAACCAAGAATCACACCATGGCTTATCGACGCTCCGCCCTGATGGAAGAACGCCTGGCCGGCAATCGCGAACGCATCCTGCAGGCGGCGCGGGTGCTGATCGCCGAGGGCGGCTACCGCAATGCCCCGATCACCGCGGTCGCGGCCGCTGCTGGCGTTTCAACCGGGCAGATCTACCGGCATTTCCCCTCCAAGGCAGAACTTTTCGTGGAAGTTCTGCATGCTGCCGTGCAGCGGGAGGTGACTATCCTGCGTGCCGTTGCCAACACCCCGGCACCGCCGAGCGAGCGCCTGCGCACGGCTATCGCCACCTTCGTGCGGCGCGCGCTGGCCGGCCCGGCGCTGGCCTATGCCTTCATCGCCGAGCCGGTGGAAAGCGAGGTGGACGCCGAACGCATTCGCGGCCGCCGCTTGTTCGGCGAGGTGTTTCGGCAATTGCTGGCCGAAGGCGTGGCCGCCGGAGAATTTCCCGAGCAGTCGCTGGATGCCGCCGCGGCCTGCCTCGTGGGTGCCTTTACCGAGGCCCTGGTCGGGCCGATCGCGCCAAGCCGTGGCGATCCGCAGCAGGGCGAACACCTGGTGGAGGCGATCTGCGGCTTCTGCCTGCGCGCGGTGGGGACGTCTGCGCGGGCCTGACACGGCGCTGACCGTACTTCAACTGTGCTGGATGAATGCGCATTTCTGTGCATATACTGTGCGCGACTCCTATCCGAGCACCTCCATGGTTGCCGTCCTCAATCCCCTGTCCCTGACCGAGCGGTTGCGCGCGCCCGACCGCACGATCCTGTCGCCCTCGGCCATGGCCGGCCTGCTGGAGCTGTCGCAGCAGGAGCTGGCCGAGTTGGCCGGTGTGCACCGCAACAGCCTGCGCGTGCATCCGGAAAGCCCGCGCGTGCAGGACCTGTTGCGCAATCTGTCGCGGTTGCTGGTGGCCATGGCGCAGATCCAGCCGGACGAACGCCAGCTGGTCTTCCATCTGAAGAACACCCCGATCCCCGCATTCGAATTCGCCACCTTGCTGGAAGTGGTCAAACAAGGCCGCACCGACGATGCGCTGACCTACCTGCGTACCGTGGCCGCCGGAGCGGCTGGTTGAAGCTGAGCGCCCCGGCGCACTGCACGCTGTATCGCGCCTTCACCCCGCGCTGGGCCGCCGAGCCGTTGAGTGGCGCCGGTGCCGCACGCTCGGGCGGGCGCTTCAATCGCTTCGGCCAGCCGGCGCTGTACCTGTCGCTGCAACTGGAGACCGCCGCGGCCGAATATGCGCAGGCGGCGCCGTTCCTGCCGCCGTTGACGCTGGTCAGCTATGCCGCGCAGCTTCCGGCGCTGGCCGACCTGCGCCTGCTCGACGACAGTTGGGACGCACTGTGGGCCGACTGGACAGACGACTGGCGCAAGGCCCTGGTCAACAAGGTCGAACCGGTGAGCTGGGTGCTCGGCGACCTGCTGCGCGAGGCGCAGATTCCCGGGGTACTCTTCCCAAGCATGGCACTGCCGGATGGCGTCAACGTGGCGCTGTTCCTGGACATGCTGCAGCCCGAACAGGTGCTACGCGTGCTCGACGACGGCCGCCTGCCGCGCGACGGCCGCAGCTGGGGCGATCCGCCGACGACGGTGTAGCCGTGGTGCGCACCGCTTGCACCGCAGCGGCAGGTGCATGCCGAAGATCGCGTGCGGCATCTGCGGCTGCGCTGTAGCGAGCACGCAGCAATCCGATTATTGGAGGATTGGCTGGCGTAGCCTTCCGCACACCGGGGGCCTATCCACAGACATCGCGTATCCCGGCACAACGCCACCGAGACTGCGACTTCACCGCGACCGATTCAACCCGCCAGCAGCTGCGCCATGCCCGCCAGCATCGGCGCGAGCAGTGCTGCCGGCAAGATCCATCCACGCCGATACGGCAGCAGCCATAGCGCCAGCACGGCCGTCGCCGCCGTGAGGCTGCCCAGCCATAGCACGGGCCCGATGCCCCAGCCCTGCGCGTGCACGGCCAGGCCAAAGGTGAGCAGCAACAGCGCCCAGCCCACCAGCCGCAACTGACGCGTGCGTGCAGTGCCCAGGCGGCGGCCACGGACCTCGTGCTGATGCTTTTCCATCGCCAGGCACAACGCGGCAAACCCGGAAAAATTCAGCGCCAGCACCAGCAGCACGTTCATGCGCCTTCCTGCATCGGCACGTTCATCGGCACGTTGCTCTGCGCCACGGCCGCGCGCTGGCGGCGTGCGGCCGCCGATGGCGGCGCGGTCCAGCGCGCTGCAGGCGCCAGCCGGCAATGCCCAGGCCCACGCCCAGGCCCAGGCAGACCAGATCGACGCCAGCCAGGGCCCATTGCCCGGCCGGCAAGGTCACGCCCAGATGCACATCGGTGGTCACGGCATTGAGCAACGGGATCAGCGCCAACAGCGCCGCGCCCAGATACAGCTGCCAGCTCCACATTGCCCGTCGCGGCAACACGAAGGCCGCCAGCAACGCCGTCGCCCAGGCGGCGAAGAACACATGCGCCTCCATCGCCGCCCGCCCGTCCAGCGCCACCGGCAGCAGCCGGTTGGCCCAGAAGAAACTGGCAAAGGCAATCGGCAGGCCGGCCACGGTGCCGATATTGAGGGCATCCACCAGCCGCAGGCCGAATCCGATCCGCCCGGCCTTCAGATGCTTGGGCCGTTCCTTCACCGCCCACATCACCACGCCGCTGGCCACCATCAGGCAGCCCAGCAGGCCGGAACCGAAGAACAGTGCGCGCAGCCAAGGCCCGGCGAAGTGGGCAATATGCAGGCCCACCATCACCCCGCGCGTTTCACTTGCACCACCAGGCGCGCCGCTGCGTTGCAGGCGTTGGCCGCTGGTGCCGTCGTACAGGATGGAGGGCGCGTTGCTCGACAGCGCGGTGGCCAACTGGCTCACGCCCACTGCCGCATGCGCATCGTTGGGGAGCGACACCGCCACGTTGCCGATCTGCGCGCCGCGCAGGTCGCGGCGTGCACGCTCCACGAACTGTTCCAGCGGCAGCATGCGCGCCGGCGTACTCGCCGCTTGCCGCGTGTCGGCCACACGGTTGGCCGACTCGTCGTAGAAACGCATCTCTTCGCTGCCGTAGCGCGCCTTGATGCCCCACGGCAGGTACATGAACATCAAGGTCACGATGCCGGTGTAGGTAATCATCGCGTGGTACGGCAATGCGGTCACCGCGCTGACATTGTGGAAATCCAGCCACGAGCGCAGGCCCTTGCCCGGGCGAAAGGTGAAGAAGTCCTTGAAGATCTTCTTGTGGGTGATGACGCCACTGATGATGGCCACCAGCATGAACATCGCGCAGAACCCCACGATGTAGCGCGCCCACAGCACCGGCATGTAATGCAGGTCGAAGTGCAGCCGGTAGAAGAACTCGCCGCCCAGCGTATCGCGCGCAGCGATTTCCCTGCCGGTGGCCGGGTCGATCATGGCCGTGCCGTACATCGGCCGGCGCCCGGCCGGTTCGCCGGCGGCGGGCGCGGGATTTTGCCAGTACATGCTCACCACCGGCGTGCGTGCATCCGGCAAGGTGATGTTCCAGCTCAGCGCGTCGGCCGCATGGGTGCGCAGGTACTGCTCGGCACTGCGCAGCGCGGTGGCGGTGCTCACCGTGGTGGTGGGCAGCTCCGGGCGCATCCAGCGGCTGATTTCATCGCGATAATAGCTGGCGGTGCCGCCCATGAAGATCAGCAGCAGCACCCAGCCGACCAGCAGGCCGGTCCAGGTGTGCAGCCAGGCCATCGACTGGCGCAATCCCTGCTTCATGGTGCGCCCTGTTGCAGCCAGGCGACCAGCGCGAACAGCAGTGCGGCCGGCACCGCGATACCGGCCCAGGCGCGCCACACGCTGGCAGTGGCGAACGCCCACAGCGGCGCGCAGGCGTACACCACGATGCCGACCAGCATGCTGGTCAATACCGCTTCGCTACGCGGCATCGGCAGCACCAGCGCCAGCACCAGATTGGTGGCGCTGGCCAGCGCGTAGCCACCGACCATGGCCGCCAGCGTGCGCGACAGTACCCCCAGCCAGGGGCGCCTGAACCAGGCCGGCGGTTGGGCAGCGGTTGCCATGCGGGAAACGACGCGGCTGCGGTTATTCGGCCTGGAAGGTCAGCGTGCTGATGTGGTGCACCAGGGTGACCTGCTTGCCGGCAATCTCACGCTTCACCGGCTCCTTGGTATTGACCACCAGGATGTGGCGGCCGGCACGCAGCGTCGGCAGCGTCACCTGGCCCTTCGCATCGGAGGTCAGCGTCTTCTGCCACTTCTGCGGGTCGATCACGGTGACGTCGGCCTTGGGCAGCGGCTTGTTGCGATAGAGCACGGTGAGCGTGTTGCCGTTGGCGGTGGTGGGCACCAGCTCCAGGTCCAGCTTGGCCGACGTGGTGGAACGGCCGGCACGGGCGTAATAGCTCACCGTTTCAAAGCCGCCGGCGTCGCCCTTCCACGGCTCGAACACGCCCTCGTCGCTCAGCCAGGCATCGCCGGCACCGGACAACGGCGCGGTCAGGAACTCGCTGCCACGTTGCAGGGCACCGGCCTTGCCGGCGCTGCCGAACACGGTCGGCTTGACCACGCGCTTGATCTCGTCCTGGCCGTGGTCGAGGACTTCCTGTGTCGGTTCGCCGAAGTAGATGCGCACCGGACCGCTGCCGTCGCGCTCGATCCAGATTTCGTGGGCCTGGGCGGACAGGCTGAGACTGGCCACGGCCAGGCAGGACAGCAGGAAGGCTTTCATCGCGGCAACTCCTCGGAAGACTGGCTGGGCGCCGCGCGAATCGCGCGAGCCCTGTATTGATGGGAATGATACGCAATTCCCACAATCGAGACCAATGCGCCATGCGGCATTGCGGCAATTCGACGGCATTCCCCCGCGCGGGTTAGCCGCGCGAACGTGTGGTTGCCGGGGTGCTGTGCAGGTTGCGGTAAAAACTGTCATCCGCTCTGGTCAGACTGGCGTGCACTGTGCTCTATACTCGGCCGCTAGCAGAGGTCTTCGACCAACAGCCAGGGGTGAGCGCGTGCGGAATTACGACCTCGAGTTCCTGAAAAAATTCTCGATGGTGATCGGTTTGCTGGTGGTGATCACCCTGGGGCTGATCGCCCTGGCAGCCTATTTGCAACGGGTCATTCCCGACGAAGTCTCGCCGACGGCCGCCAAACGGCTGCAACAGCGCATCGCGCCTGCAGGCGCGGTGTACGCCGGCACCACGGGCGCAGCGGCCCAGGCAGCCGCCCAGGCGGCCGCCCTGGCCAAGGCGGCCTCACAGTCCGCCTACGGCGGCACCACCGACGGCAAGACCATCTACAACAACCTGTGCACCGCCTGTCACACCAACGGGATCGGCAAGGCGCCGACGCTGGACCACTCGCATTGGGATGCGCGTATCGCCCAGGGCAAGGACACCTTGTACAAACACGCGATCCAGGGCTACACCGGCCCGGACGGTGGCATCATGCCGCCCAAGGGCGGCAATCCGGCACTGACCGAAGAGCAGGTGCGTGCCACCGTCGACTGGATGCTGGGCAACCTGAAATAAGATCCTGGCGGGCCGTTGGGGAAGGGCGGTCCAACGGTATCAGTTCTGCTTGGTTGAGCTGGTTCGCGATTGGCCGCCATGCCGGTGCGTTGCCTGCAGACCACGGTGCAGGTATCCATGGCCAAGCGCGCTGCGTGGTGCAATGCATCGGCTGCGCCGCCTCCTTGGTAGCGTCGGCTTGATCGCTTTCTGTAGAGCGCGCGCGCCTGGCGCCACTTCATCGCGGTTTGCTAGCCTGCTTCCGCGCTTTGGTTATGACGCGCCGCCTCCCGGGCGGCGTTTGCGTTTGGTCCACTTCTTCTGGAGTCGTTCGATGTCGCCTCGCCCGCTGGTTGTGCTCGGTCTGGTTGGTTTACTGGCCCCGCTGCTGTGCAGCGCCGCCGATGGCACCGCGCAGCTGCTCTCGATTGCCGACGTGCAGGGCGAAGACAGTCGCAGCCCCTACGACGGCCGCGTGGTGGAGGTGGAAGGCATCGTCACTGCCGACACGCGCATCGGTCTGGCCGGCCTGTTCGTGCAGCAGCCCGGTTTCGAGCCGCGCCGCTCGCACGGCCTGTTCGTCACCGGTGCCGGCAATGCCGAGGTGGTAGTGGGCGACCGCGTACGCATCACCGGTACCGTGCGCGAGGTGGCGGCCGGCGGCGATGCGAGCCTGACCAGCGTGGACGCCAGCAGCATCGAGCGGCTCGCCGGCGACCAGCCGGTGCCGGTGCGCATGCTCAGCGGACCGCCCGCCGATTGGGAAGCACTGGAAGGCGAGCATGTGCGCATCGCCGCGCTGACGCTCAACGGCAGCGACCGCCTGGACACCTATGGCGAGCTGATCGCCGGTTTCGGCGGGCGCCTGTGGCAACCCGGCGAGGTGGCGGCGGCCGGCACGCCGGCATTCGCCCAGGTGCAGGCCGATAACGCGCGCCGCCGGGTGCTGCTGGACGACGCCCGCAGCGGCCGCAACCCCAAGACGGTGTCCTACCTGCCGGCCGATGCGGTGCTGCGTAGTGGCAGCCTGCTCAAGGCGGTGGATGGCATCGTCGATCAGCGCTACGACGGTCAGTACCGCATCCAGGTGCTGCGCCCGCTCAGCCCGCCGGCGCTGCCGACCGCAGTGGCGCCGCAGGTGGGTGGGGATCTGCGCATCGCTTCGTTCAACCTGGAAAACTTCTTCAACGGCAATGGCCGCGGCGGCGGCTTCCCGACCAAGCGCGGCGCCCGCACGTACGCACAATTCCAGGCGCAGCTGGCCAAGCTGGTGGCCACCATCGTGCCGCTGCGGGCCGATGTGGCCGCGCTGATGGAACTGGAAAACGACGGCAACGACGGCGACGCTGCGGTGGCGCAACTGGTGGCCGCGCTCAATGCGGCCGGCACCGACAAGGATTGGCGCTTCGTCGATACCGGCAACGGCCCGGGCGAGGACGCAATCCGTGTTGGCATCATCTACCGCAGCAGCCAGGTCACCCCGGTGGGCAAGCCGGCCACGCTGACGGGCGGGCCGTTCGATCACCACAGCCGGGTGCCGTTGGCGCAGGCATTCCGCACCACCCGGGGGGCCACGTTCGTGATGGTCGCCAATCACTTCAAGTCCAAAGGCTGCGGCAACGCCAGCGGAGCCGATGCCGATCAAGGCGACGGCCAGGCCTGCTGGAACGCGACCCGGACCGAGTCGGCCAAGCGCCTGCACCAGTGGCTGCAGACCGACCCGACCGGCGCGCAGACCAGGTTGGCGGTGCTGCTGGGCGACTTCAACGCGCATGCGATGGAAACCCCGATGCGCAGCCTGCGTGCCAGCGGCTGGCAGGACGCCTTCGCAGTGGCCGGCGTGAAGCAGCCCTATAGCTACGTCTACGACGGCATGAGCGGGCGCCTGGATCACGCCTTGCTCAGCCCGGCGATGGCCAAGCAGCTGCGTGGCGCGGTTGAATGGCACATCAATGCCGACGCCATGGACGAGGCTGGCTATGCCAAACGCAATCTGCCCGGCCCGTGGCGCAGCTCCGACCACGATCCGGTGCTGCTGGGGTTTGCGCTGTAGTGGGTGGATGACCGCAGTAGGCGCGTCGATCCGCGCGGCCCGCTCGCTCAGGTCGCACAACTCCGGCGACGCAGACGCAGGTTGAGCAGATGCGCGCTGGCGAGCAGCAGGCTGGCCACTACCGTGATCGGTGTTTCCAGGTGTTCGTCGGCGATTCCGCTCGCGCCCAGCGCCAGGCCAGCCAGGCCGCAGCCGGCCATGCCCCAGAGCGCGGCCGGGAGCGCGTGGCGCCGCTGATTGCTCCACAACGCATAGCCACTCAGCGGCACCGCGGCGGTGGCGAATACCACATGGACCCACTCGGCACGGCTCCAGGTGCCCAGCAGCGGGAGTGCTACCGCCAGCAGGGGCAACGCCAGGCAGTGCAGCAGGCACAGGCTGGAGAGGGCGATGGCGGAGTTGTCCAAAAGCGAAGTGCTCGGGCGCATACGGCTGCCTCGTCCATTGAATGTTATATAGTAACACTTTGCCTATTCGAGATCGTCCGGATGTCTCCCGCTGCCGCCCGCGATTCGCGACTCCCCGTCACCGTGTTGTCCGGCTTCCTGGGTGCCGGCAAGACCACCTTGCTCAACCGCATCCTGCACAACCGCCACGGGTTGCGGGTGGCGGTGATCGTCAACGACATGAGCGAGGTCAATATCGACGCGCAGCTGGTGCGCGACGGCGGGGCGGCCCTGCGTCGCACCGAAGAGACGTTGGTGGAGTTCAGCAATGGCTGCATCTGTTGCACCCTACGCGACGATCTGCTGCAAGAGGTACGGCGCCTGGCCGAGCAGGGCCGCTACGATTACCTGCTGATCGAGTCGACCGGCATCGCCGAACCGATGCCGGTGGCGGCCACCTTCGCGGTGCGCGATGCCGACGGCTTCAGCCTCTCGGACATCGCCCGTCTGGATACCATGGTGACGGTGGTCGATGGCAGCGGGTTCCTGCGTGATTTCGGCTCGGCCGCCACGCTGGCCGAGCTGGGCCAGCAGGCCGGCCCGGACGACACGCGCGGGCTGGTGCAGCTGCTGGGCGAGCAAGTGGAATTTGCCGACGTGCTGGTCATCAGCAAGTGCGACCGCATCGATGCGGCGCAGCGCCAGCGCCTGCGCGCGGTGCTACGTGCGCTCAACCGCGACGCGCAGATCGTGGAGGCGGAACATGGCGAGGTGCCACTGCACCACCTGCTCGATACCGGGAAATTCGATTTCACCCGCGCGCAGCTGGCACCGGGTTGGATGCAGGAATTGCGTGGGCAGCACACGCCGGAGACCGAGGAATACGGCATCAGCAGTTTCGTGTACCGCGCACGCCGCCCGTTTCACCCGCAGCGCTTCGCGCGCATGGTGCATAGCGGCTTGCCGCAGGTGATCCGCAGCAAGGGTTTTTTCTGGCTGGCCAGCCGCATGGATTGGGTCGGCGAGCTGTCCAGCGTGGGCGGTGCCACCCAGACCAATGCGGCCGGTTTCTGGTTCGCCGCGCGTCATCGCGTGGATGCCAACCTGCAGGGCCAGCCGGTGGCGATCGGCATGACCCCGCTGCCCTACACCGATATCGGTTGGCAGCGGCAGCAGATCCAGTGCTGGACCGCCCCGCTGCCGCAGCCGCACGAAGTGGACGATGCCAACGAATACGCCGCCATGCAGCGGCTCTGGCATCCGCTTTGGGGCGACCGCCGCCAGGAACTGGCGGTCATCGGCGTAGACATGGACCCTGCGCAGACGCGCGCGGCGCTGGATGCCTGCCTGCTCAGCGACCAGGAGCTGCACCAGGGCCCTGCCCACTGGCAACTGCTGGATGACCCGTTTCCGCAGTGGGAGCGCTGACCGCGCACCCTGGCGTCTGGCATGCGCATCGCATCGCTGAGCGCTACGTCAGCGCGAGTCCCACGCGATCAAGGCGATGGCCAGCACCGCCAGTGCCAGGCCCACGCGCGTCCAGCGCGTAGTGCGCTCGCCCAAGGCCACCATGCCAACCAGCGCACCCAGCACCACCACCCCGATATTCATCGTGGCAAATACCGTGGCCGGGCTCTGCGGCAGGCGCTGGTGCGCGCGCACGTAGAACAGGATATTGCCGAAGTTGAGCACACCCAGCAGCAGGCCGGCAGCGATGCTGGGGGCATGCAGGCGATGACCGCGGCGCAGGCGCAGTCCCTGCACGCCCAGCAGCAGGACGAAGGCGATGGCAAAGCACAGCGTCAACGCCGTCAGCGACGGGGTGCCGGACAAGGCGATGGTCTTGAGCAACACATCGATCAGCGCAAAGCCCGCCCATACGCCCAACAGCCACGGCCACGCGCACGGCGGTGTGCCGGCAGCGCAGGCAGGCGCGAGCGTGGCAGTTGTGCGTGGACGCTGCACGATGCCGACGATCGCCAGCAGCCCAACCGCCAGTCCCGCCAGTTTCCACGGCCCTGCCGTCTCGCCGAACACGGTGAACGCCGCCGCCAGCGACAGCAGCAGTGACAGGCGTTGCGCCACATCGGTACGCACGATGCCGGCCACGCGCACCGAGCGCGCCAGCACCAGGAAGATACCCGGCAATGCGATCGCCAGCCCCAGCAGGGCCGCCCAGGGCGTGCTGGCCGCGCTCAGGCTGGAGAACGCCGGCTTGAGCAAGGCCACGGCCAGCACGCTGGCGGTGGCGTAGTTCCAGGTGATGGCCTGGAATACATCGATTCGGTGGCGCGGCGCCAGCTTCAACACCACCGACACCAGGACACTGCAGACAACGGCAAACAGCAGCAAATGCATGGGCAACGCAACAAAGTGTGCAGGCAGGGCGATGAACGCGGCCGGCGGGGCGGCTATTATGACGGCATGTCCAATCCCCCATTCCCCACCGAATCGGCTGCGTTGACGCTGGACGGGCCGGTCGGCGCGCTCGATGTTGCCGTCGATCTGCCCGAGAGCGATGTCACCGCGCAACCGGTCACTGCCATCGTCTGCCACCCGCTCTCCACCGAGGGCGGCAGCATGCACAACAAGGTTGTCACCATGGCCGCGCGCGCGCTACGCGAGTTCGGCATCACCGTGGTGCGCTTCAATTTCCGCAGCGTCGGCCATTCGGCGGGCGCGTTCGACCATGGCGACGGCGAGCAGGACGATCTGCGCGCCGTCGCCGAGTGGGTGCGTGCGCAGCGGCCCGGCGACACGTTGTGGCTGGCGGGTTTCAGCTTCGGTGCGTATGTGTCGCTGCGCGCGGTCGGTGCGCTGGCGCCGCAGGCGCTGATTTCGATCGCACCGCCGGCCGGGCGTTGGGACTTCAGCGACCTGCAGCCGCCGGCGCAGTGGCTGCTGATCCAGGGCGATGCCGACGAGATCGTCGACCCGCAGGCGGTGTACGCCTGGCTGGAGACGCTGGAGCAACAGCCCGAGCTGGTGCGCATGCCCGACACCAGCCACTTCTTCCACCGCAAATTGATCGACCTGCGCGGTGCGATCCAGCATGGTGTCCGGCGTTGGTTGCCGGCCGCCGTCTGATCGCGGCACGGCCCATGCGCATCGCCTGCCGATGCGCCGTTGAGCGGGCATGACAACTGCCGCCCGCGGAGAACCGTAATGAGTGAGATGACCCCGTCGCAGCGTTACGCCGCCGGCGTACACCGTGGCGACTGGCGCGCCGACCCCGCCCAGCAGGCGGCCCTGGCGGAGCTGGACCGTATCCATGAGGCGCTGCTGGACAGCGCGCAGGACGGCTGGCTGGACCGGCTGTCGGCGTTCTGGAAAAAGCCCGAGCCGGTACGTGGCCTGTATTTCTGGGGTGGGGTGGGGCGCGGCAAGACCTTCCTGGTGGATCTGTTCTACGACGGGTTGCCGATCAAGCAGAAGTACCGCACGCATTTCCACCGTTTCATGCGCGGCGTGCACGAGCAGTTGCGCGAGCATGCCGGGCAGAGCGACCCGCTGGCCCGGATCGCCCAGCAATGGCGCGAGAACCTGCGCGTGCTGGTGCTGGACGAATTCTTCGTCACCGATATCGGCGATGCGATGCTGTTGGCACGGTTGCTGGAGCGCCTGTTCGCCGAAGGCGTGACGCTGGTGACCACCTCCAACACTGCGCCGGAAAATCTCTACGCCAACGGCCTGCAGCGCGACAGTTTCCTGCCGGCGATCGGCCTGTTGCAGACATTCTGCGTGGAGCTCTACGCCGAAGGCACCGAGGATTACCGCATGCGCGCGCTGACGCGCTCGCCGGTGTACCGCGCGCCGCTGGATGCGCAGGCCGATGACTGGCTGCTGCAACGCTGGAGCGAGTTGAGCGGCAATGCCGAACCACGCGCGGGCAATATCGAGATCGAGGCGCGCAAGATTCCGGTGCGCGCACGCGGCAAGAGCATTGCCTGGTTCGATTTCGCCGCGCTGTGCGAAGGTCCGCGCGGGCCGGCCGACTACATCGAGATCGCACGCGAATTCACCACGGTGCTGCTGGGTGGCATTCCGCACTTCGACCGCATGAACGAAGATGCCGCGCGCCGCTTCGTCAACCTGATCGACGAGCTATACGACCGCCACGTCAACCTGGTCTGTACCGCGCAGGACGCCCCGCCGGGACTGTACAGCGGCCAGCGCCTGGCCGGTGCCTTCGAACGCACCGCCTCGCGCCTGATCGAAATGCAGAGCGCGGAGTATCTGGCCACCGCGCACCGGGCATGAGTTGATGGAGTAGCCCGCATAAGCCGAAGAAGCCTGCGGGGATTATTTCGGTGGCCGGTGGATCTTGCCGATGTCGCACCGCCATTGCGCGCGCCGTCGCTGTTGACTTCAGGGACTCTCCCAATTGCTGCGGCTTGGGACAACGTCGAGAATCTCGGCGTCGCCGTTGAGTAGACGGCGATAGATCAGCGTGAATTTTCCGCTGCAAGCCGGTGCCAGATAGGTTCCTGGTTGCACGCCTTTACGGTGGGTCATGACATCATCAAGCGTCTGGCCCTTGTCGTAGATTCGCTGGTCCTGAGCATCTGCAGTTGCTTCGCTGGTCGCTTGCATGCAATCGATCCAATACTCGACCCTGGCTTCATCCGCACGTAGCGCCCAGTACACTGTCATGTCTTGGTGATGCGTTTCCTGGCCTGCTGCTTCAGTGCCTGCAAGCGATCACGTGCTTGCTGGCCTGTCAGCGAGTCTGCCGGATTGGCATCGGCTGCTTCTACGGCCAGGCGTGTACGGTCGGTCAGAAAACGCAAATACGCGGCATCCTTGTGCACGCCTGCGATGCGGCTCTGCTGATCTGCGCGCTTGCGTAGTCTGATGCGCACAGTGTTTGCCGGATCCACTTTCCGGCTATTGTCTACGCGGTAGCTGTGGATGCCGATCTGGTGCAACGCCTTGGCCGCCGCTTCGATTCCTGTAAAGGTGCGTGGCTCTCCCAGCTTGGAAATGAGCAGGCGCCGACTATGGTCGCGTGCAAGCAACTGCACCGCATAGCCATCGTCGGCCCCGAGCACGATCGCGTCGGACATCACGCCGGCTGCCACAAGATCCTTGGCGGCCGCCAGCTGTACGGCCGGCATGTCTTTCACCAGAGGCGATGTTTTTCCCTCCAGCTGAAGCAATCTGAGGACAGCGCTAAGGTCGGGCATACGAGTCTGGCGATACGGAACGGGTTCCCGCTTACTTATAACTCAGGAAGGCTGCCTTCTGCATGGCTGCAGCGAGTCGTGTCTTAACGACGGCAATTTAAGTCGCTTGCAATTAAATAGTGCGCGATATAAATTGCAGTGATGGATACCGCAACCGCCGATCAAGCCCGCACCAACGCACTGCTACAGCTCGATAACCAGCTGTGCTTTGCGCTGTATTCGGCCAACCTGGCGATGCACAAGCGCTATCGCGTGTTGCTCAAGGCGCTGGATCTCACGTATCCGCAGTACCTGGTGATGCTGGTGCTGTGGGAGACCGATGGCCGTAGCGTGTCGGAAATCGGCGAGCGGCTATATCTGGATTCGGCCACGCTCACGCCCTTGCTCAAGCGGCTGCAGGCCGCTGGCCTGGTGACCCGCACGCGCGCGGCCAGCGACGAGCGCCAGGTCATCATCGCGCTGACCGATGCCGGCCGTGCGCTGCGTAGCAAGGCCGGCGGCGTGCCCGAGCAGGTGTTCTGCGCCTCGGCCTGTACGCTGGACGAACTGCGCCAACTCAAGCACGACCTGGAAAAGCTCCGTACCGGCCTTGGCATGACCTAGCCGCTCATTGGTAGTACCGGCCGTTCACCCTGGATCGCAGGCGCTTGATCGCCTGCAGTCATTCCCCTCTTCAACGCGCACTGCGCTCAACCCTGGAGAACCACCATGGCCTCACCCGAAAAGATCCTCTACACCGCCCACGCGACCGCCACCGGTGGCCGCGAAGGCCGTGCCGTGTCCTCGGACAAGGCGCTGGATGCCAAGTTGTCCACCCCGCGCGAGCTGGGCGGCGCTGGCGGCGATGGCACCAACCCCGAGCAGCTGTTCGCGGCCGGTTACGCTGCCTGCTTCATCGGTGCGATGAAGGCGGTGGCGGGGCAGGACAAGCTCAAGTTGCCGGGCGAGGTCAGCATCGATAGCAGCGTAGGCATCGGCCAGATTCCGGGTGGTTTCGGCATCGCGGTCGAACTGCGCATCGCCGTGCCGGGCATGGACAAGGCCGAACTGCAGGCGCTGGTCGACAAGGCGCACCAGGTCTGCCCGTATTCCAACGCGACCCGCGGCAATATCGATGTCACCCTGACCCTGGCCTGATTCAGCCCTGGGCCGCGCGCCACGCGCACGGCACTGTCAGCCAGCCAACGGCCCGGCGCCTGCGTCGGGCCGTTGGCGTTGCAGGGGCTGTCATTGCGGTAGCAGGAGTGGGTATCGAGACGGCGTTGGCGTGGCCGTTGCCGATCTTTGCAATTGGCCTGCGCCAGCGGGCAGCGGCCTTGTGCTGCACCGCCGGGCAGCTGCCCAGGCGCCGTTCATTGGCAGCCGCCAAAGCGTGAAACGGGTCGGATATTGGGTTGCCAACGGTATTTGAACGCCGTAGTCACTTGATTCTCACGTCCGATGGTGTGAATTATGTTGCAAAGCAACATCGGAGCTCGGCAATGCGCGACTTACGTATCGAGAAGGTCGATCTGGCGTTGAGCGAGATGACCCAGGACCCATCGGAAAAGGTGGCGCTGTGGCAGTGGGCGTGCCGCGAGATGCTGCATGAAACCCTGATCGGCATGCACCAGCTCTCGCACCTGGCGGGCATTGCGCGGCACGTCGCCAATGACTGGCGCGCGCCGGTCGATGTAATCGCACCTGCCAAGCCTTATCTGGCGGCCTCGGCACTGGCGGATCGTCGTTTGCCACAGGTGCTGGATGGCCTGGGCAGCACCCACGACGACCATGACCGCGCCGACCTGTGGCGGGTGCGCTATGCCAGCCTGATCGCTTCGACCTTGCAGGGCATGCAGGCGCTGGCGGAGAAGCACCGCATCGATCGGCAGGCCATGGCGGTCGGGCAGTTGAATTGACCAGGATGCCCGGCCGGCAGTCGCTGGCCGGGGCTGCAGCCGCGTCGTGGGCGCTGTCCCGCCCGCTTGCGCGCGAGCGCGGGGCATGGCGATCGCCGTCCAGTGGCACGCCCGGTTGAGGAACCGGGACGCGCGGGTGCCGTGCCCGGCCCTTAGTCCAGGGCGACGATGGCCTTGCCGAAATTCTTGCCGCGCAAGACGTCGATCAGGCCTTGCGGGGCGCTGTCCAGGCCATGCAGTACGTGTTCGCGATACTGGATCTTGTCTTCCCGCAGCCATTGGCCCATTTCGCGCAGGAAGGCCGGCATCAGGCGGATGAAATCGTGCTGGATGAAGCCGCGCACGGTCAGGCGCTTGCGCAGGACCAGGCCCATGAACTCCGGCAGGCGATCGGGTCCGGGCAGCACCTGTCCGCGGCTGTTGTAGGTGGCGATGACGCCGCAGACCGGGATGCGTGCGAAGTCGTTGAGCTGCGGCAACACCGCGTCGAACACCTTTCCGCCGACATTCTCGAAGTAGATATCGATGCCATCGGGCGTGGCCGCACGCAGCTGCTCGGCAAAGTCCTCGGCGCGATGGTCCAGCGCCACATCCACCTTCACCCTCTTGCGCAGGTAGTCTACCTTTTCCGCGCCGCCGGCAATGCCGACCACGCGCAGGCCTTGCAACCGCGCCAGCTGCGCCACCGTGGCACCGACCGGGCCGCTGGCGGCCGCCACCACGAGGGTTTCACCGGCTTGCGGTTTACCGATCTCGTGCAGGCCGGCGTAGGCGGTGAAGCCGGGCATGCCATATACGCCCAGTGCGGTACTCGGCGACAGGCCGTCGTTGGCGGGCAGCTTGCGCAGCGATGTGGTTGGCGTCAGCAGGGTGTGGGTCTGCCAGCCACCCGGCAGCACCACCAGCTCGCCGGGCTGGTAGTCGGCGTGGTGCGACGCGATGACCTCGCCCACGGTGCCGCCTTCCATCACCGCATCGATGGCCACCGGTGCGGCGTAGGACGGGCCATCGTCCATGCGTCCGCGCATATACGGATCCAACGACAGGAAGCGGTTGCGCACCAGGATCTGGTCGTGCCCGGTGGGCGGCAGGGCCACGTCTTCGATGCGGAAATTGTCGGCATGGGGCTCGCCCTGCGGGCGCGAGGCCAGCACGATGCGGCGGTTGGTGATCGATGTCATGCAAGGTTCCTTGTAGAGCGGCCGCACATGCGCGGCACAAGCGTTGCCGCCGATCCGGACGCGATGCTGGCCGGAGCGGCTCAGGGGGTGGCTGCGCTGGCGTCGTCCAGTTGCGCGATGTGCGCCGCGCTCAATGACAGCTGCGCGGCGGCCAGCACGTCGTGCAGTTGGTCCACGCTGGTGGCGCTGACGATCGGCGCGCTGATGCCGGGGCGTGCGATCAACCAGGCCAGCGCGATCTGTGCGGGCGTGGCATGGTGGCTGGCAGCCACATCGTCCAGTGCCTGCAGGATGCGCAGGCCGCGCGGGTTGAGGTATTGCTTGACCACCGAGGTGCCACGCGCGCTGCTCTTCGCAGCATCGTCGGCACTGCGGTACTTGCCGGTGAGGAAGCCACTGGCCAGCGCGTAGTAACTGATGACGCCGAGCGCATGTTCGCGCACCAGCGGTTCCAGCTCCGCTTCGAAGCCGGCGCGGTCGTAGAGGTTGTATTCGGGCTGCAGGCTTTCGTAGCGCGGCAGGTTGTACTGCGCGGAGACATCCAGCGCATCGCGCAGGCGTGCCGCGCTGTAGTTGGACGCACCGATCGCGCGCACCTTGCCCTGTTCGATCAGGCGGCCAAACGCGGCCAGCGTGGCTTCCAGCGGAACCGATTCGTCGTCTTCGTGCGCCTGGTAAAGATCGATCACATCGGTTTGCAGGCGGCGCAGCGACGCATCGACCGCAGTGGCGATGTTGTCTGGCGACAGCCCCGGATGCTCGCTCCACTTGCCCACCTTGGTGGCGATGAGCACCTTGTCGCGCTTGCCGCCGCGCGCCAGCCAGCGCCCGATGATGGCTTCCGATTCGCCACCGCGGTTGCCGGGTACCCAGCTGGAGTAGGTGTCGGCGGTGTCGATCAGGTTGAAGCCGGCATCGACGAACGCATCGAGCAATGCGAACGAGGTCGCCTCGTCGGCGCTCCATCCGAAGACATTGCCGCCGAAGACGATGGGTTGGATCTGCAGGCCGGAGCGGCCCAGTGCGCGGGATTGGGTCATGTGTGGATGCTCCTGATTCGAACTGCCCCCAGGATAGTCATGCGCATCGCCATTGCGTGTGACATGGATGTGGATTCAGCGTTCCGCCGGCCACCGCCTCCGGCTCACAGGATCTGAACATGTCACGCCTGGCCGTCGGCGCGCAGCACGGGAGCGAGGTGCGTTGCGGGCACGTGGCAGGCGCCGGGCCGCATGCTAGGCTCGCGCTACTTTTTCCGGAGAGGGCGCTGCGATGATCCGCAACAAGTTGGCCTGTGCATGTGTGATGAGTGTGATGGTGGCGATGAGTGCGCCATCGGCGCTGGCGATGAAGCCGGCCGACAGTGCCAGCCTGCCGGCGCCGGATGTGGCGCTGCAGACGGCCATCGACGGCAGCTGGCGCGACCGCGTCTATGTGCAGCGCGACCAGTATCGTCACCCCGGCCAGACGCTGGCCTTCTTCGGTCTCAAGCCCACCCAGACGGTCATCGAGATCACCCCCGGCGGCGGCTGGTATGCGGAGATCCTGGCACCCTACCTGCGCGAGAACGGCAAGTATGTGGCGGCCGTGGTCGACCCCGCATCGGTGCCCGAAGGCCGCGCGCGCGACTATGCGCAGCGTGCACGCGACGAACTGGAAAAAAAGCTCAGGGCCAAGCCGGAGGTGTACGGCAAGCCGTCGTTCGTCTCGTATGTGCCGAAGTCACCTTCGTTCGGCGTGGACAACTCGGCCGATCTGGTGCTGACCTTCCGCAACGTGCATAACTGGCGCATGGCCGGGAATGCCGAGGCGATGTTTGCCGGCTTCTATAAGGTGCTCAAGCCCGGTGGCGTGCTTGGCGTGGTCGAACACCGCGCCAAGGCCGACGTGCCGGCCGACGACAAGAGCGGTTACGTGGGTCAGGCACAGGTAACCGCGATGGCTGAAGCGGCCGGCTTCAAGCTGGCCGGCAAGAGCGAGATCAACGCCAATCCACGCGACACCAAGGACTATCCGGGCGGCGTGTGGACGTTGCCGCCGAGCAACAGCCACGATGCCGCCGACGATGCCAAGTACAAGGCGATCGGTGAAAGCGATCGCATGACGCTGAAGTTCGTCAAGCGGTGATCGTTTGCCCGCATGCCGGCGCCTGAGAGCAGCCGGCATGCGGCCACGCCGGTGCGCGGCATGCATCGGCGGCGATGCGGTGCTGGCGTCTTCGCATCGCGCCCGTGTGGTCCCGGCACGCCGCATCGTGGCGGTTTCCTTCCATTGCCGCCTGCGACGTGTGCAACAGGATGTCCATGCTGGTGCTGTTGAACAAACCCTATGGCGTGCTGTCGCAGTTCAGCGACCGCTCGCAACCACCCAGGCGCACGTTGGCCGAATTTGGCCTGCCAGCGGAGGTCTATGCGGCAGGCCGCCTGGATCACGACAGCGAAGGGCTGTTGTTGTTGACCGATGACGGCGCATTGGCGCACCGGCTGACCGATCCGCGCTACAAGCAGCCCAAGACCTATTGGGTGCAGGTGGAGGGCGATCCGCAGGAGCCACAACTGCAGGCGTTGCGCGAGGGTGTGGTGCTCAACGACGGCCGGACCCGGCCGGCCAGCATCCGCCGGCTCGATCCCACACCGACCCTGTGGCCGCGCGATCCGCCGGTACGCATGCGCAAGACCGTGCCAGACGCCTGGCTGGAAGTGCAGATCAGCGAAGGCCGCAATCGTCAGGTGCGGCGCATGACCGCCGCCGTCGGCCTGCCGACCTTGCGGCTGGTGCGCGTTGCCATCGGTAGCTGGCGGCTGGAGACGCTGGCACCTGGTCAGTGGCGGGAGGAAGGCGGCCGGACGCCACGATCGGGGCGGGCACGCCGCTGAAGCGTGGCACGAGCGTGGCATGCGGCCGCGCCGCTGATGCAGGCGCGTGGTCGTTGGCGTGCATGCCCAGGCTGCATGCCACGCAGTGGTTGGCTCGGATCTACGTCACGCGCGCTTGCCGCGCGGTGCCCTGCCTGTGGAAGCGGCGCCGGCGCGACGAATACGCGGCTGTGGCCACCAGCAAGGCAACGTCCTCAACGGCCACGCCGTCGTTCGACCTTCCGCAAACGACAACGCCACGGCCCGAAGGACGTGGCGTTGCAAGGCGAGTCGTCGCACAGCGGGGTCAGATACCCCGACGCGATTTACTCGATACCGTCGCTTGGCGTCACCGCATTGCGGCGCTGGTAGGCGGCGCGGCGGGCATTGGCATTGCCTGCATGCTCGCGATCCAGGCGGTGCACATTGCCACCCGGTAGCTGCTGATCGCGCTGCCGCTTGCGATAGACCGCGTAGCCGATCAGGCCCAGGCCGGCCACAGCGGCAGCCACGGTCACCGCCGGGTTGCGCTTGACCAGTTTGGTGGCGACCTTGCCGCCGGTACGCACGGCACCCAGGGCGGCGCCGGTCTTGAGCCAGTCGGTGGCGCCGGGACCAAAACCACGCAGGCTGCTGCCTGCATGACGGGCCTGGTCGCCCGCGCTGGAGGCGGCATGGCGCAGATGATCGCCAGCGTTGCCCGCCAGTTCCAGGGCACGCTCCAGGGCGCGTTCGGTGATGACAGTCAGCTTGCTCATTGGGGGCGTTTCCTTTCTGAGTACGTGGGGCGCAGTTTGTGGGCTGTGGCGTATAGACGGTGTTAGCGGAATCGGGCGCTGTTTGGCTTGCGGTTAAGTAATGCTGCGCCGCGCTGCGTCGGTGCCTGGGGGTAAGTGGTAGCGGTGAAAGAGATCAGGGGCTATCAGGTGCCGCGTGGTTTTGCCCTGTGGGTTGCCGAGGCGGTCCACGGATCATCCGGCCACGGATGCCGCGGATACCGCCCCTTCATTTCCTTCCTGACCTCCGGATACGTCGTCGCCCAGAAGCTTTTCAGATCCTGGGTCACCTGCAGCGGGCGGCCGCCGGGCGAGAGCAGGTGCAGGGTCAGCGGGATGCGGCCATCGGCGATGCGCGGGGTTTCGGCCAGGCCGAACAACTCCTGCAGTTTGACCGCCAGCACCGGTGGTAGCGGGTGCTGCGCATGGTCGAGCGCGTAGTGGATCTGCCGCTCCATGCCCGACGGCACGTTGATGCGGGTGGGGGCATGGCGGTCGATGGCCTGGCGGCGCTCCCAGGGCAGCGCCGCCTTCAGCGCTTCGCCCAGGCTGGCTTCGTCCAGCGCGTCGAGCCGGGTCTTGCCGGCGAAGGCCGGGCGCAGCCAGTGGTCGAGCGTGGCCAGCAGCGCCGTATCGGAGAGATCGGGTAGCGCCAGCTCGGGCATCCATGCCCGCAGCGACAGCACGCGGGCGCGCCATTGCTGCAGGTTGTCGGTCCAGGGCAGGGCGTCCAGGCCGAGTTGGCGCACTGCCTCGGTCAGTGCGTCGGCGGCCTGCGCCGGGTCGACGCGGCCGGCGGGGCGGCTGTCGAGCACGATGCGGTCGAAGCTGGATTGCCGGCGTGCGATGAGGGCGCGCTTATCGGCGTCCCACTGCACCACGTCCTGCTGCACGAAGCGCTCGGGCAGGCTGCGGCGCAGGTAGTTTTCGTCCACCGGTGCGGCCCGCAGCAGCAAGGCGTCCTTGGCTTCGTAACGCAGTTCGCTGGCCACAAGCCAGGGTTCGCCGCGCAGGTCGCTGTGGTCGAACAGGCGTGCGCTGCGGCCGTTGGCCAACAGATAGCGCAGCGGGTCGGTCGGGTGGCGGGCGGCGATGCGGTCGGGGAAGGCATGCGCGAGCAGGTCGCCCAGCGCATGCGCTTCCACGCTGGCCGGCGGGGTGGTGTCGCAGCGCAGCCGGCGTCGCCATTGCTTGGCGGCGCTGTCGATGGCGGCCAGGCCACCGCGGTTGGCATCGGGCGCGCTGTGGCCCTGGCGGAACGCGGCCAGGGCACGCCAGCGCGCGGCCAGGCCATCGCCGCCCTGGCGCAGCGGATCGCGTGCTTCCAGCAGGGCGGCCAGGTCGCAGGCCAGTGCCAGCCGCGGGGCGTCGCCGGCCTGCGCGAGCATCGCCGCCAGACGCGGATGCGTGCCCAGTGCCAGCATGCGGCGGCCCAGCGCGGTGATGCCGCCGCTGTCGCTGAGCGCGCCCAGCCGTTGCAGCAATTCGCGTGCGGCGGCCAGCGCGCCGGCAGGCGGTGCATCGACAAAGCGCAGCGCATCGCTGCCCCAGGCCGCCAGTTCCAGCGCCAGCCCGGCAAGCTCCACCTGGGTGATCTCGGCACGCCGCTGCGGTTCCAGCCGCTGCGATTGCGGCCATAGCCGGTAGGCCCAGCCGCTGGCCACGCGGCCGGCACGGCCGGCGCGCTGGTCGGCCGAGGCCTGCGCAATGGTGGTCACATCCAGCCGCGAGAACCCGCTGTTGGGATCGTAGTGCGGCTCGCGTGCCTGGCCGCTGTCGATCACCACACGCACGCCTGGCAGCGTCACCGACGACTCGGCCACGTTGGTGGCCAGCACCACGCGGCGACGGCCCTGCGGGTCCGGCTGCAGCACCTGGCTTTGTGCCTCAACCGAGAGTTCGCCGTGCAGCGGCAGCACCTGGATGGCCGGGTCCAGCACATCTTCCAGCACGGCGTGCACCCGTGCGATCTCACGCTGGCCGGGCAGGAACACCAGCACATCGCCGGGATGGGTGGCCAAGGCCTGTTCCACCGCACGGCGCGTCTGCGGCTCCATGGCCTCGTCGCGGCGCGCCGGAAAATGCGCGATCTCCACCGGAAAGTTGCGCCCGGCGCTGCTGAGCCGTGGTGCGTCCAGGAAGCCGGCCAGGCGCTCGCCATCCAGCGTGGCCGACATCGCCACGATGCGCAGGTCATCGCGCACCTGTGCCTGCACATCCAGCGCCAGCGCCAGGCCCAGGTCGCCGGCCAGATGGCGTTCGTGGAATTCGTCGAACAGCAGCGCGCCCACGCGCTCCAGCAGGGGATCGTCCTGGATCATCCGGGTCAGGATGCCTTCGGTGACGACTTCTATCCGGGTACGCGCGGAGGTCTTGTTCTCGAAGCGGATGCGGTAGCCCACCGTCTCGCCGACCGGCTCGCCCAACTGGCGCGCCATGAACAGCGCGGCGCTGCGCGCGGCCACCCGGCGCGGTTCCAGCATCACGATGCGGCGTCCGGCCAGCCACGGCTCCTGCAGTAGTGCCAACGGCACCTGGGTGGTCTTGCCGGCACCCGGTGGCGCCTCGAGTACCAGACGCGGGTGCGCGGCCAGGCTCTGCCGCAGCTGCGGCAGCAGCGGGGTGATGGGGAAGGCGGTGTTGGTCATGCACGACAAGGATACGGGCCCGCTCGTGCAGGTGCGATGGGTGGAAGGCAATGTGAGGCCCGTCAGATAATTGCACAGTCGCCTTCGCCTGCGCAGGTGATTAGGCCGTCTAACAGCGTGCGGTGGCCTATGACTGAATTGGCGCTTGCGCTGCATCCGCAGGCGCAATGCGTGCAGATCGCTGCACCTTTCTGATATCTGCAGTGTCATCGCGGTTGCGTGTTAGCCGATCTGGTCCGAATGCAGGCGCCCAGCTCGCTTCAGAGCATACGGGTCACGTCGATAACCCGGGTTGAGTCCCGACTCTGGATTCACCATGTCCACCCCGTCCCTGCGTTTTGTCAGCCTGCAAAGCAAACTGCTTGGTGCACTTGCGCTTGGCTTGTCGATCATTTTGTTGTGCGCACTTGGCGGGCTGGGGACGGCGTGGTTGAGCCTGTCCGGCAAGGTGCCGCCTGAGGTGGCGCAGGCGTCCAGCAGCGAGGAGATCAGCCGCGACTTTCGCATGCAGGTGCAGGAGTGGAAAAACGTGCTGATTCGCGGGCGCGACCCGGCGCTGCTGGACAAACATCTGACTGCCTTCCGCGACAAGGGCCGGCAGGTGCAGGCCAGCACCGAGGCGCTGGCCAAGGCAACCCAGGACCCGCAGGCGCGTGCGTTGTCGCAGCAATTTGCGCAGGCACATCTGGCTCTGCAGGTCAGTTACGAGGCGGCATTGAAGCAATTCGCGCAAGCCGGGTACGACACCCAGGTGGGCGATCAGCTGGTGAAGAGCCAGGATCGCGCGCCCAGCCACACGCTCGAAGCATTGGTCCAGCGCAACAAGACGCTGGCCGATGTCGCGGTGCTGGCCGGAGCGCAGTCGGCGCAGCGCAAGCTGGTGTATTCGGCGCTCGCCACCATTGCCGCCGCGCTGTGCCTGGTGGCGGTGCTGGGGTGGTGGATACGCCAAGCGATCGTGCGTCCGATCGAAGCCGTTGCGCAGGCCGCGCGCCTGGTGGCGGCCGGCGACCTGTCGGCGCGTGCGGCGGTGCAGACGCGCGACGAGATCGGCTTGCTTGGGCAGGCGATGACGCAGGTGGTCACCACGCTGGCCGATGTGTCCAGTGCGCAGGCCGACATGGCCCAGCGGCATGACGCCGGGCAGATGAGCTACCGCATGGATGCGCAGGCCTTTCCGGGTGCCTACGGACGGATGGTGGATGACAGCAACGGCTTGGTCGATGCGCAGGTCGGGCTGATTGGCACCATGCTGCAGGTGATGCAGCATTACGCGGTGGGCGACATGTCGGTGGACATGCCGCGCCTGCCCGGCGAAAAAGCCCAGATCACCGATGCGATGGATACCGCCAAGCGCAACCTTGCCGCGATCAATGGCGAAATCCGCAGCTTGGTGGATGCCGCCGCCGCTGGCGACTTCGCCGCCCGTGGCAACGCCGATGCGTACCAGTTCGAGTTCCGCGGCATGGTCGATGGCCTCAACGGTTTGATGCACAACGTGGACCACAATCTGGGCGAGCTGTCGCAGCTGCTCAAGGCGATCGCCGCTGGCGACCTGACCGCGCGCATGCACGGCAACCAGCAGGGCGTGTTCGCGCGGATGCGCGACGATGCCAATGCCACCTTGCAGCGCCTGACCGAGATCGTCGGCGACATTACGCTGGCCGCGCAGACCATCCGGACTGCGTCGGCGGAAATTGCCGCCGGCAACACCGACCTGGCCCGGCGCACCGAACAACAGGCCGCCAACCTGGAAGAAACCGCCGCCTCGATGGAAGAGCTGACCTCCACCGTGCGGCAGAACGCCGAGACCGCGCAGCAGGCCAGCCGGGGCGCGCAGGCGGCGGCGGAGATCGCCAGCCGCGGCGGTGAGATGGTGGCCAGCGTGGTCGACACCATGGGTGAGATCGAAGGCGCGTCCAGGAAAATCGCCGAGATCATCAGCGTCATCGACGGCATCGCCTTCCAGACCAATATCCTGGCCTTGAACGCGGCGGTGGAAGCAGCGCGTGCCGGGGAACAGGGTCGCGGCTTTGCCGTGGTGGCTTCCGAAGTGCGCGCGTTGGCGCAGCGATCGGCCGGTGCCGCCAAGGAGGTCAAGCAGTTGATCGATGCCTCGGTGGACAGCGTCGAACGTGGCAGCGCCCGCGTGGATCAGGCCGGGCGCACGATGCAGGACATCGTGCAGTCGGTACAGCAGGTCACCACGCTGATTGCGGAGATCTCCGCCGCCTCGCGTGAGCAGGCGTCCGGCATCGAACAGGTGGCGCGCACCCTCAACGACATGGACGAGACCACCCAGCGCAATGCGGCGCTGGTGGAAGAAGCCTCTGCCGCCGCGCGCGCAATGGAAGAACAGGCGGTGGAATTGAGCGAAGCGGTGGCCGTGTTCCGGCTGGATGCACGCACGCGGCGCCTGGCGGCAGTGGCGTAAGCGAACAGGGCTTGCGCCTGCGCCCGGCGCCGCGCGGGCGAGACAGCTGCACGCTCTCTGACAGCGACGTGCGGGCCGGGAGACGTGGCCGCACAGCGTGCAGCCAGACAGCGCGCACCGGCGTTCAGCCGGCTTCGCGGACGCGCGCGGTCAGCCCCTTGAGGAAGGCGCGCAGCAGCTGGTCGCCGCAGGGACGGAAATTCTTGTGGCCCGGTTGGCGGAACAAGGCGGACAGTTCCGGCTTGGACAGCGGGAAGCCGGCACTGGCGAAGATCGCGTGCATGTCCAGGTCCTTGAGTTCGAAGGCCACGCGCAGCTTCTTCAGTACCAGGTTGTTGCCGACGCGGCTTTCCAGCGGGCGTGGCGGCTGGCTGTCGTCACGCCCGCGAAAGCGCAGGACCAGGCCATCGAGGAAGCGCGCCAGCATGGCATCGGTACAGGGTTCGAAACCGAGCTCGTCTTCCTTCTTCAACCAGGCCTGGACCTGCGGCTTGTCGAGCGCGAACGCCGGGTCGGCCAGGTGGGTGATCTGCACCACCTTGTCGTCGCTGAGGTCGAGCATGTAGCGGATGCTGCGCAGTACATCGTTGTGGATCATGACCATTCCGGAGCTCCGACCGTGGCCGGAAAGCACATAGTCTACGGGGCCGGAGTGAAACCTGGCTGACACCGCCGGCCCGCGTGGAGCGGCGACGGACTGCGGTCGCCGCGACAGGCATGCGTAAGCGTATCGTGCAGCGGCAGCCGGGGATGCTAGGTTCGCCTGAGACCACTCTTCGGGAATGCACAGCGATGGGACCTTCGTACCGATACATCGGGCTGCTGGCACTGGCCAGCCTGATGCCACTGGCCGCTGCCGCTGCCGCACCCGACGGCGCTTACCGGCAACCGCCGGAACCGCTTCTGGGCGTGATGCGCGCGCCGCTCAATCCTTCTCCGCTGCTGGACCCGACCGGCACCACCTTGCTGCTGGTGCAACGCACTCAGTATCCGCCGATCGCGCGTGTGGCCGAGCCTTACCTGAAGCTGGCCGGTGTGCGGGTGGAGCCGCGCACCCATAGCCGCCACGACCGGTCGAACGGCTATGGCATTCGTGCCTGCCTGGAAGGGTTCAGTCTGGTGGACCTGGCCAGCGGCCGGCAGACGCCGGTGAACCTGCCGGCCGGCGCATGCCCTGCGCTGCCGGTGTGGTCGCCGGACGGGCGGCGGTTCGCGTTCAACGTCACCGCCGCCGATCGTGTGGAGCTGTGGATCGGCGAGGTTGCCACCGGCGCGGTGCGCAGGGTCGATGGCGTGCAGCTCAACCCGGTGCTGGGCGATGAGCTGCAGTGGCTGGGCGGGAGCGCAACGCTGCTGGTCAAGGCGGTGCCGCCGGACCTGGGCGCCGCCCCGCGCAAAACCGCCGTACCGCTCGGCCCGCAGGTGCAGGAAACACTGCAGGGCAAGGGCGAAAGCAGCACCTACGAAGCACGCGACACCTTGTCCGGCCCGGAGGATGCGGCCTTGTTCACGTATTACGCCACCGCGCAGTTGCTGGCCGTGGATGCGGCCAGTGGCGCCCAGCGCCGGTTGGGGCGGCCGGCGGTCTACGCGGGGGTGGACGGCGCGCCCGATGGTCGCCATGTACTGGTGGAGCGGCTGAAACAGCCCTATTCCACTGTCACCACCTATACGCGGTTTGCCCACGACGTGGCGGTACTGGACCTGGACGATGGCCGCGAGCGCGTGCTGGCTGATCTGCCGGTGGCCGATCGGGTGCCGGTGGCGGGCGTTCCGACCGGGCCACGCGCACATGCCTGGCGCGCCAACCAACCGGCCACCCTGGTGTGGGCCGAGGCGCTGGATGGCGGCGATTGGAAAGCCAGCGTGCCCGCGCGCGACAAGCTGCTGACCTTGTCCGCGCCGTTCACCGCCAAGCCGCGTGAACTGGCGCGGGTGCAGCAGCGTTACGCCGGACTGTCGTGGTTTGCCGACGGTGGACGGGCGTTGCTGGAAGAGGAGGACGAAAACCGCCATTGGCACCGCACCATCCTGCTGGACACGGACCGGCCGGGCAGTGCCGGGCGGGTGCTGTTCGACCTGTCCACGGACGACCTGTATGCCGATCCCGGCACGCCGGAAATGCGCCAGCAGACCAACGGCCATCCGGTCCTGCGCGAGCAAGCTGGTGCGCTGTTGCTCAGCGGAAAGGGCGCCTCGCCCGCAGGCGACAGGCCGTTCCTGGATCGTTATGCGCTGGAGACCGGCAAGACCGAGCGCCTGTTTCGCAGCGATACCACGGTGGACGAAGTGTTCGCCGGCTTTGCCGGCGACGATACGGCGCAGCTGCTCACCTGGCGACAGTCGCCGACCGATCCACCCAATCTATACCTGCGCCGGCTTGGCCAGCGGCAACCGGCGACAGCGGGGGAGGCGGTCTATGCGTCCACCGCCACGGCCGTGACACATTTCCCGGACCCCACACCGCTGGTGCGCCAGATCGGCAAGCGTCTGGTGACCTACACGCGCAAGGATGGCGTGGAGCTGTCGTTCACCCTGTACACCCCGCCCGGCTACAAGGCGGGAACCCGCGTGCCTGCCATCCTCTATGCCTACCCGCTCGACTACGCCGATGCGTCCAAGGCCGGTCAGGTCAGCGGTGCCGGCGATTGCGACTTCACCCGCCTGCGCGACTATCAACTGTTGCTGCTGGCCGGTTACGCGATCATCGACAATGCGGCGTTCCCGATCGTTGGCGACCCCAAGACCGCCTACGACACCTATCTGCAGCAGCTGGTGGACAACGCCACCGCCGCCGTGGACAAGGCGGTGGCGCTGGGCGTGGTCGATCGGCAACGGATCGGCGTCACCGGGCATAGCCATGGCGCACTGATGACGGCCAACCTGCTGGCACATACCGATCTGTTCCGGGCCGGTGTCGCCACCAGCGGCAGCTACAACAAGACCCTGACCCCCTTTGGATTCCAGAGCGAGCGCCGCTCGTTCTGGGCGGCGCCGGAGGTGTATGCGCAGGCGTCGGCGTTCTTCCACGCCGACAAGATCAACGAACCGTTGCTGATCGTGCATGGCATGGACGACGCCAATCCGGGCACCGAAACCACGCAGGCACCGCGCCTGTTCCAGGCGATCCGCGGCAATGGCGGCACCGCACGCCTGGTGCTGCTGCCGTTCGAACCGCACTGGTACACCGCGCGCGAATCCAACGAGGACGTGGTGGCCGAAATGCTCGACTGGTTCGACCGCTACGTGAAGCATGCGCCGGCGGGTGCGGCCCCCGCTGGTGCCAACCCGGCACCCTAGTCCACTAAATCATTGAAACGATCCCACTTGGCGCATTACAGCCGATTCCTCGGATTCAGTGGACTAGTCTGCGGTTGGCCACAGCGCTCGGATGGGCGCTGCGTGTCGATCGCTGCTGGCGACAGGCAGGTGGCCAAGAGGGTGCTCGCCGGCAGTTGCTCGGGTATTGCGAATGGACCGCCGTCGATGCGGCCAACGCCATGTCGGCGATCCATCGACGCCGCCGACATGGCCTCGATGGAGCGTGGATCGGCTTCGCCAAGCCGGCGCTGTGTGATCGAATAGTGCGTGTTCCTCTTGCCAACGCACGCCATGCAACGCCAGCCCAACTCCAGCGCATGCTGACCTTCTCCCGCTTCACCCGCTACTTCATCGAGGTGGCCCGCTGCGGGAGCATCCGCAAGGCGTCGGAGGTGCTGCATGTGTCGGCCTCGGCGATCGACCGGCAGATCCTCAAGGCCGAGGCCGAACTGGGCGCGCAGCTGTTCGAGCGCCTGCCCGGGCGGCTGCGCCTCACGGCCGCCGGCGAGCTGCTGCTGGTGGACGTGCGCGGCTGGGAGCAGGCCTATGCACGTACGCTGGAACGCTTCGACGAGCTCAAGGGGCTGCGCCGCGGGCATGTGGAGATCGCCATGATCGACGCGCTCAGCGAAGGCGTGGTGCCGGCGGCGGTGGCCGCCCTGGTGCAGGAGTACCCCGGCCTTACCTTCAACCTGTCCACCGCCGGCAACCAGCAGGTGATGGAGAGGGTGACCTCGGCGGACGTGGACATCGGCCTGCTGCTGGACCCGGTGAGCGGGGCGGACCTGGAAGTGCGGGCATTCGCGGACATCCCGCTGGGCATCGCGATGCCGGTGGGCCACCCGCTGAGCGCACGCACCGAGGTGCAGCTGAACGAGGCGCTGGAGCATCGGCTATTGCTGCCGGCAGCGCCATTGATTGTTGGCGAGCACGCCAAGGTGCTGTACCAGCGCCAGCATATCGACGTGAAGCGGCTGACCCATTGCAATGACGTGCGCAGCTTGCGCGGCCTGGTGCTGGCCGGTGCCGGGGTGGCGCTGATGTCGTGGCTGGACGCGGCGCCGGACGTGGCCGACGGCCGTCTGGCCTTCGTCCCGTTTCGCCGGCATCTGACCAAGCCGATGACGCTGGCCTTGTGCGTGGCCCCGCAACGCCAGTTGTCGCGCGCGGCGCAGTTGGCGATCCAGGCGCTGGCCGCACGCATCGATGCGATGGCGGTGCCCGTGGTGGGTTGAGTGTGTTGCGCAAGCGGCCCTCACCCCTGCCTCTCTCCCGCAGGCGGGAGAGGGGAACGGCAACGCACTGGCTGCGGGGCGATGGTGTGCAGGTGCTGCTGGTGGCATGCAGTGCTGTCAGCCGTGTTCGGGCAGGTAAAGCGCGCGCAGCTGCTGACGAAAGTAGGCAGATGGTGCAGCAGCTGTCCCTTCTCCCGCTTGCGGGAGAAGGTGCCCGCAGGGCGGATGAGGGCAACCCTCACCCAGTACAATCGCATCTGCTCTTTCAGGCCACACCCGCACCATGCAGTTGATCGATATCGGCGCCAACCTCACCCATGACTCGTTCGATCGCGATTGTGAGGCAGTGCTGCAACGCGCCCGCGACGCCGGCGTGACGCAGCTGGTCGTCACCGGCGCCAGTCGCGAGCATTCGCCGCTGGCGCTGCAACTGGCGCAGCAGCATCCTGGGTTCCTGTACGCCACCGCCGGCGTGCACCCGCATCACGCAGTGGAATTCACTGCCGAATGCGAAGCGGAAATGCGCGCCTTGCATGCGCATCCGCAGGTGGTGGCGGTGGGCGAATGCGGGCTGGACTACTTTCGCGATTTTGCGCCGCGTCCCGCTCAGCACAAGGCGTTCGAACGCCAGCTGCAATTGGCGGTGGACAGTGGCAAGCCGCTGTTCCTGCACCAGCGCGATGCGCACGAGGACTTCATGGACATCCTGCGCAACTTCGATGGCAAGCTGGGTGCGGCGGTGGTGCATTGCTTCACCGGCACGCGCGAGGAATTGTTCGCCTACCTGGATCGCGACTACTACATCGGCGTTACCGGCTGGCTATGCGACGAGCGTCGCGGCGCGCACCTGCGCGAGCTGGTGCGCAACATCCCCGCCAACCGGCTGATGATCGAAACCGATGCGCCCTACCTGCTGCCACGCACGCTCCAGCCCATGCCCAAGGATCGCCGCAACGAGCCAATGTTCCTGGCCCATATCGCCGAGGAGCTGGCGCGTGATCGTGGCGAAGCGGTGGAGGTGACCGCCGCCAACAGCACCGCGGCGGCGCGTCGCTTCTTTCGATTGCCGATGCCTGCCGCAGACGCTTGAATAAGCGGCTGTACGCGGTGACTGCGTTGACGAGCGGGCGCAGTGCCACGATGCAGATGCCTTGACCATCACTGCGTCGGCGTGTCTTACCACGCCTGCCAATGCAGCCGGCAGGTGTGTTGTACTGCATCGGTATGCGTCATTGGCCTTACTACCAACATAGAGACCAGGGTGCGTTTGGATATCAAGGTGCACTCATGGAGTGCACATTTTCTACCGTCGAAAGCGCTGTACAGTGCGGTATTTGACGGCATCTGACACATTCAGTTGCTGCGTAATCTCACGAGATGGTTTGGTCATCCTGCGGTCTTTTTGCGGTCACAGCGCATGTCCATCTTCCCCTGCGGGCAATTGGCCCATCGCAACGAAAGGAAGAAAAACATGCACATTCCCAGCGCACTGAACCGCAGCATGCTCGCCGTGGCTGCAGTGCTCACTCTCTCACTGTGTGGCGTCACTTCAGCCTATGCGCAAGCGGTCAGAGCCAGCGGTGACTTCTCCTATCAGGCCACCGCCGTCAAACGTCTCGCCAACTGCGCGGCATCGGCGTGGTACAACGATTCAAGGGTTGGCGGTGCCATCAACGAATGCAATAACGCCGACACCGACGCCAAGTGGGACAGCGTCCATCTGAACGCGGCAACCTACATGGAGATCACTGGTGAACGGGTCGGTTACGGAAATGGCGCATGCCCTGCACAGCACGGTTTTCAGTACATCAAGTGTTTCTACGTGGCAGGCCGCAAAAAAGGCAATCCGGTCATGACGGTATCGGCGGTGTCGTACGGGTCAGGAGGAATGACGGCCCGAGTCAGCTGGTACTATCAGTAACGCGATGACGGGCCGTGTACTGCGCCGTCTCGATGATCGGGACGGCGCAGTGCCGCCTTACGCAAGCCGGAATAGATGTAATCGCCAATGCTAGCCGCACCAGCGGCATGCGCCTGTCGATATCCAGTGGGCCAGGCCGACAGGGGAAGCGGTCATCATCTGCAAAGCGTCTCTGGCGCGCCATGCGTGACCTTCACAGATGTTGCGCCGTGTCCGGTGACAATGCGCACTGCAGTACGCACGGTTCGCTTCGCTGCACCATCGCGGCATCCCGTGCTGCAGTCGGTTCGGTAACGCTTGCGGTACGTTGCGCGCGACTTGCATTTGCAAGGTGACCTCATGGCGATTGGAGTTGTTCGATGACCGCTGCCCCCGCCCAAGCCGACGACGCGTTGCAGGCGTTCATCCAGCGCCACCAGCGCCTGTTCGTGCTCAGTGGCGCCGGGTGCAGCACCGATTCGGGCATTCCCGATTACCGCGACCTGCAGGGTGGCTGGAAGCGTCCACAACCGGTGACGTTCCAGGCCTTCATGGGTGAGTTATCCACGCGCCAGCGTTACTGGGCACGCAGCCTGGTCGGCTGGCCAAGGTTCGGGCTGGCCAAGCCCAATGCCACCCATCACGCACTCGCCGCACTGGAAGCGCGTGGCCAACTGGAATTGCTACTCACCCAGAACGTGGACCGCCTGCACCAGGCTGCCGGCAGCCTGGCGGTGATCGATCTGCACGGCCGGCTGGATGTGGTGCGCTGCATGGGCTGCGAACGCCGCCTGCCGCGCACCGAATTCCAGCTGCTGCTCGAACAAGCCAACCCCGGTTGGGCGGAACTGGACGCCGCCCAGGCCCCCGATGGCGATGCGGATCTGGACGATGTGGCGTTCGATCGCTTCGTGGTGCCGCCATGCCCGGTATGCGGCGGGGTGCTCAAGCCAGACGTGGTGTTCTTCGGCGAGAACGTGCCGCGCGAGCGGGTGGAGCGCGCGTTTGCGCATCTGCAGGCCGCCGATGCGGTGCTGGTGGTGGGGTCGTCGCTGATGGTTTATTCGGGCTTTCGCTTCGTGCAGGCGGCAGCGCGCAACGGCGTGCCAATCGCGGCGCTGAACTTCGGGCGTACGCGCGCCGACGCGCTGTTGAGCCTGAAGGTGGAGCGTTCGTGCGCGGATGCGCTGGCCTTTCTGCAGCCATCGCCTGATCCGCTGCACACCGTAGCGGCTAGCGACGCCAGTGCACGCTGTGCATGACGCTGTGATCCATTGCAGCGGTTGTGCAGTGGTGCGGCACGCAGTGCAATGGGGATCTTCCCTGTGTGCCTGGATGCTGCCTTGAGCCAGTTGTTTACTCCCATCGCGTTCGGCCCGCTGACGCTCGCCAACCGCATCGTCATCGCACCGATGTGCCAGTACTCCGCACAGGATGGCTGCGCCACCGATTGGCATCGCATTCACCTGGGTACGCTGTCGCAATCGGGCGCGGGCCTGTTGATCCTGGAAGCCGCTGCGGTGCTGCCGGAAGGGCGCATCAGCTACGCCGATCTCGGGCTGTACAACGATGCCAGCGAGCGCGCGCTGGCTGACGTGCTGCACTCGGTGCGCCGCTGGTCGCCGATGCCGATCGGTGTCCAGCTGGCACATGCCGGGCGCAAGGCCTCCACCGACCTGCCGTGGAATGGCGGCGAGGCGATCGCATCCGACCACGCCAATGGCTGGCAGACCGTGTCGGCCTCGGTGCTGCCGTTCCGCGACGGCCAGCCATTGCCGCAGGCGTTGGACCAGGCCGGTATCGATATGGTGGTGGCCGCGTTCGTGGACTCGGCCATCCGCGCCGAACGCCTGGGCCTGCAGCTGATCGAGTTGCATGCCGCGCATGGCTATCTGATGCATCAGTTTCTATCGCCGTTGAGCAACCAGCGCAGCGATGCCTATGGCGGCTCATTGGAAAACCGCATGCGGCTGACGCTGCGCATCTTCGATGCGGTGCGCGCGGCGATATCTGCACGGATGGCGGTGGGCGTGCGTCTCTCGGCCACCGACTGGGTGGACGGTGGCTGGGATCTGGAACAGAGCATCGCGCTGTCCAAGGCGCTGGATGCGCGCGGAGCGCACTACATCCATGTCTCCAGCGGCGGGCTGGATCCACGCCAGCAGATCGCGTTGCAGGACGGTTACCAGATTCCGTTCGCGCAGGCGATCCGCGCGCAGGTGGGCACGCCGGTGATCGGCGTGGGCCTGGTTACCGAGCCGGCGCATGCCGAAGCGATTCTGCAGCAGGGCCAGGCCGACGCCATCGCGCTGGCGCGCGGCCTCCTGTACGACCCGCGTTGGCCGTGGCATGCCGCCGCTGCGCTGGGCGCCAGCGTCACGCCGGCACCGCAATACCTGCGCTGCGAGCCACGCCAGGCGCGCGGTGTGTTCGCCAGTGGCCCGGCTTGAGGCAAGCTGCGCGAGCGGCTAAGGTGCCTGCTCGATTCCGTCTGGCGACGATCTGCGCGATGCGCAACGCATTCCAGCCACCACAGCGCCTTCCAAGGAGAATGCGATGCGACACCCGCACATCAGGCCCGGTTCCCGCGCGTGTCCATCGCGCGTAGCGGCCTGTGCCGGGCACGCAGCATGAGCACGCCGCCTCCGGTCGTCGATCAGGGCCAGGTCGGCCCGGACCATCCCGAGCATCCGGACCATTGCCTGTACGCGCAGATTCGCGAGGCGGTGTGCGCACTCGATACCGAATTGAACAAACCTGCCGACGAGGCCAGCGAACGCATGGTCGCGCGCCTGCTGCCGCTGGCCAAGCAACATGGCCTGGACCGGGTGGATCATGTGGTGCTCAGCCGGCACCTGGGCGAAGTGGGCGAGAACGTGTTCCTGGTGCGCGGCGAGCTGTCCGACCCGGCGCATCTACGCGCACATATCACCACCCAGGAAGTGATGGACACCACGGTGGAGGCGTCGATGCTGCAATTGAACGAGATCAACCGCCGGCTGATGCTGCGCCTGCCGCCGCGTTGAGCGCGACCAATCGGCCTGGCTGGGTGGCCGCGTGATGCAACGCCCTGCTGCCTGTTGCGCTCCAGACGTATCCATCAAGGCTGTCAGAGCGGCGGATGTGTGGCCCGGATATGTGCGCAGTCATCTGCGTCGGGTCAGGGCTGTAGTTGGCCCCGCGCTGCATCCGCTGCGACAGTTACGTACGCAAGCACCGCGCCGGGGGAGATGCGCATTGGCTATCATCGCCCGATGCGCTCCGACTACATTCTTACGCTGTCCTGCCCCGACCGCACCGGTATCGTCTATCGCGTGACCGGCCTGCTGTTCGACCTGGCGTGCAACATCCTCGATGCCCAGCAATTCGGCGATGACGAAAGCGGCCGGTTCTTCCTGCGCGTGCATTTCGACAAGCCGCCCGGCACCGGGATCGCCAGCCTGGAGCAGCGGTTTGCGCTGCTCGCCGACACGTTCCAGATGACCTGGCAATTGCACGATGCGCGCCGCCGCGCGCGGCTGCTGGTGCTGGTGAGCAAGCAGGGGCACTGCCTCAACGATCTGCTGTTTCGCACGCACAGCCGGCAATTGCCGGTGGATATCGTGGCGGTGGTCTCCAACCATGCCGATTTCGCGCCGCTGGCTGCGTCCTACGGCATCGACTTCCACCATCTGCCGGTCAACGCCGATACCCGCGCCACGCAGGAAGGCCGGTTGCTCGCCCTGGTGGAGCACTTGCAGATCGACCTGGTGGTGCTGGCCCGCTACATGCAGATCCTCTCGCCCACGCTGTGCCGCGCACTGGCCGGGCGCGCGATCAACATCCACCACAGCTTCCTGCCCAGCTTCAAGGGCGCGCAGCCGTATCACCAGGCGCACGCACGCGGGGTCAAGATCATTGGCGCCACCGCCCATTACGTCACCGAAGACCTGGACGAAGGTCCCATCATCGAACAGGACGTCGCCCGCGTGGACCACGCCATGACCCCGCGCGATCTGGTGCGCGTGGGCAGCGATACCGAATCGCTGGTGCTCGCCCGCGCCGTGCGCCGCCACGTCGAGCACCGCATCGTGCTCAATGGGCATCGCACGGTGGTGTTTCGCTGACGACGTGCCCGCCGTCAGTGCAGCATTGGGCAGCGACCCATTCCGCAGCAAGGCGGCGTTTCCCTCGGGACGTGGATTGGCGAGTGGTGTCGATCGATCCATGACGGCTATCCCAGTCACGAAGATGGCCGTCTCCTTGGGGCCGGGCATTGCATTTGCCGCCTGGCTTACGTCCGCTTCGCCTTGCCGCGTTGGTATTGCTCACCGCAGTGCGGTTGGCGTCCAGGTACTGCTCCGGGAGCGGTAGTGCTCCACCCACGCGACCGAACGTGCAACACCGCCGAACGGAAACACGTGCAGGCGGACATCGCCATGTGCATGCATCAGGCCGGCGGCAAGGCGATCGACGAAGCGGTCCGGCCCTGCCGTTCCAAGCAGCTTGCCGATCGAGATGCCGTAGCTGGACAGCATCGCCGCGCTGGTGCTCACACCGCACCTTGCGGCATAGCGGGCGAGCACTGCAACGCCGGCAGGACCTGGCACACCCACGCGCACCGGCGTGTCAATGCCACGCGCGCGTAGTGCCTCCAGCCACCGCAATACAAGGTCGGCATCGAACGCGAATTGCGTCACGATCAGCGGGGCCATGCCGCGCTCGGCGATGCTGCGACACTTGCGGTCCAGTACATCCCATTGGGCGCCTGCATGCATGGCTGGATGGCCTTCCGGGTGTCCGGCCACGCCGATGCTCTTGATCCCTGCGCGCTCGAAGACGCCTGTGGCGATCAGCGACGCGCTGTCCGGAAAGGGCCCGATCGGAGACGACCGATCACCCGCGATCACCAGGCAGTGCTCAACGCCGGCAGTATCGACGGCGCGGCTGAGGAAGGCTTGCAAGTCGTCGAGCGAGGTGACGCGGCGCGCCACCAGGTGCGGCATGGGCGCAAAACCAAGCGCGCGCACGTTCCGCGCGGCGGCCAGACGCATCGCGTCGTCCTGGCCGGGAAGGGATGGGATGGCAATGAGGGAGCCGGGTATGATCCGCAGCGCCACTGCGGACAGCGCGGCAATGTCGTTCGCGCCCACTTCCAACGAATAGGCGTCGATGCGTGTGCCGGCGGGCCCGATCGTGTCTTGATGCATCAACGGTTGTGCCGTCCTTCAATGATGGGGTGGCTTCGGAACATCCGCACGGAGTGAACACCGCAGAACGGCGCCCTGGCCCTCATCGGCGCAGCAGCCATGCAGCGGATGACGTCGTGGCAGCCAGGCAGGGCACGTGGCGCGCGCCGGGCGATGGTGCACATCAGCGGGTTGCCGGCGGACGGGCGGTGGCATTGGCAGGCTGGCGCGCCAGTTCGATGAAGGCCCGCAGGTAGTCGATGGCGATATCGGCCTCGCGCGCGCCCAGGAAGATCTGCTTGGGAATGCCGCGCGCACCCAGCCGGACCGGCACCACGTCCATCCTCGCCGCATATTCCTCGACCAGCCAGCGCGGCATGGCGGCCACGCCGCGGCCACTGGCCACCATCTGCATCATGATGTCGGTGGTTTCGATGGCCTTGTGGCGGCGGGGCGTGACACCGGCCGGCAGCAAGAACTGGCTGTAGATATCCAGCCGCTCCAGGTCCACGGGGTAGCTGATGAGCACCTCGCGGGTCAGCTGTTGGGGCTTGACGTAGGCCGCCGACGCCAGCGCGTGGTCCTTGGCCACGACCAGCACCTGCTCGTAGTCGAACACCGGCTCGAACCTCAGCCCGGGTTTGAACAGCGGGTCGGGGGTGACCAGCAGATCGATCTCGTAGCCAAACAACGCGCCAATGCCGCCGAACTGGAACTTCTGCTTCACGTCCACATCCACATCCGGCCACGTGGCCAGATAAGGCGACACCAGCTTGAGCAGCCATTGGTAGCAGGGATGGCATTCCATGCCGATGCGCAGCGCGCCGCGCTCGCCCTGCGCAAACTGCCCCAGGCGCTCTTCGGCCAGATCCAGTTGCGGCAGCACCCGGTTCGCCACCGCCAGCAGGTATTGGCCGGCCTGGGTCAGCCGCAGGCTGCGCCCCTCGCGCAGCCACACGTCGGTGCCCAGCTGCTGCTCCAGCTTCTTCATGCTGTGGCTCAGCGCGGACTGGGTCAGGTTCAACACGCCGGCAGCGGCCGTCAGCGAGCCTTGCTGCTCGACCTGCTGGACGATGGTGAGATGGATGCGCTCAAGCATTCAGATGATCCGAATTCATGGATTGTTGAAATAACACCATTTTACTTCATTGAATGCCAGCCCTAGCATCGGGTTTGTCGTCGTTCGCCTGCGTTTGAACACGTCCGCACCAGGATCACCATGGGTCGGGCCTGCACGTTCTGGCGGCAAACCCGCTTTCCCACTGCTCAGGTCGACCTGCATGACTGTCACCCCGCCACCTCCACTTCGCGTCGTTGCCGTCTCTGGCGGGCTGCAGCGTCCCTCCAAGGCCGCCGCGCTGGCACACCACCTGATGGCCCTGATCGGCGACGAAGTCCCGTGCGCGCCGCATCTGGTCGAACTCGGAGCGTTGGCACCGCACTTTGCCGGCGCGCTCTGGCGCTCGCAGGTACATGAAACGGTAGAGCAGGAACTTGCCGCCGTAGAGCAGGCCGACGTGCTGGTGGTGGCAACGCCGGTGTATCGCGGCTCGTTCACCGGGCTGTTCAAGCACTTCTTTGACTTCATCCGCCAGGACGCCCTCGTCGACATCCCGGTATTGCTGGCAGCGACCGGCGGCAGCGAACGCCATGCCTTGGTGATCGACCATCAACTGCGGCCGCTTTTCAGTTTTTTCCAGGCGCGCACGTTGCCGCTGGGCATCTATGCGACCGACCGGGATTTCCTGGACTACCGCGTGCACAACGAGGCACTGGCGGAGCGGGCCAGGTTGGCGGTGCAGCGGGCACTGCCGCTGATCGCGTTGACGCGGCAGGCGCGCACCAGCACCGCAACCGCAGTGGCCGCCGCTTGAGCGCCATCGGCTGCACGGCGGGCCACCCGCGCTTGCCGCGAGAGGATGCGTTGGGGCGTGCCTGCCGATCCAGCGTCCAGGCGCGCATCCAGCCGGCACCCATCGCTGCGCCGCAGGGCGCGCGTCTCACCCAAAGAAACAAGGCGTCCGTTGCAATGACTCAGGAATTCACCTTCACCATCAAAAGCCTCCGGTTTGACGAGGACTACCAGCCCGCAGCCACGACGCGCAACACCACCAACTTCGCCAACCTGGCCAGAGGGCAGCGTCGTCAGGAGAATCTGCGCAACACGCTGGCGATGATCAACAACCGCTTCAACGATCTGGCGCATTGGGACAACCCCGCGCGTGATCGCTACGTGGTCGGGCTCGACATCATCTCTGCCGAGATGCATATCGGTGGTCATCACGCCGGTGAGGCTTTTCCGTTGATCGAGATATTGAAGCCCCACATCGTCGATCACCACACCGGTGCGCGCATCGACGGCATTGCAGGGAATAATTTTTCATCCTACGTGCGCGACTACGATTTCAGCGTGTTGCTGCCAGCGCACAATCAGGACAGCTCCGCTTTCAACATTCCCGAGGATTTTGGCAGCCTGCACGGCAGGCTGTTCAAGCACTTCGTGCACTCCGATGCCTATGCTGCGCGCTTCGACAAGCCGCCGGTCATCTGTATCAGCGTCTCCACCAGCAGAACCTATCACCGCACCGGAAACCAGCACCCCATCTTGGGTATCGAGTACAGGCAGGATGCGTTTTCGCTGACAGATCAGTATTTCGAAAAGATGGGCCTGCAGGTGCGCTACTTCATGCCACCGAACAGCGTTGCCCCGTTGGCGTTTTACTTCTTCGGCGACCTGCTTGGTGACTACAGCAACCTGGAGCTGGTCGGCACCATCAGCACGATGGAAACCTTCCAGAAGATTTACCGGCCAGAAATCTACAACGCCAATTCTGCAGCCGGTGCGATCTATCAGCCGAGCCTGAAACATCAGGATTATTCGTCCACCCAGATCGTCTACGACAGAGAAGAGCGTAGCCAGCTCGCCGTGACTCAGGGCAAATTCACCGAAGAGCACTTCATCCGGCCCTACGGCAACCTGCTTGCGCAATGGGCGTCCCGCCACGCTTCCTGACCAACCCCAAGGCAAGACATCACTCATCATGAATCAGCTGCTCCCCACCTCAACTGCCGGCAGCCTGCCCAAGCCGTCCTGGCTTGCGCAACCGGAAACACTCTGGTCGCCCTGGAAACTGCAGGACGACGCACTGATCGAAGGCAAGCAGGACGCCTTGCGCCTGTCGCTGCAGGAACAGCAGCATGCCGGCATCGACATCGTGAGCGACGGCGAGCAGACCCGCCAGCATTTCGTGACCACCTTCATCGAACACCTCAGCGGTGTCGATTTCCAGAAGCGCGAGACGGTCAGGATTCGCGACCGCTACGACGCGAGCGTGCCGACCGTGGTTGGCGCGGTGAGTCGCCCGAAATCGGTGTTTGTGGACGATGCGAAATTCCTGCGCCAGCAAACCCGCCAGCCCATCAAGTGGGCGCTGCCCGGTCCCATGACCATGATCGATACGCTCTTTGACGCGCACTACAAGAGCCGTGAAAAGCTGGCCTGGGAATTTGCCAAGATCCTCAATCAGGAAGCCAGGGAACTCGAAGCCGCTGGCGTGGACATCATCCAGTTCGACGAGCCGGCCTTCAATGTCTTCTTCGACGAGGTCAATGACTGGGGTGTTGCGACCCTTGAGCGCGCGGTCGAAGGACTCACCTGCGAGACCGCCGTCCACATCTGCTACGGCTACGGCATCAAGGCCAATACCGACTGGAAGCAGACCCTGGGGTCGGAGTGGCGCCAGTACGAAGCGTCGTTCCCCAAGTTGCAGGCATCCAGCATCGATATCATCTCGCTGGAGTGCCACAACTCGCACGTGCCGATCGATCTGATCGAACTGGTGCGCGGCAAGAAAGTCATGGTCGGCGCCATCGACGTGGCCAGCACGACGATCGAAACACCCCAGGACGTGGCCGACACCCTGCGCAAGGCGCTGCGGTTTGTCGATGCCGACAAGCTCTACCCGTCCACCAACTGCGGCATGGCGCCGCTTGCCCGCCATGTCGCACGCGGCAAGCTCCAGGCGCTCAGTGCCGGCGCGCAGATCGTGCGGGCAGAGCTGTTGGCTTGACGGGCCAGCAAGACGGTTGCGCAGCGGCACTTGGTCGCAAGCCAATGCCGCCGCCGATCAGCGGCGGTCCTGGCGCAGTGGATCTGGCGACGCACTCACGCACAAGCCCCGGAAAACCGGGGCTTGTGCATTTTCCATCATGTCGAAGGATCAGTAATTGACTTGCAACTGCACCCGCAGCAAGTCGCCTTCCACCACCGGGTAGGGTGCGGTGGTGACATCGGTGCGCTTCATCTTCGAATACGCGAACACCAGTTCCAGCGCATCCATCGGCTGCCATTCAACACCGGCCTCCACCTCGTCCAGCTGCATGCGCGGTGCATTGGTGTCGAACTTGGAGCCGCCACGGTAGGTCTGCCACTTGAGATAGGGCAACAACGTGCCGTAATTGAAGTCGTGCTTGAACATCGCCTGGACGTACCCACCACTCAGCGAGCGGGTGCGGATACGGCGCTGTTCCACGTCCAGTTCGGGGCCGCGGCCCACCGTCCACTCGGCCTGCAGGCCGAACGGTTGCGGGTAATAGATGATGTGCGCGGCCACGCGCTGATCGGTATAGCCGTCTGGATCGGTGATGGCCGGAGTGAAGTTGCGCCCGCCGATGTTCACCGCTGCCGCGCTTGGCACGAAGCGGCCGGAATAGGCGTCTGCACCCACTTCCAGGTATTGCCCGTTGGCGAACTTGAACGGGTAGGTGGCGTGCACCACTGCATGCATGCTGTCGTTGCGTTCTGGACGGTTGGCGCCCTGGCCGTTGTACACGCCCGCACCCAGCACGCCGTAGTCGCCCGAGCCCTTCAGGCCGGACTTGACCAGATCCTGGAAGCGGCCCTTGGCCACGGTGGGGCTGTAGTAGAACACCGCGCCCAGATCGCGTTCGTCACGCAGGCCGGAATTGAGCGCATCGGCGCGGTCCAGGGTCAGGCGGTTCTGGCTGGACTGCAGGTTTTCCCAGCCGTAAGGCATTTTCGACTGGCCCACCCGCACGCGGTACTCGCGCTGCTTGTCGAAGTAGATGTCCGCGTACGCATCGCGCAGCTGGGCGAAGTTGGTGGTATTGGTGCCGGCCGGCGTGCTGGCAAAGTCCGGCTGGAAGTACAGCGAGACGTACTCGTTGAGATCGCCGCTCAACACCAGGCGCGCACGCCGGATGCCCAGGCTCTGGTCGTTGCCGATAAAGCGGTCGCCCGGTGCACGCAGGTCCTGCGCATCGCCGCCAATGCCATGGTTGTAGCGAATCTGGGTGTAGCCACGCAGGCTGAGCTTGTCGTACCACTTCTTGGGCGCATCGCTCGGCTTGGCCGCTGCTGCCGGTACTGGTGCCGGCACGGTGGCTGCCTGTGCGACGGCGGTTTCCGCTGTGCCTGGCACCGCCGGCGGCGGTGCAGGGGCGGCCGGCAACGCCGAGGCCGGCAGCTTGCCGCTGTCGTCCACCTGCACGAATTTGCCCAGTTTGTCGCGCCCGGGCGCCGGCTCGGCGAAGATCTGCTTGGTCTTGCGGTCGACGTACAGCTCCAGCTCGGCGGCAGCGATGCTGCCGCTGGCGGTAACGCCCAGGGCGCACAGAACAGTGGCGAGATTGCGTTTTTTCATTGGTCCGGCTCGTACAAGGGAAACGGGTCGGCGGCTGCGTCGCGCCGGCGCTGCACCGGTGGCGGCGAGCAAGGCGGCAAAGCGCCGGCCCCGGCGCCCGGTCTTCCTGACGTAGCGGCAATGGCGCTAGTTATATTTAGATTTCATGTCAGTTTGGTGACATCGGTAGGGCAGTCAGGTGTGGCCCTTGCGACAGTAGCGTGTCGGCGCGATGGCAGTGATGCGACCGAGGCGAGGCGAGCCCATCTGCGCGCAGGGGGCAGCGGGCTGCTGGCGCCCTGGCGCACGCCGGCGGCCCTGTGAAGGACGCATCGGCAGGTCCCGAGGGGCCTGCCGATGCCTGTCCGTGGCCCGTTTGCTCGTGGACATGGTGTGCCACCCATGTCGTGCGGGTGGCCGTTGATACGTGCCGGCGTATCGACTGCGCGGCACTGCGCCCAGCTCAGCCCAGCTCGGCGTGTCGCAATCCTGTTGCCACCGCCTCGCGCAGCGGCGTGGTCGGGCGGCCGATCAGGCGGCTCAGGGTACGACTGTCGTCGAACAGGCTGCCGCCGCGCGAGGACGCCGAGCACTGCGCCAGTGCCTGCGCAAACCCGGCCGGCAAGCCAACCTGCACCAGCGCCGCCGCGTAGTCGGCTTCGGCAAGGTCGTGATACGCCACCGGCTTGCCCGACTGCCGAGCCACCTCGGCGGCGTACTCGGCCATCGTAAAGGCCGTATCGCCGGCCAACTCGTAGACCTGCCCGGCCTGCGGTGCATCGGAGGCCAGTACCGCTGCGGCGGCTGCGGCATAGTCGGCACGCGTGGCGGCGCTGATCCTGCCATCGCCCGAGCTGCCCATCGCCCCGCCGTGTTCCACTTCGGCCGCGATGGAGCCGGTGTAGTTCTCGGTATACCAGCCGTTACGCAGCAACACATGCGGCACGCCGCTGTCGCGCAGCAGCGCCTCGGTGGCGACATGTTCCTCGGCCAACGACAGCGTGCTGGTATCGGCGTGCAGGATGCTGGTGTAGGCGAGCAATTCCACGCCGGCGCGCTTGGCCGCCTCGATCACATGGCGATGCTGCGGCACACGGGCGCCGACGGCATTGGACGACACCAGCAGCACCCGGCCGACGCCTGCAAACGCCTGGTCCAGGCTGTGCGGGTTGGCGTAGTCGGCCTGACGCACCGTGATGTCGCGTTTTGCGAACCCCGCAAGTGACGCTGTATCGCGCGCCGTTGCTACGATGCGGCTGGCAGGCACGCGCTCAAGCAGCGCATCGACGACCAGCGCGCCCAGTTGCCCGCTGGCGCCGGTGACAAGGATCAGGGGGGAAGTAACTGCCATGGTGCGCTCCAATAGGTTTAGAAGTGAGATTTGGTCTAAAATTTAGACTGCGTGGTTTGCGAGCCTATTGTCATGACCGCGCGTCCCTTCGCAAGGAGGCAGATTTATTCCCCCTGGTTACCATGAGATACCCTCGTGAACGCGATTGCCTTGTTCCCGCCACCGCCGTCCCTTGAAGGCCCGTTCGACGCCACCAAGTGCCCGGTTCGCGATGTGCTTGACCAGATCGGCGACAAGTGGACCTTGCTGATCCTGTTGACGCTGGTCCCTGGCCCGTCCCGTTTCAGCGTCATCCAGCGCGCGGTCCCGGACATCTCCAAGCGGATGCTCACCCAGACCCTGCGGAATCTGGAACGCAACGGCATGATTACGCGCAAGGTCTATGCGACCAAACCGCCTAGCGTTGAATATGCACTGTCCAAGCTCGGCGTCGCGTTGCTTGGCCCGGTGTCGCAACTGCTCAACTGGGCGGGCGAACACCATGCCGACATCTGTGCCGCGCGCGAGCGGTTCGATCGCGCGCAGCACGCGGCTACTGCATTGGATGCCGAGGACGCGCTGGCGTGAGGGCCTGGCCGTTGCGTGTGTGGTTGCAGCCAGCGTGGTCGTCTTGTAGATGTGTGTCTTTGATCCAACCCATTTGCGCCTCAAGCACACTGTGATCTGGCAGGCGCAAGGCTCACGGCGCAGTGGGCGGGTGGATGTCTGTGCATGACCGCATGCCCGGCTACAATGGCCGGATATGCAGAACAGGCAGGCATCCACGCCCATGCGGCTGTCCTCAGGCGAACGTTCATTGCGCAGGTCTGCGCAACATCCCATGCAGGATCTCTTGCGACATGTAGCGACCGCAATGGCCATCCTGTGCCTGCTGTGCGGGTGCAGCCGGCCACCCCTGCATGGCGCTGATCTGGGCGCGATGGGGCGCGGAGTGAGCGTGTATCTGAAGGACACCGACGGTCGCCCGCGGCCATCGCAGAGCTTTCGCGGCAAGGTGCTGGTGCTGTTCTTCGGCTTCACCCGTTGCCCGGAAATCTGCCCCACCACGCTGGTACGCGCGGTGCAGATCAAGCGCCAGCTCGGCGAGGACGCACGCGACGTGCAGTTCGCGTTCGCCACGCTGGACCCGGAAAGAGATACCCCACAGGTGCTGCGCACCTATGTGCACGCCTTCGACCCGGACTTCGTGGGTTTGACCGGCACCGAGAACGAGGTCAAGGCCGCCGCCGCGCAGCTCAATGTGGTCTACGTCAAGGTGCCGATCGGCAACACCTACACCATCGACCACTCCACGCGCAGTTTCGTCTTCGACCGTACAGGCCAGTTGCGCGTTGGCCTGGCGCATGCACAGAGCGTCGAAGACTGCGTTGCCGATATTCGACAGGTGCTGGAGAACCACTGACGCTGCTGTCCGAACCTCTCACCCCGACGCCTGCCCGTCACCATGCGGCGGGTCTTTCCATCATGAGCCAGAGGTAGTCCGCCATGAAAACGCACGCCCTGTTGTTCGTCACTGCGACACTTGCGCTGACAGCCTGTCAGCCTGCCAGCGATCATGCTGGCCGCGACGGTTCGACAGCATCCGTGTCGGCACCGGCACCGGCACCGGCACCGGCACCGACATCGACATCGACATCGACACCACCGGCCGCCAACGCGGCCGTGCAGGTCGACCATGCCTGGTCGCGTGCCACCCCGCCGGGTGCCGCAGTGGGCGGTGGCTACCTGACCCTGCGCAATCACGCCAAGGCGGCAGACCGGCTGTTGAAAGTGGAGTCGGCCGCCAGCGCGCGGGTGGAGATCCATGAAATGCGCATGGAGGGCGATGTCATGAAGATGCGCCAGCTGGACAATGGCCTGGAATTGCCGGCCGGCCAGGCCGTCACCCTGGCACCGGGTGGCAACCATCTGATGTTCATCGAACTGCATTCGCCATTGGTTGCTGGCACGCCAATCGAAGCGACCCTGCGCTTCGAGCATGCACCCAGTGTGACCGTGCGCTTCGATGTCCTGCCCATGGGAGCGGATGCACCGGGCGCAGATGCATCCATGCAGCATCATCATTGAGGTCAGACCGCCCCGGCGTCAGGCGGCGCCGGGGCGAACTTGCGTGTCGGCTGCGTGCATTCGGCGCCGCTGCGATCGCGCAACTGTACGACCATGGACAGGCCGACGCCCAACCTGCGGTCACGCGCACTCACGATGCGTGAGTGCGCGCAAGGCGATCAGAACCGATGGTCCACGGTGAACTCCACGCGTCGATCCGCGCCCAGGAACCACTGGGTGTCGGTGTAGTAGGCCGTCTCGTAGAACACCTTGTCGAAGACGTTGAACACGCGTGCGGTCAGGCGGGTTGCGGGGCGCGCCTGCCAGGTCAAGGACACGTCCGTGGAGCTGTAACCCGGTAGCTCCAGGCGGTTGGCGTTATCGGCGTAGCGCTTGCCGACATAGCGCACGCCGGTGCCGGCACTCCAGCGCGGGGCAAACTCCCAGCTCACCCATGCATTGGCCAGCCGCTCGGCGACGTTCGGCGGCACGTTGCCGTCGCGCGAGACCGCCATGGCCGGCGTGCCGGTGGTTTCCAGGAAATCTGCGAACTCGGCCTTGAGCACAGTGGCGTTGAGATCCAGCGACCACGCCGGAGTGAACGCCCAGTTCAACGCGGCCTCCAGCCCCTTGGAGGTCTGTGCGCCGATCTGGCGCTGACGCGCTGGATCGAGCGGATCGCGGCTGAGCAGCCCGGTCTTGCGGATCCGGTAGGCGGCCAGGGTCCACTCGCCGCGGTCAAAACCCTGCTTGAAACCCACTTCCACCTGCCTGCCCCTGGACAGGTCGAACGCCGCGTTGCCGGGGCTTAGCATCAGCAGACCGCTGACCGGATCCGATGCCTGCGAAAACTGCGCGTAGAAACTCGCGCCGGGTTGCACTGCAAACACGCTTCCCACACGCCAGCCGGTGTTGGAATAGGTCTTGGAGAATGTCTTCTGCCCGATGAGCAGGTCGTTGCGCTGAATCGTTGCACGGTCGTGACGCAGGCCAGCCAGGACCGACCACCGCTCCGTGAGGGCCAGGCGGTCTTCGACGAACAGCGCGGATTGTTCGGCATTGTTGCGATACCTGGGCAGCGTGGGCGCATCGCTGACGAACAGCCCTGGCACCGGTCGAAACGGATCCACCGGACCAGAGCTGCCCGAATAGGTGTTGTTGATGTGCTTGAAGTGGGCACGGTTGGCATCCAGGCCTACCGCCAGGGTGTTGGCCATCTCCCCGATGGCGCTGCGCAAGCGCAGCGTGGAGGTCAGGCCGGTCTGGTCCTGGCGATGGGTGATCTGCGTATTGTCGGACCGGTCGATGAGGCCGCTGGCAGGGTTGTAGACATAGCCTTCGGCGTTGCGCCACTCCCGCCGGCTATCGACCTGGTACAGGCGAGTGCGCCACTCCACTGCCTCGCTGGGTGTCCACACTGCATCCAGTTGGCTCCAGCGATCCCGAAAGCGGATGAGGCTGTCTGACACGTTGTAATTCTTGCGACGCAACGCCGCACGTTGCCGGCCATCGATCAGCGGAGTGCCGAAGTAGCGCATCGGGCGCTGGTCGCCTTCGGCATGGGTCAGCGTCAATTGCAGGTCGGGGCGGGCCTGCCACAGTAGCGCCGCGGAGAGGGTGGCATTGCCGTTGTAGCCGCGATCCACCCAGCCGCTGCTGTAGTTGCCGCTGACATCCAGCCGATAGGCCAGCGTGGGGCTCAACCCGCCACCGCTGCCCACGCCCAGCCTGGCCGTGTCCTGGCTGCCCACGGTGGCCTGCAGCGCGTTCTCTATCGTGCCCAGGTGGGGGCGCTTGGGCACGATGTTGACCACGCCGCCGATGGCCCCGTCGCCGTAGATCACCGAGGCCGGCCCGCGCAGCACTTCGATCCGCTCGATCGACCAGGTATCGAACGGGAAGGTGACACCCACGCCCCCGTATTGGCGGATGCCATCGTACAGCCGCATGACCGATGCACTATCGGTGAAGCCACGGCTGGACAGCGCACTCAGGCCATTGCCGGGATGCGGCATGGGGCTGATCGCGCCCGCGCGGCGGATGGCATCGTTGAGGTTGGCATCGCCGCGCGCGCTCAGCTGCGCGCGCGCGATCACGGTGAGACTGGCTGGCGTGTCGAGCACGCTCAAGGCAAGTGCAGAACCGGTGGTGCTGGTATCGGCCAGCGTGCCGACGCTGGCGTCGACAACGCGGATCGTGTCCAGCGTGGTGGGCGTGGCGCGTTCCTGGGCGAATGCGGCAGCCGGATGCAGCAGGAGTGAAGCGATGGCCAGGGCGAGTCGCCCCGGATGCAGGATCAAGGGAACGCAGGACATGGAAGATTCCAGACAATGAAGCGCTGAAGTGCGCGGGCAGACGTCGTGAAACGACTACGCCATCACTGGAGGGCCACGGGGACGATGCGCCGCGCTGTGGGCGAACCGCGGTGCGCAGAGCGCGAATGCTTCGCTGCAGGAATCAGGGCAGGCGGGAGCTGCGCCGTGCAATGTCCAGTCATGCGGGGTGAGCAGCAATGCCGCCAGGACGCAGTGTTCGCACGCGGCCTCGTGCGGCAGCGCGTGATCTGCAGCGCCCGATGGCTGCCTTGGTGGGCCGTAAGCCCAGTCCAACGGCAGGCCGGCCACCAGATGCCCACCTCGGCACATCGCCTGCGCTGCGGCATGCCCGGGTGCAGATTGCATCCAATGGCTGACGGCCGGCGCGCCAGCCAGCAGCAAGGCCGACAGAACGGCCAGGCTGCGGAAGACGGTGGCGAACAGGCTGCGCGCAGGCATGGGCGGTTGCAGGCGGCGAAGGGTCAAGGCTGGGTAGTGGCTGCCTCAAGGCGAGCGTTGACCTGGTTCCAGTTGACCAGCGGCCACCACGCCTTGATGTAGTCCGCGCGCTTGTTCTGATAATGCAGGTAGTACGCGTGCTCCCACACGTCCAGTGCCAATAGCGGCGTACCGCGCTCGGACACCACGTCCATCAGTGGATTGTCCTGGTTGGGCGTGGTGGTGATCGCCAACGCACCATCCGGCTTGAGGATCAGCCAGGCCCAGCCCGAGCCGAAGAGCTTGGTCGCCACCTCGGAGAACCTGGCCTGGAAGGCGGCTTCAGAGCCGAAGGACTGGACCAGCCTTGCCTTCAGTGCGGGTGATGCCGTACCGCCTTGTCCAATAGGTGCCATGAGGGTCCAGAACAGGCTGTGGTTGTAATGCCCACCGGCGTTGTTTCGCACCGCTGCGTCGTAGCGGGAGATATGCGCCTGGATGTCTTCCAGCGATGTATCCGACAGGACGGGGTAGTCCTTGACCTTGGCGTTGAGGTTGTCCACGTAGGCCTTGTGATGGCGCGCATGGTGGATCTCCATCGTCTCGGCGTCGATGGCCGGTTCCAGTGCGTTGGTCGCATACGGCAGGGCAGGCAGGGAGAACGGCGCCGTGGCCGCCTCGCTTGCAGATACGTTGCCGGCAAACGTCAGCAGTGCGCTCAGGCCCAGTGTCTTCAGGGAACGGTAGTTCATGCGGTCTTGCCTCCAGTAAGGGAAGGAGCTGTGTGATTGCCCCGACAGGGGGCGTGGAACGATCGACATCAGGAACCGACCTGGCGGCGCCAGCCCTGCGTGGCGAGAAAATCCAGTGCACCCACCATCAGCAGCGACAGGCCGACCAGGGGAAACAGCACCCCGCCAATGCACAACAAGGCGAAGACAGCGAGGACGCTGCGGCCTTGCCTGGGCAGTGGCGGCACGCCCAGCCCGCCGAGCGGGCGGCGCTTCCACCACATCACCGCGCCGCTGACGCATAGCAGCACAATTCCTGCGCAGGCCACCACAAAAAACAACCGATTGGCCGTGCCGTATTCCTGGCCCAGATGCACATTGATGCCCCACTCCAGGCCACGGCCGAGCGGCCCATAGTCGTGGTAACCCATGTCCAGCAAGACCTTGCCGCTGTATTGATCCAGGTGCATCACGCGTTGCTGGTCCAGGGCCTCCGGGTAGACCGATGCCGTATAGACGCCCATCCGGCCCTGCGGCAGGCTGACGCTGTAGCCGGGGGCCAGGCCTGCGGCCGCGAAATGCTGCATGGCCGCATCGATGCCGATGGCGCCGGGCTGGGGGGATAGCTTCGCCAGTGCCGCCGTGCCAGGACCGTCGTGTCCCTGGTGGCCGTCGTGTTGCGGTGGAGCGGCGTGCGGCGGTACCTGCGAGGTCGGCAGCTGCGCCTGTTGCATCGACCAGGTGGGGGTGGTGGTGTCAGCCAGCCGCTGTTGCGACATGGGGAGATTCACGCGCACCCCCGCGGGATAGCCGTCGTTGTGACCGTTGGCCCACGCATTGACCTGCTTGCCCCACACCACCGACCAGGGCATGCCGGTGATGCACAGGAACAGCAGCACCAAGCCCACCCAGACCCCGGTGACTGCATGCAGGTCGCGCCAGAACAGCCGTTGCCGTGGACGTCCACGCACGCTGGTGACACCGCCTTGTTGCCCGCGCGGCCACCACAGGTAGATCCCGGTCAGCACCAGCAGGATGGCCCACCCGGCAGCGATCTCGATCAACGCACTGGCGTAGTCTCCCAGCAGGTCCAGGCTGTGCAGGCGGCGCACGATGCCGGAAAACGTGCCTTTCTCCGGCAGCTGGCCCAGGATCCTGGACGACCACGGATTGACGTAATAGACGGTGCGCCGACCGTCTGCTGCGAGCACGCCGATCTCGATACTGCCGTCGGCACGCTCGGGCGTGGTGTAGCGGAACGCATGGCCGGGGGCCGCTGCCTCCACGGCCGCGATGTTGGCGCTGGGCAGCGCCCTTGGTGAAGCAGTGGCAATAGCGACCTTCAAATCGTGGTGGACCCAACGGTCGATCGGCTTCTGATAGAGATAGACCGCACCGGTGAGGGCCAGCCAAGCAATGAGCGGCAGCACGAACAGGCCCGCATAGAAGTGCCACCGCCACACCGCGCGGTAGAAGCGCAAGCGGTCGACGGGGCGCGCTTCAGTGGTGAGGTTCACGTCAGACCTCCCTTGTATAGGTCACGCACAAGGCACTGCGATTATCGGCTGTGCAGCCCGAGCAATCGCTGTCATTCCAGACAAGCAGGGTGCAACGATGGCGCCCCTTGTCCAGTGGCAAGCTCGTACAGGTGTAGCTGCCGAGGCGGCGGTCGGCACTTGAGCCGGTGCAGTGAGGAGCCGTGTCATTCATGGTCGCAGCAAACAGCGCCGCCCCGCCGCATGGGCGAGGAGCGAAAAGGGTGCGGGAATGCGCAAACGAATCCGATCACGTCGTGATCGGATTGCGGCGACACAACAGATCGCCCCGGAAGTGCGGGGCGCGCGATCAGGCGGACAGCGGAGGTCCGCGTGCGCCCAGATGGCCGGCATGAACCAGCACAAGCCGGCCAACGACCGCTGGCAGACGATGGCGAGGCGACACCCATGTCAGCAGCACCAGCAGCACCGCAACCAACAGGCTGAGCAGGCGCGCTGCCATCAGGCAATAGTCGCAGTCGGCCGCCATCTCGTGGCCGGCATGCCGGTCAGCCACGGGCAGGTCGGGCAGGGTCGTCGATAGGTGGTGGTGTGCGTGCCCCTGTTGGACCTGCGCAGCAGGCAGCGCCGCGCCATCGTGCGTGTGCGGTGCGCCAGCATGCAGATGCGCGTGGCCAGTGCCACCGCCTGCCGGCTCCTCCTGCGGAGCTGGCGTCAGCGCAACCGCCGCAGTGGGTGCCGCGTGTGCGCCGTGCAAGATCCAGCGGCTCACCAGCGGCGCGCAGACGATCAGCACCATCGCCAGCGAAGCCAGCAGGCACAAGCTGCGGTGGAAGGGGACGGTGTGCACGAGTGCCATTGTAGGGAATGTGGAGCAACTTCCCACCGCTCGACAACCAGGACTTCGGTGCGACCACTTGCCGCAGCCTGGATTCAATCCGGAGCCGGCTAGTCTGCGTAGCCCCTGACAACGGCGATGCCTTACCGAACGCAGGCGCTCTGGCGCTGCAATCGCCCAGGCTTGCAACGCCGCTTCGCGTGGCTAGGCCTTGCCGTCAGGCTTCGGGCGCAAGGCGACAACGCTGCCGGTACTGGAGGCCTTGACGCTCTTTGTCGAGGCTGGCTGGAGAAAGCCTGGTGCGACCGTCCAACGCCGGCCATCGTCGGTCAGCACGGACACCGACTTCTTGTTGTACCGAGTGATGACGCCAAAGATTGGGCCGCGCAGGTCCGGCTCGAACGTGACGCGATCACCGATGCTGAAGCGCAGCATGGTTGCATGATCCCGCGCACTCTGTAAAAACCGCAGTCTTTCAACCACCCGGTGATTGAGGTCGACCAGCTCGGCTTCGGTCAATGTATCGATGTTGATGCTCATGGCGACGGTCGCATTACTGATCGCTGTCACTGGGAGAGCCAATGAGCGACGCTATACCCTCATCGGCAATGGTGCGCAGCGCCTCATCCAGCGCGGCCTGGTCTGTCGCAAACAACGCGTCCCACACGGTGGAATTGTCGAATTCATCCACGGCCTCAAGGGTCCACTCGGTATCGACGCCGCGATAGATCTCCAGGCGAACGCAATGCCCTTGATCGGTGATTGTTTGGCGAAGCGGAGACATGACAAGTTGGAAGTCGTGATTCATCTGGATATCTCGGTTGCCTGACGTCTACTGCAACGCTCGAGTGCGCGGTGTGGTGCCTAGTATCGGCAATCGCCCTACATTTGGAAACGGCAGTTTCCTGCACACAAGCGACCAGCTGTCTGATCGCGCCAGGCGAGCAGAACGTCGATGCTGGCGCTGTCGTCCAACCTTGTGAGCAGGCAGATGGGTTACATCGGTGAAGATGAAGGCGCAATGGCCCATGGTCTCGCTGTCTCACCCATCCAGCAGCGCCTTGTCGCGTACCGCGCCCTTGTCCGCACTGGTCGCCAGCAGCGCATACGCCTTCAGCGCGGTGGTGACCTTGCGTGGACGCAGCTCGACTGGTTTCCACCCCTTGGCATCCTGCGCGGCGCGGCGGGTGGCGAGTTCTGCCTCGGACACCAGCAGGTTGATGCCACGTTGCGGGATGTCGATGCGGATGCGGTCGCCGTCGCGGACCAGGCCGATCGCACCGCCTGCAGCGGCTTCTGGCGACGCATGGCCGATCGACAGGCCCGAGGTGCCGCCGGAGAAGCGGCCGTCGGTGAGCAGGGCGCACTGCTTGCCCAGGCCTTTGGATTTCAGGTAACTGGTGGGGTAGAGCATTTCCTGCATGCCCGGGCCGCCCTTGGGGCCTTCGTAGCGGATGACCACGACGTCGCCGGCGACCACCTCGTCGGCCAGGATGCCCTTGACCGCCGCATCCTGGCTCTCGTAGACGCGGGCGTTGCCTTCGAAGACGTGGATGGATTCGTCCACGCCGGCGGTTTTCACCACGCAGCCGTCGCGGGCGATATTGCCGTACAGCACGGCCAGGCCGCCTTCTTGCGAGAACGCATGCGCCACATCGCGGATGCAGCCTTCGCTGCGGTCGGCATCCAGCGTGTCCCAGCGCGTGGCCTGGCTGAAGGCGATCTGCGTCGGAATTCCGGCCGGGCCGGCCTTGTAGAACGTGTGCACGTTCTCGTCGTCAGTCCGGGTGATGTCCCATTGCGCGATGGCATCGGCGAGGGTGCGCGCATGCACGGTGGCGGCGTGGGTGTGCAGCAAGCCGCCGCGTGCCAGCTCGCCAAGAATGGCCATGATGCCGCCGGCGCGATGCACGTCTTCGATATGGTATTTCGGCGTATTCGGCGCCACCTTGCACAGCTGCGGCACGCGTTTGGACAGGCGGTCGATATCGCGCATGCCAAACGGCACCTCGCCTTCCTGCGCGGCGGCGAGCAGGTGCAGGATGGTGTTGGTGGAACCGCCCATGGCGATATCCAGCGTCATCGCGTTTTCGAACGCTTCGAAGGTGGCGATGCCGCGCGGCAAGGCAGTGGGATCTTCGCCGCCATACCAGCGGTGGCACAGTTCCACCGCCACACGGCCGGCGCGCAGGAACAATTGTTCGCGGTCGGCGTGCGTGGCCACCACGGTGCCGTTGCCCGGCAGCGACAGCCCCAGCGCTTCGGTCAGGCAGTTCATCGAATTGGCGGTGAACATGCCCGAGCACGAGCCACAGGTGGGGCAGGCGCTGCGTTCGAACTCGGCCACTTTTTCGTCGGAGGCGCTGTCGTCGGCGGCGATCACCATCGCATCGATCAAGTCGAGCTTATGTTCGGCCAGCTTGGTCTTGCCGGCTTCCATCGGGCCGCCGGAGACGAGTACGGTCGGGATGTTGAGCCGCAGCGCGGCCATCAACATGCCGGGGGTGATCTTGTCGCAATTGGAAATGCACACCAGCGCATCGGCGCAATGTGCGTTGACCATGTATTCGACCGAATCGGCGATGATTTCGCGGCTGGGCAGCGAATACAGCATGCCGTCATGGCCCATCGCGATACCGTCGTCCACCGCGATGGTGTCGAACTCCTTGGCGACCCCGCCGACACGCTCGATCTCGCGCGCGACCAGCTGTCCGAGATCTTTGAGGTGCACATGCCCGGGCACGAACTGGGTGAACGAATTGGCGATGGCGATGATGGGCTTGTGGAAATCGCCATCCTGCATGCCGGTGGCACGCCAGAGTGCGCGTGCGCCAGCCATGTTGCGGCCGTGGGTGGACGTCTTGGAGCGGTATTCGGGCATGGCAGATTCGACGACAAAGGCGAGCGGTGGCTGGCAATTAGACCGCGCCAGGACTGTTACTGCTGCAACCGTCAGCGTTGCGATCCGGCGAGCGGCCACCGTAGCACTCGCCGCCGCACGCTGTCGTGGTCGCGGCGTTCGCCGAAGCCGTGGCCAGGCTTCAGCCAGCGTGCGGCGCTGGACCCGCAACTGGGCTGCCGCTTGTTCGGCTCGCCGAAGCGGCCGGCCGTCTGCAGCAACCTGCGGCCTTCGCCGCGGATGTGCGGCAGCTCGCGCGGCCAGGCGTTGCGCGTGCTCGCTGCGCTGGAGCATGCAACCCGGCCTTGACGGCAGGCCGTTGCGCGGCCGCGATCAACCGCCGTGCATCCCCAGATACTGGTCCTTGAGCCGCACATAATGCTGGGCGGAGTAATGCAGGCTTTCGATTTCCTTGTCGCTGAGCGTGCGTGCCAGGCGGGCCGGATTGCCCAGCCACAACTCGGCCTCGCCAACCACCTTGCCCGGGCCGACCACTGCACCGGCGCCGACAAAACCGTAGCGTTTGACGGTGGCACCATCGAGCACGCAAGCGCCCATGCCGATCAGGCACAGGTCCTCGATGGTGCAGGCATGCAGAATGGTGCCGTGGCCCACAGTGACGTCGGCACCGATCACGGTCGGGTAGCCGGCCTGGTTGAACGGGCTGTGGTGGCTGACATGAATGATGGTGCCGTCCTGCACATTGGTGCGTGCGCCGATCTGCACATGATTGACGTCGCCGCGGATCACCGTGCCGGGCCACACCGACACATCGTCGCCCAGGCTCACCTTACCGATGATGGTGCAGGCCGGGTCGATATAGACGCGTGCGCCCAGTTGCGGGGCGTGGTCCAGGAAGGAACGAATCGCGGTCACGGCAATCTCCGGCAGGTCAGCGTGCTGCCCAGTGCAGGCACACACGCATGATACCCGTGCGGTCGGCGCGCTCGGCTGCAGGCGATAGCCGGATCGCACGATGCCTTCTTGCTTCGCCAATGCAATGGCGGCCGGCCATGCGATTGCGGCAGAAGCCTGCTGCATCGTGGCCGCATGGCAGCAGCAGACCCTTGCCGATGTGGACCGATCCGCGCGCACCCATCGGGCGAACGCTGCCGTGCGTTCGATAAACGCACGGCAGCGTTCGAAAGTGCCTTGAAGCGCCGGCGCATTCGCCCTAGCGTGCCTGCCGTGGTGTGCAGCAATGCGTATGCCCGTTGCAGTGCGTGCCGCGGCGGTACGGCGAGCCCGCAACCGCTGCGCGTCGTGCTCCCTTCCGTCACCCGCACAGGAACATTCCATGTCGCACAGTACTTCCGCAGCCGGGCACTTCGCGCTGCAGCACATGACGCCATTCCAGTGGAGGGCGGTGGCGGTGTGCGTGGTGCTGACCATGCTCGACGGCTTCGATGTGATGGCGATGGCGTTCACTGCACCGCATGTCTCGGCGCAGTGGCAGCTGTCGGGCAAGCTGCTGGGAATCCTCTTCAGTGCGGGGCTGGTCGGCATGGCGATGGGGTCGTTGCTGCTCGCACCCCTGGCCGATCGGATCGGACGTCGCGCGCTGACATTGATCTGCCTGGCGATCCTGACCGTGGGCATGGGCGCCTCGGCGCTGGCGATCGATGCCTGGCAGCTGGCCGCCCTGCGCGCCTTCACCGGCCTGGGAATCGGCGGCATGCTGGCCTGCGTGGCGGTCACCGCAGCCGAGTACTCGAACGCGCGCTGGCGGACCACCGCCACGGTGCTGCAAGCCACGGGCTATCCGCTCGGCGCCACGCTGGGCGGCGCGATCGCGGGACTGCTGCTGCAGCAGTGGTCCTGGCAGGCGGTGTTCGTGCTCGGTGCGGTCGGCTCGTTGCTCTGCGTGCCGCTGGTGCTGGCGCTGCTGCCCGAATCGCTGGAGTTCCTGGTCGTACGCCGACGGCCGGATGCATTGGCGCGCTTCAATGCCGCACTGGCGCGCATGGGGATGCCGCCGCAGGAGACGCTACCGCTGCCGCCGCCACGGGCATCCGGTCAGGGGCACGGGTATGTGGCGTTGTTCGTGGAGGGGCTGTGGCGGCGGTCGTTGCTGATCGCGCTGGCATTTTTCCTGCTGATGTTCACGTTCTACTTCGTGATGAGCTGGACCCCCAAATTGCTGGTGGCTGCAGGCCTGTCGGCGGCGCAGGGATTGGCCGGCGGCGTGTTGCTGAACCTGGGAGGCATTGCCGGGGGCACGGTGTTCGGTTGGCTGGCCTTGCGCGCGCGGCTGTCGCGGCTGACCGTCGCGGCGCTGTTGCTGTCGGCACTGGCACTGCTGGCATTCGGCGTGTACAGCACGGTGTTGAGCCGGGCGTTCGTGGCCGCGCTCCTGACCGGTGCCGCCATGACGGCGGCGATGGGTGGGTTGTATGCGGTTGCCCCGGTCGTCTTCGATGCAGCGGTGCGCTCCACCGGCCTGGGCTGGGCGATCGGGGTGGGGCGCCTGGGCGCCATCGCCTCGCCCCTATGCGCTGGGGTCCTGCTGGACGCGGGTTGGTCCCCGGCGGCGCTGTACCTGGCGTGCGCGGTGCCGGTGCTGCTTGCTGCCGCAGCGGTGCTGGCGATGCGCCTGCCGGTGCGCTGAACCGCCGCGCGCGCGGGCGCCGGTGTGCGCAGTGACCGACCAAAGAAAACACCCCACCTGCCGATAACCGGGAAGACCGCCATGTCCGTGGCGGCTTCTTCCTGGACATCGTGCACACCGGCGCCGGCATGCTCAGAACCATCGACTCCGACCAACTGCGGCCCGGCATGTATGTCTACAAGTTGCTGGGTGCGTGGGTGCACCATCCATTCTGGAAAACGTCCTTCCTGGTCGATTCCGAGGATGTGGACAGGATCCATTCCAGTCGCATCGAACAACTGGTGATCGACACCGCGCGCGGCCTGGATGTGGAGAGCGGGGCGCAGCCCGTCCAGGAGCCGGTGGAGCAGGCGCCTGCCGCCATGCCGGAGCCGCCGTCCACCCGCACCGCCCGTACCAATGGCGTGACCGCGCAGGTCGGCATCGAGGCCGAAGTGGTGCGTGCGCGGCGCATCGTCGAAGATGGCCGCGACACGGTGGAGGCGATGTTCCGCGACGTGCGGCTCGGGCGCACCGTCGACACCGAGGCGGCGATGCCGTTGGTGGAAGCCATCAACGCCTCGGTCCTGCGCCACCCGCAGGCCTTGATTAGCGTGGCGCGGCTCAAGACCGCCGATGACTACACCTATCTGCATTCGATGGCCGTGGCCGGGTTGATGAGCGGATTGGGCCGGCAGCTTGGCCTGCCGGAGGCACAGGTGGTGGAGGCGGCCATGGGTGGCCTGCTGCACGACATGGGCAAGGCGGTGACGCCGCTGGACATTCTCAACAAACCCGGGCGGCTCACCAGCGAAGAGATGGAGGTCATGCGCCAGCATCCGCTGGATGGCCACCGCCTGCTGCTGGCCGGCGGCGTGCAGAATGCGGTGGTGCTGGAAATCGCACTGCATCACCACGAGAAGATGGACGGCAGCGGGTATCCGAATGGCCTGGTCGGTGAGGGCATCTCGCTGATGTCACGGATGGGCGCGGTGTGCGATGTGTACGATGCGATCAGCTCCGACCGTCCCTACAAGCGCGGCTGGGATCCGGCCGAATCGCTCAAGCAGATGGCCTCCTGGAAGGGCCACTTCGATCCAGTGATCTTCCAGGCTTTCGTCCGCCGGCTCGGCATCTACCCGGTCGGCTCGCTGGTGCGTCTGGAGTCGCAGAAGCTGGCCGTAGTGATCGAGCAGGCGCCCGGCGCCCTGCTCAAGCCGAAGGTGCGGGTGTTCTACTCGGCCAGGCTGCGCAGCCACGTGCTGCTGCAGGACATCGACCTGTCGCGGCCGGAGTGCCAGGACCGCATTGTGCAGATGGAAAGCCCCGCCGACTGGGGCTTCCGCGATCTAGAGAAACTCTGGTTGCCCTGAGCGGGCATGGGGCTGGCCGCCATGCAGCGGCGCCAGGCGGTCGCCGGCGTTCGCGTACCTCGCTCCAGCCGTGCCGTACACACCACAGGCGCCTGAACCGTCCGCCGTCAGCGAGCGCGACCATGTTGCGTTGCAGCTTGGCAATGTAGTTATGATCGATAACTATTCCATGACGTAATCAATTGCCGATACTCCCCCATGTCCAAGCCGTGCCTGGATCCCTGCCGTGTCTCGCATGCCGTCGTGCTGGCGCAGCGCGTGTGGGCGGGGTCACGCGCTGGTAGCCAGCGCGGAAATGGGGCGCCTGTGCACAACCTACCTGCACCGGTGGCAGGCTCATCCACCGCGCGCTGTCGGGTGGCGTCTACAATCGGGCGCACGCCGGGGATCGGCGTTGCGGAAGCGGCGCAGCGCGCGCAACGCTCCGCCAGCTGCCTTTGTTGCGAGAATCGCCATGTCTGCCACCGCCGCTGTCCTCCCATTGCCCGACGCCATCACCGAAGTGGATCAGGCGCGTCTGCTCCGGCTGTTGGGCTATCGCATCACCCGCACCGAGTTGATGGTGCGGCGGATGTTTCAGGAGTGCGTGGCCGCGTTCGACCTGAAGCCGGTGGACTTCTCGCTGTTGATGCTGGTGGATGGCAATCCCGGCATCAACCAGCGGCAGATCGGCGATGTGTTGCACGTATCGCCGCCCAACCTGGCGATCGTGGTGGCGCGGCTGGTCAAGCGCCGCCTGCTGCGGCAGGTACGTGGTCGCCAGGACCGGCGCATGCAGCATCTGTCGCTGACCGCTGCCGGCGTGGCCCTGCTTACCGAGGCCGAGGCGCAGGTGCTGCGTATGGAGCAGCAGCTCAGCGCCGCGCTCGGTTCCAGCGAGGCGCCATTGCTGCGCGCACTGCACCGTCTGGACCGTCTGGACCGTCCCACCCCGGCGTAAACCGCGCCGATCAGGCCCTGGCCGGGCCTTATTGCAGAACACCCATACCTGTGCTGCGCGCAGCTGCACGGTCGCCCGCCGCTGCGGGCGACAGCATCGCTGCCGGTCACATCTTCACTGGCAATCCCTTCCCGTGGTTCCGCGTCGGCGCAGCCGGCTTTTTCGGAGAGTGGCAATGACCTTGCAAAACAAGACGATCGTGGTGACTGGTGTGGCGTCGGGGATCGGCGCGGAGGTCGCGCGGCTGGCGCGGTTCCACGGCGCCACCGTGATCGGCGTGGATCGCACGCCGGTGCAGATGACCCTGCACGGCTTCCATCAGGCCGACCTCGGCGATCCGGCGTCCATCGATGCGCTGGTGCAGGCCTTGCCGGACCGCATCGACGCCCTGGCCAACGTGGCCGGCGTGCCCGGGACCGCGCCGCTGGACGTGGTGGCGCGCGTCAATTACCTGGGCCTGCGGCATCTCAGCCACGCGCTGTTGCCGCGCATCGCCTCCGGTGGCGCCATCATCAATGTGGCCTCCATCCTCGGCGCCGAGTGGCCACAGCGGCTGGATCTGCACAAGCAGCTGGCCGCCGCCGAGAGTTTCGAGGCCGGCAGCGCCTGGCTGGCCGCGCATCCGGTCGCGCACGACACCTGCTACCAATACTTCAAGGAAGCGCTGATCGTCTGGACCTTGCTGCAATCGCGGCCCTGGTTCGCCGAGCGCGGCGTACGCGTCAACAACGTCGCCCCCGGGCCGGTCTTTACCCCGATCCTTGGCGATTTCGTCACCATGCTCGGCGAAGAACGCGTCCAGGCCGATGCCAAGCGCATGACGCGCCCCGCCTACGCCGACGAAGTGGCCGAGGCGATCGTGTTCCTGGCCTCGGATGCGGCGCGCTGGATCAATGGCATCACCTTGCCGGTCGATGGCGGCTTGGCATCCACCACCCTGTAACGTCCTCACCCAACTTCCTCATCGTTTCAGCAGGAGACCAGACCATGAATGCTCTTCCCAGCGCAGTCGCATCGGCGAATGCCACTCCGGCGTGGCACGGCCGCCTCTTCAACGGCGAATGGGTACCCGGCAACGGCGGCGTGCTGCCGGTGCTGGAACCCGCCACCGGTGCGGTGTTGCACGAGGTCGGCAAGGCCGACCTGAGCGATGTGGCTGCCGCCGTGGCGCAGGCCAAGCAGGCACAGCATGCCTGGGCAGCGACCGCGCCGCGTGAGCGCGCAGCGGTCTTCCATCGTGCGGCGCAGCTGATGCAGGCGCGGCGTGCGGAGGCGACCTTGCTGATCGCGCGCGAGACCGGCGGCATCCTGCCCAAGGCCGAGCGCGAGGTGGATGAAGCGGTGGTCATCCTGCAGCAGGCGGCCGGCATGCCGTTGCAGGCCTCGGGCCAGATGTTGCCGACCACGTCCGGCCAGCTCAGTCTGGCCCGCCGTCTGCCGCTGGTCGTGATCGCGGTGATCTCGCCGTTCAATTTTCCGTTGATCCTGTCGCTGCGCTCGGTCGCGCCGGCGCTGGCCGTGGGCAATGCGGTGGTCCTCAAGCCCGACCCGCGCACGCCCTATACCGGCGGTGTCCTCATCGCGCAGGTGCTGGAAGAGGCCGGCCTGCCCAAGGGCGTGCTGCATGTCCTGCCTGGCGATGGCCAGATCGGGCAGGCGCTGGTGGAGTCGCCGGACGTGCCGATGATCGCCTTTACCGGCTCTACCGGCGCTGGTCGGCGCATCGGCGAGCTGGCCGGGCGCCACCTGAAGAAGGTATCGCTGGAGCTTGGCGGCAACAATGCGGTGATCGTGCTCGACGACGCCGACCTGGACCGCGCGGCCTCGGCCATCGCCTTCGGCGCCTACATGCACCAGGGCCAGATCTGCATGGCCACCGGCCGGGTCCTGGTACAGCGCAGCGTGGCCGAAGCGCTGACCCAACGGCTGGCAGAGAAGGCGCGCCACCTGCCCGTCGGCGATCCGGTCAGCGGCACGGTCGCGCTGGGGCCCATCATCGATCAGCGTCAGTTGCAGCATGTGGTCGACATCGTCAACGACAGCGTGGCCGCCGGTGCGGTGGTGGAAGCCGGCGCCACCCACGAGGGGTTGTTCTATGCGGCCACCGTCTTGTCCAACGTGCGTCCGGGCATCCGCTCCTTCGATGAAGAGGTATTCGGGCCGGTCATCAATATCTGCGTCTTCGATACCGATGACGAAGCCGTCGCGCTGGCCAACGGCAGCGAGTACGGACTGGCTGCCGGCATCATGTCCGCCTCGGTCTCGCGCGCGCTGTCCGTCGGCGAACGCCTGCACACCGGCTTGCTGCACATCAACGACCAGACCGTGGCCGACGAAGTGGTCAATCCGTTCGGAGGCACCGGTGCCTCCGGCAACGGCACCAGCGTCTGCGGCCCGACCGATTGGGAGCAGTACACCCATTGGCAATGGCTGACGATCAGGAGCGAAGTGCCGCAGTACCCGTTCTGAGGACGCGGCCGGGACCGGGTTGCCGGTCCCGGCATGGCGGGAGTGTTCTCGCGGCGCTGGGCGTTGTCGGCTGGCGCAGGCGCGCGCATCAATCGCCGGCACGGAAGCGTGTCGGTGAACAGCCGGCATGCCGCGTGAAGTAGCGGCTGAAGTAGGCAGCATCGAAAAATCCAAGCGCTGCGGCGATCTGCTGCACGCTCAGGCTGGTATAGCGCAAGCTGCGGCGCGCTTCCAGCATGATCCGCCGTTGCAACAATTCCAGCGCGCTGGCGCCGGTCAGGCGCTTGCACAGTGCGTTGAGATGGCCTGGAGTCACGCCCAGTTGGTCGGCGTATTTGGACATTGGCCAATGCATGCGGTAATGCTGGTCGATCAGCGCCTGGTAGCCGCGCAGATGGCGCAGCGCGGGATCGCCTTGCGGGCCTTCCGCATTGGTGGCGTGGGCATCTTCCAGCACGGCGCGCGCGGTCCAGATCAACAACTGCGCGGCGGCGGCCTGCACGGCTGCCTCGTAGCCGATGCGCTGGTGTGCGTGATCGCTGGCAACGCTGGCGAACAACGCATCGAGCAAGCCCCGCGCCTGCGTCACCTGCACCACGGCAGGCGCGGTCATGGCACGTTCCAGCAGCGGGGCGGCGCCGAGTGCATGGCGCACCAGCGGCATGCACAGGGTGATGACGTGCCCACGCACACGCGGGCCGAATGCGAAACCGTGTACGCACAACGGCGGCAGCCACACCACCGTGGCGCCGCGCAGCCGTTGGGTGCGCCCATCCAGTTGCAGCGTCGCCGGCCCGCGTTGCAGGTAGAGCAGTTGCGCCAGCGCGGCATGGCGGTGCGGGACGATACGCCAGTCGTGCAGCCGGCTGCGCGCGGCAATCGACTCCCAATGCAGCCACTCCGGTGGATCGCAGCGGTGTTCGCCGTACAACCCGTAGGCGGGGACGGCGACGCTGGAGGTACTGCGCGGTGGTCGGGTCGGCATCGGCGAAAAGTCCAAGGGCTGCCCGCAATCATCCCTTCAATCCAGGCGCCTGGCTACCGACACTGCAGCTCTGGTCATTCCCAAGGCAGGAGTCGCGTATGCGCACGCAGGTTGCGATCATCGGTGGCGGTCCGTCCGGTCTGTTGCTGGGCGAGTTATTGCAGCGCAGCGGGATCGATACCGTCATCGTCGAGCGGCAGACGCCCGAGCACGTGCTGGGGCGCATCCGCGCCGGAGTGCTGGAGCAGGGCAGCGTGGAACTGCTGCAGCGTGCCGGTGTGGGCGAGCGCGTGCAGCGTGAAGGCCTGTTGCATCATGGTTTCGAGCTGTCGGTCGACGGCCGCCGGGAACGCATCGACCTGCTGCGCGGCTGCGGGCGTGGCGTCACCGTCTACGGCCAGACCGAGGTCACCGCCGATCTGATGCAGGCCCGCACACGCAGCGCCGCCCCTACCTATTACGGCGCAGGCGATGTCGTGCTGCATGCGCTGGACAGCGATGCCCCCGTCGTCGAGTTCGTGCACGACGGCACCCGCCAGCGCATCGCGTGCGATTACGTGGTTGGTTGCGACGGCTTCCACGGCATCAGCCGCGCCAGCATTCCATCGGAGCGCTTGCGTGTGTTCGAGCGTGTCTATCCATTCGGATGGCTGGGCGTGCTGGCCGACACGCCGCCGGTCCACGATGAATTGATCTACGCGCGGCACCCGCGCGGCTTTGCACTGTGCTCGATGCGTTCGTCCACGCGCACGCGCTACTACGTGCAGGTGCCTGCCGATGCACGGGTGGAGGCATGGAGCGATGCGGCGTTCTGGGACGAATTGCGGGCACGCCTGCCGGCAGAGTTGGCCACGCAACTGGTCACTGGCCCCTCGATCGAAAAGAGTATTGCCCCACTGCGCAGTTTCGTCGTCGAGCCGATGCAGTATGGGCGGTTGTTCCTGGCCGGCGATGCCGCGCACATCGTGCCGCCGACCGGCGCCAAGGGCCTGAACCTGGCGTTGGCCGATGTCGGCCTGCTGGCGCAACTTTTCACGCGCTGGAAGGCCTCGGGCGACGCAGCGGTGTTGCAGCAGTATTCGGCGCTGGCCCTGCAACGGGTGTGGAAGGCCGAGCGCTTTTCGTGGTGGATGACCACCCTGCTGCACCGCTTCGATAACGAGGATGCCTTCACCGCGCGCATCCACGCCGCCGAGCTGGATTACCTGCTGGGCAGCGAAGCCGGGCGCGCCACCATCGCGGAGAATTACGTGGGACTGCCGTTGGCCACGTTGCCGGCTGCCTAATCCGCTGAATCATTGAAATCGGGTGTGAGGTCTCCAGATATAGATGCATGCAAAGATCCCTACTGACGATCGACCAGCGCGCTGAACTGGATGCATTGATGCGCAATGCCCCACGGCAGCGCCGCCTTGGCGCGTCGTACGTCGTGCTTCGGGGCGATGGAGAACGTCGGGTCGATACTCGCAGCAAGCTGGCCTGTAACGATGCTTTCGTCTCCAAATGGACTGCCGCGTTCCAGGCGCAGGGGTTGGCCGGCCTGGTGTCCTTGCATCCCGGGCGTGCACCCAAGATGCCAACGGCCAAGCTGGAATCACGGGTGCTCAATCGCACGCTCAAGCACAGCTCCACGGATGGCTCAACGCACTGGAGCAATCGCAAGCTGCCGGCCGAACTGGGCGATGTGTCGTTCTCTACGGTGCAGCGTATCGGGCGTAAGCATGGTGTGCGCCCTCACCGGCTGGAGACCCACATAGACTCCAACGATCCGGACTTCGAGACCAAAGCGGCGGATGTGATCGGCATGTATCTGCAGCCGCCTGCGCACGCTGCGGTGTTCTGCGTGGACGAGAAAACCGCGATCCAGGCGCTGAACCGCAAGGATCGGATGCTGTCGCTGGCGCCCCGACGTCCCCCCGTCCTGAGTAGCAGGCGGGTCTAGAGTCCTGGGTTGATGATATCTTTGTTGGCCAGCTGTTGGGCATACGCGGAGGGCGTCAGTCCGCCGATGGCTTTTTTGGGTTGCTCCTGGTTGTACTCGCGTCGCCAGCGCTCGATCTCGGTGCGCGCATGCAGCAGTGTGGGGAACCAGTGTTCGTTGAGGCATTCATCGCGCAACCGGCCGTTGAACGATTCGACATAGGCGTTCTGGTTTGGCTTGCCGGGTTGGATCAGCCGCAGCTGCACGCCGCGGGCATGCGCCCAGGCGACCATGGCCTTGCCGCAGAACTCCTTGCCGTTGTCGGTGCGGATCACCTTCGGCAAGCCGCGGCTGATGGCCAGCCGATCCAGCACACGCGTCACGCCGTGCCCGCAGATCGCTCGCTCCACGTCGATGGCGACCGCTTCATGCGTGGCGTCGTCCACGATCACCAGACACTTGATCGCCCGGCCTTCGGCGGTGCGGTTGAACACAACGTCCATCGACCACACCTGGTTGGCCTGTGATGGCCGCGACAACGGCTGACGCTCGCCCACCGGCACTTTCTTGCGCTTGCGGCGTCGGACTTGCAGCTGCTGCTCGCGGTACAACCGCTCCACACGTTTGTAATTCACGATGCGTCCTTCCTGCCGGAGTTTGAGATAGATCATCCCCACGCCGTAGCGCTTGTGGCGATGCGCCAGTTCCACGATGCGCTCGCGCAACGCAACGTTGCGATCCTCGCGCGGGCAATGGCGCAGCGCACTGGCGCTCATACCCATCGCCGCCAAGGCGCTCCGCTCGCTGGCCCCTCGCCCTACCCACTCGCGCACCAGTGCTCGCCGTGCCGGTGCGCTCACCATTTTTTTTACAGTGCCTCCTTGATCAGATCGTTCTGGAACACCTGCTCGGCGAGCAGCTTCTTCAGGCGCGTGTTCTCGGCCTCCAAGTCCTTGAGCCGCTTGGCATCAGGCACGCTCATCCCACCGAACTTGCTGCGCCACAGGTAGTACGAGGCCTCGCTGAAACCGTGGCGCCGGCACAGATCCTTGATCGCCACGCCGCTTTCGGCCTCACGCAGAAAGCCGATGACCTGCTCGTCAGTAAAACGCTTCTTCACGTCCAATCTCCTTCGGGGTAGGCAATTGGACTCTAGACTGGCGTGCTACTCAAAATCGGGGGGACGTCGGGCTTCTGCCTAGCAGCCTGGAGATCGAGCGTAAGCTTTGGCCGCGTCGGGTTTCGATTTGCAGCATCGCGCGCTCTTCTGAACTCAGATGAAAATAGCTTTTTGACATGTGCATACCCTACTTGCCATTGGGGTGTTGCACTTGGAAGTTGAGTCTAAGCATCTTCGTCTGTGCGTACTGCAGCACTTACGTCTGCGGGTGGTTCGGAGCCCTGTTCGGAATTGCTGAGTCTGCTGCGGCTATCAAGCAACCTGACCGCCCCAGACGGCGCTTCACGCGGGCCCGCCATCCATGCCGATCCAAACGCAGCCGCCGCGCCGACACCCCATGCCACGGATGAAGCAGTGCCCAGATTGACTGCCTTGAGCGGCGCGTCCTGCTGAGCGGCCGCAGTGGCGGCGGCAGCGAGCCCGGCAGCCGCGATATTGGCCGCACCGCTGACACCCTGCAGCACCCGGCTCGGCATAACGGCGGCGGTGTCGCTGGCAGCACGCACGAGGTTAGCTCCCCCATTCAATGCCCAAGCAGACGCCGACGCATACGCTACGCGGCTACTGTCGCTTCCGCTCAACGATGTCGCCAGCGAACTGAGTACGCCAGCGGCAGCGCCTACCGCATTGGCGCTTGATATCACCGCTTTGGCAGGCACGTTGCCGAGCTGGTTGACGACCGCGCCACCAGCCCACAGTGCACCGCTGACGATGCCCGTGAGCTTGGCTGGTAGCTGCTGCGAGACGGACAGTCGCGCAGCAGCTACCGAGAGACCCGATGCCGCCGCATCCATCAGCGGGCCACCGTAGGCGCCTAGCTGTTGCAACATGCCTGGCACATTGGCAGGCGGAGGCTGCGACGATGCGTCCGTACGCGTTCGAACCAGCGGCCGGGAAGGTGCTCTGCCAAGAGCGGACAAGGCTGTTTCCCCGGGCGGCGTGGTCGAGACGGATTCTGCCTGGACAGCAGGACCCAATTCCAAGTCGGTGAATTCCAGGGCGGTGCCCGTGTCAGCGTGCGACGCTACCGAAGACAGGTTGCTAGTAACCATCTCTATTCCTGATCGATCATGACATAGGCAAATTAAACGACTGTTGCGTAAAAAAAAAACAAACCCACACAAGCCAAGCGTAAATCTTATGCAGCGCTGCGTGATTCATTACACATGGTTCATCTGCGGGATGTGGCGCACAGGTAACCCAGGCCAATGGCTCAGAGCGTCCGGGCGACTACCTCGACAAGCACGCACCTCCACCGTAAGCGTCCGGCAACCTCACCTATACACGCCGCCAGCAGCTCGTTGGGATATCGCACGGGCGAGGCGTCGGACCGATTGACCCAACCGAAACTGCGCTCCGCGACCCAGCGGCGCGGCAGCAATACAAAGCCTTTCTTGTCCTCCGGCAGTTTTAAGACGTGCAGTTCGATGCCTTCCTCACTGCGCGGCTTGGGCTGGTCCTTCGCCTGTGTAGCCTCGATCGACGAAGGCCGGTTTTACCGTCGCGCCTGTGACATGCTGAACTTCCTGCGCCAGCGCTCCCACTTGGGGCGTTCCTGCTCGTCGGCTTGGGTGACCTGCACTGCCAGCAGATGGTCAAGCATGTCCGCCGCCATGTGCACCTTGCTGCCCCTTTTGCGCTTGTAGCCGTCGTAGCCAGCACATGGTCCGCTTTCGCATGTGGACTGCAGCTTTCGGCCATCCAGGATCACGGCGCCGGGCTGCCCCTGCGTGCCTTGCGCCACCCGCAAGATCGAACGCAAGCCGTTGAGCATGGCCTCAAAGCAGCCAGCCTGCAACCACCGTTGGGTTTGCTGGTAGAACGCCTCCCACGGCGGAAACTCGTGGGGAATCAGGTGCCAGGGCGCTCCGGCTCGCGCCATCCGGCGCTATGCGTTGAACATCAAGCGCAGGTCGTACTTGCGCTGCTGTGCCTGCGGATCCATCAGCGTCCAGTAGGGCGCAGCGAAGGCCCATTCTTCATCGGATACGTCGGTCGGATAAGGGCGTGGTGGCTCCATCTGCTTACGATAGTCGCGCGAGCCTCAAGTTCATAACACGCTCTAGGCGGAAAGCACCCCGCAGCAATCCAGCGCGGCAGGCACCTGGCCTGCCACGCGCCATCACCGCTTACTTGCCGAAGTAGGTCGAGATGAGCGGATACACATCCGAGAAGCGCGAATAGTAGTCAGGATTGGTCTTTGCTTCACAGCTCGAATCTCCCCCCAACAGTCCGCCACGCAGCTGATACGAACCGTCACCGGCAATGGTGAACAGGCCGGAGCCAGATGAGCCAACTTCGGTGATGCCCTGGCTCCAGACCACGCCATTCATCGGCTTATTGTCCCCCGAGGTCGCATTGAGTGCAGTAACGGTGCCTAGCGAATATTTCTTGAAGCCGCCCAGCGGGTGGTGGATGCCCTCCATCGGGGTGCCCGTCGCAGCGATGGCCTTGCTGCTCCAGCCCCCATAAAACGCGCCGTTTGGCGGTGCATTCTTGAGCTCCAGCAATGCAGTGTCACGGGTCAAGTCGAAATGGCGCAGGATTGCACCGCCGCTCACGGTAGTGGCACGTGGGCTAACGGTGCTGCCGTTGCAGCTCGTTGTCTCATAGAACCAGGACGTCTGCAGCGTGTCGGCCACCGCCTGCGTATTGATGCAGTGCGCCGCTGTCCAGACCAGGTAGCGCTTGGGCGTATTGTTGTTGTTGAGCAAGGTGCCTGTGCAAGTGAACGTTCCGATGTTGTTGGTGGCGATCAGCCGCATCACCGCCTTGGTGGCGTTGGTAAACCCGGTCGTGGGATTGGCGCGGCACACCACGTTGTTCTCGCAGGACGTACTGGCGGCGGCAATGGTCATCATCTCGCGTGTGCTGGCGGTGGGGCTGATATCCAGATGTGACAGCCGCGGGATGGAGAGGCTGAAATTTTCGGGGTATTGACCGGCCGGTAGCGCCAGCTCGATCAACAGGTTCTGGCCATTCACCGCTGGCGACCAACCTGCGTTCTTGCCATTGGCAGCAAACGTGGCACCGGATTGTTCGAATACCTGGCCATCGTCGCCAGTGAAACGCAGTGTCACCTTGGAAGGGTCGCCCGGTGTTGCACCTGCACCACGCAGCACCAGCGAGGCGCGCAGCGCAGCCGCTTGAGCAGAACTCACGTTGAATGTTGCAACACGCGATCCATCGCCGGCCAGCTTCCAATCGAGCTTGGAAAGATTCACCAGTGGCTGTGCCACCATCCGCGTAAAGCCGATCTGAAACGGTTGACCATGTTTGACCTGATCGACGCGGCGCGCGTGCAGGCCGCTGAGTTCAGCCTGCGTGGGAGCGGCGAGTTGCACGACGCGGCTCGGCACGATCCCACCGCGCAAGCGCGCAGACTGCAGTTGCGCGGTTCCCAGCGCGGATGCCTGTGGTGTGCCGACAACCGGCGCCGCGCCCATTTCGGTGGGCGGCGACGCCAGTGCGGTGCCGGAAACTGCAGTCAACAACGCCAGATACAACGCCTTCTTGCGATTCATGAAGAGTCCTTGTCGTCAGGGAGTGATGCGGCGCGGCAGCGGCCGTGCGCGGACGCTAGCGTGAGCGCCGAGTGAGACTAGCGACTGTTCATGGATGAATGTGTGCCATGTGTTGACAATCTCGTTCAGACCGCATGGTTCGACGCATACGATGCCGAGAGCTGCACAAATGGCCGATTCAGCGCAGCGCCTCGATGACGCCTCAGCTGATCCGGAAGCCCATGGTGGCCTCGACCGCCTGCTGCCATCCGGCATAGAGCTGCTCGCGCTTGTCGGCGGCCATGGCCGGTTCGAAGCGACGATCCACTGCCCACTGCTTGGCGATTTCCTCGCGGCTGCTCCAGAACCCGGTCGCCAGCCCAGCCAGATAGGCCGCGCCCAGCGCGGTGGTTTCGGGCACTTCCGGCCGCAGCACCGGTACATCGAGGATATCGCTCTGGAACTGCGCCATGAAGTCGTTGGCGATGGCGCCACCGTCGGCGCGCAGCTCCTTCAGCTCGATGCCCGAATCGCTCTGCATCGCGGTGAGCACGTCGCGGGTCTGATACGCCATCGACTCCACCGCCGCACGCACGAAGTGTTCCTTGCTGGTGCCACGGGTCAGGCCGAACACCGCGCCACGGATATCGCTGCGCCAGTAAGGCGCGCCCAGGCCGACGAAGGCCGGCACCAGATACACGCCATCGTTGTCGCCGGCACGCTCGGCATAGGCCTGCGAGTCGCTGGCCTTGCCGAGCATGCGTAGACCATCGCGCAGCCACTGCACTACCGAACCGGCGACGAAGATCGCTCCTTCCAGGGCGTATTCCACCTTGCCGTCGATGCCCCAGGCGATGGTGGTCAGCAGCCCGGCCTTGGAGGCCACCGCCTTGTCGCCGGTATTCATCAGCATGAAACAGCCGGTGCCATAGGTGTTCTTCGCCATGCCCGGCTCGAAGCAGGCCTGGCCGAACAGCGCGGCCTGCTGGTCGCCGGCGATGCCGGCGATCGGCACCTGCTCGCCATAGAAATACTGGGTCTGGGTCATGCCGTAGACCTCGCTGGAAGAGCGCACTTCCGGCAGCAGTTGTGCCGGCACGTCCAGCATCTGCAGCAGGTCGGCATCCCACTCCAGGGTGTGGATGTTGAACATCATGGTGCGCGAGGCATTGGTGTAGTCGGTGACATGCACCTTGCCGCCGGTAAGGTTCCAGATCAGCCAGCTGTCGATGGTGCCGAAGGCCAGCTCGCCGTTGCGGGCGCGCTCACGCGCGCCTTCCACATGGTCGAGGATCCATTTGACCTTGGTGCCGGAAAAATACGCATCGATCAGCAACCCGGTCTTGTCGCGCACCATCTGCTCGTGCCCGGCCTCTTTGAGCTGGGTGCAGATGTCCTTGGTCTGCCGTGATTGCCAGACGATGGCGTTGTAGATCGGCTGGCCGGTGGCCTTGTCCCACACCACCGCGGTTTCGCGCTGGTTGGTGATGCCGATACCGGAAATCGCACGCGCATCGATCTGCGCGTTGTTGAGCAGCTCCGTAATGGTGGTGTAGACGCTGGTCATGATCTCGCGCGGGTTGTGTTCCACCCAACCCGGCTGCGGAAAAATCTGCGCGAACTCGCGTTGCGCCACGCCGGCCACCTTGCCCTGGCGGTCGAACAACATTGCGCGCGAGCTGGTGGTGCCTTGATCGATCGCCAGGACGTAGTGCTTTTCCATCGAAGATTCCTCGAACAATGCCGGCGTTGCCGCACGGCGAGAGTGGTCGGTGCAACCGGGGACGCTGCACGCATGGCACGCCAGCGGCGGCGATGGGTGCTGCGGCCTCATGGGCCGCAAGGCTCGGCGATCAGTGCGGATCCAGCGGCGGCGCGTCGCCTTGCAGGTGCCGCACGCGTGCCGGCAGGAACGGCAGGATCAGCCACTGATACGCCAACGCACCAATCGGCCCGCCGATCAACGGCCCGACGATCGGCACCCACCAGTAATTGTCCTTGGCCGGCAGGGCGGCTTCGCCCCAGCCTGCGAAGTAGGCGAACACGCGTGGGCCGAAATCGCGTGCCGGATTCATCGCCCAGGCTTCCAGATATCCCATCGAGGCCCCCAGCGTGGCCACCAGCAGGCCGATCATCAATGCGCCCGAGTTGGCGCCGGGTGCGGCTTCGTTGAAGCGCTCGGTGATGGCGAAGATGCCGAAGATCAGGAACGCGGTGATGATGATCTGGTCGACCAGGGCGTGCATCGGCGTGACCGCCAGACCCGGCGCGGTGAAGAACACGCCAGCGGCACCGCCGGCTTCGCGGGTGAGCTGCTGCACCTGGTTGTAGTGATCGATCACCGGCCCGTAGAGCTGGTAGACGATGGCCGCGCCCAGGAAGGCGCCGATCACCTGCGCGATCCAGTACGGCAGCACCTTCTTCCAGGAAAAGTCGCGGAACAGCGCCAGTGCCAGGGTCACCGCCGGATTGGCGTGGGTGCCGGAGACCGCGCCGGTGACATAGATGGCTAGCGTGACCGCCAGTCCCCAGGCGATGCACACCCCCCAGTAGGCATTCTGGTACGGGCTGGGGTCGTACAGCACGTACATCGCCGCCACCGAATCGCCCAGCGCGATGATGATGAGCATCGCCACCGCTTCGGAAATCAACTCACCCACGTATTGACGGTTCATGCGGGCAGGCCCGCGTTGCAGTCACGCTTGCGTGATGTACGCACTGGTGCGCAGGGAGATTGGTTGGTGCTCATCGGGTGTGCCCTCCACATAGATCGTCATACTGCCGGCAATACGCCAGGATACGTTGCCGCAACGACCCGTCCTCGCCGGCAACGCGGTGTGTTCAAACTGCGGCGGTGTCGATGGCCTGCACCGGCTGCGTTTGCAGATAATCCTCAAGACGCTGGCGGCCTTGCGCATCGATGCGCAAGCCGAGTTTGCTGCGGCGCCACAGGATATCGTCGGCGCTGCGCGCCCATTCGTGCTGCCGCAGGTAATCCACCTCGGCCTGGTACAGGTCTGCGCCGAAGTGCGTACCCAGCCCGGCCAGGTCGGTTGCAGCGCCCAGCAGTTGTTCGGCGCAGGTGCCGTAATTGCGCACCAGGCGCTGTGCAGTGGCGGCAGGCAACCAGGGACGCGCAGTGCGTACGCGATCGAGCAGGCTGGCGATGTCGCGCTGCTCGCCGCCGGGCAGCGCCTCGCCGCGCGCAGTCCATGCCGGCTTGCGGGTGCCCAGGGCCTGCGTGATCCGGTCGACCGCTTCTTCGGCCAGCTTGCGATAGGTGGTCAGCTTGCCGCCGAACACGTTGAGCAACGGCGCGCCCTCGTTGACCACTTCCAGCTGATAGTCGCGCGTCACCTCGGCGGCGTTATCTTCGGCATCGTCCAGCAACGGACGCACGCCGCTGTAGTTCCACACCACGTCCTGCGGGCCGATCTGCTGCTGGAAATACAGGTTCGCCGCATCGCACAGGTATTGCACCTCGGCCGCATCGATCTTCGGCGCGGCGGGGTCGGCCTCGTAGTCGACATCGGTGGTGCCGATCAAGGTGAAGTCGTGCTCGTAGGGAATGGCGAACACGATGCGCCGGTCCGGTTGCTGGAAGATGTAGGCATGGTCGTGATCGAACAACTTGGGCACCACGATGTGGCTACCCTTGACCAGGCGCAGCGCGTGCTGGTGTGGCACCGCCGCGACCTTGTCCAGGAACGCCACCGCCCACGGGCCGGCCGCGTTGGCCAAAGCGCGCGCCTGCACGGTGCGGCGGTGGCCTTCGCGGTCTTCGAGTTCGGCATACCAGAACCCGGCATCGCGCCAGGCGCCGACGCAGCGGGTACGGGTGTGGATCTGCGCGCCACGCCTGGCCGCGTCCATCGCATTGAGCACCACCAGGCGGGCATCCTGTACCCAGGCATCGGAATACACGAAGCCGGTGCGCAGCGATTCCTGCAGCGGCGCGCCCACCGGGTGCGTACGCAGTGACAGCCGGCGCGAGCGCGGCAGGCTGCGCTTGCTGCCGCCCAGGTGGTCGTACAGGAACAGGCCGGCGCGGATCATCCAGGCCGGGCGCAGATGCGGCTGGTGCGGCAGCAGGAAGCGCAGCGGCCAGATGATGTGCGGGGCCAGCCGCAGCAGCACTTCGCGCTCGGCCAGCGCCTTGCCGACCAGGGCGAATTCGTACTGCTCCAGGTAGCGCAGGCCGCCGTGGATGAGTTTGGTGCTGGCGCTGCTGGTATGCGAGGCCAGGTCGTCCTGCTCGCACAGGCACACCGACAAGCCGCGCCCGGCCGCATCGCGGGCGATGCCAACCCCATTGATGCCGCCGCCGATCACCAGTAGATCGTAGGTTTCGCCCATTGCTGCCCTCCATCCGGGCACGCCAGTCGCGAACCCAATTCATCATGTTCGAACATATTCGAACATGCAACCTTCTGGCGGCGTGAAGACTTCCACCTTGCAGTGGGGCAGCTCGTGCCGTCCAGTGCGCCGCATCGCCTGCAGGGCGCAGTGGAGGAGGGGCTTGTAGCCTGCGAAAGAATTCCAAAAACGAACAGGATCGAACATCTTGCCCGGTCAGGCGGCGCCGGTCCCGGCAACATGCACGCGCGTCCCCGCCTCGGCCAGGACCGGGTCCAGGTCCTGCGGTGGCGGCCGGTCGGTGAACCAGTCGTGCACCTGCGCCAGCGCGCCCAGCCGCACCATGGCATTGCGGCCGAGCTTGCTGTGGTCGGCGGCCAGCAGCACCTGGCGCGAATGCGCGATGATGGCCTGGGCCACGCGCACTTCCTGATAGTCGAAATCCAGCAGGGTACCGTCGCGGTCGATGCCGGAAATGCCGATCACCCCGAAATCCACCTTGAACTGCCGGATCAGTTCCACCGTGGCCTCGCCCGTCACGCCTTGGTCGCGACCGCGCACCACGCCACCGGCCACGATCACCTCGAAGCTGGGATTGGCGCTGAGCATCACCGCCACGTTGAGGTTATTGGTGATGACACGCAGCCCGCGGTGCTGCAGCAGTGCGCGCGCCACCTCTTCGTTGGTGGTGCCGAGATTGATGAACAACGAGGCATCGTCGGGGATGAACCCGGCCACCTGTGCGGCGATATGGCGCTTTTCGTGCGCCTGCAATGTCTTGCGGGCGGTATAGGCCAGGTTCTCCACGCTCGATGGCATGCTGACACCGCCGTGATAGCGGCGCAGCACCCCGGCATCGCACAGCAGGGTCAGGTCGCGGCGAATGGTTTGCGGCGTCACCTCGAAGCGCGTCGCAAGGCCTTCGACGTCTGCAAACCCTTGCTGCCGCACCAAGGCCACCAATTGTTCCTGGCGCGGGTTCAAGGCCGGCGCCGGGACAGTCCTGTAATGAGTCGACTCCATGCGCCGATGATCGCGCATGCGCGTGAGGATGCAAACACGCGCGACATGGCGCTCAACCCAGCTCGCGGCGATAACCGGTGTCGATGCTGACGCTGCCGCCCACCGCGCGCGAGACGCAGGCGCACAGTTTGCGGTTCTCGCGGCGCTGCGCGTCGCTGAAGAAGACGTCGCGGTGATCGATGTCCGCCGCGCTGTCGAGGATGTCCACCGCGCACAACCCGCATTCGCCGCGCCGGCATTCGGCGATCAGTTCCACGCCGGCATCGTTGAGCGCATCGAGCATCGACTGGTTCTCCGCCACCGGTACCTCCAGTCCAAGCCCCGGCAACTTGACCACGAAGGCCTGCGCGGGCACGCGCCCACTGTTGCCGAAGGTTTCAAAATGCAGCCGCGCACGCGGCCGGCCGGCCACGTGCCAGTGCTCGCGTACCGCTTCGAGCATGCCCAGCGGACCGCAGACGTAGACCTCGCCATTGGGCGGCAGGCGCGCCAGTTCGCCGGTCAGATCGGGCGGGCCGGCGCTGTCGTCGCAATGCAGCTGCAGGCGCTCGCCGAGCAAGGCGTGAAGTTCATCCACGTAGGCCATCGCATGGCGCGAGCGGCCGACGTAGAGCAAGCGGAACGCCGGGTGGCGCGCGGCTAGCCGTTGCGCCATGCCGACGATGGGGGTGATGCCGATGCCGCCGGCAATCAGCAGGATGTGCTCGCCGCGTTCGTCCAGTGCGAAGTTGTTGCTGGGCGGCGACATTTCCACCGCATCGCCCGGCTGCAGCGTCCACATGTAGCGCGAACCGCCGCGGCTCTCGGGCATCTGCCGGACCGCAATACAGTAATGGCCATCTGCGCGCGGTTCGCCCACCAGCGAATACGAACGCACATCGGCACGCCCTTGCAGCTCCACGCGGAAATCCAGATGACTGCCAACCGCAAAGCTGCGCGCGGCCGGGCCTGGATCGAACACGATCTCGCGGACGCCTTCGCACAGGTCGGCAATGCGGACCACGCGGGCGCGATGCCACTGGGTGTCTTTACGCATGAGGGGCTCCAGGCAGGACGTCTGGCCGGGCGCTGCCGGCATCGGGGGCGCAGGCGCGACCGATCAACGCGCCACCACGCAATTGGTCGATCGCCGCAGGGGTTTGCAGGACATGGCGCAGGTTGCGATGTGCCAGACGGGCGTGCTCGCGCATCAATGCTTCGGCGCGGCTGCCCTGGCGCTGCTGGATGGCCGCAATCACTTCGCGATGCTGGTCCTGCGCCAGGGTCAGATGCAGCTGGGCTTCGGCAGCGCCGCTCTGCGCCAGGACCAGTCCACTGGGGGAGGCGAACGGCAGCTGCACGATGCGGTGCACGGCGCGTTCAAGCACCTCGCTGTCGGCCATGTCCAGCAACAGCGTGTGGAACTGTGCATTGGCCTGCACGTAGGCTGCCAGGTCGATGGCATCGGCCGAGGCCCCGACGATGCCGTCGAGCCGGCCCAACAGCGCGTGCGCCTGCGCCAGCGCGGCGGCACCTACGCCGCGCTCGGCCGCCATGCGTGCGGCCACTCCTTCGAGCGTGCCGCGCAGTTCGATGGCATCGTACGCATCGCGTTCGCTGAACGCCTGCACCGCATAGCCGCCGCCGGGCAGGGCGCTGGCCAGGCCTTCCTCGCACAGGCGCTGCAGGGCCGCCCGCACGGGGGTGCGCGACATGCCCAGGCGCTGCACCACCGCCAGTTCGGACAGGCGGCTGCCGGCGGCCAGGCGGCCATCCAGAATCCATTCGCGCAGCGATAGCAGTGCGCGGGTGGTCTGTGTGGCGCTGTTGCGGAACGGGGTAGTCGGTGACATCGCTGGCTCCTGCGCGGCGCGCTCAACCCACCATGCGCAACGACAGCTCGCTCGCGCGTTGCTCCTGCGCGATCAGCCGGTCGATCACCCGCCGTGCCCACATGCCGCCGGCATCGACGTTGAGGTTGTAGAAGGTGTGGTCCGGGTGCGCGTCGATGGCGCGCTGCTGCGCCTCCAGCACCGCTTCGTCCTCGCCGAACACGCCGGTGACGCCAGCGCGCGTGAGCGTGGTCAAGGACTGATCGTGCAGCGCGTAGTTGCGCATGAACGCCCAAAAGTAGTGGCAGGTGGTGTCGGTTTCCGGGGTGATGGTGTTGAGCACGTAGCCGTTGACGCCCTGGCTGCGGTCGCCTTCCGGTGCGCCGGTGCCGGCGATGGCCACGCCGACATCGATGGCGATGGTGCCGGGCGCTTCGAAGCGGATGATCTGCCAGCGATCCACCTTGCCGTGGTAGTCCAGATGGCGCGCGATCTGGCTGGCCCAGAACGGCGGCGCGTCGATGTTGCGCATCCAGCGCGACACCACCACCGAGCGCTCGCCATGCACCACGTCGAACGGTGCTTCGGCGATTTCGTCCTGGCCGATGCTGGAGCCGTGCACGAAGGTTTCGTGGGTCAGGTCCATCAGGTTGTCCAGCACCAGCCGGTAGTCGCACTTGGCGTAGATGGTGCGGCCATCGCCGGCCCAGGCCGGGTCGTGCGCCCAGTGCAGGTCCGGGATCAGCGCCGGATCGGCCTTGACCGGGTCGCCCGGCCAGATCCACACGTAGCGGTGTTTCTCGGCCACCGGAAAGCTGCGCACGCAGGCCGAGGGATTGATGGTGTCCTGCGAGGGCATGTGCACGCAGCGGCCCTGCGTGTCGTAGACCAGCCCGTGGTAGCCGCAGACCACGTCATCGCCGCGCAGCTTGCCCATCGACAACGGCACCAGGCGGTGCCAGCAGGCGTCTTCCAGCGCCACCACCGCGCCGGCGGTGGTGCGATAGAGCACCACGTCCAGGTTGCAGACCTTGTGCGGCGCCAGCGCGTGCCTGATGTCGTGGTCCCAGGCAACGGCGTACCACGCGTTGAGCGGAAACAGCTGTCTGGACTGGGTCATGGACGTGGCTCCTGGGTTGTATACAGCCTGGGATGCGATGGGACGTGGCAACGTCGGTAGATCAAGCCATCAAGGCCGATTCCTGGCGCTGGCGTCTGCTTGCGGGTATGGTTATGTATACACCGGAAACAATGCGCAGGTGCAAGCGTGCGCACAGAACTGTGCGATTATCGAATTCATTTGCCGATAATCGCATTGACCGGCTCGCCTGGATGGGTCTACCGTGGTTGCACGTCCGCAGCCCCAGGCTCCGTCCATGGTCGAAATTGTCTCCCTGCCCGACGCCGTGTCCCAGCTGATCGCCGATGGCGATTGCGTGGCCATGGAGGGCTTCACCCATCTGATCCCGCATGCCGCCGGCCACGAGGTGATTCGCCAGCGCAAGCGCGACCTGCGCCTGGTGCGGATGACTCCGGACCTGATCTACGACCAGCTGATCGGTGCCGGCTGCGCGGCGGCGCTGCGGTTCTCGTGGGGTGGCAATCCGGGGGTGGGCTCGCTGCACCGGCTGCGCGATGCGGTCGAACATGCCTGGCCACAGCCCCTGCAACTGCGTGAGCACAGCCACGCCGACATGGCCAACGCCTATGTCGCTGGCGCCTCGGGGCTGCCGTTTGCGGTGTTGCGCGGCTATGTCGGCTCGGACCTGCCGCGCGTCAACGACAGCATCAAGTTCCTGCAGTGCCCGTTCACCGGCGAAACGCTGGCCGCCACGCCGGCCGTCAACCCCGATGTCACCGTGATCCACGCCCAGCAGGCCGACCGCCGCGGCAATGTGCTGCTGTGGGGGATTCTTGGCGTGCAGAAGGAAGCCGTGCTGGCCGCGCGCAAGGTAATCGTGACGGTGGAAGAGATCGTAGACACCCTCGACGCGCCGCCCAACGCCTGCATCCTGCCGCGCTGGGTGGTCGATGCGGTGTGTCATGTGCCGGGTGGCGCGGCACCGTCGTATGCGCATGGCTACTCTGCACGCGACAACCGCTTTTATCTGGCCTGGGATGCGATCGCCCGCGATCGTGCGCGGTTCCAGCAATGGATCCAGACGCACATCCTGGATACCGAGGATTTCACTGCGTTCCAGCGCGTGTACGCGCACTCGCAGCAGCAGGTGGCCGCATGAGCGAGGTCAGCACCAACGAAATGATGACCGTGGCCGCTGCGCGCCGGTTGCCCGACGGCGCCGTCTGTTTCGTCGGCATCGGCCTGCCGTCCACCGCGGCCAATCTGGCCCGGCTGACGCATGCGCCGGATGTCACCCTGATCTACGAATCCGGCCCGATCGGTGCCCGCCCGGATGTGCTGCCGTTGTCGATCGGCGATGGCGAACTGGCCGAGACCGCCGACACCGTGGTCTCCACGCCGGAGATCTTTCGCTACTGGCTGCAGGGCGGCCGCGTGGACGTGGGGTTCCTGGGCGCGGCGCAGATCGACCGCCACGCCAATCTCAACACCACCGTGATCGGCGACTACGCCGCGCCGAAGACGCGCCTGCCCGGGGCCGGCGGCGCGCCGGAGATCGCGGCCAGCGCCAAGCAGGTCTTCATCATCATGCGCCAGTCCAGGCGCAGCTTCGTGGCGACGCTGGATTTCATCACCACCGTCGGGCATCTGGACGGCGGCGATGCGCGCAAGCGCGCCGGCCTGCCCGGTGCCGGCCCCACCGTGGTGGTCACCGACCTGTGCGTGATGGAGCCGGACCCGGTGAGCCGCGAACTGACGGTGACCGCGTTGCATCCGGGGATCACCCGCGAGCAGGTGAGCGCGGCCACCGGCTGGCCGATCCGGTTTGCCGACGACCTGGCCCAGACACCTCCGCCCACCGCGACCGAGCTGCAGGCACTGCGCGCGCTGCAGGCACGCACCGATGCCGCGCACGGTACCCAATCCGCAGGGGCGCAGGCATGAGCGAGGTCTATCTGGTCGATGGCATCCGCACCCCCATCGGCCGTTACGGCGGCGCGCTTGCGAGCGTGCGTGCCGACGACCTGGGCGCGGTGCCGCTTGCGGCATTGCTGGCGCGTCATCCGGCGCTGGACCCGGCCGCCATCGACGACGTCTATCTGGGCTGCGCCAACCAGGCCGGCGAAGACAACCGCAACGTCGCACGCATGAGCTTGTTGCTGGCAGGCCTGCCCACCTCGGTGCCGGGCAGCACGCTCAACCGCCTGTGCGGTTCGGGGCTGGATGCGGTCGGCACGGTGGCGCGCGGCATCCGTGCCGGCGAGCTGGACTTGGCGATCGCCGGCGGCGTGGAATCGATGTCGCGTGCGCCCTGGGTGATGGGCAAGGCCGACAGCGCGTTCGCCCGTACCCAGCAACTGGAAGACACCACCATGGGCTGGCGCTTCGTCAACCCGCGCCTGCAGGCCGCCCACGGCACCGAGCTGATGGGCGAGACCGCAGAAAACCTCGCCCAGCGCCATGCCATCAGCCGCCAGGACCAGGATGCCTTCGCGCTGCGCAGCCAGCAGCGCGCCGCTGCCGCCCGCGCGGCGGGCTTCTTCGATGGCGAGATTACCCCGGTGTCGGTGGCCGGACGCAAGGGCGTTGCGCCCACGACGGTGGAACACGACGAACAGCCGCGCCCGGCCACCACGGCCGAGACGCTGGCCAAGCTCAAGCCGATCTTTCGCCAGCCGGGCACGGTCACCGCCGGCAATGCGTCGGGCATCAACGATGGCGCCGCCGCCGTGTTGCTGGCCTCCGCGCAGGCATTGCGCATGCATGGGCTGCAGGCGCGCGCGCGCGTGCTGGGCTTCGCCTGTGCGGGCGTGGAGCCGGCCTACATGGGCATCGGTCCGGTGCCGGCCACGCAGTGCCTGCTGGCGCGCCTGAACCTGCGCCTGGACCAATTCGACGCGATCGAACTCAACGAAGCCTTTGCCGCCCAGGCGCTGGCCTGCACGCGCCAGCTCGGCCTGGCCGATGATGCCGCACACGTCAACGCCAACGGTGGTGCGATTGCATTGGGCCATCCGCTCGGCATGAGTGGCGCGCGGTTGGCGCTCACCCTGCTGCGCCAGCTGGAAGCCGGCAACGGGCGGCTCGGGCTGGCCAGCATGTGTATCGGCGTCGGGCAAGGCGTGGCCCTGGCGATCGAACGCCTCTGACCCAACGCCAAGCCAGCAGTGCTGCCACCATCGCTTATCCACATCGTTTGAACGTGCCGCAGTGCGGCCAGGGAGATCCCTCATGCGCGATGCCACCACCGACGAACCGGGCGCCGATCCGCTGCTCGGCTATCGCCGCCCGCGTCCCGGCACCCAGCCGGCCTATCTGCATCCACCCTATGCATCCACCCGCCTGCGCGGACCCACCCGCGCGCCCATCGACATCCCGGCAACGCTGTCGGAGGTCACCGGCCCGCGCCTGGATCGTCTCACCCTGGGGGAGCATGCCGCCGACCTGACCGCCGGCTTTAGTGGCGAGCCGCTGGGCGAGCGCATCGTCGTGTCCGGCCGGGTGCTGGACGAGAACGGCAAGCCGGTGCGCAACAGCGTGGTGGAAGTGTGGCAATGCAATGCCGCCGGCCGCTATCAGCACGCCGGCGACCGCCACGATGCACCGCTGGACCCCAACTTCCGCGGCACCGGCCAGGTACTGACCGACGCGCAGGGCCGCTACGCGTTCAAGACCATCAAGCCGGGCGCCTATCCGTGGCGCAACCACTACAACGCCTGGCGGCCGGCACATATCCATTTCTCGCTGCATGGCGACGGGATCGGGCAACGCTTGGTCACGCAGATGTATTTCCCCGGCGACCCGCTGCTGGCGTACGACCCCATCTACAACTGCGTGGACGATGCATTGGCGCGCGAGCGCATGGTGTCCAGTTTCGACTGGGAGAACGCGATCAGCGAGTATGCGCTGGCGTACCGCTTCGACATCGTGCTGCGCGGTCGCAAGCAAACGGTCTGGGAGTGAACCGATGAGTCTTTCCACAACCCCTTCCCAAACCGTCGGCCCGTATTTCAGGCTCGGGCTGGAGCCTCTGTACCGCGACCGCCTGGCGGCCGCGCAGGCCGCAGGCACGCATGTGCAGATCAGCGGCTGCGTCCGCGATGGTGCCGGCGCACCGGTGGCCGATGCCGTGCTGGAACTGTGGCAGGCCGATGCGGCCGGCATCTATGCGCATCCAGCCGATCCGCGCTGGCAGGCGCATGCGCCGCAGGTCGATGGCTGGGGCCGTATCGCCACCGACGCCGAGGGGCGGTTCACCTTCGCGACCATCAAGCCGGGCGCGGTGGCCGGACCGGGCGAGGTTCCGCAGGCGGCGCATTTGACCGTGCTGGTGTTCATGCGCGGCCTGTTGCACAGCGTCTCGACCCGGGTGTACTTCGCCGACGACCCCCAGTTGGCCAGCGACCCCATCCTGGCCCTGGTGCCTGCGGCGCGGCGCGGGACCTTGCTGGCGCAACCGCGTGGCGACGGCGCCTACCACTGGGATATCCACATGCAGGGCGACGCCGAGACCGTGTTCTTCAACTACTGATGCGGCCGCCTGCCACCTGCGGGCGTGGTTGCGACTGTGGCCCGCCTGTTCGACCCGTGCACCGGCGTCCGCACCAGTGGTCGCGCGCGGCGGTGCGGCGCATGTGCACGTCATCCTCCCGCAATGCGCGTGCCCGCAGCGCGCATCGCCTGTGCATGAGGCGCAGTGATATCGCCCGCCTGCGGCGGGCTGGTTGGCAGCTTCGCATGGCGATGCCATGCTGCCGTCACGCCAAGAGAAGCACTGCATGAGTCCCACGTTCTCGCTGTTGGAATCCTTATTTGGCGACCCCGCGTGCGAGGCGCTGTTCGACGACGCGGCGCGGGTACAGGCGATGCTGCAATTCGAGGCAGCGCTGGCCCAGGCGCAGGCGCGCTGCGGCGTCATTCCCGCCGAGGTGGCGCCCGCCATCGTGCTGGCCTGCGATGTGCGCCAGTACGACCTGGCTGCGCTGGCGCAGGCCACCGCGCTGGCCGGCAATCCTGCCATCGGGCTGGTCAAGGCGCTCACCGCCCGGGTCGGCGAACACGATGCCGCCGCCGCGCGCTGGGTGCACTGGGGCGCCACCAGCCAGGACGTCATCGACACCGGTACGATGCTGCAGCTGCGCGCCGCGCTGGATCTGCTACTTCCGCAGTTGCAGCGCCTGTGCGGCACCCTGGCCGGGCTGGCCGAACGCGAGCGCGACACCGGCCTGCCCGGGCGCACCTTGCTGCAACACGCGGTGCCGGTGACCTTCGGGCTCAAGGCGGCCGGCTGGCTGGACGCTCTGCAACGCGCGCATCGCCGGCTGCACGCCGTGCGCGAGGAGGCGCTGGCGCTGCAGTTCGGCGGGGCGGCCGGCACGCTGGCCTCGCTGCAGACGCGTGGGCTGGAGGTGGCGCAGGCATTGGCCAGCACGCTGGCATTGCCGTTGCCGGCGTTGCCCTGGCATACCTCCCGCGATCGCATCGTCGAGATCGGCTGCGCCTTCGGCCTACTGGCCGGCACCCTGGGCAAGATCGCCGGCGATGTGGTGCTGCTGATGCAGTCGGAGGTCGGCGAAGCCTTCGAGCCCGCAGCGGCCGGCAAGGGGGGCTCGTCGGCGATGCCGCACAAGCGCAATCCGGTGTCCAGCGTCGCGGCGATCGCCGCGGCCACGCGCGTGCCCGGCCTGGTCGCCACCTTGTTCAGCGCGATGTTGCAGCCGCACGAGCGCGCCGCCGGCCAGTGGCATGCCGAATGGGACACGCTGCCGCAGATCGTGCGGCTCACCGCCGGCAGCCTGGCGCAGATGCAGGCCTGCCTGGACGGCCTGGAGCTGGACCGCGCGCGCATGCGCGCGCACCTGGACAGTCATGGTGGGGTGCTCTATGCCGAGGCGGCGGTCTTCGCGTTGGCGCCGCAGCTCGGCAAGGCGCAGGCGCATGCGCTGGTCGAACAGGCCGTGCGGCGCGCACAGCAGCAGCAACGGCATCTGCGCCAGGTGCTGGGCGAGGAGGCGCAGGTCGGCGCGATACTCACGCCGGTGCAACTGCAGGCGGTGTTCGATGGCGACAGCTGGCGCGGCATGTCGTCGGTCTGGATCGACCGCGCGCTGGCCGGCTTCCCATCCCGTTGACGGTGCCCCAATGGCCTATCTCCACTTGCCCACGCATCGCCTGCACTACCGCCTGGACGGCACCGAAGGAAAGCCCTGGCTGACCTTCTGCAACTCGCTCGGCACCGATCTGCACATGTGGGACGTGCAGATCGAAGCCTTCGCCCCGCACTACCGCATCCTGCGTTACGACCGCCGCGGCCACGGCGACTCGGAAGCCCCGCCCGGCCCCTACAGCATCGCCGAACTGGCCCAGGACGTGCTGGCGCTGTGGGACGCCCTGCAGATCGAACGCAGCGATTTCTGCGGGCTGTCGATCGGTGGGCTCACCGGGCAGTGGCTGAGCCTGCACGCGCCACAGCGGCTGCGCCGGGTGGTGGTGTGCGCCACCGCGCAGAAGATCGGCAGCTCCGCCAGCTGGGAGGCGCGCATCGAGCAGGTGCGCAGCGAAGGCCTGCCGACGCTGATCGACGCCACCTTGCAGCGCTGGTTCACCCCGGCCTTTGCGCTCAGCCACGCGCAGCGGCTGGACATGGTCGCAGCCGCCTTCGTCTCCACGTCGCCGGCGGGCTACGTTGCATGCTGCCAGGCCGTGGCCGAGGCGGATTTTCGCGGCGCGCTGGATGGCCTGGCGCTGCCGCTGCTGGCCGTGGCCGGCGACGACGACCCGGTATGTCCGCCGCCGGACCTGCGCGAGATCGCCTACGCCGCCCCCGACGGCCACTACGCCCAGGTTCCCGGCCGCCATATCTGCAACCTGGAATCGCCCGCCGCCTTCAACGAGGCGGTACTGGGCTTCCTGTTGAACGACTGACCCCCACCTGCAAGGACATCCGATGCACGAAGACGAGCGATACAAGGCTGGCTTGCGCGAACGCCGCCGCGTGCTGGGCGACGCGCACGTCGACCGCGCGCTGGCTGCACGCAGCCCGCTGACCGACGAATTCCAGGACCTGATTACCCGCTACGCCTGGGGCACCATCTGGACCCGCGATGGCCTGCCCGCGCATACCCGGTCGCTGATGACCCTGTCGATGATGGTCGCCCTGGGCCACGACGAGGAGTTCAAGCTGCATGTGCGGGCGGCGCGCAACAACGGCGTGACCCCGGAGCAGATCAAGGAAGTATTGTTGCAGGCGGCAATCTATTGCGGCGTGCCGGCCGCCAATCATGCCTTTGCGCTGGCTGCCCCGATCCTGCAGGAACAGGCGGCGGAAGACTGAAGCGGCCGGCGTGCAGCACGCTTGCGGTTCTTCTTGCGGTCCCTAGCTCAGCAAGGTGCCCAGGCGCTGCGCGGCCTGTTTTAGCGGCTCCAGCAGTTGCATCTGCATGGTCTGCAGGCTGACGCGGCCGGCCTGGGCGCCGATGTTCAACGCCGCGATCACCTCGCCGCGCAGGTTGCGCACCGGCACCGCGATCGAGCGCAGGCCGATTTCCAGTTCCTGGTCGATCAGGCACATGCCCTCGCGGCGCGTGCGCGCCAGCACCTCCAGCAGCGCCGGAGCCTGGCTCACCGTGCGCTCGGTGCGCGGGCGCAGCGTGGTGCGTTCCAGATAGGCCTGCAGGGTGTCGGCAGGCAGCGCTGCCAGCAGCACCCGCCCCATGGAGGTGCAATAGGCCGGCAACCGGGTGCCCGGGCGTAGCCCGATGGACATGATGCGTACCGTTTCCGCGCGCGCCACGTACAGCAGGTCGTCGCCGTCCAGCACGCCCAGCGAGCAGGATTCCAGCACCTGATCGCGCAGACCATCCAGCACCGGCTGCGCGGCGGCGGTCATCGACGAGGACGCCACATATGCACCGCCCAGCCCGAGCACGCGCGGCAGCAGCACATAGCCGCGGCCCTGCTCGCCGACATAGCCCAGCGTGGTCAGCGTATGCAGCACTCGACGCACCGCGGCGCGCGAAATACCGGTTTCCAGGCTGATCTGCGACATCGTCACCTCGCGCGCATGCTGTGCGAACACGCTCAGCACCACCAGTCCACGTCCCAGCGAGGTCATGAAATCGGGATCGCCGCGGGCGGCGGCGATCTGCTGCATCAAGGCGTGTGGCAGGCCGCGTTCGCCACTGGCGGCGGTGGCGGGCGGGGCACGGCGGCGGGCAGGCGTGTCGGGCATCGGGTCGCGGCTTGTGCAGGTTCGGACATGGTAAGCGCTCGCGGCAGCGTGCGCCGGCCGCGGTGGATGCGGTTGGCATGTAAACGCTTCACCCAGGTTGCCGCATAATCGTCGCTGGCTTGTTCCGGATCGGTCCTTCTAGTCCATGAAAACCCCCAAGGGTCTGCAGCCGCTGATCGACGACGGCGTGATCGACGTGGTGTTACGGCCACTGAAGAGCGGCAAGGAAGCGTCCGTCTACGTGGTCGGCGCAGGCTCGGACGTGCTGTGCGCCAAGGTCTACAAGGACATGGCGCAACGCAGTTTCCAGGCGCGCGTGCAGTACCAGGAAGGGCGCAAGGTGCGCGGCAGCCGCCAGGCGCGGGCGATGGGCAAGGCCACCAAGTTCGGCCGACGCGAAGCCGAAACCGCATGGAAGAACACCGAGGCCGATGCCCTCTACCAACTGGTGGATGCCGGCGTGCACGTGCCCAGACCGCGCGGCTATTTCCATGGTGTGCTGTTGATGGATCTGGTTACCGACGCAGCCGGGCATAGCGCACCGCGCCTGGGCGAAGTGGACCTGGAGCCGGAGCAGGCACGCGCCTTCCACACCAGCCTGATCGGCGATGTGGTCAAGATGCTGTCGCTGGGCCTGGTGCACGGCGACCTCTCCGAATACAACGTGCTGGTGTCGCCGCAGGGTCCGGTGGTGATCGATTTCCCGCAGGTCGTCAGCGCCGCCGGCAACAACGCCGCGCGCGAGATGCTGCTGCGCGACGTGCACAACCTGCGCGATTGCCTGGGCCGCTTCGCGCCGGAACTGCTGGACACCCACTACGGCGAAGAGATGTGGGCGCTCTACGAAAAGGGCGAACTGCGCCCGGACAGCGCCTTGAGCGGGCGTTTCAGGTTCGATACCCGGCGCGCCGACGTGCGTGCCGTGCGCGCCTCGATCGAGGACGCACGCCAGGAAAACCTGATTCGCCAGCAAGGCCGCGAAGCCGCAGCGCAAGACGATTGACGGCGCTGCGCAGCCCTGCGCCAGCGCCCGCAAGACCGGGGCGCTGCATCAGAAGTTGAAGCGGAACGTGGTCATCAACACATGGTTTTCGCGGTCCACTGCCCGCGTGTTGACGAACTGGTTCAGATAGCCCACGTCGACGTTGGAAATGGCATTGAACTTCCAGTTGATGCCGACGAAGACGCGATTCTGGTCGATACCGCGCCGAGCGCCCCATTGCGTCTGATCCAGATTGACGAACAGTTCGTTGAACAACACCCAGGACAGTTGCGGACTGAATCCGCTGGGCCGCGTGGCCCGGATCATCTGCCGCACCCGGTAACCTTCATCGGCGAAGTCTTCGCGATGACGTTGTTCCAGGCGCGTGCGGCTGGTGATGCTGATGTTGGCGACCGGATCGAACTGATACTGAAACTGGCCCCACCAACGATTCTCGCGATTGGATGGCTGCCCGGCCGGATGGGTGATGATGGTGTCGTAACCCATCCAGACGCTGGCCTTGGGGTTGAGTCGATAGAACAGCGCCGGACGCAGGATCAATTGATCGAACTGCTCGCCTTCCTCGCGCCAGCGTGGATGGATATCCATGCTCCAGTAGAGATTCTCCACCGGCAACTTGCCCTGGGCGTAGACACTCAACCAATACCGCCCGTCTTCCTCGGTATTGGCATGGGCAGGACAGATACTTGCCAACGACAGGATCACGACGGGGCAGGCGAGTCGAAACGTGGTGGCCAGTAACGTGCTAACTGCGTTCATCTGAGGAAATGTGTCGTGGTTGGCAAAATCATAGCAACGTTTCTCGCCTGTCCAGCGACCGTCCAGTGACAATGGTGCGCCTTTGATCGCCTGATCTTCGCTAATCAGGACGGGCCATCGCTTCAAGCCGTCCGGGCATGCCGACGGTTCAGGCAATGCGCTGCTGCAAGCGCATGTGCCGGTGGTGGTCGTGCCTGCCTGCAGCCTGCGTTTGCGCAGCGCCCGGCGGCGGCACGCGGCAGGCGCTAGGCGACCTGGCTGCGCCGCGCGCGTTCCAGATGGACCAGCAGCAGCGAAATTGCCGCCGGTGTCATTCCGGCAATGCGTTGCGCCTGACCAATATGGTGCGGACGCACGCGTTCGAGTTTCTGCTGCACCTCGATCGATAATCCGCGTACGCCGGCATAATCGAAATTCGGCGGGATCGGCGTGTTCTCCTGGCGCAGCTGGCGCGCGATATCGTCGCGCTGGCGGTCCAGGTAGCCGGCGTACTTGACGCTGATTTCCACCTGTTCGGCCACTTGCGCATCGTCCACGCCCGGCCCCAGGGTCGGGACGCGCATCAGGCTGGCGTAGTTCAGCTCCGGGCGCTTGATGAGGTCCAGCACATTGGTCTCGCGGCTGAGCGACACGCCCAGGGTCTGGGTCACTTCGCGTCCCAGTGCATTGCCCGGCGTGGCCCATAGCGCGGACAGCCGCGCGCTTTCGCGCTGCACGGCCTCCTGCTTGGCCGAAAAGCGCGCCCAGCGTGCGTCATCGACCAGGCCCATGCGGCGGCCGACACTGGTCAGGCGCGCATCGGCATTGTCTTCGCGTAGCTGCAGCCGGTATTCGGCGCGGCTGGTGAACATGCGATACGGCTCGGTGGTGCCGTGGGTAATCAGATCGTCCACCAGCACGCCCAGGTAGGCTTCGTCGCGGCGCGGCGACCACGCCGGCAGCCCCTGCACATGCCGGGCGGCGTTGAGGCCGGCCAGCAGCCCTTGCGCGGCGGCTTCTTCGTAACCGGTGGTGCCGTTGATCTGGCCGGCGAAGAACAGCCCGCCCATTGCCTTGGTTTCCAGCGAGGCACGGAGCCCGCGCGGGTCGAAGAAGTCGTATTCGATGGCATAGCCGGGGCGGGTGATATGCGCCTGCGCAAACCCGTGAATCGAGCGCACCAGCGCCAGCTGCACATCGAACGGCAGCGAGGTGGAAATCCCGTTGGGATAGATCTCGGTCACTTCCAGTCCTTCGGGTTCGACGAAGATCTGGTGGCTGGTCTTGTCGGCGAAACGCACCACCTTGTCTTCGATCGACGGGCAGTAGCGCGGGCCGATGCCTTCGATCTGCCCGGAATACAACGGCGAGCGATGCAGCGCCTGGCGAATGATGTCGTGGGTCTGCTCGGTAGTCTGGGTGATCCAGCAGCTGACCTGGCGCGGATGGTCGCCGACCTGGCCCATGAACGACAGTACCGGCAGCGGGTCGTCGCCCGGCTGCTCGACCATCACGCCGTAGTCCAGCGAGCGCCCGTCGATGCGCGGCGGGGTGCCGGTCTTGAGCCGGTCGATGGCGAACGGCCGTTCGCGCAGGCGCGCGGCCAGGGTGGTGGCCGGCGGGTCGCCCATGCGCCCGGCCGCGTATTGGGTTTGGCCGACATGGATCTTGCCGGCCAGGAAGGTGCCGGCAGTGAGCACCACGGCCGGGGCTTCGAAGCGCAGCCCGGTTTGGGTGATGACCCCGCGCACGCTATCGGCCTCGCTTGCGCCGTTGTGGGTGACCAGATCGTCCACCGCCGCCTGGAACACCGTCAGCTTGGGCTGCGCCTCGACCATGCGGCGGATCGCGTTGCGGTAGAGGTTGCGGTCGGCCTGGCAGCGGGTGGCGCGCACCGCCGGCCCCTTGGAGGCATTGAGCGTGCGCCACTGGATCCCGGCCAGGTCGGCCGCCCGCGCCATGGCGCCGCCCAGCGCATCGATCTCCTTGACCAGGTGCCCCTTGCCGATCCCACCGATGGCCGGATTGCAGCTCATCGCCCCCACGGTCTCGATGTTGTGGGTCAGCAGCAGGGTGCGCGCACCGGCGCGTGCAGACGCCAGCGCCGCCTCGGTGCCGGCGTGGCCGCCACCGATCACGATGACATCGAAGCGATAGAAGGAGTCGGACATGGGCGTGGACTGGAAGCGGTAGGGAGGACAACGGCCAGGCAAGTATCGGCTGAAGCGGCAATGCGGTCACTTGTCCCGTAAATTTGTGATGTAAATCACAAATTTCAATACTGGCACTCAAGTTGGCATGTTTCGTGCGGATATCCCTATCGCACCCGGCGTGGCATTGCGACATGGGCGCAAAGGCTGGAATTGGAACAGGGGCCAGCCGCGCGTGCGTCGGGGTCGCGTAAGGGTCGGTAGTCGGGGGACTGCCGACCCTTATTTTTTATTTCTGGTTTTTTATTTCGGACCACTGGTTTCCAGGTCTCACGCCTTTCGATGGCTGCCGGCGCTGCATGGCCGGGCGGGGCCAATGCCACAACGCATAAAGCCCCGGCATGCCGCAATGCCAGTCAGTTAACGCTGATTGGCATTTTTCGTTGGGAACTTCGAAGCGCGGTTCTTGACGACTCTGGGGAAGCTTCGTTCGG
>NZ_MDED01000011.1 GCF_002939885.1 Xanthomonas cucurbitae
GAGGAGTTCCTGAGGCTCAAGATCATCGCCAGCTTCCTGCCCGCGCTACCCGAAAATGCTCGATTGCACCCACAGTGATCCGCGAAGACCCTGATATCTTGGTTGAAAGCCATATCCCGCATGGTGAGACTGATCGGCAGATCCTTCAGTAGAGCCATACCTCGCGTCACAACTAACACCGAGTTAGCAGGCGCAATGGATGCTGCGGATTTTCCTGATTCAGTCAATGTCAGCCCCGTTTCTTGCAACCAAGGCGTTTTCATGTCCCTTACAGTTACCCAAGGAAAATCGCCGGACCAGAAGGCCGGATTCTCCTTGCTTGGCGTATTGCCGGAAATAAGCTTGGTGGACTCACCAATCGTGCTACGTCGCCAGTCTTTAGGAAGCATCACAATTTCTTACCGTCATTAGCGGGTTGGCGATTTGATCCGCGCTCGTCTCGTTCACGTGCAAGCTTCTCCATGGATTCCAGGGCCTTAATGTCTTGGCTATCCGCCGCCATAGCTTCCGCCTTGCGCCGTTTTGCATCGAACACGGCATAACGCTCGTGGGCGATCTGCTGCATGCGTTCATGGCTGACGGTGCCGGCATCCTTCAACAACGGCCGTTCGTTGAATTCGACGAAGCGGTCCACGTACTGGCGCCAGTCGTCCATGCGCAGGTCCTGGCGCTGGCTGGCGCGGTCCTCGGCGTAATCCAGGAACATGGCGGCGATGCGATTGAGCTGGGTGTTTTCCTCCGCGTGCAGGTAGTTCTTGGCCACGATGACATCGGTCTTGCGCACGCACGCGGCCTTCCAGCCAGTCAGCGCCATATTGGGCTGGTCCGGATCGGCACGTTCCACGATCAGTTGCGCGGCGGTCTTCTGGGTGACGGCGTAAAGCATCTTGTTCTGCACCACGGCAAAGAATTGGCCGGTGGCGGTGTCGTCGTCGCGGTAATCCACCGACAGGGCGAACAGGTCGCGGATCTTCTGGTAGAAGCGCTTCTCCGAGGTGCGGATCTCGCGGATGCGCTCCAGTAGCTCGTCGAAGTGGTCCCAGCCGGCTGGATCCTTCAAGCGCTCATCGTCCATCACGAAGCCCTTGACCAGGTACTCGCGCAGATGGGTGGTAGCCCACTGGCGGAACTGGGTGCCGCGCGGGGATTTTACCCGGTAGCCGATGGCCAGGATCATGTCCAGGGTGTAGAGCTGTGTGCGGTAGCGCTTGCCGTCGGCCGCAGTTGTCAAGTCTTCCTTGACAACTGCGGCCTCCTGCAACTCATTGTCCGACAGGATGTTTTTGACGTGTAGGCTGATGTTTTGCTTGGTGGTCTGGAATAATGCAGCCAGTTCCAGCTGGCTGAGCCAGACGCTGCCGTTCTCGGCGCGCAAATAGAACCGGGCAGTACCATCGTCGGTGGCGTAGAGCACCAGTTCGCCATGGGCACTCGTGCTCGGTGCACGTTCGTCGCCTGTGGCGGCCGATGTGGTTGGCGAGTCTGGGAGTTGGTGCTTACGCATCGCCAAATTCCCTCAGGCAAGCCCCTGCTCGGGCGTGTTCTCGGAACGCCCAATGTTGACCATGTGCTGCGCCGGCCGCCCAAATGGTCAGGGCAAGGGGGGGGTCAAGATGACCCCCCCCTTGCGGCAAGTAATTGATTTGCCGGGTACCAAGGTTCCGATTCATGGTTCGTTCTTGTCTTGGTCCGTACTCTGCCCCAACGGCGGCCTGGCGTCCTTCTGCAGCCGCTTGATGCTGGTCCGTGGTGCTGGCAGGTGCTCCGGCAGGGTTCCGCCCAGTTCCTGGATGGTCTTGCGCACGGTCTGGCCGACGGCGTAGTGGGTGTGGTTGGCGGCCGTCTTGCCCTGCACGTTGTCGCGGCGGAGCTTTTCCTCTGCCTGCGTCGCCCGGAAGAGGTTGGCCGCCAGCTCGGTGCTGCCCATATGGTCCAGGATTTTCTGGCTCTTCTTCAGGGCCTTGCGCGCATGGATATCCTTTGCGCCCAGGCCGCCATACAGGCCCTTGTAGCCATGATCCTGAAAGACGGCGTACTCCAGCGGGGTTTCCACGCCAGCCTGTTTGGCTGCTGCGGCCAGATCCTTGTTGTGCTGGCTGATCTGGTCGCGCAAGAACAAGCGGCGCTGGTTTTCGCTCAAAGCGTCGAAGTCGGCTGCCTCCTCGCCCTGGATGCGTTCGTTGCCGATGCGCGCCAGCCAGCGCTTGAAGGGTTCGGCCTTGGACGAGGGGATGGATTGAATGATGCGCAACGCGCCTTCCAGCGTGGTGCAATTGAGCATCTGGGGCCCCCCCGCCGTGGCGACACGCAGTGGCGTGACCAGGGTCTCCCAGCTGCGGGAGAGCTCCTCGTCGCGTCGGCGCAGGTTGCGTAGATAGCTTTCGGGGCTGTCAGAGTCGGTCAGCGCACTGACCAGGTCGATGACCGCAAACCACCACTGATCGGCATGCCAGGTGCGGCGTACCGCTACGCCTTCGTGAGTGGCCATGCCTTCAATCGCATCGGCGGCGATGTCGGTTTTTTTCTCACTCATAACCCAGCTCCTTCAGGTAAGCGGCCATCTGTTCCTCCAGTCTGGTCAACTCTGTCTTGAGCTGCTCGCGCTCGCGGCGCACGGCCATCAGGTCGATCTCGGCCTCTTCCTCGAACGTATCCACGTAGCGGGGAATGTTGAGGTTGTAGTCGTGGCCGGCGATTTCGGCCGGGCTGGCCAGGTGGGCGTACTTGTCCGCGTTCTGGCGCGCCTGCACGGTGTCCAGGATGCGCTGCAGGTCGCTCTCGCGCAGCAGGTTCTGGTTCTTGCCGTCCTGGTACTGGCGGCTGGCATCGATGAACAGCACGTTCTTGTCTTTCTTCTTCTTACGGAACACCAAGATGGCCGCAGGGATGCCGGTGCCGTAGAACAGCTTTTCCGGCAGGCCGATCACCACATCCAGCAGGTTCTCATCGATCAGTTTCTGACGGATGCGGCCTTCTGCGGCACCACGGAACAGCACGCCATGCGGCACCACCACCGCCATGCGGCCGCTGCGCGCCTTCATGGTGGCAATCATGTGCAGGATGAAGGCGTAATCGCCCTTGGTGCGTGGGGGCAGGCCGCAGTGGAAGCGGTCGTGCGGGTCGTTGTCGGCGCTGTCGTGGCCCCACTTTTCCAGCGAGAACGGCGGGTTGGCGACGACGATGTCAAAGTTCTTGAGGTGGTTGCCGGCCAGCAGCTTGGGGTTGCGGATGGTGTCGCCCCATTCGATGCGGTGATTGTCCTCGCCATGCAGGAACATGTTCATCTTGGCCAGCGCCCAGGTACTGCCGATGGCTTCCTGGCCGTAGAGCGCGTACTTGCCGGTGCCGGTGCGCTCGCGGATCAGCCGGCCGCACTTGAGCAGCAGCGAGCCGGAGCCGCAGGTGGGGTCGCAGATCTCCTCGCCTGGTTGCGGGTTCATCAGGCGCGCCATCAACGCGGAGACTTCCGGCGGGGTATAGAACTCGCCGGCCTTCTTGCCGCTGCTGGAGGCGAAGTTCTTGATGAGGTACTCGTAGGCGTTACCGATGATGTCCAGCTGGCCGATACGCGAGGGGCGCAGGTTGAGCGCAGGCTTGGCGAAGTCTTCCAGCAGATGGCGTAGCAGGTCGTTCTTCTGCTGTTCTTCGCCGAGTTTATTGGCGTTGAAGCTGATGTCCTGGAATACGTCGCGCAGCTTGCCCAGGTTGGCGTCTTCGATGGCGTGCAGGGCGGTGTCGATGCGCTCGCCATTGCCGGGGCGGTGGCGCTGGTCGTACAGGGTGTAGAAGTTGGCGCTGTGCGGCAGCACGAAGCGCTCGCTCTTGAGCAGTTCTTCGATCAGGCCTGGCTTGTCGCCGTGTTTGGTCTTGTAGTCGTCGTAGTGGTCCTGCCAGACGTCGGAGACGTACTTCAGGAACAGCATGGTCAGCACGTAGTCCTTGTAGACGCTGGGGTCCACGGTGCCGCGGAAGGTGTCGCAGGCGCCCCAGACGGCGGCGTTGATGGTGTCCTGGGCGATATCGGTCTTGCGCATGGGAGTTCCAAAGGCTTAGGCGAGTAGGCGCTCGGCGAAGATCGCCAGCTCGGTGGTACGGTTGTCGATCAGTGCATTGAGGGTTATGCGCTCTGCCTGTGCGGCCTGGTCGATGGCGATGGCGGCGTGTTGGATCTGTAGCGGCGGTAATCGAATCAGCGCGCTGTCCAGGACGGCGCGGCGAATACTCAGCTGATTGCTGCCTTCGGCGGATTGGCGCAGGTAGCGTTGTGCCGGGGCCTGGTTGAGCTGCCAGGCGAGAAAGGCAGGCAACAACCGCTGCGGCGCCTTGACCCGGATGACATAGATATGCGGCGAGCAAAGCGTGCGCGGCGGCGGTGCCTGTGCCAGCGCTGCGAAGGTATGTGCGCCCCTGGCAATGAAGACGATGTCCTGGTCCTGGAGCCAATCAGGCTCCTTGCGGCCCTCGACCTCCGTCGCAACAAGCATCTCGTAGTGGCAGAGGCCGGTGCGAGTGATGTCTCTGGTCTGGATGACGCGGACGCTGCCGCCAGTGACCTCAGGAATCGCGCCACGGAACGGATAACCCATGCGGGCGTCTGCCAGTTCGGCCAGGGTGGCGCTGAGTGCATGATTGAGCATGATGCATACGATGAAATCCTTGTTGTCGTAAGTCAATAAAATTTGCTTCAAACTTAATGATGCAATAAAAAATGTGTGAAGTCGGTGCGTCCAGCTGATAGGATTTCAAGCGGAGTACCGTCAGCTTGCGGCACTAAATACTTGTCAACGGAGGACTGAATGAGGCGAGGGTCCAACGCAGCCGGCTTACTGCCCGGCTACTACCTGCCAGACCATGCGCAGTATCGCTTGCAGAAGCTGGGCGACCACATGCGGTTTTTGGCGCGCATGGCTGAGCCACGCACACGCAGCGAAGAGCAAGCGCCGCATGCGGCGATCCGGATGGACGAACTGGCGTTCTGCCTGGAGCTGCTTGCCGAGCAGGTACAACAGGTGCTTGAACAAGTGCGTTGGCCGGCAACGTTGGGCGTTGCCGAGTGACTGACGCAGGACGGCACTTGCGCTTGCTCCGCTGCGCGATCGTATTGCCGGCGTCCGGAACAGCCGCGCGTGTTCAGTCCATCGGCTTGAGCCACACCTGCTGCTTCAGCCCGCGCACGCTGGGAGCCTCGACGGTATCCAGGTCGAACACCACCATGGTGTTGTCGCCCTGGCGCTGGAAGGGCGCTGGGAAATACAGCGCCGTTTGCGGGCCGATATTCCAGTGGCGGCCCAGGTTGACGCCGTTGGCCCAGGCGATGCCCTTGCCGAAGGCGAGCATGTCCAGATAGGTGTCGGTGGGGGTGCCAATGCGCAGCTTGCCGCGATGGAAGGCCGGGCCTTGCACGGTCTTGCGGGTCCAGCCGCGCAGGCTGTCGGGCGAGCGCATCGGCAGCGGGAACGCCTGCCAGCCGGTGAGTGGCTGGTTGTCCAGCAGCACCGGGTCGACCAGGCCGGCGCGGCCGTCGGCCAGGCGCAGGCCATAGTTGATGCGGCCGCTGTTTTCGACCAGGACATCCAGGGTGTGCTGGCCGGCCGGGATGTCCACCTGGGTGGAGACCTGTTGCAAACGCCGTTCGACGCTGCCCATTGGCTTCTGGTCCACGTACACCCGCGCCACATCGCGCACGTCTCCCAGATACAACGCGCCCTTGCGCGGGCCGGTGATGGTGGTGCGGTAGAGGATGTAGCCGTAATCCTGGCCGAACTGTTCCATCGGCTGCGGGGTGTCGATGGCGATCGGCGCGGGCAGGTTGTCCCACAGCGAGGCGGACTCGTGCAGGGGGATTGCCGGCAGCGTGGTGGTCGCGATCGGGGCGGGAAGCGCCGGCGGTTGTACGCCGGTGACGCGGGCGATCGCATCGCGCATCAGCGCGAACTTGGGCGTGGGCCGGCCGGCTTCGTCGAGGATGGCGTCGTAGTCGTAACTGGTGGTCTGGGCTGCGTAATGATCGCTGGGATTGCTCTGGAAATTAGCGCCATTCATGAAGCCGAAACTGGTGCCGCCCACGAACATGTACAGGTTGGCCGAGTGGCCCTGGCGCAGGATCCACTCCAGTTCTTCGGTCTGTTGTTTGGCATTGGTGCTGGCGTGTGGCTTGCCCCAATGGTCGAACCAGCCGGCCCAGTATTCGCCCACCATGCGCGGTTGCTCGGGACGGAACTTGGTCAGTTTTTCGAACGCGCTCTTGGCTTCGCCTGGCGCAAAATTCACCACCGCCAGGGTGCCGGGCAAGGTGCCGTTGGCGAGTACGTCGGCGCCATCGGAGGTGAACAGCAACGCCTTGTCGAAGCCAGCCTGGACGAACATGGCGCGGTTGTCGGCCATGTAGGCGTGGTCGTCGCCGTAGGAGCCGTATTCGTTCTCTACCTGCACGGCAATGATGGGGCCACCGTTGTGGTTGAGCAGCGGGCGGGCCTGCTGGGCCACGGCATCCAGATAGGCCTGGCTTGCGGCAAGAAAGCGCGGGTCGCGGCTGCGCACGCGGATGGCGTCCTTGCCGAACAACCACGCCGGATAGCCACCGGCTTCCCATTCGGCGCAGACATAGGGGCCGGGGCGCAGGATCACGTTGAGACCTTGCGCGGCGGCCTCCTTGACGAAGGCGGCCACGTCGTTGTTCGCGGAAAAGTCGAACCGGCCTTGCTGCGGTTCGACCAGGTTCCAGAACACGTAGGTCTCCACCGTGTTCAAGCCCAGTGCGCGCGCTTTTTGCAGGCGATCCTTCCAGTAGGCGCGCGGGATGCGCTGGAAATGGATGGCGCCGGAGAGGATCTGGTAGGGCTTGCCGTCGCGGACGAACTGCGTGCCCTGGGTGCCGAAGGATGGCCAGGAATCGGTGGCGGCGGCAGCGGCGGGGAACGCGAGTGCCAGGGCCAGAACCAGGGGAGCAACAGTGGTACGCAGCATGGAGGTCTCGATGTGGGGAGGGCTGGTGGTGCGGGTGAATGGATGTGCTGGTGGTTTGCGTGCTGCCCTCATCCGCCCTTCGGGCACCTTCTCCCGCTTGCGGGAGAAGGGAAAGGCAATGCCCGCTTGCGGGAGAAGGGAGAGGCAATGCCCGCTTGCGGGAGAAGGGAGAGGCAATGCCCGCTTGCGGGAGAAGGGAGAGGCAATGCCCGCTTGCGGGAGAAGGGAGAGGCAATGCCCGCTTGCGGGAGAAGGGAAAGGCAATGCCCGCTTGCGGGAGAAGGGAGGGGCAATGCCCGCTTGATCCGCGCAGCAAGAACCTAACGCGCCGCCTGTGGAAGCGGCGCATTGGCATCACGCAAACGACGGTGGCAGATCCTGCTTGTCTGCGCCGAAGGCCAGGTTCGGCTTGGACCCCATCGTGAATTCCAGTGTGCCGCCGGCGGCCAGGTCGGCGTGGCGCAGCCAGGCGCGGTTGAGCGGTTTGCCGTTGAACCGCAGCGACTGTACGTAGACGTTCTGTGCGCTGTTGTCCTTGGCCACGATGCGCAGCGTGCGGCCGGTGCCCACGTCCAGGGTGGCGCGCTCGAACAATGGGCTGCCAAGGATGTAGTTGCCGCTGACCGGGTCCACGGCATACAGGCCCAGCGCACTGAGCACGAACCAGGCACTCATCTGCCCGCAATCTTCATTGCCGGACAGCCCGTTGCGCGCGTCGTGGTATTGCTCGCGCAGCAGGCGGCGGACCATCGCCTGGGTCTTGTACGGCTGGCCGGCGTAGGCGAACAGGTAGGCGACGTGGTGGCTGGGTTCGTTGCCGTGCGCGTACTGGCCCACCATGCCATCGATGTCCGGCGGCGCATCAGCGGGGAGTTCGGAGCTGGTGGAAAACAGCTCGTCGAGCTTGGCGACAAAGCCATCGCGGCCGCCGTACAAATCCATGTAGCCGTACAGATCGTGCTGGTTGAGAAAGGTGGCCTGCCAGGCATTGGATTCGGTGAAATCGCGCCATTGTTTGAGATGACCCATGCCGCGCGGGTCGAATGGTTTGGCCCAGCTGCCGTCCTGCAAACGTGCCTGCACAAAGCCGCTGTCGCGGTTGAATACGTTGCGGTAGTTGCGCGAGCGTGCGCGCAATGCGCGTGCGTCGTCGGTAGCGCCTGCGGCCTGCGCCAGATGTGCACAGGCCCAGTCGTCATACGCATATTCCAGGGTGCGGCTGACCGCTTCGTCCACCTTGTCGGCGGGGATATAGCCGAGGCTGCGGTAATACGCCAGGCCATGGGTGGTGTCGTGCATGGCACGCTTGCGATAGGCGGGCCAGGCAGCCTTGTAGTCGATGCCGGTGAAGCCCTTGGCATGCGCTTCGGCCAATACCACCGCCGAGTGGTAGCCGATCATGCAGCCGGTTTCCACGCCCTGCAGCGGCCAGATGCCCACGCCATCCGGACATTCGTTGGCGCCGCGTACCAGGCATTGCACCAGGTCGGGCACGCGTTCGGGTTGCACCAGGGTGAGCAGCGGATGCGCGGCGCGGTAGGTGTCCCACAGAGAATAGGTGCTGTAGTTGTTGTAGCCCTTGGGCGCGGTGTGGATCTGCAGGTCCATGCCGCGGTAGCGGTTGTCCACGTCGCTGAAGAGTGTGGGCGCCAGCAGGCTGTGATACAGGCCGGTGTAGAAGATGCGCCGTTGCGCCTCGTCGTCGCTGTCGATGCGGACGCGGCCCAGTTCCTTTTCCCAGGCGGCGACGGCGTGGGCGTGCACGCGTGCAAAGTCGAAGTCCGGTAGCTCGGCGTCGAGATTGGCCAGGGCATTGTCGGCGCTGACGGCCGAAATGCCGACCTTGATGAGGAGCGGTGCGTCGGAGGCATCGGCGAAGTGCAGCGCGGCCTTGAGATGGGTGCCGTCGCGATGGCGCGTGCCGGCGGGCAGCGCCTGATCTTCGTCGTACAGCTGCACGCTGGCGAACGGCCGCGACAGCCGCATGGCAAAGTAGATGTAGCGCCCCTTGGCCCATTGATGGACGCGGCGGCCGCCGGTCAGGGTCTGCGCATCCACCACGCGCAGCTGCGCGTCGCTCACGCGGGTGGGAATCTCCGGCTTGTCCTGCATGCCGTGGCACAGGTCCAGCAACACATGCGCCGGCTTGCCCTTGGGAAAGTGGTAACGGTGCAGGCCGGCGCGCGCGGTGGCGGTGAGTTCGGCGTGCACGCCGCTGTCCTTCAGGCGCACGCGGTAGTAACCGGGCGAGGCGGCTTCGTCGCTGTGATCGAAGCGCGAGCGGTAGCCGGCGTCGGGGTTGTCCAGTGGGCCGGGCACCAGCTTGACCTCGCCGGTGGCCGGCACCAGCAGGAAATCCAGCATGTCGCCGATGCCGGTGCCGGACAGGTGCGTGTGCGAAAAGCCCATGATCGAGCCATCGGATTCGTGATACCCCGAACACGAATCCCACACCGCGTTATAGGTGTCCGGGCTCAGCTGCACCATGCCGAACGGCAGCGTGGCGCCGGGAAAGGTGTGACCATGACCACCAGTGCCGATGAATACATCCACATGCCGGGTGAGATCGGCACGCGTGCGCGCGTCGGCAGGCAGCGCGTAGTTGCCGGCGCGCGCGCGCGCCAGGCCTGGCAGGCCCATGCTGCCAAATAGTGCTGCGGCGATGGCGCCTTGGAGAAAACCGCGTCGTGTTGCCATGTGTGTGGTCTCGAAATTCACGGGCCGATGCCGGGGCACCCTCATCCGCCCTTCGGGCCCCTTCTCCCGGCGGGAGAAGGGGAGCGGACACTCTCATGGTGAAACGCTCACCATTCCTTCTTTGTACTGGGTTTGAATTCGCCACGACGGAAGCAACGGTCCGCAAACGCTTGCTGCTTCTGCTTGTCATCGATCCTTGCAACGCTCTCGGACTTGCAGTTCTCATCGTTGACTTCGAGCTCGGCCTGGGCGGCCGGTTGTTGTACGCGTCTCTCGTCACAGCCGACCAGCGAGGTTGCCAGCAGAGTTAGCAAGACTGGGACGAATGCGTCATTTCTGTTTGCTGGGAGAGTTTTCTTGATATGCACCTGTAGTTTCCTTCACCCTTCCGAGCTGAATCGCAGAAGAACAGCGCGAATGAATCGAGATGATTGCTGGTCACTGGGGCCAGACATAACCGGAGTTGTCCTTGCCGAGCCCTGAACCGGTATCCACCGTCTTGCTGTCATGAAAGACACAGGATCGACCAACACGGGTGACTGGCTGTAGACCATCTCCGTGCAATGCCGGTTCACAAAGCCTGAGCTTCCGGAAGCCGTTTTTACATGACCCTGGCCATGTCGAACACGATCAATTGCGGTGTCGCTCCGTCTAGGATGTAAATCGAACTCCCCCGATCAGCGATTGCGCAGCAGCTGGGGTTTGCGTTGATGCAGGTCGATGATGAGTTCGCCGAACAAGGTATTGGCCCAGGCGAACCAGTCGCGGGTGAAGGTGCTCGGGGTGTCCTTGTCGAACGCTTCGTGCATGAAGCCGGTGCCGGCATGCGTGGTTTTCAGCCACTGCAGGCATTGGCGCAGCTGTGTGTCGTCGTCGCTGACCAATGCGTACTGGATGATGGACATCGGCCAGATGGTGCCCATGCCGCTGTGCGGGCTGCCGACGCCTTCTGCGGCGGTGCCGCGCGAGAAATACGGGTTGCGCTCACTCCAGGCCAGCTGGCGGGTGCGCAGGAACACCGGGTCGGCACGGTCGCAGCAGCCCAGGTAGGCCAGGCTGAGCAGGCCGGGTGCGTTGGCATCGTCGATAAACAACTGATTGCCGAAGCCGTCCACTTCGAAGGCCCAATACGCCTGGCCGTCGCTGTCGCGCAGTTGCCCGAACTGGCGGGTGGCAGTTTCCACTTCATCGGCAAGGGCGGTGCAGTCGGCGGCGAAGGCGGCGTCGCGATGCAATGCCGTGCTCATCGCGGCCAATTGCCGTAGCGAGGTCACCGCGAACAGGTTGGCCGGCACGAACAGCGGGAACACGCAGGCATCGTCGGAGGGGCGGAACATCGAATGGATCATGCCATTGGGCTTGGTCGGCTGGCCGTAGCCTTCCAGCACCAGGGTTTCGGTGGCCAGCGGTGAGGGGCGCTGGAACACGTACGGGCCGCGGTTGTCCTTGCGCTGTTGCTCGCGGAAGGTGCGCACCACCACGTGCATCGCTTCGCGCCAGTCATCGTCGAACGGTGCGGTATCGCCAGTGGCGCGCCAGTATTCGTGCGCGATGCGGATCGGGTAGCACAGCGAGTCGATCTCCCACTTGCGCTCGCCCACGCCGGGTTTCATCTCGGTGATGTCGTTGAGCGACCATTTCAGGCGCTGGGTCTGGCCATCGGGCAGGAACGCGTTGGCGTACGGATCGAGTTTGATGCACGCGGCCTGGCGCTGGATCAGGCCATGGAACATGCGGCGCAGGGCCGGGTCGCGCTTGGCCAGCGGCACGTAGGGGTGCACCTGCGCGGAGGAATCGCGCAGCCACATCGCGTGGATGTCGCCGGTGATGACGAAGGTGTCCGGCTTGCCGTTGCGGGTGCCGGTTTCCACCGTGGTGTCCAGCGTGTTGGGGTAGCAGTTCTCGAACAGCCAGGCCAGTTCCGGGTCGGCGATGCGCGCCTTGATCTGCGCAATCTGCTGTTCCACCGCAGTGCTGACGAAGCGGCGCTGCGCCTTGGGCGGGCGCTTGCTGGCGAAGCCGCCGACGGCACGGGTGCCGGGGGCGGACGCTGCCGCGAAGGCGGGCAGGGCGCTGGCGAGCAGGCTGGCGCCCGCGCCGGCACCGAGCAGCTGAAGGATGTCGCGACGGGTGTGCATGACCTCAAGACTCCGTGGGTTCACTTGGCAATCGCACGCGTGGAGGTCGGCGCCAGACGCCACGGGAGCGCGCATGCGGCGATGAGACCTATGCATGACCAATTCCCGATGACCATACAACGTGTGCGCCGCAGATGCATAGTGCGCCTGCACAATCCGCCGCCGTATGCACCCCTCGCCGTTGCCATGGCGGGCGGGCGGATCCACGGCCCGTGCAGGTCGGCGTGGTTGCCGATGCTGCCGCCAGGCCTGACGGTGCCCGACCAACCCTTCAACCCACCGCCTGTGCGCGCCACCGTGCCGGCCAGGCGCACTGGCCGTCTTCGTCGTGCGCCTGCCCGAACAAGGCCTCCAGCAGGCGCCGCGACGCGCTCCACTCGCCAATCGCCGGGTGGATCAGCATGGCCTTGCAGGCGTCCAGATGGCGGCCGCTCAGGGCCGCTTCGATGGCGGCGTGCTCGTAGGCCTTGAAGGTGCGCACCAGACCCTGCACGGCGGCGGGCAGCGGGGCGGCGGGAATCGGTACGATGCGGTCGCGGTCGATGTCGGCGGCAATTTCCACGATGTCGTCGTCGGCCAGCTCGGCCATCGCGCCGTGGTTGCGCACGTTGACCACGTGCCGGCCGGGGCGGGCGCCGGTCAGCGCGCTCATCACATCGACCGCGATGCGGTGGTAGCCGGTGCTGGCGCGGAACGGGTCCGGTTGCGGCGCCAGATCCGGTGCGAACGCCGAGCCTGCTTCTGCCTCCAGCTTCATGTAGGAGCCAGAGCGCTGCGCGAGGTAGGCGGCGTAGGTCTGCACGGCGCCGTGGGTATCGCCGGCATGCAAGTGGCCGTGCAAGGCGTCCATCAGGTTGCGGTTGAGTCGCTCGATCTCGGCGCCACGGCTGGCGCCACTGGCACGCTGGTTGTCCAGCGCACGGCGGCGTTCGTAGATGAAGTACAGGTATTCGGTGGGGATCAGCCGCAGCGCCCGCAGCATGTCGAAGTCGAACAGCTGCGCCAGGTAGAGCTGGCGCAGGATGGCATCGTCGGCGAGCACGCGGTCCAGGATGTCCTCGCCGCGCAGGCGCACCGCGCGGATCCAGCCCAGGTGGTTGAGGCCGATGTACTCGCATTCCACATCGGCGGCCGGCTCGCCCAGCGCACGTGCGATGTTGTGGAACAACTCCACCGGCGTGTCGCAGATGCCCACCACGCGGGCACGGGTATGCGCGCTGATCGCCTGGGTAATCAGGCCGGCCGGGTTGGTGAAGCTGACCAGCCAGGCCTCCGGGCTCAGGCGCTCGACCAGGCGCGCCTGGTCGATGGCCACCGGCACTGTCCGCAAGGCCTTGGCCACGCCGCCGGGCCCGGTGGTTTCCTGGCCGGAATAGCCGTGCGCGATGATGGTCTGTTCGTCGGCCGCGCGCTGCGCAATGCCGCCGACACGGATGCTGTTGAGCACGAAGTGCGCGCCTTCGATCGCCGCTTCCAGCGAGGGGGCCGCATGCACCTGCAGCGCGCCACCGGCTTCGGCCACGATGGCGCGGCCCATCGCCACCATCAGCGCCAGGCGTTCCTGGTCCGGGTCGTACAGCACGATCTCGCGCGCGCCCAGCGCCTCGGCGGCCTCGTTGACGCCGTAGACCACCAACGGGGTGCGGACGCCGCCGCCGCCGATCAGGGTGATCTTGCGATTATCGATAGAACTGCTCATGACACGTCCTCGGTTGGGGGAGATAGCAGGAAAAGACCGTCCAGCGCGCCGAGCGCGCTGCAACATGCCGCACCGGCGCGGCAGGCCTGCTGCACGCAAGCATCCAGCGGCTGGCCGTGCCGCCATGCGGCGATGAAACCGGCATCGAAGGCATCGCCGGCGCCGGTGGTGTCGCGCACCTGCACCGGCGTTGCGGCGATGCGGCGTGCGCCGGTGTCGTCGATGCACATCGCGCCTGCGGCACCGAGCTTGATGACGCAGCGGCGCAGGCCCAGCGCATGTGCCCATTCCAGGCAGGCCTGCGGACCATCGCCGCAGCCCATCCGTGCGGCTTCGGTCTGGTTGGGCAGAAACCAGCTCACCGCGCGGCAGGTGGCGTGGTTGGCAGGGTCGGCCAGCCAGGCGGGGTTGAACCCCACGTCCAGCGAGGTGGTGCAGCCGGCGCGTTCCAGTCGGGGTAACAGCACCTCGGCCAGCGCGGCCGGCAGCGGCATCGCAAAGTGCACATGCGCGGCCGTCGATAGCGCGGCGATCAGCTCTTCGCGCAGCAGCATGCTGCCCAATTCCGCATTCGCACCGGCATAGGTGAAGAACGAGCGGTCCTCGTGCAGCGACACGCTGGTGGTCACGCCGGTGTCGGCGGGCGAGTCGATCAAGCCATCGGCCGCGATGCCGAACTCACCCAGCCGCTGCGCGAACACCGCGCGATCGGGCGCGCCGATTGCGCCGATCGCGCGCACCTTGCAGCCCAGCCGTGCCAGTGCGCAGGCCGTGATGAGGGTGCCGCCGCCCAGCTCTCGCCGGTAGTGCTGGGCGAAGGCTTCTTCGCCCGGCGCCGGCCAGCGCTGGAAACCGCTGAAGATATGGTCCAGATAGACCTCGCCCACCACCACGATCTGCGCTGCGCTCAGCGTGCCTGAAACGGCCATGCGCGCTCCCTCCGTGCCTGGATCAGGTACACCCCGCTCCCCAGCGCCAGCGCCAGCACCGCCGCCAGCAGGCGTCGTCCCGGGCTGGTGGCGAGCAGGGACAGCCAACCGGCCACGCTGACCAGCAGCGGCCATGGATACAGCGGCATCGAGAACGCCCGCCGCCGGCGCCTGCGCCGCAGCAGCACCACCGCCAGGCATTGCGCCAGGAACTGGAACAGGATCTGGACGATCATCAAACTGGCGATCAGGTCGTCCAGCGACAGCAGGCAGGCCAGCATCGAACTGGCACCGACGAATAGCAACGACACGGTGGGAAAGCCCCCACGCGGATGCAGCCGCGCGAATATGCCGAAGAACTGTCCGGCTGCGGCGGCTGCATACGGCACCCGCGAATACCCCAGCAACACCACCAGCGCCGAGCCCCACGCCGCCAGCGCGATCAATGCCACCGCCAGGGTGCCGCCGGCCGGGCCGTAGATGGTCTGCATGAAGTCGGCCATGACCGCTTTCGAGTGCGCCGCCTGCTGCCACGGCAACACGCCGAGCAAGGTGATGTTGAGGCCCAGGTACAGCAGCGCCACGATCGGGATGGACAGCAGCACCGCGCGCGGAATGGTGCGGCGTGGCTTGCGGATTTCGCCACCGAGCATGCACACATTGTTGTAGCCGCCGTAGTCGTAGACCGCGATCAAGGCCACCGCACCGAAGCCCAGCCAGAATCCCTGCGCCGATGCCGGACGCGTCTGCAGGAAGGCCGAGGCGATGCCGGCATCGAAGTGCAGCACGCCGCTGCCGATGATCCACACGCAGGCGCCGACCACCACCGCGCTGACCAACAGCGACAGCAGCTGCACCGAGCGCACCCGGCGATACAGCAGCAGCGTATTGAACGCGCACACCGCCATCGCCATGGCGGTGAGCTGGACGTGGCTCTGTTCCGGCAACACGAACGCCAGGTACTGCACGCACCCCACCGCCGCCGACGCCACCGACAAGGGCGCGGTCAACAGCGTCTGCCACAGGTAGAGAAAGCCGAACAGGCGCCCCCAGCGCTCGCGCCCGTACGCATCGCGCAGGTAGTGATAAGGCCCGCCGGAACGCGGAATCGCCGCGCCCAGTTCCGCCCACACAAGCCCATCGCAAAAGCACAGCACCGCGCCGGCCACCCAGCCGATCAACACCGCCGGCCCGGCCAGTGCCGACAACGCCAGTGGAATGGTGATGAACGGGCCGATGCCGATCATGTTGAGCAGATTGGCCGACAGCGCGCCCCAAAAACCGAGCGTGCGGGGCGGTGCCTGGTCGCAGCCAGATGCTGGCGACGCGGCAGGCGCGGTCAGCATGCCGCAGCCCATGCCAGCGCCGTGCTGCGCGCATGATCTGCGCGGCGCGCGGACCTCAGGCCGTCTGCGCAATGGATCGCCGCAGGTGCCAGCTGATGCAGGTCCAGCACCAGCACCGCGTTTTCACCGGCATGCAGCCACGCGCCTGGGCAAAACAGGCAGTCCTGCGGGCCAATGTTCCAGTACCGCCCAAGCAGCCGGCCATTGATCCACAGGTAGCCTTTGCGCCAGTGGCTCATATCCACATGCACATCGCCCACCGTCTCCAGTGTGATGGTCGTGGCGAAGAACAGCCCGGGACGCGTGGGCGGGCCCTGCAACGGCCGCAGTGATGGCGGGCTGTCGCCGTCCAGTGCCAGGCCCTGCACCTGCCAGTCGTGCAGTGCGTTGCCATCCAGCGTGACCGGGCCGAGCAGGCCTTTCGCATCGCCCAGGGCCGGGCCGAAATTGATATGGCCGAAGCTGTCGATCACGATCTCCAGCGTGCGCTCGGTGGAGGTGGTGTGTGGCAGCGCCAGCTGCGCTGCGCTGTTGAGGCGGGCATGCGGCATACGCGAAACATGTCCGATCTCCGCACCGTCCAGCTGGACGGCTGCGTAGTCGTGCACCTGTCCCAGATCCAGTTGCGTGCCTGCCGCAATGCGGCGTCGGTAGACCGCCAGTCCCAGGTTTTGCTTGAGCAGACCTTGCAGATCGGTGGGATGCTGGGTGACGACCGGCGCGGTACTCAGGTTGTCCCACAGGCTCGCCACCGGATGTGCCGTCACCGATGCAAAGTGCGCGCGCAGCGGAGCAGGCGGAATCGGCGGCAGCGTGGTGGTGCTGTGCTGGGCGATGATCGCGCGCAGGACCCTGTAGGCCGGCGTGGCGCGGCCGCCTTCGTCGATCGGTGCGCCGTAGTCGTAGCTGGTCAACGCGGGCTGGAATTGCGAGCCATCGTCTTCGGCATTGGCGCCGGCACTGAGGCCGAAATTACTGCCGCCGTGCACCACGTAGAGGTTGAACGAAATGCCGGCCGCCATCAGCTGCCGCAGCATCGGCGCATAGTCGCGCTGCGCAAAGCCATTCTCGCCCCAATGCGTCAGCCAGCCGGGGTAGCCTTCGGCCACCCACACCGGTGCCTGGCCGGCGATGCGTTTGGCTTGCTGCACTTCGGCCATGTCCGCGCCATCCAGCCCCAGGGCCGCGCCCGGCAGATAGGCCTTGCGCCGGCGCAGATCCTTCATGCCCTCGGCCAGCGAAAATGGCCCGGGAATGCCGTGAGCGCGCCATAGCGCCGCCAGCGTCTGCAGGTAGCCCACATCGCTGCCCTGCATGTTGTATTCGTTCTCGATCTGCAGCATCAATACCGGCCCGCCGGCACTGGCCATCAAGGGCGCGATGCGTGGCGCCACGGCCGCGATATAGCGCCGCACCGCAGCCATGTAGCGCGCATTGCCGGCATCGCGCAGCCGGATGCCTGGCTCGCGCAGCAGATACGGCGGCAGGCCGCCCAGCGTCCATTCGGCGCAGACATACGGGCCGGGGCGCAGATACACCCACAGCCCTTCCTGCTGGCACAGACCGATGAAGGCGACGAAGTCGCGCTCGCCGGTCTCGAAGTCGAACTGGCCGGGCGTGTGCTCGTACGCGTTCCACATCAGATACAGCGCGATGGTGTTCAATCCCATCGCCTTGGCCATGCGGATGCGGTGCAACCAGTCGGCGCGGGCGATGCGCAGTGGATGCATCTCGCCGCTGCGCAGTTGCCAGGGTTGCCGATCCAGCACGAACTGCCCGCGCGCGAACCCGAATGCATGCGGCCGGCCATCGGGCACCGGCGCGTGCAACGCCCATGCCGGCGTCGGTACTGTTGCCAGACTCAGCGGTGCGAGCAGGCCGAACGTACACACATTCCTGCGTTTCATGCGGTCTCCAACCGGCGTGGAAGGACGTATGCGCCGCTGCGCGCGCCTGGGCACGCAGCGGCGCGCCGTGTTCAGAACGCGTACTTGATCGTCAGCAACGAGGTGCTGCCTGCATCGACGATGTCGGAGATCGCCAGGTTGCGCCGGCCCACATGTGCCCAGTAGCTGTATTCCCTGGTCAGGTTGGAGATCGACAGATCCACGCTGACGCCACTGTCGAAGTGATAGCCGGTGTGCAGGTCCACGCGCCGGGTGGGGCGCGCCCACAGGTCGTTCCAGGGCGCGCCTTCATGCAGGAGGTCGTAGCCCAGCAGGTACGAACTGCTGAAGTGGTAGCTGAGGTTCAACGAGAAGCCACCGTGCTCATAGAACAGTTCCAGGTTGGCCATTGCCGAGGGGGCGGACTGCATGTGCTCGTTGTCGAAGCCCTTCATGCCCAGGTCGGCACGCGCGTGTTGCCGCGTGGCGTTGGCGCTGATGCCCAGCCCATCGAAGGGCGCCGGCAGGTCCTGGAACTTCTGCCGCGCGCTGACTTCCACCCCGTAGACCGTGCCATCGCCGCCGTTGGCCGGCAGGTGGTACAGCACCGTGCCGTTGCCGGTGGTGGTGCCGTTGGCCTGCGACGGGCCGGCGTCGTAGATGTAGTTGCGCAGCTGCTTGTAGAAGCCAGCCAGCGAAAAGAAGCCACCGTGCTGCGTGGACCATTCGCCGGACAGATCCAGGTGGGTGGCCTGGATCGGTTTCAGATCCGGGTTGCCCTGGGTGATGGTGGTGACGCCGTTGGAGACACTGATCTGGCTGCCACCGCCCAGTTGCACCAGCGCCGGGCGCGTGTAGCTGGTCCAGATCGACGCGCGGTATGCGGTCCGCAGATCCGGCCGCCAGGTCAGCAATACGCTGGGCAACGGCATGTTGTAGGACGTGTGGTTGTGATCGAAGTACCCCACGGTCTGGTTGCCATCTGCATCTACCGGGCTCACCCAGAAGGTGTTGTCGATACCGGTGTGCTCCAAGCGCATGCCCGGCACGATATCCAGATTTCCGACGGTGAAGGTGGCGGCGGCATAGGCTGCACTCACCGCCTCGGTGCCGCGCATGGTGTTGCAGTTGTAGTTGTTGATGTAGAACGCACTGCCGCAGGTATCCAGATCGTCGTCGGTGAGGTGCTGGGCAATGACGCCGGCCACTGCGGCATTGCTCACCCGCGGGGTGGCCCAGTGGTACTTGCCAGGAAAGATCGCCGCGTAGGTGCCACTGAAGATTCCCAGCTCTCCCAGCGTGGTGGTGCCGTCCACGCCACCGGTAAACCAGTCGCGATTGGTGAACTGGCGCTGGCTCCTGGTGTACTTCACGCCGAACTGGAGCGAGCGTAATGCGCCATCTTCGAAGTCGTAGCGGGTATCGAAGCGCCCGCCGCCACGGGTTTGCCCGGAGAAGATCCTGGTCTGCTGGCCATAGCTGGTGGCGTACAACGACGGAATGTTGTTGACCTGCGCCAGCAGCGCAGGCGTGAGTTGCGGGTAGGGGAATGCGCCACGGCCGTAACGCACCAGCGTATTGCCCGAGTAGGCGAAGTTGTTCTGCGAAAACTTGTCTTCGCGCCCGTCGATCTCGATATGGTCCGGCCTGTCGTTATCGCCGAAGCTGTAGAACACGTTGGGCATGAAGGTCCAGCCGCCCAGGGTCTTGCGCGCGCCAATCTGGAAGGTAGCCAGGTCGGCGATTTCCGGATTGGTCTCGTACCAGAAGCGTGCGGCGATGCGTCCGATGTCTGGGGTGAATATGCCGGGCGTAGCGGTTGGCACGTACCGCACATCCTGCGGCAGCAACTGCACGAAGGTGGTGCCCTGTTCGGTCCTGGCATAGGCGTAGGTCATGCGCGCATACAACGATAGGCTGTCGTCCACGTGCCAGTCGAAGGAGGCATTGCCACCGTAGCGACGTTCCCAGCCGGCGGCGATACCCACGTTCATGCCGGTGCTGGTGAGATTGTGCTGCGGGTCGAAACCCGCCGCGTTGCGGCCGTCGGCGTCGGTGTTCAGAAACTCCCACGAGCCGTCGTTGAGGGCGCTGACGGCCGCGGCAGCTTCGCTGTTGGTCGTGGTGCGGTAGTCGTAGTAGGCACTGGCATAGATGCCGAACTGCTGCGCATCGCCGAACTTGTGCTGGAACTCGCCGCCGAAACCGCCACCCAGACCATCGCCGCCATAGTCGCGCGCACGGCTTTCCACCCGTACGCTGCCGGTGATGCTGCCGCTGGTGGTGGCCTTGAAGTCGTAGGCGGTAGGAGTGCGGAAATCCAGCGTGCCACCGATTGCATCACCTTCCATATCGGCGGTGGAGGTCTTGTTGGCGACGATGGTCTGCAGCCCGGTGGGCGGCAGCAGGCTCAATTGCACGCTGCGGCTGTACGGCATGCCTTGCGCCACGGTGACGCCGTCGATCATGTTGACGTTGTATTCGGACGGCAGCCCGCGCACCGACGCGAACATGCCTTCGCCGCGCGCTGCGCCGTCGATGCCGCCCAGGTAGCCCGAGCCGGTCGTGGTGATATTGATGCCGGCGATCAGGCCCAGCGCTTCGGCCACGTTGTGCACGGCGGTGCGTTGCAGATCGTTGGTCGACAGCACATCCACGGTATTGACGGCGTTGAGCTTCAGGTCGCTGGCGTCGTAGCGATTGCGGACCACGCTGACGGCCTTCAGTTGCTTGACCTCGTCCAGCGCGATCGCCACCGAGGCGGTGCCGTGCTCGTCGACCTGCACGCTGGTGTCGGTGGCGCTGAAGCCGGGGTAGTCGAGATCGAGCGCGTACTGTCCTGCGGGCACGTTGCCGATGACGAAATGACCTTGCGCGTCGGTCACTGCGCGATACGACGTGCCGCTGATGCGGACCGTGGCATTGGCAGCGGGTCTGCCGCTGCTGCGCTCGGTCAGGTGCCCCTCCACAGTGCCGGCCACCGCGCCGGCCGTGGCGGCCAGGCCGGTGATGCTCAGGATCGCCACGATCAATTGTTTACGGGCCAAACGCTTACGCTGGTGCACATGCCACCTCGCCAGATGCTGGGCAACGTTGCCGATGGCAACGCCCTCCGATGCCTTGCTCTTGAGGCAGACGGTCTACACGGGGAGATGCGCACACGGCGTTGCACGGCGCCGCAGGTCTGCGTGCGCAGCGTGCATCAACCAGAGCATGTCACCGGAGCGTCTGCCAGCTGGTACAGCGATGCAGACCTCAGCGGCGGGGCGGGGAATATCCGGCGATGCACTTGGAACGCGAGCGCATGGCGCTCAACTTGTAGTGCTTGGTCATGACAACGGCACCGCAGCGGCAGCCGCGCGGACGGCGAACAGGCAGCGCAACGCACAGGCGGCAGCAGGCGAGCGATGGTTGCTGTAACGATGCGGCATCCACCCATCTCCCGGTACGTGTGCGATGTGGAGCGTCCTGGCGATCAGCACGAAAAACGCGCGGCGATCGCCCTGTGCAACGTGTGAGTGACGGTCATACCGTCGCCTCTGGCAGCAGTAGCACCCATTGGCGCGAACCACCGACCGCCGCCAGAGATAGACCCGCTTCAAGGCACTGTCAAGCAGGTGTGAAGTGTGTGCGGAAATCTTCGCTTTGCCTGCGGATCGAGGTCGATTATCTGTGTCCTCCTGCGATTTGCGGTGCATCGCAACATGCCGGCATCGCAGGACAGGCGTCGGCCATCAGCACCGACGCCTGTTGTCGTTTTGCTGCGGCGTGGCTTACTTCGGCAGCGGCGAACGTCCCTGGATCGTCAGCGCTGCTGCTGCACCGGGTGCGCCGGTACCGGGCTGCCCGCCACCGACGAACACCTGGTAGGCGCCGGCTTCCACCGCGCGCTGGCCGCTGCGATCCACATCGCTCAAGGCGCGTGCATCCAGTTGGAAGGTGAGCTCACGCTGCTCGCCGGGCTTGAGATGCACGCGCTGGAATCCGACCAGGCTGCGCAACGGCGACTGCGGGCGGTCCGGGTATTGCAGATACACCTGCGCCACTTCATCGCCGGCACGGGTGCCGGTATTGCGCACGGTGGTGGTCACCTGCAGCGTGCTGCCGGCCTGCAACGTGCTGGTGGACAGGCGTGGCGCCGCATACGCGAAGCTGGTGTAGCTCAAGCCATAGCCGAACGGGAACAGCGGCTCGCCCTTGAAGTAACGGTACGTGCGGCCCTTCATGTCGTAGCTGACGTAGGGCGGCAGGTCCTTGGTGGAGCGGTAGAACGTGACCGGCAGGCGACCGCCGGGATTGTCGTCGCCAGCCAGGGCGCGTGCGATGGCGGTGCCACCGGATTGGCCCGGGTACCACGCCGCCATGATCGCATCGGCGTGCTGCTTGGCCCAGTTCAACGCCACCGCGCTGCCACTCATCAACACCACCACCAGTGGTTTGCCGGAAGCCTTGGCACGTTCCAACAAGGCCTGCTGCGCAGCGGGCAAGGAGATGTCGTTGCGGTCGCCGCCGTCGAAGCCGGGCACGTCGATGCGCAGCTCCTCGCCTTCCACATCCGGCGACAGTCCGACAAAGGCCACGATGGCATCGGCCTGCGCCACCACCTGCTCGGCCTCGGCCAGTTGCGCGGCGGCCGGTGCCAGCCATTCCAGGCGCACGCCCTGGTCCTGTCCACGGTGTTCCATTTCCAGGCGTATCTTGCGCGGGCGCGTATCGTCGAAGTGCAGCACGGTTTCCACGCTGCGGCCGTCGGCGTTGTGCATGCCGGCCGGCACATGCTTGTCTTCGGCGTTGCCGGCAACGACGAGTTTGTCGTCGATGTACAGCCGCACCGGATCGTGCCCGGCGCAATCGAAGCAGCGCGCCACGCGCACCGCCAGGGTGTAGTCGCCGGCGCCCGGCGGCAGCAGTTCACCGCTCCAGCGCACCGCGTAGCGATCGGCCGGCACGCCCTTGGCCGGGCTGACCTGATCCCAGTTGAAACTCACCACGCGGTCCTGGCGCACCACGGCCGGCGCTCCATCCAGATCGACATTGGCGAAATATTCGCCACGCAGGCCCGGCTTGCCGTCGCTGCGCAACGCGGTCTCCGGAATCATGCCCGGCACGCCGGCGGCCAGCGGTGCACCCTGTGCGTAATGGATCTGCTGCGCACCGAAGCGCTCGCGCAGGCCCTGCAGCGGGGTCACCGGCTGCGCGGAGGTGCCCTGGTAGTTGGCTTCCAGCGCGGCCAGTGCATCGGCATTGGGTCCGAGAACCGCCAGCCGCGTGCCCGCCTGCAACGGCAGCGTGGCGTTGGCGTTCTTCAGCAGCACGATCGATTCGGCAGCGGCCTGCAGGGCCAAGGCACGGTTGGTGCGGTTGTCGATGTCCTTGGCGCCCAGCCGAGCGTACGGGTCCTTGCGTGGGGCTTCCAGCTCGCCCAGGCGGTAGCGGGCGGAAAACAGGCGCACCAGCGCTTGATCGAGCAGGGCTTCGTCCACTTCGCCGCGTTCGATGGCGGTACCCAGCCCGCGATAGGCGTGGCCGCAATTGAGGTCGTGGCCGGCCTTGAGCGCGGCGGCCGAGGAGCCGGCATTGTCGGGGCGGAAGTAATGGAACTGGGTCATGTCGTCCACCGCGTCGCAGTCGGACACCACGAAGCCCTTGAAGCCCCAGTCGCCGCGCACGCGGCCATTGAGCAACCAGTCGGCGGCGCACGCCGGGGTGCCGTGCAGCGAGTTGTAGGCACACATCACCGAGCCAGCCTGGCCCTGCACCAGCGCAGCACGGAAGGCGGGCGTATAGGTCGCTTCCACGTCACGCGGCGACACATCTACGTCGAAGCCATGCCGGCCCGGTTCGGGGCCGCTGTGCACGGCGATGTGCTTGGGCGTGGCGATGGTGCGCGGGTGGCTCAGGTCCTCGCCCTGCAGGCCGCGAATGAAGCCCACCGCGAGCTGCCCGGTGAGGAAGGGGTCTTCGCCATAGGTTTCCATGCCGCGGCCCCAGCGCGGGTCGCGAAAGATGTTGATGTTGGGCGACCAGATGGTCAGCCCGGCGTAGCGCTTGTGATCCTTGCCGGGGCCGCCAGCCTGGTTGAACTTGGCGCGCGCCTCGGTGGAAACCACCGTGCCCACCTGCTGCATCAGCTGCGTATTCCAGCTGGCGGCCAGGCCAATGGCCTGCGGAAATACCGTGGCGTAGCCATTGCGGGCGATCCCGTGCAGGCCTTCGCTCCACCATTCGTAGGCGGGAATGCCCAAATGCGTGATCGCCGGCGCATCGTTCATCGCCTGGGCGACTTTTTCCTCGCGGCTCATCTGCGCCACCAGCGCGGCGGCGCGCTGTTCGGGCGTGCCGCTGCGGTCGGCGGGCGCGGCGAGGGCGACACAGGGCAGGCCGAGGCTCAGGCCCAGTGCCATGGCAAGACGCGAGACAAACATGGAAGACATCGATTCACTCCTGCGCAGCGGTGGAGTCCGCCGCGCGTTGTTCTGGTGTTGCCGCAGGGGGTGCGGCGAAGTGGGGGGCGGCGCGGTGGTGACAGGCGTGCCATTGGGTGTGATGGTTGCTGGGAGTGCGGTGTGCCCTCATCCGCCCCTGCGGGGCACCTTCTCCCGCCAGCGGGAGAAGGATGCGAAGCCACACCGGACATCACTTCCTTCTCCCGCCCGGCGGGACCGGACGTTACTTCCTTCTCCCGCCTTGCGGGAGAAGGTGCCCGAAGGGCGGATGAGGGCCGCCCTGCCGCTCATTTCGCGGCCGCTGCCTCCGGCGGCTCTGGCGGAGCGCCGGCCAGCGTCGCTGCCAAATCGCGCACCTGCAACGCGGCCTGCACCTGCGCCATCGGCAGCTTGCTGGTGACGTGCAGCGTGAGCGGCTCACCCGGCAGCAGGTCGAAGGCGTTGTCGGCCACGCTCACCTCCAGGTCGCCGAACGACAACCACACCTCGCGCGCCAGCGTGTTGCTGGTCAGGGTCAGCGCGTAGCCATCGCCATCGGCGCGCCACTGGCTGTCGATCTTCGCGGCCGGCAGCGCCAGTTGCTTGGCCGGCGCAAAGAACATCACTTCACGCGATAGCAGCGTGTCGCCCTCCAGCAACTCGAAGACGGCGTAGCTGCGCTTGGGGTCGGCCTTGCCCAGCAATTGCGCATCGCTGAAATCGCCTACCCGCAGGCTGCTCAGCGGCTTGATCGTGGCTTTTTGCTCGCGCTTGCTCAGCAGCTTGCCGTCCATGCCCATCACCCGCATGCGCCAGCGCGCATTCAAGGCAGTGGTGCGATCGGAGACCAGCGAGACCTGGGTCTGGCCCTTGTCGTTACGCAGCGCGGCGATCATCTCCGGCGCGTAGAAGCGGCGCGCGTGATACTGCAGCGCCTTCCAGCGTCCGTAGTAATCCACGCTGGACCACGACGCGCCTGGCCACACGTCGTTGAGCTGCCAATACAGCGAGCCCATCGACTGTGGACGCGACGCACGCAGGTGCGAGGCGGCCAGGTTGATGCCTTCGGCCTGCATCAGCTGGCTCAGGTAGACGAAGCTTTCGAAATCCTTGGGCTCGCCGAACTCGCGGCGGATGTACAGCATCAGCCGCTTGTTGCCATTGCCCTTGTCGAACTTCTGGTGCGCACGCATCACCGGCGATTCCGGGTCCATGTCGGCCGCATCGGCGAACACGCGGACGGTGCGCATGTCCGGGAACGACTGCAGGCCGTATTCGGACATGAAGCGCGGGGTGACGTTGAGGTATTCGGTGACCGGCAGGGCAGGGCCGCCCCATACCTTCCAGTAATGCATGTCGCCGTCGTTGGCCTGGTCGGCGGCACCATCGAAATTGGTGCCCGGCGAGGTGGCCCAGTACGGCACGTCCCTGTCGTAGGTGGCCACCACTTCGCGGAACACGGTGCCGAACAAGGTGGTCATGCCGCGCTCGACGCGGCTGCGTTCTTCCGGGTCCAGCGACTGCTTGAACTTGACCCGGTCGCCCCAGTTTTCCCAGCCGGTCTGCACTTCGTTGTTGCCACACCACAGCACCACGCTGGGGTGGTCGCGCAGGCGCTTGACCTGTTCGATCGCTTCCTGCCGGGTGTTCTCGCGGAATTCCACGTCATACGGCGGCACCGCGCCGCCGAACATGAAGTCCTGCCAGATCATGATGCCCAGTTCGTCGGCCACCTCGTAGAAATGGTCGTCCTGGTAATGCCCGCCACCCCACGTGCGCAGCATGTTCATGTTGGCATCGCGCGCGTCCTGCAAGGTGCTGCGCATGCGCGCGGCACTGACGCGCGAGGGGAAGGCGTCCAGCGGAATCAGGTTGGCGCCCTTGGCGAAGATGGGGATGCCGTTGATGACGATCTCCATGCTCTTGCCCCATTGATCTTTCTCGCGGCGCAGTTCGACTGAACGCAAGCCGGTGACGCGCTTGATCTGCTGGCTGTCGCCAGCGGCATCGCGCACGCTGGCGACGAAGGTGTAGCGGTCCTGCGCGCCGTAGCCGGCCGGAAACCAGCGTTTGGGCTTGGCAATGCGTACCGGCAGATCGATGCGGTTCTGGCCGGGGTCGACCACCGCCTCCTGGGTGAACTGGCCCACCTGCTGGCCATCCGGGCCCAGCACCTCCAGCGTCACCTGCACCGGGCCGCTGCGGCCGGCCTGCAGTTCCAGCTGCGCCTGCAACTGGGCGCTATCGGCATCCACGCGCTGCTGGGCGATGTGCAGGCCGTCCACGCGCACCGCATCCCAGGCCTCCACGCGCACGTCCTTCCAGATGCCGGCATTGACCATGCGCGGGCCCCAGTCCCAACCATAGCTGTACGGCGCCTTGCGCACGTAGGTGGAACTGTGGCGGCCATCGGGCTCGTCGCCGAATGCCGAATCATAGGCGCCGGGCAATGCATACGGCTGCTTGGCCAGCCACGGCTGGATCTTCTTGATCGGCGAGAAGAACGTGATTTCCAGCCGGTTTTCGCCGCGCTTGAGCAGCGATTTGGCATCCACCCGCCACTGCCGGAACATGTTGTCGGCACTGAACAGCTTTTTGCCGTTGAGGGTGACCTCGGCCAGCGTGTCCAGGCCGTCGAACACCAGCTCCACATGGTCGCGCTTGAGCGTGGCGGCATCCACATTGAAGCGGGTCTGGTACTGCCAGTCGCTCAGGCCGGCCCACTGGATCTTGCCTTCGTTGTCGCGCAGGAATGGGTCGGGCACCACCTTGGCAGCGATCAGGTCGGTCTGCACCACGCCCGGCACCTGCGCCGGCATCCAGTCGGCGGCCTTGGGATAGGTCTTGGCCTGCGGCTGCCCCGGAACCAGGCGCACCTGCCAGCCGCTGTCCAGGCGCACGGCGCTGGGCGGCGCCGCCCAGGCCTGCGAGATCGCAAAGGCCAGGGCAAGCCCGAGCCGGGCCGGCGTGCGCATGGGGCGTGTGGAGGCAAAGCGGTGCGACAGGGGCATGGGTGACTCTCCTTGGATGGGTCAGCGCGTGGCGGCGGGGGGCGCCTGCGCGGTGGTTTCGATCAGTTGCACGGCGCCGATGGCATACAGCGGGCCGCGGATCGGTGCGGTGAAGCGCAGGCACAGATCATGGATGCCGGTACGTGCCGGCAGTGGAGTTTCCAGGGTGAACTGTTCGCCCAGCGTGTCGCTGTTGGGCAGCTGCACGCTGGCCAGCACGTCGCCGTCGCAGCCCTGGCGCACTTCCAGTTCGCCGCCACGCGTCCTGGCCGGGTATTGCACCACCTTGGATTGCTCGTGTGCCAGGCCGAAGTTGTTGGGCAGGCGTGCGGCCTCGATGCGGATGGCGCCAATGCCATCCAGGCGTGCCTGCGGATACAGCCGGCAGGCATGGAACAGATCGACGTTGTAGACCGGCGTCTCGGCGCCGGTCATCTCCGGCAGCAGCGGCAGGCGCAGGCCCAGCGCGCCCTGTTCGACGCAATGGCCCAGGCCTTGGGTGTCCACGCGCAGCAGCGAGGCACGGTCGAAGGTGCGGCTGCGCGTGGCGGCCAACGGCGTGCCATCGGCAGCGAAGGCGGTGGCCTTGACCGTGGTCGGCAGCGTGATCGGGAACGGCGCCTCATAGCGTGGCGAGGCCGGTGTGGGGGCGCTGCCGTCGGTGGTGTAGTGCAGTGTGCCCGCGCCGGTCTGGGTGCTGAGCGCTACCGTGGCCGGGGCGCCGGCCAGCACCGGGTTGGGACCGCTTTCCAGTGCGATATCGGCCGCAAACGCGCCATCGCTGTAGCCGATGCCCAATGCCTTGTAACGCTGCAGCTGTGCTGGCAGCCGCGCCAGGAAGTTCTTCCACTCGCGCGCGGCCGGTGGCGACCAGGTCATCTCCGCCACGGCGGACAGGCGTGGGAACAACGCGTGATCCACATGCCAGCGCGAGGGAATGTATTCGGACCACAGCGCGCCCTGCGCGCCGAGCACATGCCTGGCCTGGTCGGTGGTGAGATCGCTGGGGACAGGATCGAACGCATAGACCTTCGACAACGGCAACACCGTCAGGCGCCCGTTGGGCTCGTCGCTGCGCGTGGTCTGCAGATTATCCAGATACAGCCAGTCGCCCGGCGCAAGCACGACATCGTGGCCCTGCCTTGCCGCCGTTACCGCGCCTTCGACGCCGCGCCACGACATCACCGACGCGCTGGCCGGCACGCCGCCTTCGAGGATTTCATCCCAGCCGATCATGCGCCGGCCATGCTGGGTGAGGTAGGTCGCCAGCTGTTCGTTGAACCAGCCCTGCATCGCGTGTGCATCCTTGACCCCGAGCTTGCGCATCTGCGCGCGCACCGCCGGCGAGGCTTCCCATTGATCCTTCACCGCTTCATCGCCACCGATGTGGATGTAGGTTGAAGGAAACAGTGTCAGCACCTCATCCAGCACATGGGTGATGAAGCTCAGGCTGCGTTCGCTGGTGTTGAACAGATACGGGTTGACGCCCCAGTCCACGCCCACTGGCGTGCGCACGCCCGGTACGCCCACCTCTTCCGGATAGGCGGCAACGGCCGCCTGCGCATGGCCGGGCATGTCCAGCTCGGGCAACACGGTGATGTGCAGGCGCGCGGCATAGGCGACGATTTCGCTGATCTGCTGCTGGGTATAGAAACCGCCATAGCGTTCCGGCGTGCCATGCCGGCCTGCGCCCGGCGGGGTACGCCAGGCACCGACCTCGGTGAGCTTGGGATAGCGCTTGATTTCGATGCGCCAGCCCTGGTCGTCGGTGAGATGCCAGTGCAGCACGTTGAGCTTGTGCACGGCCATTGCGTCCAGCACATGCTTGACGGTGTCCACGTCGTGGAAATGGCGGGCCACATCCAGATGCTGGCCGCGCCAGCCAAAGCGTGGCCAGTCGCGGATGCTGACCCCTTGCACCGTCACCGCGCCCTGGCGCGCATCGGCTGTCATCAACTGCCAGGCGCTGACCGCGCCATACAACAGCCCGGCTCCGTCGCGCGCGGCGATGTGGATGCCCTGGGCGGTCACGTCCAGGCTGTAGCCCTCCTTCTGCGCCACCGGTGCCTGCGCGCTGCGCTGCAGGCGGATGCTGGCCGGCGAGGGCGTGGCCTCGGCGCGCACTTCCAGCGTCAGCCCGCGGGTGCGTTTGAGCAGGCTTGCCAGATAGTCGGCACTGCGCCGCGCATCGGCGTCGCCGGCCGGGATCGAAATCAGCGTGCCGGTGTCGATGGTGAAACGACCGGCCGCAGGCTTGGCCTCGACCGGTGCGGGGATCAGCGATAACGGCGCATTGGCCGCCGCTGCGGCTGCCGTAGCGCCTGCACTTGCCACCGCCGGTGCGGTGCCGGTTTCGCGTTTACCGCAGCCGGCCAGCATCAGCGCGGCCAGCGACAATCCGAGCAAGCGCGACGGCAGCTTGCCTTGCGACGGCATGCCCAATGACGGCATGCGCAACAAGCGCGTGTTTGATCGAGACGTGTTCGATAAGGGTGTGGCCGATGGCGACGTGTCCAGCCGCAGCACTCTCGACAATGGTGTGTGTGGAGCCCGGCTGGTGTTGACCATCATGCAATCACATCCCGATATGGCGGAGAGTGGAGCGCTGCGACAAGCCAGCGGCGCAGCGGGGTAGGGGAGGCGCATCGTGCAGTGCCATACGGCATCTGTGCCTGGCCGCTGCGACAACACGCCTGACGCACGTGGAGACGGTGACTGCAGCCACGAGGCAGTGTACGAGTGGCGCCCGATGATTTCGAGCGCATGCCGCCTGCCTTGCCGCATCGATGCACATGGTGACCTGCGCATGCACGCCACGCTGCACGGTAACAAAGTCACCCTGTTTCACGCAGGGACTGGCGCAGGCTTCAACGCGCTGCGCCAGTCGGGTGTGTGGGTCAGCGCTGCGCGACCGGCAATTCGTCCCACACCTTCGGGTCTTCTGCGCCCAGCACCCAGCAGCTGAAGCCTTCCAGGCCGTACTGCTTGGCCATGTCGTAGCGTGCCTTGAAGCTGCGCGCGTCCGGACGGAACACCCACTCGCGCATATCGTCGCGGTAGAAGTAGAACCACGACTCCTGCTCCACCGGATCCCACTGCACGGTGGCGTTCTGTTCGATCGCCAGCGGGAAGGATTCATCGGCATCGATATACGTCGCAGAAATATTCGACGCCTCGGTGCCGTCTTCCTTCACCGGGTTGCCGGTGTACCAGCGGTAGCCGTAGGTGGCGATGCCCAGCGACAGCTTTTCCTTCGGCACCTGGGTGATGGCGTAATCCAGGTGCTTCTTCATCCACACCATGCCGTCCACCGGGCCCGGCGTGGTCCAGCGGGTGTGCTGGTCGTAGGTCATGATGCTGACCAGATCCGCGGCCTGGCCCAGCGCCTTCAGGTCGTACGCGCCGCGCCAGTATTCCCACATCCACTTGGAGAACTGGCCGCCTTCGGCATGGCCCGGTGCATTGGGCACCACTGCCACCGACATCTTGAAGCCGGCCTTGTGCAGCGCATCGGCGGTCTGCTTGACCATCAATGTGTAGGCATCGCGATCGGTCCAGGCGATGTTCTCGAAATCGAACTGGAAGCCGTAGTACTTGTGCTGCTTGCCGTGGATCAGCAGCGATTCGATCATGCGCTTCTTGGCCGCTTCATCGTGCATCAGCTTATGGAAGCCGTCGCGGCCGGTGGTCATCGACAGGATCGGCATCACCCGCAGCTTCTTCTGCTTGGCGAGGTCGTACAGGTACATGTTGGGGGTGCCGTTGACCAGGCCGTTCTGATCCACGCCGTACCAGGTGGGCACCACCACGTCGATCTTGTCGACGTTGGCAATGAACGAGTTGGTCGATTTCTGCGTGTTCATCAGATAGAACAACGCGGTGGGGTTCTTGGCCAGGGCCGGGGCGCAGGTCAGTGCCAGCGCAAGCAACATCCAGGTCAATCGCTTACTCATTGAAGACAACATCCGTCAGGGAGTGGGGGAAGAAAGGTCGATGCGGAATACGTAGGCGCTCTCGCCAACCGGCTTGACCGGCAGGCGCAGGTGCAGGCCGTCGGTGCGTTGTTCGAACGGGATCCGCTTGCCGTTGGCCAGCAGGGTCACCGCGCGCACGCCATCAGCCGGTGTCAGCGAGCGGATCACCGCCTCGCCGCTGCTTGGCCAGCCGAGCTCGATCGCATACAGCGCGCCATCGCGCGTGGTGAAGCGGAAATCTTCCGCCGTGTACGGCTTGGTCTTGACGTCCTGGAAGGTGCCGCCCACCACTTCGGTGGGGCCTTCGCCATACACGCGCCACGGCGTGCTGTCGTAGATGGCGCCGCCGTTGGTCTTGAGCCACTTGCCGATCGCCAGCAGGATGCCGCGCTCGGTGTCGGGGATCGAGCCATCCGCACGCGGGCCGATGTTGAGCATCAGGTTGCCGTTCTTGGCCACCACGTCGGCCAGCATGTGGATGATGAAGGTGGGCGACTTGTAGGTGTCGTTTTCGATGTAGCCCCACGATGCGTTGCTCACCGACGTATCGGTTTGCCAGTGCGTGGGATGGATGCCGGTGAGCTGGCCGCGCTCGATATCCAGCGTGCCGGCGCCTTCCGGGAATGCGCCGAGCTTGTAGTTCACCACCACACCGCGGTCGGCGTCGGTACGCGCCGCGCCCTGGTTGTAGTAATACGCCAGCATCGTCGGCAGGCTGCGCCGGAAGGTGGGGTGGGCAATCCACCAATCGAAATAGATCAGGTCCGGCTGATAGGTATCGATCAACTCGGTGGTGCGTGCCAGCCAGTCGTCCAGCCAGGCCTGCGACACCGGGGTCCAGTCGTTGGCCACATCCGCATCGTCCTTGCCCGGCAGGCGCACCTGCGCCGGGCCGTACAGCGCCGCATAACGCGGGTCGTTGACGTCGGAGTCGAAGGCGCGCCCGCCATCGAAGAACCAGTTGTGCTCGGCGCGGTGCGAGGACAGGCCGAAGTGCAGGCCTTGTGCGCGGATGGCGGTGGACAGCTCGCCCAGCAGGTCGCGCTTGGGCCCCATCTTCATCGCGGTCCAGTCCGACAACTTGGAGTCGTATAGCGCAAATCCGTCGTGGTGTTCGGCCACCGGCACCACGTAACGCGCGCCAGACTCACGGAACAGCTTGGCCCAGCCCTTGGGGTCGAACTTGGGCGCGGTGAATTTGGGGATCAGATCCTTGTAACCGCTGGTCGCCTGCGGGCCGTAGGTCGCCACGTGATGGGCGAACTCCTTGGAGCCTTGCAGATACATGTTGCGCGAATACCACTCGCTGCCGAACGCCGGCACCGAGAACACGCCCCAATGGATGAAGATGCCGAACTTGGCGTTGTCGTACCAGGCTGGCGAGCGATACGCCTTCAAGGCGGCCCAGTCGGGACGGAACGGGCCCTTGCGTGCGCCGGCCTCTGCTTCGCGCACCAGGCGTTCGCGTTCGGGCGCGTAGGCGGCGGTGGCGTCGAGCCACTGCTGGTCGATTGCCTCCGGGCTGAGCGTGGTGGCGGTGGGCGCGGTGGGCGACTGCGCGGCACTGGCATGCAACGCCGGCAGCACAAGCAACAGACCGAGCGCGAGCGCTCGTGTCCTGGGTGCAGCTCCGGCGTGGCGGCGGGATGGAGCCGCAAACGCGCGGCTATCGGTCGTCATGGGAACTGCACTCCTGTTGAGCAAGACGCGCCGGCAATGCTGCAACCGCGCGTGGATGGCAAAAGCGGGCCTGGCCATGCTCCCTCGGGTGCGAAGGGGCGTGGCCAGTTCCACTCCTTGGTACGACATCGACCTGCCGCTGCGTACAGCGGGCAGGTCCAAAAAAAAGCGCGCCACCGTGGAGGGTCGGTGGCGCGCCGGTACTACATCAGAACTTGAAGTTCAGCTGGGCCTGGTAGCCGCGGCCGTTCTTGTAGAACGCCGTGGGGGTACTGCGGGTGTTGCTGAACAGGCGGTAGGTGGAATCCAGCAGGTTGGTCGCGCCGAAGGTCAGACCCATGTAGTCGGTGATCTGATACGAAGCGGTCAGGTCCAGCTGCTTGTAGCTGTCTGCGAAATCCTGCGAGGCCAGGCGACCGATCTGGGTGAAGTACTTCGAGCGGTAGCTGTAGTTCACACGCACCATCCAGTCGCCGTGTTCCCAGTAGGGGATCACGTTGTAGGTGTCGCGCGACAGGTACGGCAGGTTCAAGCCGGAGCTGGAATCGGATTCGGCAAACGTGTAGTTGGCCTGGATACCAAAGCCCAGACCCAGCGACTGCTGGTAGTTGACCGACACGCCCTTGACCTTGGCATCGGACACGTTGACCGGCGTGGTCACCTGGTAGATGCCCGACACTGCCGGCGGCGCCGGATTGAGCTGCTGGCTGACCGTGGTGTTGACGATGTAGGAGCCGATATCGCGATAGAACACTTCACCGGACAACATGCTTGACGGTGCGAAATACCACTCGGCCGCCAGATCGTAGTTGGTCGATTCGTACGGCTTCAGGTCCGGGTTGCCGCCGCCGGCCGTCAGGTCACCGGTACCACTGTTGATGGTGAACGAACCAGCTAGATCGCCGTAGCGCGGACGCGCAATGACCTTGGCTGCCGAAAAGCGCAGCACGGTGTCGTCGGTCATGTCGTAGGCGAGGTTGAAGCTGGGCAGCGCCTTGCGATAGTCGTTGGTCTCTGCAACGCGATTGAAGTTCGCGCCACCATCCTGGCTTTGCCAGAATTCGGACTTGTTGGTGGTATCGACCAGACGCACGCCGAGGTTGCCGCGCCACTTGCCGGTTTCGTAGTTCAACTGCGTGTAGAAATTCTGGGTGATTTCCTTCACATCGAACGAGGAGCCGAAGTCGGTGCGGTACGGGCCCTGCGGTTGAGCGAGCAGGTAGCGGCGCACGGTTTCCAGGTTAGCCGTCGGCCAGGTGGTGAGGTCGCCGCTGGCACCCAGGCCGTCGTACAAGCCACTCGGCGTGGTGCCCGGGCTGAACTGCGTCAGCGAGATCGGGTCGGTGGTGTTGATGCGATTACCACGCGCTTCCACCCCGTTGTTGTGGTTGATGTACTTGTAGCCGAACTGCAGCTTGGTGAACGGGCCCCATTCCAGGTCGCGTGCGGCATCCCACTGGAAGTATTTTTCCTCGTCCTTGCTCTTCTGATAGAAGATGCCGCCCGCCTGCATGGCGCTGGGATCCTGTGAACCGGCAGCAAGCCCTGCGGGCGAGCCGGGCAGCGTCCAGTTGGCCGCACCGCCGTTGTCGTAGTTCACGGCAGTGTTGCGGCCGTCGAAGGCATAGTTGTAGCCGCCGTCGGCCATCAGGAACTTCATCAGGTATTCGGGGTTCTTGCCGCCGGTCGCTGCGGTGTAACCGCCCTGGGTGGTGAAGACCCATTTTTCACCCAGCCAGTCGTGGCGCAGGTTCAGGCTCTTGGTGGTGACGGTGCTCTCGCGGTAGTTGGCATCCAGCTGCGCATACGGCTGGCCAGCAGCGCCGTCGCTGACGGTGGCCGAGGTGACTACGCCGTCCTGCACATTGGCGCGGGTGACCTTGCGCAGATCGTCGTTGCAGGCCGGGCAGACATACCGCGACTGGCTGAAGTTGTTGTATTCGCCCTTGATGTACAGGCCGGTCAGGTTGAATTCGTTCTGCTCGTCCGGCTTCCACTGCAACGCACCCTGCAGGCCGCTGCGCTGGCGGGTCTGCTGGAAGAATGCGCTGTTGATGCCGGCAGGCACGCGGGCGGTGGCCACATTGCTGCCGTCGCCGGTGATGGTGGCCGTCGGCGGGATGTTGGCGCCGGTGGTGTAGCCGAAGTACTCGATACCGGCGCGCGCCAGGTCCTGCTTGTCGTGCGTGGCGGAGATCAACGCACCGAAGGTTTCGTCGTCGTTCTTCCAGCTCCACAGCGCCGACCCGCGCGGATTGCCTTCTTTCGAGCGGTCGTTGTAGTTGTAGCCGATCGAACCGCGGATGGTGTTCTTGGGCAGGTCCAGCGGCTTGCGGGTATGCACGATCACGGTGCCGCCGATCGAGCCTTCGTCGATGCGTGCTTCCGGGGTCTTGTAGACCTCCATCAGGCCGATGATTTCCGGCGACAGCAGGGTGTAGTTGAAGGTGCGGCCGCTGGTGTCGGTCGGGTTGCCGCCCCAGTCGCCCGAGGCGATGGTCTGGCCGTTGAGCAGCACGCGGTTCAATGCCGGGTCGGTGCCGTTGATGCTGACCTTTTCGCCTTCGCCGAACTGGCGGTCGACGCTGATGCCAGGCAGGTGCGACAGCGATTCGGCCGCGTTGATGTCCGGGAACTTTCCAATGTCCTCGGCGCTGATCGCATCGACGATGGAGTTGGCCGAGCGCTTGACCGCCTGGCTCTTCTCCAGCGACGCGCGGTAGCCGGTGACGGTGATGGTGTCGAGTTCGGTCGTGGCCGATGGCGCGTTGGCTTGTGCCGATTGCTCTTGCCCGGCAGCCATTGCAGAGCCGGAGCAGTACAGAGCGGCGGTGATACAGAGTGCTAATGTCGTGGTGCGGCTGTGCATGGCTAAACCTCGTTGGTTGGTGCTGTGAGCGCGCGGCCTGCAAGAGGCGTCACGCGCTCGGCGTGGCTGGCAAAACAACACATCCGGACCGATCGCGGTGGTCGAACACAGCATCTGCAGGTGACGGCAGATGCGTCGATTCGCGTGGTAGAGGACGTGTCCCCCGTGTGGTGAAGCGATGGAGCGAATGCGACCTCAGCGAGCCGGACGTCGTGATGACGCACGCCCCACGAATCTGGAACAGGCAGGTAAGGGAAGAGCCGTTCTTCAGCACCGAACAGTCCGTGGCCCCTCCTGCCAGAACCCCGATTTGCGGCGAGTCTCGCGTAGCGCTGACAGCGTTGTCAACACATCGTCACAGATCTCTGAAATGGCTGCGATTGCGCTGCAATGCAGCATTTTGACTGCAGGATCGCAGCAGCGTCCAACCCGCCTCGTGGCGGCAGCGACGAGGTGCTCGGCAACGCCGCAGGCGCCCTCAACGCCGGATTTTTGGCGCTCCGATCAGTGCCGCTGGTTTGTGCCCGGATCGGCGTGATCGATGCGGCTTTTTCATGGATGATGGGTGGCGCGGAGGGAAATGCCAGGCGTGGCGCGCCACAGTTGCGTTACAACGGGATTACTGACAACGTTGTCTACCCGCGACCGTTCGTTGGACCGGGAGTGACCTCGGTCTGCAGTTACTGAACAGGAGAATGCGTGAGCGCAATCAGCCCAATGGAAGCGGTGGCTTTTCCGCATCCCGACACCTTCGTTGCCGCAGACGTGGGAGGCACGCATGTGCGCCTGGCACTGGTGTGCGAAAGCGCCGATGCGCGCAAGCCGGTGACGGTGCTGGACTATCGCAAGTACCGCTGCGCCGACTACCCGGGCCTGGCCGAGATCATGTCCGCATTCTTTGCCGAACTGCGCTGTGCGCCAGTGCGGCGCGGGGTGATCGCCAGTGCCGGCTTCGCGCTGGAAGATGGCAGCGTGATTACCGCAAACCTGCCCTGGACGCTGGCGCCGGAGCAGATCCGTCGGCAGCTTGGCATGCACGCGCTGCATCTGGTCAACGATTTCGAAGCCGTCGCCTACGCAGCCAACTACATGTCCGGCAACCAGGTGCTGCAGCTGTCGGGGCCGCCGCAAGGCGCGCCGGGCCCGGCGTTGGTGCTGGGGCCCGGCACCGGGCTGGGTGCGGCGGTCTGGATTCCGAACGGCGCCCATCCGGTGGTGTTGCCGACCGAAGCCGGGCACGCGGCGCTGGCCGCCGCCAGCGACCTGGAGGTGGCCTTGCTGCAGGAGTTGCGCCGCACGCGCAGGCATGTCGGGACCGAGACATTGTTATCCGGGCCCGGCCTGTTGACGCTCTACACCGCACTGGCCGCCGTGCGCGGTCAGCCGACCGTGCATGCCGACCCGGCCGACGTCACTGCCGCGGCGTTGCGCGGCGACGACGTGCTTGCGCGCGATGCGCTACAGGCATTTTGCGGCTTCATGGGGAGCGTGGTCGGCGACATGATGCTGTTGTATGGCATTCGCAGTGGGGTGTATCTGGCGGGCGGCTTCCTGCCGCAGATTGCCAATTTCATTGCCACCAGCGATTTCGTCACCCGCCTGCTCGACAAGGGCGCGCTGCGCCCGGCGCTGGAGCAGGTGCCAGTGCGCATCGTCGAACACGGCCAGCTAGGTGTGATCGGCGCAGCCAGCTGGTTCCTGCAACACGGCCGCTGAGTCCATGCACCCGTAGGAGCGCACCCGGGCGCGACCAGGCTTTCCCAGTAACGCCCGTCGCGCTCAGGCGCGCTCCTACGGGCGTTTGCGCGTCCGGCCCGGTCTGCAGATCCATCCCTGCCCATGCCCGGAACATTGCGCCGCAATCAGCGGCCCAGCAGTCGCCAACGACCCCGGCACCCGTAGGAGCGCACCCGGGCGCGACCAGGCTTTCCCGGTAACGCCCGTCGCGCTCGGGCGCGCTCCTACGGGCGTTTGCGCGTCCGTCCCGGTCTGCAGATCCATCCTTGCCCATGCCCGGAACATTGCGCCGTAGTCAGCGGCCCAGCAGTCGCCAACGACCCCTGCACCCGTAGGAGCGCACCCGGGCGCGACCAGGCTTTCCCAGTAACGCCCGTCGCGCTCAGGCGCGCTCCTACGGGCATTTGCGCGTCCGGCCCGGTCTGCAGACCCATCCCTGCCCATGCCCGGAACATTGCGCCGTAGTCAGCGGCCCAGCAGTCGCCAACGACCCCGGCACCCGTAGGAGCGCACCCGGGCGCGACCAGCTTTCCCAGTAACGCCCGTCGCGCTCAGGCGCGCTCCTACGGGCGTTTGCGCGTCCGGCCCGGTCTGCAGATCCATCCCTGCCCATGCCCGGAACATTGCGCCGTAGTCAGCGGCCCAGCAGTCGCCAACGACCCCTGCACCCGTAGGAGCGCACCCGGGCGCGACCAGCTTTCCCAGTAACGCCCGTCGCGCTCAGGCGCGCTCCTACGGGCGCTCGTGCCAATTCCGCGATGGAGGGAGGTCCTACAGATCCCCAAATCGCGATTGCAGCGCCGCAATCGCGGCCAGTCCGGCGGTCTCGGTGCGCAGGATGCGCGGGCCCAGCTGCAGGCCGCTGAAGCCAGCCGCCGCCAGAGTGGCGCGATCGCGCGACGACCAGCCGCCCTCCGGCCCGATCGCCACTACCATGTGCTGGCCGGTGCCTGCGGACAGCGTGCCCAGGCGATGGTCGCCTTGCGGGTCCAGGGTCAGCCGCAGCGCCTGCGCATCGCAGGCCTGCGCGGCGTCTTGCAGGCCACGTGGCGCTGCCAGATCCGGAATGCGCGCGCGGCCGGATTGCTCGCACGCGGACACCACCACGCTGCGCCAATGCGCCACGCGTTTTTCCAGGCGCGCCGCCTCCAGTTTGACCTCGGTGCGCTCGGCATTGACTGGCACGATGGCCGCAACGCCCAGCTCGGTCGCCTTCTGCAGGATCAGGTCCATCTTCTCGCCGCGGGCGATGCCCTGCAGCAGGGTGATCCGCAACGGCGATTCGTTGTGCCGCGGCTCGACACGCACGATGAGCGCACGCGCCTCGCGCTTGCCGGCCACGCTGATGCGGGCGTGGTAATCGCTGCCGTCGCCATTGAACAGGATGCAGGCATCACCCTCGCGTAGCCGCAGCACGCGCAGCAGGTGATTGGCGGACTCTTCGGGCAGGGTGACGTCCTGGTCGCACTGCAGTGGCAGTGCCACGTGCGAGCGGGTCAGGCGCATGCTACGGCCTCCTCGATGGCGTGGCGGGTGGTGGCCGCCAGCAATGCAAGTTGCGCCTGGTCCACGCAGTACGGCGGCATCCAGTACAACACGTCGCCCAGCGGCCGCAGCACCACGCCACGTGCCAGCGCTGCGCGATAGGCCTTCAACCCCACCCGCGCGGCTGCAGGGAAGGGCGTGCGCTTGTCGCCGCCCTGGGTCAGCTCGAACGCCACGATCATGCCGGCCTGGCGCACGTCCGCCACCGCCGGATGTTCGCCAATCTGCGCAGCGAGCGTGGCCATGTGGGCGGCGGTGTGCTGGTTGCGCGCAATCACGTCGTCGTCGGCGAAGATCTGCAGGGTCGCCAATGCGGCCGCGCATGCGAGTGGATTACCGGTGTAGCTGTGCGAATGCAGGAACGCGCGTTCGCGCGAATCGTCCAGGAACGCGTCGTACAGCTGTTGCGTGGCCAGCACCGCCGCCAACGGCAGGAAGCCGCCGGTCAGGCCCTTGGACAGGCACAGCAGGTCGGGCATCACCCCGGCCTGCTCGCAGGCGAACAAGGTGCCGGTGCGGCCGAAGCCGGAGGCGATCTCGTCGGCGATCAGGAACACGCCATGCGCGTCGCATAGCTCGCGGGCACGGCGCAGATAGGCTGGGTGATACATGCGCATGCCGCCGGCGCACTGCACGCGCGGCTCCAGGATCAGCGCGCAGATCTCGCCGGGCGAGCGCTCCAACAGCGCTTGCAACGCATCGGCCGCCTGCAGCGCATGCTCCTCCGCGCTCTGGCCGGGCTCGGCCAGGTAGGCATCGGGCGAGGGCGCAAAGATCGATTCGAGCAGCAGCGGTGCGTAGACGCGCCGGTACAGGGGAATATCGCCCACCGACAGCGCGCCGATGGTCTCGCCGTGGTAGCCGTTTTCCAGCGCGATGAAGCGCGTGCGGCCGTGCTCGCCGCGGTTGTGGAAATAATGGAAGGCCATCTTCAAGGCCACCTCCACCCCGGCCGAGCCATTGTCGGCATAGAACACCTTGGACAGCGGCGCACGCCCGTGCTGGCGTGGCGCAAGCGCCAGCAGGCGTTCGGCCAGCTGCACTGCCGGGGCATGCGTGAAGCCGGCCAGCATTACCTGCTCCAGCGTCCCGGCCTGCTGCGCGATGGCCGCGCCAATGCGTGGTTCGGCATGACCGAACAGGTTGGTCCACCAGCTGCTGACCGCATCCAGATAGCGGCGGCCGTCATGGCCGACCAGCCAGGCACCCTCGCCGCGGGCGATCGGTATCAGCGGCAAGGTGTGCGGGTGCTCGCGCATCTGCGTGCAGGGATGCCAGACCACCGCAAGATCGCGTTGTCGCCACTGATCTGCAGCTTCGGAGGCGATCGGGTCTGCTAGGATTTCGGGTTCATGAATATGTCGATGCATTCCCCCATTCTATCGGCCCCCTTCGCGGCTGCGTGTCCCGCATGAGCCCGCGCCTGCCGATCATCCACAAGACCACCGATCTGGGCGAAGGACCGTTCCGTCGCCAGCAGCTGGATCTGGAATTTTCCAACGGCCAGCGCCGCATCTACGAACGCCAGCTCAGCCAGGGGCATGGCGCGGTGGTGGTGGTACCGATGCTGGACGAGAAGACCGTGCTGCTGGTGCGCGAGTACGCCGCTGGCGTGCACCGCTACGAGCTGGGCCTGGTCAAGGGCCGTATCGATGCCGGCGAAACGCCGGTGCAGGCCGCCGACCGCGAACTCAAGGAAGAGGCCGGCTACGGCGCACGCCAGTTGCAGGTGCTGCGCGCCATGACGCTCGCTCCTACTTATATGAGTCACCAATCCTGGCTGGTGCTGGCGCGCGAGCTGTATCCCGAACGCCTGCCCGGCGACGAACCGGAAGAGATGGAAGTGATCCCCTGGCCACTGGCCCGCCTGGACGAGCTGATGCTGCGCGAAGACTTCTCCGAAGGCCGCTCGCTGGCGGCACTGTTCATTGCGCGCGAATGGTTGGAGCGCAACCCATGATCCGCATCCCGATGGAGTTGCGCGAAACGGTGATCGCCATCGCCCGCGAGGCGGGCGAGGCCATCATGCAGGTCTACGCGCAGGACTTCGCGGTGGAGATCAAGGACGATGCCAGCCCGCTGACCCAGGCCGACCTGGCCGCCAATCGCGTCATCGTCGAAGGGTTGCGCCGGATCACCCCGGACGTACCGGTGCTGTCGGAGGAATCGGCGCATGTGGCCTGGGCCGATCGCCAGTACTGGACCAGCTACTGGCTGGTCGATCCGCTGGATGGCACCCGCGAATTCGTCAAGCGCAATGGCGAGTTCAGCGTCAATATTGCGCTGATCCACATGGGGGCGCCGGTGCTGGGCGTGGTGCAGGCACCGGTCGATGGCCGGGTCTGGTATGCCGCGCGCGGCGAAAACGCCTACCGCCGCGATGGCGATCGCGACGAGATGCTGCAGACGTGCACACCAGCGGCCACGCCATTACGGGTGGCCGCCAGCCGCTCGCACCGCGACGCGCGCACCGCCGCTGCGCTGGAGCGCATGGGCGAGATCGAGGTGGTGGCGCAGGGCTCGTCGTTGAAGTTCTGCCGTCTCGCCGAAGGCGATCTGGATGTGTATCCGCGCTTCGGTCCTACTTCCGAATGGGACACGGCCGCCGGCCAATGCGTCTTGCATGCTGCCGGCGGTGTGCTGCTGGCTGGGGACAGCGGCAAGCCGTTCCGCTACAACCGCCGCGACACCTTGCTCAACGGCGACTTCATTGCGCTGGGCGACCCCAATCTGCCATGGCGCGATTGGCTGGCATGAGCATGCCCACCGGTCGTGCGCGTGCCGCATGGCCGGTGGGCAGGGCCGTCATCGGCTGACCGCTACACTTCGGTGGCTTCCCTGCGTGGCATCGGCTGCGGCGATCGGTGATGCAGCGCACCGCGCCAGCCGATCGCGGCTGGCACCTTCTCCCGCATCGCGTTTCAGGAATCCAGCATGTCCCAGACTCCCTCCACCGGCGATCTCCAGGGCCTGTTGCAGCTGATGGCTCGCCTGCGCGACCGCACGCATGGGTGCCCCTGGGATGTGCAGCAGACCTTCGCCAGCATCGCTCCGTACACTATCGAAGAGGCCTACGAAGTGGCCGACGCGATCGATCGCAACGACCTGCCGGGGTTGCGCGACGAGCTGGGCGACCTGTTGCTGCAGGTGGTCTTCCACGCGCAGATGGCAGCCGAGCAGGGCGCGTTCGGGTTTGCCGATGTGGTGGCCACGCTCAGCGACAAGCTGGTGCGTCGCCATCCGCACGTCTTCGCGAGTCAGGCAGCCGACGACGCGCGGGCGGTCAGCGCCAATTGGGAGCAGATCAAGCGCGACGAACGCCGCGCCGCCGGACACCAGGACGACTCGGCGCTTGCCGGCATCGCTCGCGGCCTGCCGGAGTGGCAGCGCTCCACCAAGCTGCAGTCGCGTGCGGCGCGGGTCGGTTTCGATTGGCCGGGCCCGGCGCCGGTACTGGAGAAGCTGCAGGAAGAAATCGAGGAACTGCGGGTGGAATTCGCGCGCGGCCCGGTGGCCGACAACCAGGCGCGCCTGGAAGACGAACTCGGTGATGTGCTGTTCGTCTGCGCCAATCTGGCGCGGCATGCCAAGGTCGACGTGGGCGCCGCGCTGCGGCATGCCAACCTGAAATTCGAACGCCGCTTCCGCGCGATGGAAGCCCGCGCGCAGGCGCAAGGCACGGCACTGGACGCGCTGTCGTTGAGCGCGCAGGAAGCCTTGTGGCAACAGGTCAAGCGGGACGAAGCGGCCGCAGCGACGATGCCCGATACCGACCCTGCGACACGCCGATGAATTCCGCACTGGGCACCGTGCTGCTGTTCGTCGCCACCGCCGTGGCCGAGCTGGTGGGCTGCTACCTTCCTTATGTATGGCTGCGCAGGGGCGGCAGTGCGTGGTTGCTGCTGCCCACCGCGTTGAGCCTTGCGCTGTTCGTGTGGTTGTTGAGCCTGCATCCCACCGCCAGCGGGCGTACCTACGCCGCCTACGGCGGGGTCTACATCGCCAGTGCGCTGTTGTGGTTGTGGTGGGTGGACCGCATCACGCCCACCCGCTGGGACCTGCTCGGCGCCGGCTGCTGCCTGCTGGGCATGGCGGTCATCATGTTCGCGCCACGCAACGCTTGAGCCGGGTAGGTGCCGGTCGTACGCGCCGGCGTGCGGCGGCATGCTGCGTGCCACGCAGTGTTGTCCGTTGCCGCCATTGGCGATGCGGGCGGCGGGTGCATACTCCGCGCAGGACCGACTCGTCATCGCAAAGGGGCTGCACATGTTTCCAACTTCGTTTCTGGCCATCGCCGTGCTGGTTGCCGGCGTCATCGTGTTGTTCAAGACCGTGCGCATGGTGCCGCAGGGATTCCAGTGGACGGTGGAGCGCTTCGGCCGCTATACCCACACCATGAGCCCGGGGCTGCACTTCCTGATGCCGGTGGTCTACGGCGTGGGCCGCAAGATCAACATGATGGAACAGGTGCTGGACGTGCCCAGCCAGGACGTCATCACCAAGGACAACGCCGTGGTGCGCGTGGACGGGGTGGTGTTCTTCCAGGTGCTGGACGCGGCCAAGGCCGCCTATGAGGTCTCCAACCTGGAAATCGCCTCGATCGCGCTGGTGCAGACCAACATCCGCACCGTGATCGGCTCGATGGACCTGGACGAATCGCTGAGCCAGCGCGAAACCATCAACGCCCAGCTGTTGAGCGTGGTCGACCAGGCCACCAACCCGTGGGGCATCAAAGTCACCCGCATCGAGATCCGCGATATCCAGCCGCCGCGCGACCTGATCGATTCGATGGCGCGGCAGATGAAGGCCGAGCGCGAAAAGCGCGCGCAGATTCTGGAAGCCGAAGGCTCGCGGCAATCGGAGATCCTGCGTGCCGATGGCGAGAAGCAGGCCGCCGTGCTCGAAGCCGAAGGCCGCAAGGAAGCCGCCTTCCGCGACGCCGAAGCGCGCGAGCGCCTGGCCGAGGCCGAAGCCCGCGCCACCCAGGTGGTGTCCGATGCGATCGCCAACGGCAGCGTGCAGGCGATCAATTACTTCGTCGCACAGAAGTATGTGGAGGCGTTCAAGGCGCTGGCCACCGCGCCCAATCAGAAGTTCGTGCTGATGCCGATGGAATCCAGCGGCATCATCGGCTCGATCGCCGGTATCGCCGAGCTGGCGAAGGACGCGCTGACCAAGTCCGATACCGCCGGCGTACGCGTGCCGCCGATGCCGCCGCGCGCGGGAGTCTGAGCCATGCGTTGGGATGTGGTGGTGTGGGCGGTGCTGGCGCTGCTGTTGATCGCCGCCGAGACCTTGGTGCCCGGCGCATTCCTGTTGTGGATGGGGATTGCCGCGGCGGTGGTGTGCGTGCTGGTGCTCGCGCTGCCGGGCATGTCGCTGCTGGTGCAGATCGTGGCATTCGTGCTGCTCAGCTTCGCGTCGGTGCAGGTCTATCGCACCTGGTTTCGTGGCAAGGGGCGGCAGAGCGACCGTCCCTTGCTCAACCGGCGCGCCGAACAATTGATCGGCCGTCGCGTGCTGCTCGATCAGCCCATCCACGATGGCCGTGGTCGTGCCAAGGTCGACGACGCGTTCTGGGTGGTCAGCGGTCCGGAGCTGCCGGCCGGCGCAACGGTGCGGATCGTCGGCGTGGATGGCATGACCTTGCTGGTGGAAGCGGCTGGCTGATCGTCGGGAAGGCTTGCGCAGTGCGTAGTGCCGTCTTGCATGCTGCAGTGCGGCGTAATGGCACCGGGTGCGCGCAAGCGCTGCATACGTTCCCCGCAAGCCCGGCCGGGCGGCGATAATGGGCGTCTTTCCCTTGGACCGGCGCTCATGACCCAGAAGACCATCCTCAACGACACCCATCGTGCGCTCGGCGCCAAGATGGTCGACTTCGGCGGCTGGGACATGCCGATCCACTACGGCTCGCAGATCAACGAACACCATCAGGTGCGTCGCGACGCCGGCATGTTCGACGTCAGCCACATGACCGTGGTCGACCTGCACGGCGCGCGCGTGCGCGAGTTCCTGCGTTACCTGCTCGCCAACTCGGTGGACAAGCTCAAGGTCGCCGGCAAGGCGCTGTACACCTGCATGCTCAACCCGCAGGGCGGCGTCATCGACGATCTCATCGTCTACTTCATGCGCGAGGATTTCTTCCGTCTGGTGGTCAATGCCGCCACCCGCGAAAAGGACCTGCAGTGGATCGGCGCGCAGGCCGCACGCTTCGACGTGCAAGTGGAAGAGCGCGGCGACTTCGCCATGGTGGCGGTACAGGGCCCCAACGCGCGTGCCAAGGTCATCGAGTTGCTTGACCCGGCCGACACCGCGGCTGCCAGCAAGCTCGGCCGTTTCGCCGCGCTGCAGACGCGCTCGCGCGACGGCATTGCATTGTTCGTTGCACGTACCGGTTACACCGGCGAAGACGGTTTCGAAATCGTGCTGCCGCAGGACGCGGCGGTCGCGTTCTGGAATGCGCTGCTCGCGCAGGGCGTCACGCCGGCCGGCCTGGGCGCGCGCGACACGCTGCGATTGGAGGCGGGCATGAATCTTTACGGGCAGGACATGGATGACACGGTCAGTCCGTACGAGGCCGCGCTGGCCTGGACGATCGCGCTGGATGAAGGCCGTGACTTCATCGGCCGCGAGGTGCTTGCCTCGCAAAAGGCGCAGGGCGCCCCGCGCCAGATGATCGGCGTGGTGATGGACGAGAAGGGCGTGCTGCGGCACGGCCAGAGCGTGCTCACTGCGGCCGGCCAGGGCGAGATCCTGTCCGGCACCTTCTCGCCCACGCTGGGCAAGGCGATCGCCTTCGCACGCGTGCCGGCCGGCAGCATCGACGACCTGCGCGTGGACATTCGTGGCCGCCAGGTGCCCTTGCGCGCGGTGAAGTTTCCGTTCGTGCGCGAAGGCCAGGCGCAGCCCGGCGTGCTCGGCGACTGAGCCGGGTGATGCCGGCTGCAGCCGGCCGGCATCATGCAACCGCATGCACCCCAGCCATGCAGACGCGCGTGCACCTGTCTCACCGCGCGGTCTAAACTAGCCACCTGTCCCCAACCCCAGTTTCCCCGGAGCACACCCATGAGCGAGATTCCTGGCGACCTCAAGTTCCTCAAATCCCACGAGTGGGCCCGCGTCGAAAGCAACGGCCGCGTGACCGTCGGTATCTCCGACCATGCGCAGGGCTTGCTGGGCGACCTGGTCTACGTCGAACTGCCGGGCGTCGGTGACACCGTGCAGGTCGGCAACGGCGCGGCGGTGGTCGAGTCGGTCAAGGCCGCTTCGGACGTGTATAGCCCGGTCAGCGGAACCGTGGTGGAGGTCAACAGCGCGTTGAGCGACAAGCCGGAAACCATCAACGAAGACGCCTACGGCGAGGGTTGGATCTTCGTCGTCGAGATCGACGACAAGGACCAGCTCAACGACCTGCTGGCGCCGGACGACTATGCCGAGCTGCTTGAAGACGACGACCACTGATCCGGTTTTGGTCTGTCGCAACGCCATGGCCGCTCAGTGAGCGGCCATTTTTTTGGCGGAAGGGCGGCGGGTTCCGGCGCGCGTGGACGCCGCTGCGCGTGTCGAGCGACAGGGTTGGTCGATGGTCGGCGCAGCATCTTTCGACCGCCGCTGGCGTAACGCCGAGTGGTGTGCCGGGCGTCATGCATTGCGGCGCGTGCCGGTAGCGTTCCCGATCCGCGCCTGCAGCGCGATTGCCGGGTGAGTCGTTTGTGAGGATGCAGTGCGCGCACTGCGAGCGCCTGATCGGCAGGCTTCGACGTTGCAGTCGATCGCGCCGCTTACCTTGTCGCGCACGCGCATCGACGCATGCATGGCGATCAAAGCGCGCGATAAGTTTGCGCATTTCCACTGGTGCGACGCCGGAAGTGCAGTCGCTGCCAAAAAAATTTTCAGCTGGCGGACAGGCGGCGGGCGATGCCGATGCGTTCGGCGTGCGCGGCGGGCCGGATGTCTGTGGTGGGTGTTCGAATTGACGGTGTACAAAAAAAACAGCGGAAAAGAAGTGGTTTTTTTTCAGTGCGATTGCGTGCGCACGCCGGTGGGGTGACGCTGCCGGGTGGCGCGCGCGGCGCCGATCACCCTTCGCTGCATGGCATCGCGATGGCGGTTCGAAAAAAAAATGCAAAAGAGTGTTGACAGTAAAAAAAAGCGTGATTAGGTTTCGCCCAGCAGACATTGCTGCGAAAGAGAGTGAGCAGAATCGACATCAAGCCGACCAGCTTGTTCAAGACGTCCACCCAAGCACGATCGATGGTGGAGTCGGGTCCGCTTCCCTCCAGGAAAACAGCAGTCGTCCCGATCACGCACCCGTGTCGCCGTTCGATGCGGGTGTTTCTGTATCCGTCCCGTCGTGCATCACCTGCGGACGGTTCCCGACGACGGCATGCCGGCGCGGGGTTTGGTTCAACTGGGCGTTTCACCTCCATAGTTCACTGACGAGGAGCCAATTACATGGCCATTAAAAAAGCTGCGAAGAAGAAACCCACCGCCAAGAAGGCAGTGAAGAAGACTGCCGCCAAGAAGGCGACCAAGAAGGTCGCCAAGAAGGCAACCGCCAAGAAGGTAGTGAAGAAGACCGCTGCCAAGAAGGCCGTCAAGAAGACTGCAAAGAAGGCAACCGCCAAGAAGGCAGTGAAGAAGACTGCCAAGAAAGCGACCAAGAAGACGGCCGCCAAGAAGGCAGTGAAGAAGACCGCCAAGAAGGCGACCAAGAAGACAGCCGCCAAGAAGGCCGTCAAGAAGGCCGTCAAGAAGGCCGTCAAGAAGACCGTAGCGAAGAAGGCGACCAAGAAGTCCGCTGCCAAGAAGCCTGCTGCGAAGAAGGTCGCCAAGAAGAAGCCGGCCGCTCGCAAGAAGAAGGCCGCTCCGGTCGCGCTGCCCGCAACCCCGGCGCCGCTGATCTGATCTGCACTACCCGATCGCCGTAACCATCGAGCTCTCTCCCCGACGCCCAGCGGGGAGGGAGCTTTTTTATTGCGCGTCCCTGGTCGATTTCCAGCGTATCGTTCACAGCGCGCGGCGGAGGTCCAAGCGTGTCGTCTTCCTTCACCCGCCTGCGGGGGAAGGTGCCCGAAGGGCGGATGGGGGCGTGGTGACCGCGCTCAGCCAAGCCGCTGCAACGGCTGCGCGGCTGTACTGTGCGATGCCGCGAGCGTGCGTTTCTCGCATCGTCCTGTGCTGCAACGTGGTGGACGGCCCGCGGCTGGTACGCGGGCGGTGTGCCGGCCAGAAATGACACAGGCGGCCGAAGCCGCCTGTGTGTGAGTCAGTGCCGGTGCAATGGTCGGCTCAGCGTGGCGAGGCCACCGACTTGCCGGACGAAACACCCTTGCCGGCCGGATCGGGTTTGTCGGCCAGCATGTTCTCGCTGCCGAAATCGCCATCCACGTCGATGTCCAGCCAGCGTTTTGCCGGCAGGCCGAGCGCGCGGTCCAGGATGGTCGGCATCATGCCCGACGGCAGGCCGCTTTCGCCGTTCCACATGATGGCAATGCCCAGGTCGCGCTCGGGCAGCAGCGCGACCAGGCCGCGGTAACCCTGCACTGCACCGGCGTGGAAGATCACCTGATGGCCGGCGTAGTCGAACACCCGCCAGCCCAGCGCATAGCTGGCCGCGTCCACGCGCTCGTGGCGCCAGCCGGAGCGCATTTCGCCCGGGGTGGAGATCAACGGTGCGTGCAAGGTGGCCAACAGCGGGGCCGGCAGTACGTCGGTGCGATGGCCGGTATGCGCGAGCAGCCACTGTGCCATGTCGCTGGCGCTTGCGTTGACACCAGCGGCTGGAGCAAGACGGTAGTAGGTGGGCTTGGGCGTCAGCGACACCCAGCCGTTGCGGCTGCGCACATGCGGGCGTGCCCAGTGCGGGCTGGCCTGGATGCCGGCCAGCCCCATGCTCGCATCGTTCATGCCCAACGGCTTGAAGATGCGGCGTTCCACCGACTGTTCGTAGAAGCTGCCGGAGGCGGCAAACACCACATCGCCGACCAGGCTGAAGGCCACATTCTGGTAGGCGTAGCAATCACCCGGTGCGCAGCGCAGCGGCGCGGCAGCCAGCTTGTGGCTCAAGGAGTAATAGTCGGCATTGGACTCGATGTCGCGGTCGTAGGCGTTGCGGGTCAGCCCGACGCGATGGCTGAGCACCTCGGCCACGGTGAGCCCACGGGTGGCGGTGTCGTCGCTGAGCCGGAAGCCGGGCACGTAATCGACCACCTTGCTGTCCCAGCGCAGCACACCATCGTTGACCAGCAGGCCGGCCATGGTGCCGGCGAAGGCCTTGGACAGGGACGCCAGGCGAAACACGGTGTGGCCATCCACCGGCTGTGGATGGTTGACGTCGGTGACGCCGTAGCCGCGCGCGCTGAGCACCTTGCCGCCCTGGACAATGGCCATCGCCATGCCGGGGACACGATTGCCGTAGGTCAGCTGGTCGGCCATCGATTCGAATGCCGCCACGTCGAAGCCGGCGGCCGGCGCCAGCACGCTGGCGGCGGGCAACGAAGCGCGATACGCAAGCGGAGCGGTGGGCGACTGCATGTGCAGCGCGGAGGCAGTGGGCGCAGGCGTCTGTGCCGTGGAAGAGAGGGCCAGAGGCAGCAATGCCCCGAACAGCCCGATGGCCAACGGACGGAACCGTCGGCGCCTGCGCATTTCTGTCATGGTTGTGCCGCCTGTTCCACTGCCTTGGGCGATTCTAGCGCCGCACTTCGCAATAGCACAAACTGCCGGAAGATGAATGGGCATCGTATTGATCCGATTGACGATTTGTATCCCGCAGAGCGGCCAATTCGCGCCCTGGGACGGGAGCTGCGAACCACTGCGCCGGTTGTAGCAAGCCGTGTGCCGGGAGCCGGCCCGGCAAGGCTGCCGCGCGGACTCCGGCGTGTTGTTGGCGCTTCCTGCATCGGCTAACGTGCGCGCTCCCTGGTCAGATGTCGCCGTTGCCATGCTCCTGCTGTCGGGCTCGTCCGTGCGGACATCATTGACGCCATGAGCGGTTTGCCCGCACCGCGTTCGGCGCTCGGCCGGTTGGCGCGCGCGTTGCGCGGTTCGCCGCCGCTGGCATGGTCGTTCCTGTACTTCTTCTGCCTGCTCAGCGGGTACTACGTGCTGCGCCCGGTGCGCGAGGCGATGGGCGCGTCGGCCGATGTGGAAGCGCTGTTTCCGGCCGGCATGATCGCCTTCTTCGCCACACACGGCCTGCCGCTCAAGGACTTCACCTTGCAGGTGCTGTTTACCTGCGCCTTCCTCATCATGGTGGTGACGCAACCGCTATACGGTGCGCTGGTCAGTCGCTACCCACGGCGTGTCTTCCTGCCGACGGTGTATGGCTGCTTCATCGCGACCCTGCTGTTGTTCTATGTGCTGTTCGACAGCGGCATGCCTGGGCGCGGCATGGCGTTCTTTCTGTGGGTGACGGTGTTCAACCTGTTCGCGGTGGCGGTGTTCTGGAGCTTCATGGCCGATGTCTTCAGCAATGCCGAGGCGCGCAACTACTACGGCTACATCGGTGCGGCCGGCACGCTGGGCGCGTTTCTCGGGCCGATCCTCACCCGCACGCTGGTGGAGCGGATCGGCATCGCCCACCTGATGCTGGTGTCCGCCGGGTTCCTGACGGTGTGCGTGGTGTGCGTGTTGCGGTTGCGGCTGTGGGCGGTGGCGCGCGAGCAGCAGTTCGGGTTGGATTCCGGCGAAGTGTCGATGGGCGGCGATGTCTTTGGCGGGCTCAAGCTGATCGTGCGCGAACCACTGCTGCGCTGGCTGGCGCTGATGACCCTGTTCGGCGTGGGCGTCGGCACCTTGCTCTATAACGAGCAGGCTGCGTTGGTCCGGCGGCTGTATACGGATGCGGCGGCCAGCACGGCGTATTACGCCAGCATCGATCTGGCGGTCAACGCACTGACGCTGGTGCTGCAGTTGCTGGTGACACGCGCGCTGCTGTCGCGCTTCGGCATCGCGCCGGCGTTGCTGATTCCGGGTGTGGCCATCACCCTGGGCTACGCCGTGCTGACGGCCTCACCGCTGCCGATGATGCTCGCGATCGTGCAGGTGATGACGCGCTCCAGCGAGTTCGCACTGGCCAAGCCGGCACGCGAGACGCTGTACACGCGAGTCAATCGGCAGTGGCGCTACAAGGCCGGCGCGGCGATCGATACGGTGGTCTACCGCGGCGGTGACCTGAGCTTTGTGTGGATCCACAAGCTGGTGTCGGCCCTGGGGTCCAGCGCGGTGTTCGGCGTCGGGTTGCTGGCGGCTGCGGGGATGACCGTCGGTGCGTTCGGCCTGTTGCGTGAGGCGCGCAAGCTGCCTGCCGAACGCGCGACCGACCAGAACCGGCAGGCGTCCAGGCCGCAGGGCTGATCGCTTGCGCGGTTGCGGGTATGCTGCCTGTCACCTCCCTTGCAGATTTTCGCCATGTCCCTGTTTGCGATCATCGCTGGCGTGCTGGTTGCCCTGTTGCATGTGGCCATCCTGGCGCTGGAGATGGTGCTGTGGACGCATCCATTGGGCTTGAAGACCTTCCGCAACACGCCGGAGAAGGCGCAGGCCACGCGCGTGCTGGCAGCCAACCAGGGCCTCTACAACGGCTTTCTGGCCGCTGGTCTGTTCTGGGGTGCACTGGCCGACCGTGCGGACGTGCTGAGCTTCTTCCTGGGCTGCGTGGTGGTTGCCGGCGCCTATGGCGCCTATAGCGTCAACCGCCGCATCTTCTTCGTACAGGCCCTGCCTGCATTGATCGCACTGGCACTGGTGTGGCTGTCGCGCTGAGACGTCTGGCGGTAGCGGGTGGCTTCTTGTAGGCGCGCGCTTGCCCGCAAAGAAAACGGCGGGCTAGAAGCCCGCCGTCATCGCTCACCAGATCGACCTGCGTCTTACGCCGCTTCGCGCGGCTGCCGTGCCTGCGGCTTGTCGTAGAAGCTGGCCGCACGCAACTCATGCGGATCGAAGTCGTCCACGGTAATGGTGTCCATCATGATCGCGCGCAGCTCTTCCAGCAGCTTGCGCTCTTCCAGGGTCAGCACGCCTTCGGCGACCGCTTCGTCCAACTGCGCAGCGAAGTCCAGTGCCTCGATGCCCTTGGTCTTGAGCGCCTTGAGGAACTTGCGCTCCACCGGCTCGGCCATCACGGCCTTGGTCAGGTAGCTGGCGATGCGGCCGCCCGGGTTGTTGGCGCAGGGCGTCAGGAACACGCCTTGTGCCAGGCGGTCGCGTGCCTCGTTCGGGGTCATCAGCAACGATGCCACGCGGTGGCCCAGACGATCGCCCGGCGCTTCGGCACGGCGGCCCAACGGGAAGATCAGCACCCACATCAGCCAGCCCACCGGGCGGATCGGGAAGTTGCGTAGCGCGGCCGATAACGCGGTTTCGATCTTGTGCACGCTGTCGTGGAAGGCCCAGGCCAGCAGGGGCTGGTCGGTGGCCGGTGCGCCGTCGTCGTGGTAGCGCTTGAGCATCGCGCTGGTCATGTAGATGTGGCTCAGTACATCGCCCAGACGCCCCGACAACGACTCCTTGAACTTCAACTTGCCGCCCAGCATCAGCATCGACACGTCGGCCATCAACGCCAGGTTGGCCGAGTAACGGTCCAGCTTGCGGAAGAAGCGGCGGGTGTAGGCATCGCCCGGCGCTGCGCCAATGCGTGCACCGGTCAAGCCGAACCAGAACGAACGCACGGCATTGGAGATACCGAAACGGATGTGCCCGAACAGGCTCTGGTCGAACGCTTCCAGGCCGCGACGCGTGTCCGGATCCTGCGCCGCCTGCATTTCCTTCATCACCCACGGATGGCACAGGATGGCGCCCTGGCCGAAGATCAGCAGGCTGCGGGTCATGATGTTGGCGCCTTCCACGGTCACGCCGATCGGCGCGGCCTGCCAGGCGCGGCCGGCGAAGTTGCGCGGCCCCAGGATGATGCCCTTGCCGCCGATCACATCCATCATGTCGCTGACCACTTCGCGGCCCATGGTGGTGCAGTGGTACTTGGCGATCGCCGACGGCACCGACGGCACGTCGCCGCGGTCCACCGCCGCCGCCGTGGCCTGCGCCAGCGCGCTGATCGCGTACGCCTTGCCACCGATGCGCGCCAGCGCTTCTTCCACGCCCTCGAAACGGCCGATCGACAGGCCGAACTGCTTGCGGATGCGTGCATATGCGCCGGTGACCACGGCCGCCGCCTTGCCACCGCCACTGGCAGTGGAGGGCAGGGTGATCGAACGGCCCACGGCCAGGCACTCGTTGAGCATGTTCCAGCCCTTGCCCACCATCTCCACGCCGCCGATCAACTGGCTGAGCGGGATGAACACTTCTTCGCCATGGATCGGGCCGTTCTGGAACGGCGAGTTCAACGGGAAGTGGCGACGACCGATTTCCACGCCGGGCGTTTCGCGCGGCAGCAGGGCCAGGGTAATGCCGATGTCCTTCTTGTCGCCGATCAGGCCTTCCGGATCGTAGGCGCGGAACGCCAGACCGATCAGCGAGGCCACCGGGGCCAGGGTGATGTAGCGCTTGTCGAAGGTGAGCTTGACGCCGAGCACGTTGGCGCCGTTCCACTCGCCCTTGCAGACGATGCCGTAGTCCGGGATCGAGGTGGCATCGGAACCGGCAAACGGGCCGGTCAGGCCAAAGCACGGTACTTCCGCACCCACGGCCAGACGCGGCAGGTAATAGTCCTTCTGCTCGGGAGTGCCGTAGTGCAGCAGCAGCTCACCTGGGCCAAGCGAGTTCGGTACGCCTACGGTGGAGCTGACCACGCTGGAGATCGAAGACAGCTTCTGGATCACCTTGTGGTGCGCCAGCGCGCTGAAGCCCAGGCCGCCATACTGCTTGGGAATAATCATGCCGAAGAACTTGTTCTTCTTGATGAAGTCCCACAGCTCCGGCGGCAGGTCGGCGTAGACGTGGGTGATTTCCCAGTCGTTGACCATCTTGCACAGCTCTTCCACCGGACCGTCCAGGAAGGCCTGCTCTTCGGCGGTCAACTGCGGCTTGGGATAGTTGAGCAGCTTCTGCCAATCCGGGTCACCGGTGAACAGCTCGCCTTCGAATCCCACCGAACCGGTTTCCAGCGCAATGCGCTCGGTCTGCGACAGCGGCGGCAGCACCTTGCGGAAGAACGCCATTAGCGGTGTGGTCAACAACGGCTTGCGCAGGAACGGCAACAGCACCGGCGCAGCCACCAGCACGACCAGGACCGCAGCGATGATGGTGGCGGTCAGGTTGGCTTCCAGCAGCCAGCACGCCACCAGCACGCAGGCGCTGATCGCAACCCAGGTGGCCAGGCGCATGCGGTGATAGGCCGCGATGCCCGCCGCCAGGATGACGAGGAGGAATGGTGCAACGATGCTCATGGTCTTGCTCCAGTGACATGCTCGGTGATGTTGGACGCTGCGATGGTGCCAACCGGGGGCAGTGCGTCCAGATAATGCAACACGGTGGCGGTAAACGTGGTGTTGTCGTCGCCGGCCAGCATGTGCGTGGCCTCGGGAAGCTGCACATGCTGAGCGTGCGGGGCGATCGACAGGAACTCGCTGATCGTGGCCGGCGTGACCAGATCGCTGCGGCCGCCACTGATCAACAGCATCGGGCAACGCACCTGCGCGGCGGCGTCCAGCACAGTGTCCTGCTGCTGCGACTGCGTGCCGGCCAGCTCACCTATCAAGCGTGCATCCCAATGCCAACGCCAGCGGCCATCTGCGCGTTGCCGCAGCAGCGCCTGCAATTGATCTTCGGTCTTGCGCGGACGCTGCGGCAGGTAGAGCGCGATTGCATCGGCGGCGGCATCCAGTGAAGCGAAGCCATCGGGATGGGCGGTCATGAAACGCAGGATGCGCTCGGCCCCGGTGCTGTCCCAACGCGGCGTGATGTCGACCAGCACGATGGCGCGGAACAGTCCCGGCCAACGCGCTTCGGCCATCAGCCCGAACAATCCGCCCATCGATGCGGCCACCAGCACCGGTGGCTCGGCCTGGTTGCCGGCCAGCACGATCAGGTCGTCGGTGAACTGGGTGCGGGAATAAGGCGTGTCTGCCGGATTGGCGCTCGACTCACCATGCCCGCGTGCGTCGTAGCAAAGCGCCCGGTAACCGGCCGCCGCCAGGGCGGTGGCCGTCGCTTCCCAGGCATGTCGCGTCTGTCCGAAGCCATGCGCGAGCACCACCGTCGGCGCCTGCGCCGCACCGCGCACCGATACCGCAAGCAGCGCATCGCCAGCGGGGACGCTGGAGACGGCTGCGGCTTGAGCATGAAATGAGCTAACCATACTTAATGGTATGGACGCGGCTTGGTGGCTGTCAATACTGCCTGGTATGGATGGTTAAACCGTTGAATGGTGTCGGGTGGGTGCCAGATATGTGACGCATACTGCAACTGACTCAAGCGTATGGTTAAATCGTCGGATGAACGACACCATCGACTCCAGCTCCACCACGCCCCGCAGTTCCGGCCGCGGCAATCGCCTCAGTGCTGACGATTGGGCACAGGCGGCCCTGGATCTGATCGCAGAGCAGGGCGTGGGTGCGGTGGCCGTGGAGCCACTTGCGCGTCGCCTGGGAGTCACCAAGGGCAGCTTCTATTGGCACTTCCCCTCGCGCGACGCGTTGCTGCAGGCGGCGCTAGAGCGCTGGGAAATCTTCGAGCAGAAAGAAGTGTTCGGCAGCCTGGAAGACGTGCCCGATCCCAGTGCCCGCCTGCGCGCGCTGTTCCAGCTGGTGGCGCACGAGGTGACCCCGCACGTCATCTACAGCGAACTGCTCAAGGCGCTCGACCACCCGGCCGTGCGCCCGGTCATCGACCGTGTTTCGCAGCGTCGTCTGGACTATCTGATCGCCTCGTTTCGACAGGCCGGCTTGTCGCGCACCGACGCCCAGCACCGCGCGCGTCTAGCGTATGCGGCCTATGTCGGTTTCCTGCAGCTATCGCTGCAACTGCAGCAACCCCGGCAGGCGCGCGAGGAGTTTGAGGCCTACGTGGAACACGTGATCCAGACGCTGATTCCAGCGTGATCCAGGCCGCCGGGCGATGTGCGCAGATCGCCATCGGCCACTGTTGCCGGCCTGACGGGCGATATCAGGCCCCGCCTCCTGAGGAAGGAGTGCCGGCGCTTGTCGGGCAGACCAACACAGCATTAACGGCCAACAGTGCCGCGACTTTAGTGACCGAAAAACGAAGGTCGATGCTGAATCCCGGCTGAAATTCACGAGATAACAATTTTTTGTTAACGCATCTTTAATTTCTCCATCATGATGGCTACTATCGGCTGAACCTTCGTATTGGGCTCGCCCTTCGATCCCGCGAACGGTTGTTCTTCACGCCATTACCAAGATCTTGGAGAGAGAGCTCAATGATGTACAAAACCAGCAAGCTGCGCGACGCGATTTCGTTCGCCATCGCGGTCGGCGCCGCCGCCTCGGCACTGCCTTCGACGGCGGTTGCCCAGGACGCGGGCGCGACCAACCTCGATCGCATCGAAGTCACCGGTTCGCGCATCCGCCAGGTGGACACCGAAACGGCCCAGCCGATCCTGACGGTCAGCCGCGCCGACATCGAGAAGCAGGGTTTCTCGTCGGTCGCCGACATCCTGCAGAACATCAGCGCCGTCGGCACGCCGCCGATCAGCCGCGCCTCGCCGCTGTCCTCCGGCGAAGCGGTTGGCGGGACCTATATCAGCCTGCGTGACCTTGGGGCCGCGCGTACCCTGGTCCTGGTTAACGGCAAGCGCCTGGGCATCACCACCGATGGCCTGCAGGACATCTCCACCGTCCCGGTGTCGTCGATCGATCGTATCGAAGTGCTGAAGGACGGTGCTTCCTCGATCTACGGTTCCGACGCGATCGCCGGCGTCATCAACATCATCACCCGTACCAACTTCGACGGCGCGACCGGCAATGTGTATTACGGTCAGTACTCGCAGGGCGACGGCGAGACCACCAACGCCGACTTCGTGATGGGTGTGACCGGTGAGCGTGGAACGCTGACTGTTGGCGTCGAGTACGCCAAGGAAAACAAGGTTGCGGCATCGGATCGTCCGTATTCGGAATTCCCGCGTTCGGCCAATCACCCGGATTTCGCCTGGACCGCCGTGGGTGAGTTCGGTGGATTCGTGAGCCGCCCGGGCGACGCGCTTCCCAATGTGCGTTACCCGGCCGCCTCGGCAACCAATCCGAATCGTGAAGTCCGCGTGCTGGTGCGCGATGGTGGAAACCCGAACAACCCGGCCGACTACCGCGCCCAGAACACCGACCAGACCGTTACCCAGGACAAGACCAACACCAACCGCTGGACCGACCTGCGTACGCCGCAGGAGCGTCGCTCGCTGTTCGTGGATGGCTCGTACGATGTGACCGAAAACGTGCGTTTCCGCACCAACGTGCTGTACAGCAACCGCGATTCGGAACGCCAGATCGCAGGTTATCCGTACCAGGCGCTGGCGTTTGGTTCGCCGATTTCGGTCGATAGCGCGTTCAACCCGCTCGAACGTGAAATCCCCAACTGGTGGCGTCGCACGACCGAAGTGCCGCGCACCACGCGTGCGGACCTGACCACCTATCGCTTCTCGGGTACCTTCGACGGTTCGTTCAACGTTGGCGAGCGTATCTTCGACTGGGATGTGGGCTATCTCTACAACAACAACAAGCTGGTGCAGAGCGGCTACGGCGATCTCAACCTCACCTCCTTGCGTGCAGCCGTGGGTCCGTCGTTCATCAACGGATCGGGCGTTGCCCAGTGTGGTTCCGCCGCCGCCCCGGTGCCGCTGGCGCAGTGCGTGCCATTCAACCCGTTCATCGCCGCTGGTCTCACCGGTCCGGGCGCCTTCACCGGCAACCAGGCGCTGCAGGATTTCCTGATCCCGACCACGCACGCAACCGCCAACACCAAGACCAAGGTGGTCACCGCCAACCTGGCGGGCAGCCTGTTCTCCCTGCCTGCCGGCGATCTCGGATTCGCCGTGGGTGCCGAGCAGCGTAAGGAAGAGGGCGAATTCAGCCCCGATGCGCTGGCACAGTCGGGCAATACCTCTGGCCTGGCCAACTTCCCCACCGGCGGCAGCTACAAGGTGGAAGAAGTCTATGCCGAGTTCAACGTACCGCTGCTGGCCGACCTGCCGTTCGCTCGCGAATTGAGCCTGAGCCTGGCGTCGCGCTACTCCGACTACAACACCTTCGGCGACACTGTGAACAGCAAATTCGGCTTCAAGTGGAAGCCGATCGATTCGCTGCTGGTCCGTGGTACCTGGGCCGAGGGCTTCCGCGCACCGACCATCTCCGATCTCTTCAGCGGTGGTTCGCAGACGTTCGATTCGTACACCGATCCCTGCGACGTCCAGTTCGGTGCTTCTCGTACCAGCGCGGCAGTTCGCGCGCGTTGCGCGGCCGCACTGCCGGTCAGCGCGGCCACGTTCCGGCAGCAGGCGCAGGGCTTCGTGCCGACCACGGCCGCCTCGTCGCAGACGCCGGTGCCGTTCGTGTCGGGCTCCAACTCCCAGCTGGTTCCGGAAACCTCCACCTCCAAGACCTTGGGCTTCGTGTGGAGCCCGGGCTTCGTGAGCGGTCTGAACGTCTCGCTCGACTGGTGGCAGATCCGCGTCGAAAACACCATCATCGGCGACACTGCGAACCTGATCCTCAACGACTGCTACCTCAACGGCATCGCCGAGCGCTGCAATGCGTTCACGCGTGACCCCGTCAGCGGCATCGTCAATACCTTGAACCGGACCTCGATCAACGCCGGTTATCGTGAGGTGGAGGGCTACGATCTGGACCTGGGCTACCGCTTGGCGACCGACACGATCGGCACCTTCGGCGTCAAGTGGACCACCACCTACACCAGCCGCGACGAGTTGGTGACCACTCGCAACCGCGTCACCGACCCGAACCCGTTCACAGGCGTGGGCTGGGCAGGGACCACCACCGGTACGCACTTCCGCATTCGTTCCAATGTTGCCTTGAATTGGGATAAGGGCGATTTCGGTGCCAGCTGGACGGTGCGTTATTTCTCCGGTCTGAAGGAAAGCTGCCTCAGCGCGTCGCTGTTCCCGGACGAGTGCAGCGATCCGAACTACCGCGCCCCGAACAACCAGGGCGTTTCGGTCGGCAACCCGACCAACGAGCGTGGCGCGACCATCTTCAACGACGTCCAGGTGCGTTGGAATGCGCCGTGGAATGCGACCATCGCCGCTGGTGCCAACAACGTGTTCGACCGCGTCGGTCCGACCCTGTACAGCCAGCCGAGCGCCAACGTCTCCTACTTCGGTGGGTTCGACATTGGTCGTTTCCTGTACATGCGCTACACCCAGCGTTTCTGATAGCGCGCAGTTTAGCGTTTGAGTGCAGCTACGCCCCCGCATGGGGGCGTAGTTGTTTGTGCGGTGGGTAATGCCGCGAGCCCCGCGCGCCGTCCCCCGGGTGTACGGCATCGACAGGCCCTGCGATGCCGATAGAGCAGGGCCCCAACGGTCAATCGCGGACGGGTCAGCCAGGCGCAAATCCACCGTGACATGGCATGACAAAAATCAGCAACATTTGTGGGTTAAAAGGGGTTCTCTATATGGCGAGCAGCCAAGTAATCTTGGTTGGCGCCAAAGGAGTTGCCAAGCTTAAATCCGCAGCAGTATCGGAATCTTGATCTTTATCTGCAGTGATTTAAGTGGTTTCAAAATTTTGACTTTTTATATCATAGGGATGGTGATATGGATGCTGTATCTCGCACATTAGCTCGTTACTTTACTCTTTGCGCGTCAGTCGGCTTGCTGTTCATGGCGGCATTGGAGGCTAATGCGGCATCTTATTACGGGCCTCCGTACACTCTTAATACCATTTACGGAAATCCCACCTTCGAATCCGCAGGCGCTGGTGTAGATTGGATTATTGGTCAGATGACCAAGGGCTGCATATCAAAGCCGCAGGGCTGTTCGTCTTGGCCAGTCGTTAAATATAATTCCGCAACGACTGGCGCATTTGTCATGTGGCCGAATGACCCAACTGGATTGGGTTACTTTGTCGAGGCAACAAAATACACGGTAGGCTCGCCAAGGAAGAATCTTGGCGGCTGCAGTATGTCTTGTAGTGGCGGTATTGGCGGCAGCAAGGATGGCACCGGTCCCCGTGGCAGCCGAGATAGTGCGGCTGCAGCGAATAAATCCGGCTCGGTGTTTGAGGGTGATCCCATCAATGTAGCGACAGGAAACTTTTATCGTCAAGATACGGACTACGATAATTCTGCTGGTCTTGTGTTTCGGCGATTTTACAATAGCGCGTCGTCGGTGACTTCCACCTCAATGGGTAAGCAATGGCGCCATTTTTTTGATCGAAGTCTGGAAATTCAACGCTCTACAAGTGCGATGACTGACACCCAAGCGATCAACGCGTACCGTCCAGATGGAAGTTCGGTGACGTTCCTGCTGACTAATAGTGTATGGAAAGCTAGCTCTGATTACGCAGAGACGCTTGTCGAGCGTCCGGACGGGGCGGGCTTCGCACTCGCGATCTCAGCAACTCAGCAGACAGAAATTTATAATGCAAAGGGTGTTTTGCAGGAGGTCTACGATAGATCGGGCCAGAGAATCTATCTGCTGACCTATAGCGTTCCCGATGCCGCAGGTGTGGGAGGGGGACTCCTCTTGAGCGCTGCCGATAGAAATGGCCGGAAAATCGACTTTGATTACGATGGTGCATCAAGGTTGGTTGGAGTGACACTCCCTGATAAGGGGAGGGTTGTCTATTCATACGGCACGAATGGCTACCTGGCATCGGTAAAATATCCCGATGGAAACTCCATTGGCTATCTCTATAATGAGAGTGATTTTACTTGGGGTAATAACCTTCCTGGTGTGATGACTGGGGTGATTGATGAAAAAGGGGGGCGTTATGAGACGATCACATATCAGTCTGGGGGGCGGAGAGCGACGTCTGCATCCTTTGCAGGGGGAGTTGACACAACAAGGATCGATTACGACGCGTATTCCACTAATGGAATAGTGAATGCGTCCGTGGCTGGCCCGTTAGGGGTACGCAGTTATTTCAGTTTTGTGGATGCTGCGACCGGTGCTATCCGCTTTGCAAGCTCTGGTTTGCCTTGCGGCACACAGTGCAACCAGCCTTACAGGGCTATCACATACGATGCAAACGGTTACGTCGCATCCATGACTGACTTCCTGGGCAACAAGACGCAGACCAGCTTCGATGTCAACGGCTTGCTTCAACAACAGGTCGATGCAGTAGGCTCTACACAGCAGAGAACTACCAATACTGTCTGGAATACTGCTATCCGCCAGCCTATTGAACGAACCGTTCTCGATGCAAATAATGTTGCCAAGGCGAAATCGAAATGGGCTTACAATAGTAGTGGACTGCAGATAGCTAGATGCGAGATTAATACTGCCGTGGCGGCGGCTGATGCGTATGCATGCGGAAGTTCCACAGATGCGCCGGAAGGCGTCCGCCAGTGGCGCATAAGTTATTGCGAAAAAGTCGACGCAGTCAATTGTCCACAGGTTGGCTTGATTGTCTCGGTAGATGGCCCCCGGACAGACGTTAGCGATGTTAGGTCCTACCGTTATTTCACCTCCAGCGACGAATCCGGGTGTGGTACGGCAGGGGGGCAATGTCATCGCGCTGGCGATATTTTCCAGACCACAGGTGCGGTAGGGCAAGTCACTACATATGCCTCCTACGACGTCAATGGCAGGCCTGCACGAGTCGTTGATTCGAATGGGGTCGCGACTGACTTCAGCTACGCGCCGCGCGGATGGCTGACTTCGAAAATTACCAGGTTCGCTGCAAACGGCGCTGCGTCTGCCCAGGATCGCGCAACGACCATCAATTATGATGAGACCGGAAACGTAAAGCAGGTGATAGAGCCTGATGGCCTCACGGTGACGTATGGATATGATTCGGCACACCGTTTGACAGATATCACTGACGGTGCAGGCAATAACGTCCATTATGTCCTTGATGTGGCTGGGAATCGGTTGAAGGAAGATGTCAAGGATCCATCTGGAACTGTCAAGAAAACTCTAACGCGTGTTTACAACAAGCTTGGTCAATTGCAGACCCAAGCAGATGCGTCTGCCAACCCAACCGATTTTTCGTACGACCTAAACGGTGATCTCAACTTGGTGGCTGATGCATTGGGCCGCAAGACGCAATTGAATTCTGATCCACTACGTCGTGTGGTACGGACTCTTCAAGACGTCGGCGGCCTGGCTGTGGAAACAACGCAGCAACTGGATGCGCTGGATCGCGTCACCGCCGTGATCGATCCTAAGAGTCTGGTCACGCGTTACGACTACAACAGCCTTGGCGACCTCGGCAAGTTGACTAGCCCTGATACAGGCGTTACCACATATAGCTACGATGCGGCAGGCAACCGCACACTTGAAGCGACTGCCCGTGGAGTCAAGATCAGTTCGAGTTATGACGCGGTGGGGCGGTTGACCAAGCTGAGTTATCCCACAAGCACTTTCAATGTTCTTTATAGCTACGACGCCGCGGCTGTCAGCTGCCAAGCGGGGGAGACGTTTGCGAATGGCCGTTTGGCATCCATCAAAGACAGCAGCGGGACGACTGAGTATTGCTACAACAGTTTCGGCGACGTAGTGCGTAAGCAGCAAACCACCAACGGAAAAGTCTTCACGTTGCGCTATGGCTACACCATAGGCGGCCGTCTGGCGAGTGTGATCTACCCGGATGGAGCAACGGTGGACTACGTTCGCAATGGGCTGGGCCAGGCCATCGAGGTGGGTTATACCCCTATCACGGGCGCACGCCAGATCCTCTTGAAGAACGCCAGCTATCTTCCGTTGGGTCCGGTTTCTGGCTGGAATTATGGCAATGGGCGTGTACTGACGCGTACTTACGATCAAGATTACCGTCCAAAGGCGGTTCAAGACACGAGCGCCGGGGGGCTGGATGTCGGCTTTGGCTTCGATCCGGTGGGCAATCTTTCCAAGCTGACCCCGGCAGGCGGCACCGTCACGGATGTCGTGCTGGGCTATGACTCGCTTGGCCGATTGACCGAATTCAAGGATGGCTTGACCGGTACTGTACTCGATGGCTACACCTACGACAAAACGGGCAATCGACAGAGCAGCAAGTCAGCAGCCGGCACAGTTGCGTATGCATACGAGACCGGCAGCCACCGCCTGACCAGTGTAGGCGCGGTGCAGCGTGTCTACAACGCGGTCGGCGATACTACCTCGATTAATGGAGTTGAACGCGAATTTGTCTACGACGTCACTGGGCGGATGAGTCAGGTCAAGCGAAATGGTGTGGTGGCTCTAGAGTACCGTTACAACGGCCGTGGCGAGCAGGTTCGGCGCTTTCTCGGTAATGCGAATACCTACACGCTCTATGACGATTTCGGCCGCTGGATGGGGGACTACGACAATGCGGGTAAGCCACTGCAACAAGTGATATGGCTAGATAATATGCCGGTAGGTGTTACCAGTGCAGGCGCCAAGTTGATGTATATCGAGCCTGACCATTTGGGTAGCCCGCGCGTAGTGATCGACCCAACCCGCGATGTGGCGGTGTGGACGTGGAGCTTGAAGGGCGAGGCGTTCGGCAATACCGCGCCGAATCAGGATCCTGATGGCGATGGTGCGGCGCTGGTATTGGATATGCGCTTCCCAGGGCAGCGATACGATGCGGTGAGTGGATTGAGTCAGAACCACTTCCGGGATTACGATCAGACTACTGGTCGGTATGGACAGAGCGATCCAACTGGTATAGCGTCTGATATGAGTACTTATTCGTATGTCTCTGCAAGTCCTTACGAAATGTTTGATCTACTGGGGCTTGAGTCAATTGGCTCATTTAATAATGGAGGTTACAGGATATTTTGGGAGAACGGCGTTAACCTCAGAGGGCCAGATTTTGTAAAGGTTTCTTTTAGTTACGGTATTGGTACCCTTTCCTTTTCGCGAGGACGGAATGGGCGGGTCTATATGAGTAAAGGATTGGCGAAAATATATCCACATCCAATATCTGCGGGCGTTTCAGCTAGCATGGGCTGGGTTAATGAATGTGGAGAACGTCCGGGTGACGCCAAGTTGAACAATCTTTTCACCGGTCCCGGGTTAGCTACCTTTGGGGCATATGGACCATTTGGTGGAGCATATGGCTATTCTCCTGGAGCGGGGTCTACTACGGAAATTGGTGCGGGGTTGGGCGTTTCGATAACGAAGGGGGCTGCTACGGCAGGAGGCGGAGGTGAGATGGGGGAGGTTATCAGTAATGATGGCTGGGGCTGGGCATGGTGAGCGTCGAGAAATCGATATTTGTTCTTATCTTAATTTTCTGCATCCTATATGGAGTCCACCTTTCTCAGGGACGGTCTGGTAGCCACGATCCCTATGGAAAGCCAGGAGTGCATGAATTAAGGTCTGAAATCGAGCCGTTTGTGCGGAACTTTGGCGGGGCTCCCATAGATTTCTTCAACCGGCTCAGTATCGCTGGCGGCCTTTCAAAAAATATCTACTTGAGTGCTGGAAAGCTTCCTCCGTTGGCTGAGTTCAGAAGGGTCGCATTGAAGTCGGGCTGGGTAGAAATTGCGCCTGCGAAATCACCTTATTCACTAAGCTATCGGTTCTGTAAAAGGAGAATGATGCTTTTGCTTGAGCATTCCTATAAATCCCATTGGATTTACGGAATTGAATGGGTTTCGGATGTGAAGGGGGTTTACTACTGCAATTTGAAGTGAAGGGGGTTGAAGTGTGTCACTCAATTGAGAGCTGTTAACCGAAACAAGCGATGTGGTGACCAGCAATCTTGACAGGCACCGTCAGTTGCAGTGGCGGGACATCGCGCCGGCTGGGATCGCGGCACGGTGTGTGTGAGATCATCCGTCGATGGTCACATCGCCGTCCGAGCATCAAGCGAAAATTCAAGCATGGATCCGTGCTGGCGTCGCGCCGCATCCGTCCGATAGCCTCGGGTGGGTCCGATTCGCGGAGACACTGCATGGAGGTAACGCGCTGCGCGATGCTTGTCATGCCTACTGGCACCTGGCCTTGCTTCAACCCGACGAGCCGGCGTATCCGATAAACGCCGGCAACCTGTTGCTCGAGTTGGAGGACTTCCAGAATTCCCTGTTTGCCTTTGACGAGGCGATGCGACGTGGCGGCGGCGATGCGGTCGCCTGTCACTTGGGGCGGGGGTTGGCGTTGCTGTATCTGCAGCAGTATCAACAGGCCGAAAAGAGCTTGCGCGAGGCCTGGAGACGGGAGCCGGATGCCTGCGATGTTGCGTTGGCGTATTCCCAATGCCTGATGGAGCTTGAACGCTTCGATGAGATCAGCGCATGCCTTGCGTATCTCGCCGAGCGCGACATGTCGCGGGCTCAGCGCGAGTCCTTTGCCTGGCTGCTGGCCCATTGTGGCGAAGAGGCGCGTGCCATCGCGCTGTATCAGGACCTGCTGGATGAGACCGACGCGACCCTCGAGCTGCGGATGCAGCTGGTGCTGTTGCTGGAGCGGCTCAATCGTCTGGATGAAGCCGCAGGCTATCTGCAGCATCGGGCGGTTGCCGCGGGCGACACAACGCCCATGACGGCGCTTGCCATGGGGCGAATGCGACGACGGCAGAAGCAGCATGCAGCCGCGGACGCCTGCCTGGAGGCCGGGCTTGCGGTGGTTGGGGAGGGGGCACTCGGGGCGCTGCTGGAATTCGAGCGCGCCAAGAATGCCGATGCAGACAACCAATTCGACGCTGCAATGGCTGCGCTGGAGCGGGCGCACACCCGTGCCGTTGTGGCGTACCAGCGCCGTTTTCCCGATCAAACGCGCCAGGCCACGTTGGCTTGGCTGGGGGACGCGCTGGTTGCTCCGGCACCGCAGGGCTGGCGGACCCTGGCCACGCACGATGGTCTGGATGATCCGACGTTCCTGGTGGGATTTCCGCGCTCCGGGACCACCTTGCTGGAGCGTATCCTGGATGCGCATCCGGCCCTGGACGTGCTGGATGAGCGGCCGGCGCTCGAAGAGGCGATTGCGTCCCTGCCATCGTGGGACGCCGTCCCGGAAGTCGGGCTGGACGAACGGCTGGCAGCTCTTTCCAGCGACCAGATCGCATCGGCGCGAGGTGTCTATTTCAACGTTGCCGCCCGCTATGTCTCGGTGCAGCAAGGCATCGTCGACAAGTACCCGCTCAATCTGACGCGGGTGCCCTACATCGCCCGGCTGTTCCCGCGCGCCAGGTATGTGCTGCTGCTACGCGATCCCTGCGACTGCGTGCTGAGCTGCTACATGCAGGCATTCGGTCTGCGCGGGGGCGCGCTTTCCTTCGCAACGCTGGAGTCCTCCGCCGAGACCTACGTTGAGGTGATGTCGTACTGGGAGCGGCACAGAGCCCTGGTGGATGCGCAGGTTCACGTCCTGCGGTACGAGGATCTGGTGCGTGACATGCCGGCGCAGGTCGCTTCCCTGCTGCATTTCATGGAGTCGGCCTGGGACGATGCGATGGCCGACTTCCAGATGCTTGCCCGATCACGGTCGGTGCGCATCAATACGCCCAGTTATGCGCAGGTGATCGAGCCGATCAACGACCGCGCGGTAGGGCGGTGGAAAAACTACCGTCAGCACTTTTCGCCGCGCACGCTGGAACTGCTTGCACCGTGGCGTCGTCGTTACGGTTATGCCTGATCAGCGTTGCGGAAAACGCAGATAGGTGGAAAGGATGTATTTGTCCCCGCTGTGGGGTGGCCTGCCCTGGTGGGCGTACATCCAGTATGGCGGAAACATCAATAGCCGCCCCGCGCGCGGTTCGACACCGACGTTCAGGCCGGGAAACCACGTTTCTCCCCCTTGGGAGACATCGTTGAGATACCACAGGAAGACCAGATAGCGGTCGCACACGCTGTTGATCGAGTCGAAATGCGTCTGGAAGCGCTCGTTGTCTTCGGCGCGGTAACGCTTGAGGATCAACGGACTGAGAAGCGGGCTATCGGGGACCGCGATGTCCAGGCCGATGTCGGCGTTGTAGCGTGCGAGTTGCTGGCTGATCCGCGAACGGAAAAAATCCAGGAAAGCCGCGTCGGACAGCTTGGAGATATCCAGCTCTGTCCAGGCACTGTCGTCCAGCCCGGGGCGCACACCACGGCCATTGCGTTGGTGAAATTGGCCCAGTGCCAGGAAGGAATCGATCAGCTTGGCGCACAGGTGCGGCGGCAAGCTGTCGTCGTAGGTTCGAATGAAGTGCCGAAGCTGATCTTGAGAGGAGGGCGCCGCGAATGCGGCGCCCTCTTCCCGGTGCTGCAGATCAGAACCGTGCAGTCCAGCGCATCCAGTAGTACCTGCCGATGGCATCGTAGGTCCGCAAGTCGGTGGAGGCATTGAAGCCGGAATAGACCAGCGGCGGCTGCCGGTCGGCCAGGTTGCGAACGCCGATCTGGATGGTGCTGTTGTTCAAGCTCTCCAGGCGATACCCCAGCTGGAAGTCGGTCTGGGTGTAGGACGGAACCTGGCGCTTGGCCACGTAGCCGTCGGTGCCCACTTCGGCGACGTCCGGTGCTTCATTGACATGATGGACGTAGCGGGTGGTCAGGCTCGCGTTGAGATTGCCGAAGGTCCAGGTCAGGTCGTTGAGCGCACGCCAGCGCGCAATGTTGCCAAAGCCCGACGATGCGGAATCCACGAAGGTGCCTGCCAGGCCCTTGCTCTGCGGAATGCCCGGGAACGCGCCAACATCGCTGCTCGGATCGCCGGACAGCAGGCGAACGTCATATTGGCGGATATAGGTGGTGTCCAGGTTCCACGACAGCTTGCCCCAGGCCGCTTCCTGCGTGTTGTAGCGGAAACCCAGGTCCACGCCGCTGGTGCGCAGCTCGCCGAAGTTGCCGATGGCATTGGTCATCTGGGCCACGTCACCTGCTTCGTCGCGGATGAAGGTGTCGCAGTAGCGCCCGAACTGGAAGCACTGATTCAACATCACCGTTTCCGGCAGCCGGGTGATGAACTGATCCAGGCTCACGCGCCAGTAGTCGGCGGTCACGCTGAAGCCTTCCAGCCAGCTCGGGCTGTAGACGAAGCCGTAGGTGAAGACGTCGCCTTCTTCTGGCTGAAGGTTGGGATTGGCGACCTGGAACGAGGTCACCTGGTTGCCGCTCTGGCGGAACGAGCCGTCAGGAGCAACGCCGGCGCAGGCGCGCGGGTCGGCGGTTGCCTGGCCCGAGTAGCCGTTGCAAGGATCGACGTAGCTGTTGGCGCTAGGCACGGTCGGCGAGAAGAGATTGCCGATCGTGGGCGCGCGGAACACGTCGGCATAGGTGCCACGGATCAGAAGATCCGAGAACGGCTTCCATTCCACGCCGATCTTGGAGTTGGTGGTGCCGCCGAAGTTCGAATAGTCGGAGTAGCGCGTACCCAGCGTCAGATTCAGCTTTTCGGCGAAGGGCACATCGGCCAACAGTGGCACCAATGCTTCGGCGTACACTTCGTTGACGTTGAATTCGCCGGAGATATTGCCGAACGTACACGCTTCCTGCGTGGTCAGGCAGACGGTTTCGCCTGGCGGGATGATGGTGAGGAAGTCGCTGGTGGAGCTGGCGGATTCTTCGCGGCGCTCGATGCCGACTGCCAGCGAGACCGTTCCTGCCGGAACATCGAACAGGTCGCCGGTTGCATTGGCGTTGTAGACCTTGAGCGTGTTTTCGTTGGTGTTGGTGATCGTGGGATTGATCAGGCTGAGCGCGTTCAACTGCGCCTGTCCGGCTGGAGTATTCGGGTTCGGGGCAGGGCCGAGGAAATTGACTGGCAAGCAACCATTGATCGCCGTGGCCGGATTCCCTGGTGTACGCACGCAGATCGGGTTGCCGGTGGCGGGGTCGATCATCGACGGGCCAAGCGCGGCGGCCAGGCCCGGGCTGAACAGGTAGCCCTTCACCGAAGACGACTGCGGCGAGCGCCCGTAGCCGTAAGACGCATCCCAGCTCCAGCTGCTGTCGCCGAACGCGCCGCGCAGGCCGCCGGTGATCTGGTAGGTCTCGGTGATGAAGCGGGTGGTACGCGTGGGAATGAAATCACGCAGACGCAGGCGTGCGTCGGTGATGGTCACCCCGAACGGATTGTAGAGGCTGTCTGCGCTGATCGGGACATTGTCCACCTGCGGCCTGCCGTCGAACGGCAGCGGTGCCAGGGCGAAGGAGGAGTCGGTCCGCATCCAGGAGCCGAGCACGAAGGCCTCGACGTTGTCGCTGAGCTTGTAGTTCCCGTTCAGGAACATGCTGGTGCGCTCTTGCGGGGTCAGCGTCAGGTTGCCGTCGGCCTGGAAGTTGTAGACATCGGTTTGCTGATTGAAGCAGCGGAAGTCCGACGGCGTGGAGCCGGAACGACCGTCGATGCGCGTCAGGGTGACGTTGGCGCCACCGCCGCAGTTGGGATCGCTCAGGTTGACGCCGGTGGCGTTGCCGCGCGGCACCACGTAACGGCCGGTCAAAATCCGGGCGGTACCGCCGATGCCCTTTTGGCCCGCATACAACTGGTAGGGCTGGCTGGAATAGGCACGATCGGCGGCGCGCACCTCGTCGGCCTTGTCGTAGCTTGCGCCCAGGATCAGGCTGCCACGGTCATTGGTCATGCCGAAGACGGCATCGTAGCGCTCGGTCGCCGCGTCGCCGCGCGACGAAGTACCGTAGTACGCGCTGGCTTCGACGCCGTCGAAGTTCTTGCGGATGATGAAGTTGACCACGCCGCCGATGGCGTCGGATCCGTAGATCGCCGAGGCACCGTCCTTGAGCACTTCCACGCGTTCGATCAGGCCCAGCGGAATCGAGTTGATGTCCACTGCGCCGTTGGCATTGCTGACCGTGCCGATCCAGCGGCGCCCGTCCACCAGCACCAGCGACCGGTTGACGCCCAATCCGCGCAGATCCACGGTAGCCGCACCGGCGCCGCCGCCATTGTTCACCTGGGGGTTGGTCGCGGCGCCGGCGATCGCGGGCGTGCGCTGGAGGAATTCGCCAACGGTGGCGGCGCCGGAACTCTGGATGGTCTGGCGGTCGATCACGAACACCGGGCTGGCGGTCTCCAGGTCGGCGCGCTTGATGCGCGAACCGGTGACTTCGATCTTGTCCAGATTGGTGGTGGCGCTGGCCGATGCGTCCTGTGCGAAGGCTGCCGGCGAATAGGCTCCTCCAACAACAAGCGCAAGGACAACGGCATCACGCAGTTTGCTTGACGTGCACTTCATGGGCTCTCTCTCCGAAAACGGAACGGGGGTTTTGCCTGGCAGGCGGATCTGAAAGTGCAGGTCCAAGGCGTCAGGGTGAACCGATGGTATATGGCCCGGAGAAAGAATTAAAGTGACGTTAAGCGGGGGTATTTCCTAAATGAAAACGCCACCGCTGGCGGCGGTGGCGTTGTCTTCACAGTACCGGTGGGGAGGTTACAGGTCTTGTTCGTACCGAACGTAAGGAACTGTACCGTCGCTATTGCTGTCGTTGTTGGGCGCGAAGGGATTCTTGCCGCGCGAGATCACGTTCTCGGCACCTACGGTGAGTTGGCCGCTCCAGGGGGTGCGCCAGGTCAGGCCCAGGCCCAGGCCTTCCCATTTCTCGGGCTGGCCAGGGACGTCCACGACACGGCCAATGACATTGGCGCTGAAGGCGCCGTAGCCGCCGCCGACGCTCAAGGTCTTGCTGTCCCACTGGTCGGCGATTGCCGGGGAGACGTCCGCCAGCGGAACCAGCCTTGCGCGGGCGTAGGTGCCGCCGATCGAGACGAAGCCCTCGCGGCCGATGTTCTTCTGGCCGAAGACGGTCAGGTCGTTCTGTTCGACGCGGGTCAGCGGCGCCTTGCCGGTGCCGTTCAGCCAGGCGGGGAGGGTGTCGCGCCCGCTGCCGGCGGTGACTCCAACACGGCCGCTGCCACGATTGAAGCCCAGCGTGCCGGTGACTCGGCGCGACGCCGCAGCGCTGTCTTCTTCCTCATCGCCGATGCCGGCGAGCAGGCAATGGCTGGCCAGTCCACTGATGTTGGTGCCACGGCTGCTGTTGCATAGCAGGCCCAGCGAGTCGCCCGAGGTCAGGCCGAACGCTGCATCCAGCGAGTTGCGACCGAAGTGCCAGCGCGCCCCCGCCTTCTGCTCGCCGGTGGGCTCCAGATACAGGAACGCTTCCACCTTGCCGCTGCCCTTGTTCCACACCGGCAGGATCGTGCTTTCGCGGACCTGCTGCGCATCCACGCCCGTGGATGCCGCAAGGGCAACCAGCAAAGCGAACGATAGGCGCAAGAGGTGTCGCATACGGGAGGTCAGACCCAGGGGCAGTTGTTAAGTTCCCGAAAGCGGGCACTGGAGGATGCTAGGGGGTTTATGATTATTTAACAAGTGCTCGCAGCCCCCGAAACACCCCGCAATGCTATCTATTGCAACCGTTCCGGTGCCTGCTGGGAGGGCCGCGCTGCGCTGAAAAGTACGGCCAGATCGGTCAACGGAAAGTGATACTCACGGCCGCAGAATTCGCAGCGCACCTCCACGCTGCCCGTCTCTTCTGCGGCGGCGCGCGCCTCTTCTTCGCCCAGCGACTGCAGCATCGAGGCGACCCGTTCGCGCGAGCAGGAGCAGCCAAAACTCAGCGGCTTGCTGCCCATCAGCTGGGCATCTTCTTCGTGGAACAGGCGGTGCAGCAGGTCGGCGCTGGCGACCGACAGCAGCTCCGGCGCGCCGAGCGTGTCGAACAGGGCGCCGATGCGGGTCCAGCCGTCGCTGTCGCCTTCGTCGCCGGGCAGCTTCTGCAGCAGCAGGCCGGCGGCCTGGTCCGGGCCGGCCGCCAGCAACAGGCGGGTGGGCAGCTGTTCGGACTGCTGGAAATAGGTCTCGAAGGCGTCCGCCAGGTCCGGGGACTGCATGCCGACCAGGCTCTGGTAGCGCTGCGGTTCGCGCGGGTCCAGGCCGGGGTTTTCGATGGTGATCGCCAACAGGGCGGCCTCGCCCAGCTCGCGCAGGTCGGTCGGCGCGTCCGCGCCGTCGGCCAGCTGCACGATGCCGCGCAAGGTGCCGGCGGCAGTGCATTCGGCAAACAGGGTGCGCAGCGTGTCGTTGCCGCGCAGCTGCACGGACAGGCGCCCGTCCACCTTGGTGTGGCCGGTGAACAGCGCGGCCGCCACCGCAGCTTCGCCGAGCAGCTGGCGGGCGGCTGGCGGATACTCGGCGGCGCCCTGAATGTCCTGCCAGGCCTGGGTCAGACGCACGTGGACTCCGCGCACGCCGGCGGCAGGCAGCAGGAAACGGGAAAGCTGATCGAGATCGGTCATGGAGACACCGGACGTAAGGGACGCCGGTTGCCGGATAATGCGGCAGGCATCGGGATTGAAGGTCGAAGCGAACTAATGGGGACGGATGCATTGGATGGCAAGCAGGGGACGCCACCGCGGCGCAGACGCTGGCTGCGCTGGCTATTGGCCGCACCGCTGCTGTTTGCCGCCGCGAGCGTGTTGCAGGTGCTGGTGCTGCGGGTGGTCGATCCGCCGATCAGCAGCATGATGGTGGGGCGCTATCTGGAAGCGTGGGGCGAGGGCGACGTCGGGTTTTCCCTGCAGCAGCAATGGCGCGACTACGAAAAGATCGCCGCCAGCCTGCCGATCTCGGTGGTGGCGGCAGAGGATCAGCAGTTCCCGATGCATCATGGGTTCGATCTGCAGGCCATCGAAAAGGCGCGCGACCACAATGCGCGCGGCGGGCGGGTGCGTGGTGCGAGCACGATCAGCCAGCAGGTCGCCAAGAACGTGTTCCTGTGGCAGGGCCGCAGCTGGCTGCGCAAGGGCCTGGAGGCCTGGTACACGGTGCTGATCGAGCTGTTCTGGCCCAAGCAGCGCATTCTGGAGATGTATCTCAACGTGGCCGAGTTCGGCGACGGCGTGTATGGCGCGCAGGCGGCTGCCCGGCAGTTCTGGGGCAAGGACGCGGCCGGGCTGTCGCCGACCGAGTCGGCGCGTCTGGCCGCGGTGCTGCCATCGCCACGCCGTTATGACGCGCGCCGCCCCGGCGCCTATGTGCAGCGGCGCACGGCGTGGATCCAGCGGCAGGCACGCCAGTTGGGCGGCGCTGCCTACCTGCAGGCGAAGTGAGCATGCAAGCGTGCGACGAGGTGGTGCCGGTGACGACCGAACGCCTGACGGTGGTGATCGCGGCCTACAACGAAGAGACCAGCATTCCGTTACTGCATCCACGTCTGTGCGCAGTGCTGGCAGGCCTGGCCGGCGTGCACACGCAGGTGCTGTATGTCGACGACGGCAGCACCGATGCCACCTGGGAGGTGGTGCAGGCGCTGGCGCAGGCCGATCCGCAGGTGAGTGCGCTGCGCTTGTCGCGCAATTTCGGCAAGGAAGTGGCGGTGTCTGCGGGCCTGGACCATGTATTGCCTGGCGCGGTGGTCTTGCTTGACGCCGACGGCCAGGACCCGCCGGAACTGATTCCCGAATTCGTCGCGCTATGGCGTGCCGGCTACGACAACATCTTCGGTACGCGGGTCTTTCGCGAAGGAGAAAGTTGGCTCAAGCGCAGTGCCGCGCATGCCTTCTATCGGGTGATCCGGCGGCTGTCGCGCACGCCGATCCCGGCCGATACCGGCGATTTTCGCCTGCTGTCGCCACGGGTCGTGCAGGCCTTGCAGCAACTGCGTGAGCGCCACCGTTTCATGAAGGGGCTGTTCGGCTGGGTGGGATTCCGGCAGGTGGCACTTCCCTACCGGCGCGCGCCACGCTTATCCGGACGCAGCAAGTTCAGCGTCTGGCGCTTGTGGAATTTCGCGCTGGACGGCATTACCAGCTTTTCCACGGTGCCGCTGCGGGCGGCGACGTATCTGGGCCTGCTGACGGCGGCAGTGGCCTTCGTATTCGGTACCTGGGTGGTCGTCAAGGCCGCATTGGTGGGCGATCCGGTGGCCGGGTGGCCGACGATGATGTCGGTGATCCTGTTCCTGGGCGGCATCCAGTTGATCGCGCTGGGCCTGATCGGCGAATACCTGGGCAGGCTGTACGACGAAGCCAAGCAACGCCCGTTGTATCTGGTCGATACCCAGTGCGGTGCTGCCGTGGACCTGGCCGGGCGGCACCAGACCACGCGCGCAGCGGGCTAGGCGGTCTGCGGGCCCGTTGGCCTGTCGCACTCCGGGAGGCGGACCACGTTCACTGCGCGTACTTGCCGCCGCAATCGCTGTCCTTGCCCGTGCCGGGTTCAAAGGTGGCCAGCAGGGCTGCCGGCGGTGCGATGCTGCCCAGCGCCACCGCGATGGCGCCGCGGATGCCCAGGGTCTTGAAGTCCGGCCGGAACGAGGGGTCCTTGAATGTCCCGGCAATGCGCAGCGGCGAGCGCAGGCTCAGGATGCTGCGGTCCTTCGGGCGTGGGCGGAGCAACAGATCCAGGGTTTCATTCTTCAGGCTGATGTTGCCTTCGCCGACGATGATGGTATCGGTGCTGTCGAAGGCCAGCGCGCGCGATTGCATCATTCCGTCCTGCACGCCGAAGTCGCCGAAGATGCAGCGCACCGGAATCTGCCGGTCCTTGGTGATGAGGTATTTCAGCGACTCGGCGATGTCCAGCCCGGCCAGCTCCATGATCAGGTTGCCGACATGGCCGCGGCCCATGCCCATGCCGATCGAGCCATCCGCGCTGCCCAGCATCGCGGCGATCGAATTGCCGCGCCCGCGCAGATCCAGGTCTCCGCCGATGGCGCCGGAGGCCTGCTTGGCGAGCGTGACATCGGGAAACAGCCGGTCCAGCCGGATGCCGCGGATGCCGGCTTTCAGATGGGTGGCGATGACCGCGTTGCGCGCATCCATCCGGATGGTGGAGCGGATGTCGCCACCGGCCACGCCGAAGTTCAGTGGCTCCAGCTGCAGCAGTCCGTCTTTCAGATTCAGCGAGGCATCCATATCATCCAGCGGCCAGGATGGCGCATTGATGCGTTGCGCGCGCCAGCGCACCTGCGCATCCATGGCGCGCAGTTTGGAGAGGTCATAGGGCGTGGATGGCAGGATGCGCGCGCTGGCGGCAAGGCGCGCAGCCTGTTGCTGCTGCTCGGCATTGGCCGATTCGTTGCCCCCGGTCTTGGGCGGTGCGCCGACAAAACCGGCCAGATCGTCGAAATCCAGGCGTTTGGACGCCAGGTCTGCGCGCAGGAACGGGCGCTTGTTGCGTAGGTCGATTTCAGCGGAGCCGGACAGGTCGCTGTCGCCGGCAGTGCCGGTGAACTTTTCGTAGCGCCATACATCGCCATTGCGCCGCAAGCGGCCATCCAGCGTGTAGGGAGGCGTGGACGGGATGGCCACGCCGGTCAACGGATACAGGTCCTGCATGTCCTGGCCACTGAGCGCCATCTGCAGGTCGAACACGCGGAACTGGAACGGGTTGGTCAGGGTGCCGCGCACATGCGCGCGCGTGGCACCGGCACGGGCGCGCAGATCGATGCGGAAGGGGTGTTCGCTCTGGCTCAGCTCCAGTGGCGACGCCGTGGCGCCCTTCACGCTGAAGGGCGCGCCTGTCCAGCGGCCGCTGCCCTGGATGCTGATCGGCGCAGCGCGTTGGTCACTGCGCGGCGGCGCCAGGCTGTTGATCGTCACATCGATATCCGAGCGGCCGGTGTCGTCGATGTAGCGCAGCCGCCCATTGCGCACCAGCAACCGGCCCAGGCGCGGCATGCTGCCGTCGCCGCCGCTGGTGTCCAACACCCAGTTGCCGGGGTGACGGTCGTTGCCGGCTTCCAGCAGTACGCTCGGATGCTCCAGACGAATCTCCGGCAGGCGGACCTCGCCGCGCAGCAGCGGCCACAGCTCCACATCGATCTCGGCCGCGTTCAACGTCGCCATCGCGCCGCGCTTGGACCAGTCCGCATTGCCAAGCTGCAGGGCTTGGCCGCGGATGGTGATGGTGCGGCCCAGATCCACGTCCAGATGACCCAGATGGAATTGGCGGCCAGTCTTGGCGCTGACCGCACGCTCGACCGGGCCACGCAGCCAGTTCCAGTCGAACAGGATCAGGAAGACGATCACAAGGACGGCAACGGTGCCGAGCCCGATCAGCCAGCGTCGCCGACGCAGTGGGTGGGAGGCGCGAGGATTGGCGGTCTGAGGCACGTTGGTCACGTGCGCATGGTTGGCGATCGCTCGTGCAGGGCGCGCGAACGCCCGCACCATCCTCCCTCACATCACTTGCTCGATCACCGCAACGAAGTGGCAGGCGCTACCGGCAAGCACGAACAGGTGCCAGATCGCATGGAAGTAACGCTGCGTATCGCGCTGATAGAAGTAGGTGCCCAGCGTATAGAACAGCCCACCCGCCAGCAGCCAGCACAGCGACCAGGTGTCGACCGAGCGTAGCAGCGGCTGGATCGCCACGATGATGAGCCAGCCCATGCCCAGATACAGCCCGGTCGACAGCAGGCGAAAGCGGCCGGTGAAGAACAGCTTGAAGATCACCCCGGCCGCAGCGATGGTCCAGATGGCGGCGAACAAGCCCCAGCCCCACGGGCCGCGCAGGTTGACCAGCGTAAACGGGGTGTAGGTGCCGGCGATCAATAGATAGATCGCGCAGTGATCCAGCACCTGCAGGCGCGCCTTGGCGCCCGGATGCGGGATGGCATGGAACAGCGTGGAGGCGACGTAGAGCAACACCAGCGTGGCACTGAACACGATGGAGGTAGCCAGCTGCCAGCCATCGCCGTAGATGGCGGCCAATGTAATCAGCACCGAACCGCCGGCCAGGGCGGCGATGGCACCCAGGCCGTGGGTCACGGCACTGGCAATTTCGTCGCGCAGGTCGGTGGAGGGGGAAGCGTCTGCGTTCATTCCAAAAAGGTACCGCAACTGCGAGCAATTCGCATTGCCGGCAGTGACGTGTGCCTATTGCGGTTCAAGCGCGGGTCAATCGACGGCCCTGGCATGCGCGTGTTCGCGGGTGGCCGAGAAGCGCACATCCGGCGCGCGTTCCTGCGCCAGTTGCAGGTTCACGCGGGTCGGTGCCAGGTAGACCAGTTCGCCGGCCGCGTCGATGCCCAGGTTGCCGGCATTCTTTTCGCGAAATTCCTCCAGCTTCTTCGCGTTCTCGCAATGCACCCAGCGCGCGGTGGTCACGCTGACCGGCTCGAAGATCGCATCCACGCCGTATTCGTCCTTGAGCCGGTAGGCCACCACGTCGAACTGCAGCACGCCTACCGCACCCAGGATCAGATCGTTGCTCATCAAGGGGCGGAAGAACTGCGTGGCGCCTTCTTCGGACAGCTGCGCCAGACCCTTCTGCAGTTGCTTGAGCTTGAGCGGGTCGCGCAGGCGCGCGCGGCGGAACAGTTCCGGTGCGAAGTTGGGAATGCCGGTGAACGACAGCGATTCGCCTTCGGTGAAGGTGTCGCCGATGGAGATGGTGCCGTGGTTGTGGATGCCGATCACATCGCCCGGCCAGGCTTCGGCGGCGATCTCGCGGTCGGAGGCCATGAAGGTCAGCGCGTTGGCCAGCTTGACCTCCTTGCCACTGCGCACGTGCAGCGCCTTCATGCCGGCAGTGAACTTGCCCGAACACACACGCATGAATGCCACGCGGTCGCGGTGCTGCGGGTCCATGTTGGCCTGGATCTTGAACACGAAGCCGCTCAATTTTGGCTCGGTGGCTTCGACACGGCGGCCGGTGGTGTCGCGCGCCTGCGGCGGCGGTGCGTGTTGCACGAAGAAATCCAGCAGCGGCTGCACACCGAAGTTGTTGACGCCCGAGCCGAAGAACACCGGGGTCTGCTGGCCGGCGCGATAGGCCTGCAGGTCGAACGGATTGCTGGCGCCCTGCACCAGCTCCAGCTCGTCGCGCAATTCGGCCAACATCTGCTCGCCGATCTTGGCAGCCAGGCCAGGTGCATCCAGCGACGGGAAGATGGTCGAGTCCTGGCGGGTGAAGTTGCGGCCCTGTTCGTACAGATGCACTTCGCCGGTGATGAGGTGTACCACGCCCTTCAGGCGCTGGCCCATGCCGATCGGCCAGGTGACCGGCGCGCACTGGATGCCGAGCACGGTTTCCACTTCGTCCAGCAGATCGATCGGGTTCTTGCCTTCGCGATCGAGCTTGTTGATGAAGGTCATGATGGGGGTGTCGCGCAGGCGGCAGACTTCCATCAACTTGATGGTGCGTTCTTCCACGCCCTTGGCCACGTCGATCACCATCAGCGCCGAGTCCACCGCGGTGAGCACGCGGTAGGTGTCCTCGCCGAAGTCGGCGTGGCCGGGCGTATCGAGCAGGTTGACGATCTTGTCCTCGTACGGGAACTGCATCACCGAGGAGGTCACCGAGATGCCGCGCTCCTTTTCCAGCGCCATCCAGTCCGAGGTGGCATGGCGGGCGGCCTTGCGGCCCTTCACCGAGCCGGCCATCTGGATCGCACCGCCGAACAACAGCAGCTTTTCGGTCAACGTGGTCTTGCCTGCGTCGGGGTGGGAAATGATGGCGAAGGTGCGCCGGCGCGCGGCTTCGTTGGAGACTTCGGACATGGGCGGTGCGCGCCCGGTCGGACGCCTGCAGAAACTGAGGAAGCCGGTGATTATAGCGGCTTCGGCGGGGCAGGCCTTTGCTGGCTGCCGGCCGGGCCTGCGCGGCCTGGCCGCCGCCGCCCTAAGGAGCTGGCGAGGGAAACTGCAGTTCGCCCTGCGGCCCCAGCATGCGGAACGGCAGCGAGACCAGCTGCAGGCCGGCATTGCGCTGGACCGAGAAATGCAGGTGCGCCGCGGTGCTATAGCCGGTATTGCCGGAGGCGCCGAGCCGCTCGCCGGTGCCAACCCACTGGCCGAGCCGCACCGCCATTCCGCCCGGCGCCAGGTGGGCGTACAGCGCCATGCTGCCGTCGGCGTGCAGCAGCCGCACCAGGTTGCCGCCGCCGGCAGCCGGGTCGTCGGCGCTGCCGGCGGTCACGTCCTGGCGCAGCTCCATCACCACGCCCGCGCGCGCGGCCAGTACCGGCGTGCCCTGTGGCAGCGCGAAGTCCACCGCATACCAGTTGGCCAGGTCGGTATGGCTGAAGTGGCCGCCGTAGCCCTGATCCACCTGCACCGGCTGGTCGCGGAAGGGCAGCTGGTAGTGCACCGGCTGCGGCTGGGCCTGCGGATCGCCAGCCACCAGCTCCAGCCTGAGGTTAAGCCCGGCGAGTGTGCGCTGGCTGCTGGCCGGATAGAGCCGGGCAAGCAGGCGGCGTTCGTGTGCCGCCAGCAGCACCGTCAGCGGCAACGGCGGCACCGCGCGGTAGTCCTCGCTGGATGGCGCGCTCAGCCGAACCTGTGCCGGCCCGGCCAGCGGATTGCTGACCCAGACCAGATAGACCGGTGCCTGCCATTCCAGCTGCAGCGCCGGGCCGGCGTCGGTCGCGGTGGGGAGCGGTTGGGTGGCGGTGGATGCGGAAGGCACTGCGGCCGGGCCGGGCCAGTGCCAGTGCAGTTGCGCAGCGGCAGTGGCCGCGCAGATCGGCAGCACGACGGCAAGCGTGGCGCAGATCGCGCAAATGCGGCGGCGAAACAGAGGATGGGACACGCGATCGAGCCGGGCGAGAGGGCGCAAGTATGCGGCCGGGCACGCCGGGCGGTGGTATCGGATGAAAATATATCTTTCCATCCGCATGAAGCGATTGACATCCCGGAAGTGGGGTGGCATCTTAGCCTCACCATCGAGACCGGCGGAGGGACAGGCCCTTTGATGCCGGGGCAGCCAGCGGAGCGCGCAAGCGCCCGCGTTTGGTGCCAAATCCTGCGGGGACCACGCGTCCGCCGAAAGATGGTTCGACTCGTGCCTTGCGCACGTCGAACGCGAGCTCCCGCGAAGCTCGATGGCCGATCCACCCCGGATATCGCCATGAGCCTCGTGACCACAGCATCGCCCACCACGTCTGATGACCTTGCAACACGCGCCGCCGAAACCGCCGGCCCCGCTGCCGTGCGCGGCGAACTGGTGGTGTCGCTGCCGATGCGACACGCCGGGCTGCGCACGCTGCGGCTGCGCTACGAGCTGGTCGGAGCCGCCAACGCGCCGGTCGTGTTCGTGGCCGGCGGCATCTCTGCGCACCGGCATCTGGCCGCCAACGCCGTGTATCCCGAGAAGGGCTGGGTGGATGGCCTGGTGGGCGCCGGCCGCGCGCTGGATCCGGCATCGCGTCGCCTGCTGGCGTTCGATTTCCTGGGCGCCGACGGCACCCTGGATGCGCCGATCGATACCGCCGACCAGGCCGACGCGATCGCTGCATTGCTGGATGCGCTGGGCATCACCCGCCTGCACGGCTTTGTCGGCTATTCCTATGGCGCGTTGGTCGGGCTGCAATTGGCCACCCGCCATGCCGGCCGCGTCGGCACCTTGGTCGCCGTCAGCGGTGCGCACCGCGCGCATCCGTATGCGGCAGCGTGGCGCGCCCTGCAGCGCCGCGCGGTGGCGCTGGGCCAGCTGCAATGCGCGGAACATCACGGCCTGGCGCTGGCGCGTCAGTTCGCCATGCTCAGCTACCGCACGCCGGAAGAATTCAGCGAGCGCTTCGACGCGCCGCCGGAAGTCATCAATGGCCGCGTGCGGGTAGCGGCCGAAGACTATCTGGATGCCGCCGGCGCGCAGTACGTGGCGCGCACGCCGGTGGCTGCCTACCTGCGTCTGTCCGAATCCATCGACCTGCACCGCATCGACCCCGCGCAGGTGGGCGTGCCCACCGTGGTGGTGGCGGTGGAGGGCGACCGTTTGGTGCCGCTGGCCGACATGGTCGGCCTGGTCGAAGGGCTGGGCCCGCGCGGCAGCCTGCGCGTGCTGCGCTCGCCGTATGGCCATGACGCCTTCCTGAAAGAAATCGATCGCATCGACGCGATCCTGACCACTGCCCTTCGCATCACCGGAGAAACCGCATGAGCTTTCGTGACCCTGCCGACGCCCCCTGTACTGCCGCCACTGCCGCCGTGCGCGCCGGTATCGACCGCGATACCGCCTACGGCGCGGTGACTCCGCCGATCGTGCTGTCGTCGAACTTCTCGTTCGACGGGTTCGGCAACAAGCGCCAGTACGACTACACCCGCAGCGGCAACCCCACCCGCGACCTGCTCGGCGAAGCGCTGGCCGAACTGGAAGGCGGTGCCGGCGGGGTCATCACCTCCACCGGCATGGGCGCGATCAATCTGGTGCTCAATGCGGTGCTGCAGCCGGGTGACACGCTGGTGGTGCCGCACGATGCCTACGGTGGCAGCTGGCGGCTGTTCAATGCGTTGGCCAAGAAAGGCCATTTTGCACTGGTCACCGCCGATCTCACCGACCCGCGTTCGCTGGCCGATGCGTTGGCGCAGTCGCCCAAGCTGGTACTGATCGAAACCCCGTCCAACCCGCTGCTGCGCATCACCGACCTGCGCTTCGTCATCGAAGCGGCGAAGAAGGTGGGCGCGCTGACCGTGGTCGACAACACGTTCCTGTCGCCGGCGCTGCAGAAGCCGCTGGACTTCGGCGCTGATCTGGTACTGCATTCCACGACCAAGTACATCAACGGCCACAGCGACGTGGTGGGCGGTGCGGTGGTGGCGCGCGATGCGCAGTTGCATCAGCAGTTGGTGTGGTGGGCCAACGCGCTGGGCCTGACCGGTTCGCCGTTCGACGCCTTCCTCACCTTGCGCGGGCTGCGCACGCTGGATGCGCGCCTGCGCGTGCACCAGGAAAACGCCGATGCCATCGCTGCGCTGCTGGACGGGCATGCAGCGGTCAACCAGGTGTATTTCCCGGGGCTGGCCTCGCACCCGGGCCATGCCCTGGCCGCGCGCCAGCAGAAGGGTTTCGGGGCGATGATGAGTTTCGAGTTGCACGGTGGCGAAGCGGCGGTGCGGGCCTTCGTCGATGGCCTGCGCTACTTCACCCTGGCCGAATCGTTGGGCGGCGTGGAGAGCCTGATCGCGCATCCGGCCTCGATGACGCATGCGGCGATGACCGCCGAAGCACGCGCGGCGGCCGGGATTTCCGATGGTTTGCTGCGGCTGTCGATCGGCATCGAATCGACCGAGGATCTGCTGATCGATCTGCGTGCCGGTCTGGCCCGCGCAGCAGCCACCCTGACCACAGCCAACCGCAAACAGGTCGACGCGTGAGCACTGTGCTGCCTGTTTCGCGCCGCGCTCCGGTCGCTGCGGTGAGGCCCACGCCGCGGCTGGCCTTGCTGGGCACTGGCACCGTGGGGCGCGCTTTTGTAACGCGCTATACCGCGCTACAGGAGCGTCAACTGCGGTTGCCGCGCTTTGATTGGCTGGCGAATTCGCGCATTGCGCACGACTGTGGCGTCAGTGCGGAACAGGCGCTGCAACAGGCCAATGCCGCCCCGCGCGGCCAGGCGGTATTGCAGCCCTGGGCAGAAACCACCGCGCTGCGTGCCGGTGATGTGTTGGTGGATGCAACTGCCAGCGATGTCGTAGCCGATTGGCATGTGGAATGGCTGTTGCGTGGGGTGCACGTGGTCACGGCCAACAAACTGGGGCAGGGCACTGCGTTGTCGCGGTCGCAGGCCTTGCATGCGGCGCGCCATGCCAGTGGCGCGCAGTACGGCGACAGTGCCACCGTGGGCGCCGGGTTGCCGGTGCTGAGCAGCGTGCGTGCGCTGGTCGCCGGTGGCGACCATATCCATTCGATCGAAGGCGTGTTGTCCGGATCGTTGGCATGGTTGTTCCATCGTTATGACGGGAGCGTTGCCTTTTCGGACTGTGTGCGCGAGGCAGTGGCGGCGGGCTATACCGAGCCGGATCCGCGCATCGATCTGTCCGGTGAGGACGTGCGGCGCAAGCTGCTGATCCTGGCGCGTGCGGCGGGTTGGCAACTGGAGTCCGAACAGGTGCATGTGGAATCGCTGGTGCCCGAGCGCATCGCGCGGCTACCGCTTGACGCAGTGGAGCCGCAGCTGGGCGCGCTGGATGCCGTGGTCGGTGCGCGTTGGCAACAGGCACGGGCTGCCGGACGTTGCCTGCGGTTCGTTGGGCGCGTGGATGCCCATGGTGCAAGCGTGGGATTGCGTGAGCTGGCGCTGGACCATCCCCTGGCCGGCGGTGCCGGGACCGACAACCGCGTGGCGATCGGCAGCGACCGCTATCGCACGCAGCCCTTGCTGATCCAGGGGCCGGGTGCGGGCGCCGAAGTCACCGCTGCTGCATTGCTGGACGATGTGTTGCGGATCGTGGCTGGGTGATCGGCCCGGCATGGAGTTGGGCCACCGTTCGGAAGTGGGTGCTGTGGCGATGCGCAATGACCTGAGTCGTCCCGCATCGCCATGCAGGAGTTACTGCGCAATCGCCTTCAACAGCGCCGCATTGAAGCGTGCCGGGTCTTGTACCTGCGGTGAATGTCCCAGGTCGGCGAATTCGATCAGTTTCGCATTCGGAATCGCGGCTGCCGCGCGCTTGCCTAGCTGGGTGTAATCGCCCACGCGTGCCTTGACCTCAGGCGGTGCGCTGTCCTTGCCGATGGCGGTGCGGTCCTTGAGACCGATGAACAGCGTGGTCGGTACGGTCAGTTTGGGCAGTTCGTAGACCACTGGCTGGTTGAATAGCATGTCCGAGGCCAGTGCCTGATTCCACGCCACTGCCTGCTTGCCCTTGCCCAATGACATGCCGGCCTGCATGCGCGCCCAGCGTTCGAACTGCGGTGTCCATTGGCCGCCGTAGTACACCTCCATCTGGTACTTCTTGATCCGTTCGAAGCTGGTTTTCAGCTCGTTGGCGTACCAGGCATCCACGCTGCGCCACGGGACGCCTTCGGCCTTCCAGTCTTCCAGGCCGATGGGAGCGACCAGGGCCAGCTGTTCGGTGGCGTGCGGGTACAGTAGCGCATAGCGGATCGCCAGCATGCCGCCCATGGAATGGCCGACCACCACCGCACGTTCGATGCCGAGCTTTTTCAGCAATGCATGCGTGTTGTCGGCCAGTTGTGCGACCGAGAACTGGTAGGCGGCCGGCTTGCTGGATTTGCAGAAGCCGATCTGGTCTGGCGCGATGACCCGGTAGCCGGCTTTGCTCAGCGCGGCGATGCTGTCTTGCCAGGTGGCGGCGCAGAAGTTCTTGCCGTGCAGCAACACCACGGTGCGCCCGTTGGGCGTGCCGGTCGGCGCGACATCCAGGTAGGCCATTTCCAGCGCCTGCTGTTGCGAGGTGAACGCATAGCTCTTGACTGGGTACGGGTAATCGAAACCTTCCAGGCGCGGGCCGTAATTGGTTTCCTGCGCCATCAGCGGACTGCAGGCCAGGGCGAGCGTGAGGGTGAAAGCGCGCTTTCGCATCGTGATGTCCATCCAGATCCAGACGCTGACGGTACCGCCACCGATGTGGTGGGGGCGTACAGCCGGGCGAGGTTGAACGGGCGCTGCAGGCGCGTTGCTGGCGATTGCGTGGGTGACCAAGTTGCAGTGCGCCGGCCCCTGTTGCCCTCATCCGCGCTTCGCGCACCTTCTCCCGCATGCGGGAGAAGGGCAGTGCATCATTCGCGTTGGGTGTTGCCCTCATCCGCGCTTTGCGCACCTTCTCCCACACGCGGGAGAAGGGCAGTGCATCCGTGCGTGCTCACGCGATTGGCTCAGCACTCGATGACGTTCACCGCCAGCCCGCCGCGGCTGGTTTCCTTGTACTTGTCCTGCATGTCGCGGCCGGTGTCGCGCATGGTCTTGATGACCTTGTCCAGCGAGACCTTGTGCTTGCCGTCGCCGCGCATGGCCATGCGGCTGGCATTGATGGCCTTGACCGCGCCCATCGCATTGCGTTCGATGCACGGAATCTGCACCAGCCCGCCGATCGGGTCGCAGGTCAGGCCGAGGTTGTGTTCCATGCCGATTTCCGCAGCATTTTCGATCTGGCCCGGGTTGCCGCCGAGCGCGGCGACCAGGCCGCCGGCGGCCATTGAGCAGGCCACGCCCACTTCGCCCTGGCAGCCGACTTCGGCGCCGGAGATCGAGGCGTTTTCCTTGTAGAGAATGCCGATGGCTGCGGCGGTGAGTAGGAAGTCGAAGATGCGCTCTTCCGATGCGCCTGCGCAGAAGCGGTCGAAGTAATGCAACACCGCCGGAATGATGCCGGCCGCGCCGTTGGTGGGCGCGGTAACCACGCGGCCACCGGCGGCGTTCTCTTCGTTGACCGCCAATGCGTACAGATTGACCCAGTCCAGCGTGGTCAGTGGGTCGCGCATGGCCGCTTCCGGCTTGGACGAGAGCTCGCGATACAGCGCCGGCGCACGCCGCGAGACGTTCAGGCCGCCGGGTAGGGTGCCTTCCTCGCGGATGCCGCGCGTCACGCAGGACTGCATCGCATTCCAGAGTTCGCGCAGGCCATGACGGATCTCTTCTTCGCTGCGCCAGCTCTTTTCGTTCTCGAACATCAGCGCGGCAATGCTCAAGCCGCTGCGCGCGCATTGCGCCAGCAGTTCGTCGCCGCTGAGGAACGGATACGGCAGTGGCGTTTCATCGGCCACGATGCGGTCGTCGGCCGCATCGTCCTGGTTGACCACGAAGCCGCCGCCGACCGAGTAGTAATCGCGCGTGGCGATCACCGCTTCATTGGCGTCGTAGGCGGTGAAGCGCATGCCATTGGTGTGGTACGGCAGCTTCTGCCGCTTGTTCATCGGCAGGTCGCGTTTTTCGTCGAAGCCGATGGCGTGCTGGCCCATCAGGGTGAGGCGCTTGCTGGCGCGGATGCGCTCCAGCGTGGCCGGGATGATGTCCGGGTCGATCAGGTTGGGGCGGTGGCCTTCCAGCCCGAGCAACACCGCCTTGTCGGTGCCATGGCCACGGCCGGTGAGCGCCAGCGAGCCGAACACTTCGGCGCGGATGCGCACCACCTCGTGCAGGCGGCCCGCGTCGAGCAACCAACGGTGCACGAAGCGCTCGGCGGCACGCATCGGCCCCACGGTGTGGGAAGAACTGGGGCCGATACCGATCTTGAAGAGGTCGAACGTGCTGACAGCCATGGGTGCCGTAAGGTGAGCGTAAAGGCGGCTATTCTAGTCGTTCGGCGATTGCGGCACGGCTGCAGCGCAGCATGAGACCTCCACATGGCCCTGACCCTGTACCAGCGCGACGACTGCCACCTGTGCGATCAGGCCATCGCCGTACTGGCGCAGGTGCGTGCGGGCGACTTCTGCAGCGTGTTCATCGATGACGACGACGCACTGGAGGCCGCCTATGGCCCAAGGGTGCCGGTGCTGCGCGATGCACAGGGGCGCGAGCTGGATTGGCCGTTCGATGGCATCGGTCTGCGTGCGTGGCTGGATGCGGGCATGCGTTGATGTGCTGCTTGCGGACCTGGTCTGCGTCTGGCGTTCCCGGCGTCGCTGTTCAACGGCACCACTGGTCCTCGCAGGGCACGCCGTCGTTGTCGCCGTCCATCTTTGTTTCGGGGCAGTTGCGCAGCACCCAGGCGGCATCTTCGCAGGAGGTCATCTGCGAACAGTGTTTGCGCCCGCCGCAGCTGTAGTGCGGCATGGGGGTGGATGTGGCTGACGTTCTGCTCGCCGTTGCAGGTGCCGTCACCGATGGCGAGCTCTGGAGCGCTGCGCGGTCTGGCAGCGTCCTGTTTGCCGGTGCCCGTGCCGGAACCGCTGAAGAAGTTTCAGCGGGCGCAGGCTTTGGTAGCAGCATGTCCCGATTGAGATACGCATAGCCGCCAGTACCTGCGGCAAGCAGCAGCAACATGACCTTGCCCAGCCCGAGAGAACGATGCGTCGATGGCGATCGTGCTGCCATATGCTGACGGCGTGAGCCACGTCCGGCTGCATGCTCGCCGGCACGTATGACGCGCACCGCGCGCAGGCGACCATCCGGGCCAGGCTCGGTTTCGAAGGAGATCACCTCGCCGATGCGCGGGGACTCGAAGCCGCGCGGAAACGCGGAGATGTGCACGAACAGGTCATCTCCAGGCTGGGCCGGGGTAATGAAGCCGAAACCGCGGTCAGTATTCCAGTGGGTCAACGTTCCGTGTGTGCGCATCGTTCGCGTCCTCGAAGTCAGTCCCCAGTCTAGCTGTCGTGCGGTGTCATTCCATGCAGCAGGGACAAAAAAAAGCGGCGGACCCGACGAGGGTGTCCGCCGCTCAGTGGCCGCGTCCGGTTGCGGCCTGTGGCGTTACTTCGCCTTCAACACGACCTTGGTGCTGATCGCGGTTTCGTTGGGAATGGTCTTGGTGTCGGCCCAGTCACCACCGCCCACGCCGAAGTCCAGCCGCTTCACCACGGCCTTGCCGGCCAGCACTGGCTGCGCGCCGGGGGTCCAGGTGAAGGTCAGCGTGACCGGCTTGCTGACCCCGCGCAGCTCCAGGGTGCCGTCGGCGGCGTACTGGTTGCCGCCCAGGGCACGGAATTTATCGGCGCGATACCGCGCCGTGGCGAACTTGGCGACGTTGAAGAAGTCCGGACCCTGCAGGGTCGAGTCGCGGTCGTTGTTGCCGCTGACCGCGCTGGCCAGTGGAATGCGCACGTCGAGTCTGGCGCCGGCCAGGTTGGCCGGATCGAAACTCAGCGTGGTATCGAAGCCGGGGAACTTGCCGGTGAACACTTCGCCGTCGTATTTGCTGGCGAACGCCAGCGTGGAGCCGGGGGCCTGGACATAGTCGGCGGCCAGCACCGGGGCAGCCGCAAGAGTGGCCACCAACGACGCGGCGACCAGCAGGGGAGAGGCGGACAGCTTGGACGACATGGGGAATCCTTAGGGTCTGGAAGAAAGCCAGCCGCGCGGCAACATCCGCGCCAGGGTAGCGTCACGCTGGAACAGGTGGTGGTAGAACGCGGCGCCGGCATGTGCCAGCACCACCGCAATCAGCAGCCAGAAGCCCCATTCGTGGATGAAGTGCGCGATGGCGCGCAGGTGTTCGTCCGGCGGGCTGAGCTTGGGCATGTCGAACAGGCCGAACCAGCGGAACGGCCGCAGGCCGCTGGTGGAGTCGTACAGCCAGCCCGACAGCGGCATGGCGAAGATCATCGCGTACAGCAGCCAATGAGTGAGCCCGGCAATGCGTTCCTGCCAGCGCGGCGTGCCGGCCACCGGTGGCGGGGCGCCCGCATGGATCCGCCAGCCCAGCCGCACGATCACCAGCGCCAGCACGCTCAGCCCCACCGACTTGTGCGCGGTGTAGACCCAGAAATACTTTGGTGTCTTGGGCAGCTCGCCCATGGTCAGGCCGACGATGCCCAGTGCCAGGATCAGCAGCGCGATCAACCAGTGCAGGGTCTGGCTGACGCCGCCCCAGCGGTCGGTGTTCTTCAGGCTCATGTTCCCGATTCCTGGCTGGCGGCGGTGTCCGGCGGGGTGGGTGCGGCTTGCGGCGGGGCGGCCTCGTCGTCGGCGCGGCCTTCGCGCACCGCTTCGGCTTCGATGCGCAATTCCACGCTGTCGCCGATCATCGATTTCCAGGCATCGATGCCGAACTCGGCCCGGCTCAGCGTGGCGGTGGCGGAGAACCCGGCGGTACGGCGAAACGGCGGCAGCGGATGACGCTTGAGTGCATTCAGTGTCACCTCCAGGGTGACCGGACGGGTGACGCCGCGCAGGGTGAGGTTGCCGGTGACCCTGGCGCGGTTCTCGCCCGTGGCCTCCACGCGCGTGGAGACGAAATGTGCGTCGGGAAAGTGCTCGGCGTCGAGTAGGTTGTGTGCCAGGGTGGCCTGGTTCCACTTGGCATCGCCCAGGTCGGCGCGCTGCAGCGGCACGCTGACATCGAGCCGCGCCGAGGCCCAGTCGTCCGGGTCGAAGACCAGGCTACCGGTACTGCCGGACACCGTGCCCAATGCCTTGGAAAAGCCGGCATGCTCGACCGCGAACAGCACCCGGGTATGCACCGGATCCAGCGCGTAGCGCACCGGTGCGGCGGTGGCGGCCAGGCTGGTCAAGGCCAGGGCGGGAAGCAGCAACAGGCGGGCGAGCGGGGTCATGGACGGATTCTAGACATATCCCGCCACGCCGCGGGTGGCTTGCACTTGCAACGATCCATTGCGAGCATGCGGGCTGGACGAGGAAGGGATTCCCCCATGCGTGTGCTGATCGTGGTGCTGGCCGTGCTGCTGGGTGTGCTGCCGTGTGCGGCCAGGATCCCGGAAGTGCCCCGCTTCCGGGTGGTGGGCCCCGGCGATGGGCTTCCATCGACCATGGTGGTGGCCATCGCGCAGGATCGTGCGGGGTACCTGTGGCTTGCCACGCTGGATGGCCTGGTGCGCTACGACGGCGCCGGCTTCAGGACCTGGCGTCACGATCCGGCCGATCCCAGGTCGTTGCCCTGCAATGCGATCCAGGCGCTGTACATCGATACGCTGGACAGGCTGTGGATCGGATGCGGCAAGACATTGAGCGTCATGAACGCCAGCCGCAGCCGTTTTCGGCATTATCGCGCGGCCGACTATCCGTTGCTGAAGGATGGCCAGATCTTCAGCATCGCCGCCTTCGATGGCGCCATCTGGGTCGGGACCACCAGCGGCGCGCTGGTGCGCATCGATGCCGCAGGTGGGATGTCGGCGATCGACCTGGGCACGGTCGAGGGCAAGCTCGACCAGTCCATGGTGATGAACCTGGCTGTCGATACCCGGCACCGGCTGTGGATCGGCACCAGCAATGGGTTGGCCTACTACGACGGAAAACGGCTGCATCGCGAATACGTGCCGGGTGAGGAGAATCCGCAGGCGGCCATCTTCGGTCTGCAATGGACGGGGGATCGGCTATGGCTGGGGAGCGATGCGGGCCTGCATGTGCGCGGGCCGGGAGATCAATGGCAAGCGCTGTCCTGGGCGGGCATGTTCGGTGTCGGCAATGAGCTGTGGGGCGCGGTCGCCGCCCCGGATGGGGAGTTTTGGCTGGGCAGCGGGCGTGGCTTGTGGCGCACACGTGGCAAGCTGCCACCGGTGCCCGTCTTCAACGGGGAAGGGCCGTTATCGCGGCGCAATGTCGTCGGTCTGATGGGGGCGGCCGATGGCGGGCTGTGGGTTCCGATGCACGGTACCGGGCTCGGTTATCTGCCTGCCGACTGGAAGCGCACGGCGGTCATCAAGCCCGCCGTGCCGACTGGCGATGCGATCTACTGCAACCTGGCCCCGGCGACCCGATCCGGCGGCCTGTGGCAGGTGGATGCCGAAGGCCGCCTGCTGCGCGTGGACCTGAGTAGCGGCGACAAGTTCCAAACCGGCCTGCAGTCGCCGCATCTCAAGGAGATGGAGCTGGTGTCGGCCTTGGAGGACCGCTTTCAGCGCGTGTGGCTGGGCAACCTCGGTTTCGGCCTGTCGCGCATGGACCTGCGCACTGGCGAGCTGGTCCACTGGCCATCGGACGGTCCCGAGCCGGCATCGGCGCTCTCGCCGCCGGAATGGATCGTCGAGGATGGCGATACCGTCTGGATGGTGTTCATGGACATGCTGCAACAACGCGATCTGCGCAGCGGCCGGGTACTGCAGCGCATCACCGCGCAGGACCTGCGCGGGCTGCGCGACATCGACGTGCAGCAGTTGGCGCTGGGGCCCGATGGCCGCATCTGGGTGGCGGGCGAGGGTGGCATGTTCGCGTGGGAGTCGGCCTTGCGGCGCTTCGTGCCGGTGGCGGGTCTGCAAGGCGCACAGATCCAGGCATTCGCCAGCCAATCTGCGCAGCAGTTCTGGGCCTACCGTGCCACCGGTGCAGAGCAATGGGCACTGACCAAAGGTCGCTGGACGCGCGTGCAACAGGTGGGAGAGAAAGAGGGGTTGTCAGGGTTCGACGCTGCTGCAATGCAGATCGACCCGCGCGGGCGGGTGTGGATTTCCAGCCTGCGCGGATTGTGGCGAATCGATCCGTCGGTCACTCCGGCGCGCGTGCGCAATATCGGTACGCGTGATGGCCTGACCAGCCAGGAGTTCGTCCAACACTGCCTGCTGATGGCCGGCGATACCTTGATCGGCGCGACCAGTGACGGTTCGACGGTGCTGCTGGACACGGCCATGCCCGACAGCGCGCCGGTGGTTCCGGCCCTGCAGCTCGAACACGTCAGCGTGCTGCGCAATGGCGCCCGTATCGCGTTGCCGATGCATCGTCCGTTCGAACTCGGGCCCGGGGACCGGCAATTGCAGATCGTCGGCCGGTTGCTGTCGTATACCGATCCGGTGTCCAACCGCTACCGCAGCTTTCTGAAGGGCTTCGATACGGAGTGGCAGGCCTTCAGCACCACTGGGATACGCGAATTTACCAGCCTGCCCGCCGGCAACTACGAGCTCGCATTGCAGGGCGTGGACCCGTCGGGCAATCGTTCGCCAGTGCGCTTGCTGCAGTTTTCGGTGCGGCCGCCGTGGTGGCGGAGCGGGCCGGGCATCGCGCTGATCTGTCTGCTCGGGATGGTGCTGGCTGCGCTGTTGGCCGCGCTCTACCGCCGCCGTGTCCGCATGCGGGCGCAATGGCAGCTGGCCCAGCACAAGCGCGAGCTGGCCGAGCAGGCGTCCCTGGCCAAGACGCGATTCCTGGCAACCCTGGGGCACGAGGTGCGTACGCCGATGACCGGTGTCCTGGGCATGAGCGAATTGCTGTTGCAGACGCCGCTGGATACGCGCCAGCGCGGCTATGCCGGTGCGATCCAGTCCGCCGGCAAGCATTTGTTGCGGCTGGTCAACGATGCGCTGGACCTGGCCCGGATCGAGGCCGGCAAGTTTCCGCTGGACGACCGCGATTTCGATCTGCGCCAGGCGATCCGCCAGGTGGTCGAGCTGGTGCGTCCCAGCGCCGAGCAGAAGCAGCTGCGCTTCGACTGCGAACTGGACGACGTGCTGCCGCCGGCATTGCATGGCGACGCCAGCCGGGTCCAGCAGATCCTGCTGAACCTGCTGTTCAACGCGGTCAAGTTCACCGAGCGTGGCAGCGTGCAGTTGCGGGTCTTGGCGTTGCCGCACTCCGATACGCAAGGCATCCGGGTGGAGGTGCGCGATACCGGTCCGGGGATGAGCGCCGAGCAGCGCGGGCGCCTGTTCCAGCGCTTCGAACAGGCCGAGGGCGCACTCACGCTGGCCCGGCATGGTGGCAGCGGGCTGGGCCTGGCGATCTGCCGCGAGCTGGCGGCGGCGATGGGCGGCGTGGTGGAGGTCCGCAGCGAACTGGGCCAGGGCGCGTGCTTCGTCGTCGAGTTGCCGTTGCGGTGGGTGATGACCCTGCCCGTGGTCGCACCTGGTGCGGTCGCGGCGAGCGCGGCGCGGGAACAGGCGCCGTTGCGGTTGCTGCTGGTCGAAGACGACCCCACCGTGGCGCAGGTGATGATCGGCTTGCTGCAGGCGCATGGACACGCAGTGACCCACGTGCTGCATGGGCTGGCGGCGCTGGCCGAGGTGAGCACCCAGCGCTTCGATGCCGGCCTGTGCGACCTGGACCTGCCCGGCATCGACGGCGCCGCCCTGGTCGCGCAGCTGCGCTCGCGCGGCGTGCACTTCCCCATCGTGGCGGTGACTGCGCGTGCCGACGCCGACGCCCAGCCACAGGCAATGGCTGCCGGTTGCAATGGGTTCCTGCGCAAGCCGGTGACCGGCGACTTGCTGGCGCAGGCGTTGGCGCAGGCACTTGCCACTGCCACCGATGCGGCGGGCGAGGGCGCGGCTGGATAGGCGGCCGGGAACGTGCCGCCAGCACGCTGCGCCGCGTGCCCGGCGCACGCACAACGCGCCGGCGCTGCGTGTTAGGGGCCACGCGGCCGGGGCGATCGGTCGCCTGGCGCTGGCGACGCGCCTGCCGCGTGATCGCGACAGCATCGCGTGCCGGGACGCCGCCCTGCGAGGTGGCCCAGTCTGCGCTGCTGCAGCCTGCGGCCCCGTGTGTTGCCAGCCTGCGATGCGGTGCGCACTATGCGTGCAAAGCAAACAAGGACCCGCGTTGCAAGCCAGATCTCTTTCCCCGCGCAGGCCGATGACCGTGGCGATGGCGCGGTCCCGGTTGCTGTGGTGCCTGCTGGCCCTGTGCGGATGGCCGGCATCGGGGTTCGGCGCGTTGCCGGAACTGCCGCAACCGCGTCAGTTGACGGTGGCCGACGGGCTGCCGTCCAACATCGTGTACGGGCTCGAAGAGGATGCCAATGGCTATCTTTGGTTGGCCAGCAGCGATGGGCTGGCACGCTACGACGGCCGCAACTTCCGTATCTGGCGAGTCGAGGACGGACTGCGCGACAACCAGGTGTGGGCGGTGCACGTCGACAAGCGTAACCAGGTCTGGATCGGGACCGGCATGGCTGGCCTGGCCATGCTGGATGCAGCGCGTCATGGATTTACCTTCTACGACGGCAGCCGCTATCCGGCGCTGCGTGGCGCGGTGATCTGGAACATCGTCTCCACCGGTGACGGCAGCATCTGGTTCGGCACCGAGAGCAGCGGGCTGTTCAGGTTGCGGGCCAACGGCACGCTGGAGCACTTCGCGCATCGCGCCGATGATCCGCGCAGCCTGCCCGACGAGGCCATCTACCAGCTGGTCGTCGATACTCGCGGAACGCTGTGGGTGGGAACGGCCAACGGCCTGGCGCGCTGGACCGGCAAGGACTTCGAGCGTCAGCCGTTGCCCCGGGGAACCGCGCAGATCATCACCCAAGTGACCGCCGACCCCGACGGCAGTCTCTGGATCGGCACCAGCGACGACACCTTGTTACGGCGCGACCAACAGGGTGGCCTGCGTCCGCACGGCTGGCAGGCACCGGCCCGGTATCCGGTGCTGGGGGTGCTGCTGCGCGACCAAGACGGCAGCTACTGGCTCGATACCGCAGCCGGCCTGGGGCATGCCACCGACAGCCAGGTGCACGACGTCCCGCTCTACAACGCGTCCACGCATGGCCGCGTGCGCCCCAACTGGGAGGCGGCCTACCAGGATCGCGAGGGTGGGGTGTGGTTCGCCAGCCCCCTCGGCGGTCTCTGGCATCTGCCATCGAACTGGCGGCGGTTCGCGGTGGTGGTGAACCACAAGGACGCAGGCGAGCAGGGCGGCAACCTGGCGTTTCAGGCCACCGCCAGATCCCGCGATGGGCGCTTCTGGCTGGTGGGCAGTTCCGGCGCGCTGGAGCGCGTCGATCCTGTGCAAGGCCGGATCGAGCTGGTGGTGCCGTCACTGGGGACGCAAAGCTGGTCGTTCAGCGTGCTCGAAGATCGCAAGGGCCGGGTGTGGGTGGGGAGTTTCGGCCAGCTGACGCGCTACGACCCCGCCAACGGAGCGTTGCGGCAGTGGACGTCGGCCGATGACCGCTCGCCTGCAGCTGCACGGGATGCCGCGTCGGATGCCACCATCGACAGCCTGACGCAGACCGCCGATGGACATCTCTGGATCCAGACACCGGCGGCGTTGCAGGAGCGCGATGAGGACGGCCACGTCCTGCGCAACCTGCAACGAGGTACTCACGGTCTGGCGCACGATCTGGTGATGCACCGTCTCCAGCGGGGGCCGGATGGTGCGTTGTGGCTGGCCGGCAACCACGGCCTGCTGCGCTGGAATGCGGCCAGCGAGCGCTTTGCCCCCATCGCCGGTGCGCCGACGGAGCAGATCTTCGACTTTCGCTTCAGCGACAACGAAGTGGCCTGGTTTGCCGGCATGGGGGAGCTGCACCGCTACCTCTGGAAGGATGGCCTCTTGCGGCACCTGGATACGGTGGGCGCCGAACAGGAGTTTCCCATGCTCGCCGCGCAGGGCCTGGTGATCGATCGTGACGGCGTGGCCTGGCTGTCGAGCATGCGCGGCCTGATCCGGGTCGATCCGGCCACGCGTGGCGTGCGCGTGTTCGGTGTGCATGATGGCCTGCCCAACCCGCAGTTCGTGCCGCATTCGTTGTCGCAGTCGTCCAAGGGCATGATCGTGGGCGCCACCCCGGACGGGTTGGTGATCTTCGACCCGGCCCAGCTCAAGCCCAAGGACCATCGGGTACCGCTGGTCATCGAACGGGTGGGCCTGCGGCGTGGCGAGCGCGGGCTGGATGTAAGCCATCTCCAGCCGCTGGTGGTGCAGGACGGCGATCGCGACCTGCACTTCGTGGCGCGGCTGCTCAGCTTTGCCGACTCCGAATCCAACAGTTACCGCTTCCGTCTGAGTGGCTACGATCCGGACTGGATCGACGTGGGCCCCAGCGGCGAACGCCTGTTCTCGCGCCTGCCCTCCGGGCATTACACCCTGGAAGTGCAGGGGCGGACCGCCGACGGTCTGTGGTCGGAGAGCCAGAAATTGCACTTCCAGGTGCGGCCGCCCTGGTGGCTGGCGCCTTGGGGTCTGATCGCGCTGTGCCTGCTGGCGTTGTGCATCGTGGCCGCCGCGTTGTTGCTGTACCGTCGGCGCCTGCGCCGCCTGAATGCGTGGCAGTTGGCGGTGCACAAGCAGGAACTGGCCGAACAGGCCTCGCGTGCCAAGACCCGTTTCCTGGCCACGCTCGGCCACGAGGTACGCACGCCGATGACCGGTGTACTGGGCATGAGCGAGCTGTTGCTCAAGACCGCGCTGGATTCCCAGCAGCGCGGCTATACCGAATCCATCCGTCGCGCGGGCGCGCATCTGCTGCGCCTTGTCAACGATGCGCTGGATCTGGCGCGGATCGAATCCGGACGCCTGGAACTGGACCTGCAGCCGTTCTCGGTGCGCCAGCTGGTGGCCGAGGTGGAAGCGCTGATGGCGCCACTGGCCCGCGAACGCGGCCTGCACTTCAGCCTGGAGGTCGGGCTGCTGGGCGATATCACCGCCAGCGGCGATCCCACCCGCATCCGCCAGATCCTGCTCAACCTGCTCAGCAACGCGATCAAGTTCACCGAGCATGGCGTGGTGGGCCTCAAGCTGACCACCCTGGGCTCGTATCAGGGGCTGCGCTTCGAAGTGGCCGATACCGGGCCGGGCATCAACGCCGATCAGAAGGAACGGTTGTTCCAGCGCTTCGAGCAGGGCGACGGTGCCCGGACCACCTCGCGCTATGGGGGCAGCGGGCTGGGATTGGCGATCTGCCAGGAACTGGCGCTGGCCATGGGCGGGCATATCGAAGTCATCAGCCGGCTCGGCGCAGGCACGCGCTTCGTCGTGGACCTGCCGCTACGCTGGGTGAGTGCCAATGTCGCGCCGGGGGACGAAGCGCCGCGTGCCAGCGCCAACCTCCCACCGCAGCGCATCCTGCTGGTCGAAGACGACTCCACCATCGCCGAGGTCATCGTGGGCCTGCTGCGGGCACAGCGGCATTCGGTGGTGCATGCACCGCACGGCCTGGCCGCGTTGACCGAAGCGGCCGACGGCACGTTCGACCTGGCGTTGCTGGACCTGGACCTGCCCGGGCTGGACGGCTTTGCGCTGGCCCGGCAACTGCGCGTGTTTGGCTACGACATGCCGCTGATCGCGGTGACGGCGCGCTCGGACGAAGCGGCCGAGCCGGCCGCGCGGGAGGCCGGCTTCGACAGTTTCCTGCGCAAGCCGCTCACCGGCGACATGCTGGCCGAGACCATGGCCGACGCCTTGCGCAGCGCTCGCCCGCGCGAGGACCGCTAGCCCTGGTCAACCACGGGATCCGTGCGGCGGTGGCTTGCAACGCAGGCTACTCGGCCACTGACTCCACGTCCCTGGGATGCGGCCGGGTATCGGCCAGTTGCCAGAAGATCAGCGTGGAGGTCAGCGTGATGGCACCCACGCACAGGAAGGTGGCATGCAGCGCGGCGGTGACACCGTGGCTATTGCCCAGGTGGGTATCGAATGCCGCCAGCAGGCTGCCGGCCGCCGCCGCGCCGAAACCGGTGGACAGCATCATCACCATCGACAGCAGGCTGTTGCCGGGGCTGGCCTGGGCGGGATCCAGGTCGCGCAGGGTCACGGTATTCATGACGGTGAATTGCAGCGAATTCACCCCGCCGAAGCAGGTCAGTTGCAGCAGCCGCAGCCACCACGGCTGGCCCGGCTCGACCAGCGCGAAGCTGCCCATCGCCAGGCCCACCAGCACGGTATTGACCATCAGCGTATTGCGATAGCCGAAGCGGCCGACCAGTACCACCGCAGCGCGCTTGGCGGCCATGCCGGCCAGCGCCACTGGAATCATCAGCAATCCGGCATGCATCGGACTCATGCCCAGGCCCACCTGCAGCAGCAACGGAATCAGCAGCGGCATCGAACCGCTGCCCACCCGCGCGAACAGGTTGCCGAGGATGCCGATGCGGTAACTGGCCACCTTGAACAGCGCCAGGGGAAACAATGCATTGGCGGTCGTACCGGCATGCAGCCAGTAGCCGGCCAGCGCGGCCAGCCCGCCGATCGTCAGCAGCATCACCAGGGCATGCCGCATTCCGGGTTCGGCGATGCCATCGAGCGCCAGCGACAATCCCACCATGCCGAACGCCAGCATCAGATAACCGACCAGGTCGAAGCGTTTGCGTGCATCGCCGTAGTGGTCCGGCATGATCCTGAGCGCGGCGACAAAGCCGACGATCCCGATCGGCAGGTTGATGAGGAACACCCAGTGCCATGACGCCACTTCGACCAACCAGCCGCCCAGTGTGGGGCCGACCAGCGGGCCGATCAGCGCGGGGATCGCGATGAAGCTCATCGCCCGCAGGAAGTCCTCGCGCGCAACCGTCTTAAGCACCGCCAATCTGCCTACCGGCAACAGCATCGCCCCGCCGAACCCTTGCACCACTCGCGCGGCCACCAGCTGCGGCAACTGTTGCGCAGCCGCGCACAGCAGCGAACCCAGGGTGAACACGATGATCGCCGCCAGAAAGGTGCGGCGCGTCCCGAAGCGGTCCGCGATCCAGCCCGAGGCCGGGATGAACATCGCCACCGCCAGCGCGTAGCTGAACACCACCGACTGCATCTGCAGCGGGCTCTCGTGCAGGCTGCGCGCCATCGATGGCAGCGCCGTGTTGACGATGGTGGCATCCAGCATCTGCATGAAGATCGCCAGCGACACCAGCCACAGCAGCGGCTTGATCGTGGCGTAGGCGCGCGCGGCGGGCACGGGGGCGGTGTGAGGCATGGGCATCGCCATCGGGAAGACAGCACATTATCCCCGCGCCGGATGCACAGGGGCGTCATCGCTGGCCTCGATAGGCACGGCGATCGGCGAGGCGTCATACCATCGCGCCGACCTCGGGCAGAAGTTCCTCCCTCAATTGCGCTGCAGAACGATCACAGGGAACGAACCGTCGGGAAACGCCACTGGCCGCGTGTTACTGCCCGAGCTGGCGTGCAACAAGCATTGATTCGCTCGCGGATCCCATGCGCCTGCCTCACGTTGACCAATGCAAACGAGGGCACCTCAGGTTGCGGTGGATCGACCAGGCGACAGGCAATGAGGGCATGGACTCCAAAGCGCTGAACTCAAGCTTGCAGCCTCGCCGACGGTCTGGTCAGGGACGGCGCGACTTGGGTATGGCCGCCTTTCGAGCGCGCCGGTGAACAGGTTGGAGATTCCATGGAACAGCAGGTCATTGATGCATTACGGCGCGTCTATCGCCCGGGGGATCGGTTGGCGACGACGCTCGGCAGGATCGCTGCACAACTGTCGCAAAGCGACGTTCTGGAAGGCGCGGTCTGCGCGTTCATTGGGGTGGAGGATGGCGGTGTGCCGCCTGCGGATCGCACGGCCACCCCGCTCGGAGTCACACGCTGTTTTCCCGTCCAGTATGCCCGGCAGGTGCTAGGGGCACTGCAGGTCACGCCGGCTGCGGATGGCATGAGCGTGGCGGCGATGATGCGGTGCCGGCAAATCGCAAAGTGTTGTGCGTACCTCATCAAGCGCGATGCAGCGTGCGCCTTGGCGCAAGACCGGCTGGATCGCAGCTTGCTGATCGCAGGCCTTTGCGAAGAGACCTGGATGATCGACGAATTCATCGAGCAGGCCGCAGACAGTGACTTGCCGATCATCGTGCACGGCGAGTTCGGCACCGAGAAAGAGGAGGTGGCGATCCTGCTGCATGCGGCCGCACCCCGGTGGGAGGGGCCGTTCGTCACGGTCGATTGCACCGCGCCTGGCGACGCACCTGCCGCATGGTTCGAGCGTGCAGCCGGCGGCACGCTGTTCCTGCAGGGCGTGGATGAACTCGACGAGGCGTTGCAGCGCCAGCTGCCTGGGCATCTTCGCGGCTGTCAGGGGCCACGGTCGGCGTCGGGCGGCCGGGCCATGCCGCGGGTGATCGCCTCCACGACCGCCGATCTGTCGCGCCGCGTGCGCGCGGGACGCTTTTCGCGGGCGTTGCTTTCGCAACTGGACGTCCTGTCGATCGAGCTCGCCCCATTGCGCAAGCGGCGTGCAGACATCGGGCTGCATGTCGAGCGCGTGCTGGATCGGCATGGCCTGGATCATGCCCAGCAGGTCACCGACGTGCTGATGGATGCGTTGCTGCACTATCCGTGGCCGGAAAATCTCCAGGAACTGGAGCGGGTGGTACTGCGCCTGGCGGTCATGGCTGCCGGCAGGCCGATCGCAAGCGCGGACATCCATCGCCATGCACCGCGTCTGCTGGAAGGCCACGCGCAGGCCGTGGGCCCGGAGACAGGCCAGCCCGACACTGATGCAACTACGCCGGCGACATCGCAAGCGCCCGCCGACTGGATCGACGGCCTACCACATCGCCCCGGACAACGCCTGTCCACCCTGCACGACGCATTGCGGCGCGCCCTGGTGTATCTGGGCGAACACTACGCCCAGCCGCTGACCCTGAGCGATCTGGCCCGCCAGGCGCACGTCAGCCAGTCGCATCTGGGTTTTCTGTTTCGTGAAGAGCTCGGCAGCACCTTCAAACCGCTACTGCAGCAGTTGCGCATCGAAAAAGCCAAGGAGCTGTTGCATCAGCAACGCAAGCTGCGCATCACCGAAGTGGCATTGAAGGTCGGTTTTGGCGACCTGAGCCATTTCGAAAAGAGCTTCCGGCGGCTGGTGGGGGTGAGTCCGCGTGAGTTTCGCAACGCCGATAGAGCAGGTGGGATCGACTAATCCCGGGATGTAACGTTCTCAGAAGCTTCGTGCTGGGTCAATGCGATGGCCCAGCACGAAGTGCTGTATGTCGTACAGTCGATGGCTATCCGCCGTTTGAATTGGCGAGGCGGACTTGGGGGAATCTTACGTTTGCTGCTGGAAGGTGGCAGTCCGCATTCCACCGCCAGGCGCGACCACCAGCTCTACGACAATCCCGGCCGCATGATTTGGGTCTGAGATGTTGTAGGTGTTGCCAACGACCAGGTCGTCATTGGGGTAGGGCGCTATCTGCGCAACGAGATATTGAGTGGGATTGCCGGCCTGGACTTGTATGTTGCTGCCGGTTGCGACCGTACTGAAGCCCGGGACTTGCTTCACGGTGGTGGCCATGGTGTATTTCCTTCAATGCTGCGAGGCAAGATAGGCGGCCTCGTGACGCCTTGAGCTTGTCGATATCGTTCACGCGAGCGCTGCGTTCAATGGATCAGCCAAGCAGTGGGGGCGGACTCGCTAGCGAGCCGAGATTCGGAAGTGGCAGGGAGCTTTCAAGTGAGATAAATTTAATCTACATCTTTTTTCAATTGCGCCGCGCTTCGATTGAGGACGGACCCAGGAACAATGCTGGGCTGAAAGAAAATAGCGTGATGGTGAAAAGGATTGGTACTTCCAGGTCGTTGGCTGTGTTTGATTCGTGAGTTCGCCCTATCTCTACTTTTCTATTCCGGGAGCCAATCCGCCGCATCCTCCTTGTACGTCAAGGCCGGTGGGTAATCCTTGATATCACCCCACGTTTTTTTTCCATTCGCGATATCTTTCATCAGCGGGTATAGATTTTCAGGGTTTGATAGGTGATAGCCGCGACCGCATTCTGCCAGGTGTGTGACAATTGCCAGTTCAAGGAGTTGGTTAGGGAGGTCCGTCAGGAGAATGACGTCCCCAGTAGCCCATAGGAGAAATTGCCGGGCAAGGTCTCTTCCCTGATTTGGCTGCTTCCAAGCCCAGTCCGCGATGGCTACGTAGCTGGATGGCTTGCGCCCCTTTGCTCTGATGACCGGGTCGTAATCTTGCCAGCCTCGGCCAAGCGTGAACCCTATCGGCTCCAGCTGAGTGTTGACATGATCGATCAATTCCTGTCGACATTCATTTCTTTTTACTGCGTCGGCACCTCCCCACACGTTGACCCACCAATACCTGCCATAATCCGTCAACATTTTTGCTTCTCTCTTGCTCATTGCTGGTTTCCCTTTCTGGTGATGATCGTGACGATTTTGAGTTGATCCCGCGCCCATCACTTATAATTCTGAGAGGGCGATGTAATGGATGGCGGGATTTTCAATCGTTGCCTGACATGCTTGTGATTCAATGTCGATGCTCCCAAGGCAGCGATTCATCTGCATCGGATTTTCGATGACAGCAAAGCGGCTGGCGGATATTGCCTGGCGTTGTTGATTAGCGGGGTAAGCAGTTGGCCAGTGGCACGAAATATGCCGCGTTCATGCCAGGAGTCTTCAATTTCAACGGTTGCCTGAGAACGGACGAGCGTGTGTAGTCACTGCACGCTCGGATCAGCCAGGCTCGAATAGCTAAGGTCAACTTCCAGCCCATCGCAGGGCGTGCCGGGAAGCGACAACACGGCATCCTGTTCGTATTGCCAGAGCATCGCCTGGGAATAGCCGCAGCCGGCCGGGTCGGCGGGCTGTAGGTGCTGGATATCGCCGGCGTAGCGATGACGCCCTGCGGTCGAAACCCGCCAGGCCCAGACGCGCGGGGATGGGCCGGGGCCGATCCGCGACAGCAATTCCACCGCGCGTGCGTGAGAGCAGTACAGGCCTGGCGAGTAGCCATGCTCCACCAGCGCGGCGATCCACATGCGGATGTAGTCGATGGCGGCCTGGGGCGGGCTGCCGCCATCTTCCCAGTCGAGATAGACCACCGCGCCTTCGGGAAAGCCTTCGTTGCGCGCCAGCGCTGCAGCCTGCGCGCCGTCGATGCTGCCTTGTCGGGCGGTGACGTCGTGCGAGCCGGGGCCGGTGGTCTGCTGGCCAAGGTAGACCGGTGCCAGGCCCCAGCCTTGCGCGGTCAGCGCGGCGCGTTGGCCCATCCATCCGGCATCGGCATGACTGGGCGCTGGTGCCAGGTAATAGCCGCACCATGCCAGGCTGGTCTGGGTCTTGAGCCAGTGCAGCGAAGGAAGTCCTGGGAATTGATCGGTGTCCAAGCCTGCGTAGAACGTCATGTCGAAACTCCTTCGGGTCGAGTGTTGGCTGGACCCGGTCGAGATTGTCGGGGCGACGGCGGTGTGGCTGCGCGATGGGATTGCCTGGGTGGCACAGGCGCTGGCGCTCGTTCCCCGCAGGACGTGGGAAATTCACTGTGAATACCGGCGCCAGCGCTGCACCGAAGTGCATCGATTCGTCAATCGCCGGCACCGTTGCCGGCGTTCGGATTCGTCGAGGCTGTGGCGTTCATCGCCTGCTCGGCCTGTTGCTGCGCAGCGGCGACCGCAGCGGCGGCAGCCTGGTCGGCCTGCTGCAGTGCCTGCGTTGCGCTATCGACAGCCTGGTTATTGCCGGCAGCAGCAGTCGCGGCGGTTGCTGCCTGCATGGCCTCCTGCACAGCCACGTCGCTGGCCGCCATGGCCTGATCGATCTGGGCCTGCGCCGCCTGCAGTGCGGCGGCTGCCTGCGACAACGCGGGCGGTTGCGCAGGCGTGGCGGCGCCGGTGGTCTGGGTTTGAGGGGGCGGCTGGATATCGTCGGACATGCTGGTTTCTCCGGGAGTTGAAGCGGGGTGGCGCCAAGCAACGGCATCGCTGCGCGAGCGCTGCGTCGGCGCGGTGGGTGGTGCGGTTTCGGCTGGGCGTTGCGCTGCGAGATTGCGCAGCATTTCGCCCAACGCGTGTTCGGCCTGCGTCATGCCCTGGCGTGCGGCCGCCTGGGCGGCTGCGCGACCTGCCTGCACCGCTTCGCGCACGGCGTCGGCGGCGCTGATCGCAGGCAGGGCCTGCTCGGTGGCCTCGGGGAGCGGCGTCGGTGCGTTCACTCCGCTGCTTCCGTCTCGTTGGGCGCGCTCGCAGTTGCGGGGGCGGCACCGAAGTCGCGTAGCGAGATGATGCCGTCGTTGACCTGCAGCAGCGCTGCCAGACTGTCGTTCTGGATAGCGAACAGGCAGCTGTTGCCAGTCTGGCCCAGCACGCCACGGGTGGGCCGGTGGGCCGCCAGGAATGCCTGCGCAGACGACACGTAGAGATGGATCGCGTCGCTTGCCGCCTGGTCGCTGCCGTCGCCTCGGTAGCGGGTGTGCTGGACGATTTGCTGGGCGGCCAGCGAGAGCCGTGCAAAGCCGATCTGGCGACCGTGCATCAGCCATTCCGTAACGCTGCGTTCGACCTCGGTGGGCGAGGGCAGTCCCTGGACCTGCGGGCAATCCAGGGTGCCGAACAGCAGCGGCAGCAGCGTCTGCAGTGCCGAGGCGGCCGCCTGCGCGCGGTCGTCCGCAGCGGCGATCGCCTGGGTGCAGGTCAGATAGAACCGGTAGTAATCACAGAATTCCAGCGGTGTGCGTGCCTGCTCCACGGCGAATGCTGCCGCTTCCTGCTGCAGTGCCGGTGTGACGTTGGCCGGCGGCGCTTCGGCGGCCAGCTGGCGTAGCGCCAGGCTTTCTTCCAGGTCCAGCGACTGGAACAGGCCCGCGCCATCGATTTTCAACTGCGTCAGCAGGCTGGGGCCGGCGGCCAGGTCGCTGGCCGCGAACAGGGCGTTTTCGCGAAAAATACGCTGCACTTGCGCCTTGACCACCGAGCCGGTATCGCCTGATTCAGCCTGTATCAGCGCGCCCAGATCGGTGGAGTTCAGGGTCATCAACTTGATCGGGCTGACCTTCAGCTCTAGTTGCGGCAACCAGGACAAACGCGAGCCATGCAGCCCCTGCTGCACGTCGCCCAGCAAGCTGCTTTCGTCGGGAAAGTCGTAGCGCAAGTTGGGCGATCGGATCGCCCACGCCAGCCATTGCGTGCCTCCATCGACGAACGCCAGGCATTGCCTGGCCAGTGTCGACAACATCGTCGGCATCGAGATGGTGCGGCCTGCGATCGAAACGGACATGGTGTGACTCCTTGTGAACTCAACCTGCGGGGAAATTCTTCAATACCAGGCCCGCCGCCGAACCGATCCTGGCAAAGTCGTCGGTGGCGCCCTGCATCAGCGCCTGCGCCTGGGTGAGTGCGGTCACGTACTTTTCGTCGCCGGTGGCCAGGTATTGCGCCATCGCCACGCCGACCGCGGTGGTTGCGATGGTCGAGACATTGCGTAGCGCGTCGGTGGCGTCCTGCACGGCAATGGCCGTCGATTGCGCCACCGATTGGTAGGCCTTTCCGGCCCCGCTGGTCAGGACGACCTGTGGACTCATGGTGGCCATCTGCGTCTGGTTGATGACGTCGATGACCTGGGCATTGACCTTCGTCGGTTCCATCTCGGCTCCCATGAAATGATCTGCGGCCTGGCAATCAGGCCTGGTTGTCAAACGCGTCGGCTATGCAGGCGCCTTATGGCGGAGGCGGCGTTGCAGGCGCAGGTGGAGATGCAGGTGCAGGCACAGATGCAGATGCAGGTGCAGCAGGAGCAGCAGGTGCAGGTGCAGCATGGGGTGCGTCAGCAGCTGCGGTGGCGGCTGAAACGGAGGGTGGAGCAGCAGGAGGGTCAGGAGTGGCAGCATGATCGGGGCCAGCGCCGGGGACGGGAGGGGGAGTGGCCGGCAGCGGCGGCGGCACGCTCAGCGCATGTAGTTCCATGAGGTCTGCAGTGGCGGTGGCTGCGTCGGTGGATGCGCCTTGCGCCTGGGTCTTCAGCACATCGACTGCCGTCTTGGCCTCTGCCGTAGCCGCGGCGATCAGCGCCGCCGGAGGAGACGGTGCCGGCGGCGGACCAGGCAGTGGCGCGACCGTCGGTGCGGGGCCGGGTGGGGCGGGCGGAGGCGGTGGGGTAAACGGAAACGGCGCGGAGATCATCTTGGCGCAGGCGGCGGTGATCGCGGCAGCATTAATCATGCCGGCGCCCTGCTGCCGGTTGACCGCGTTGTGCATCGCCATGCCCAAGGTCTCCAGCATCACGGCATCGAGCATGCCCAACGCGTGCGCGGGCGCCTGGCCCGTGGTCAGCGTCACGACGCTGCTGACAGCGTCGACGATCTGGCTGTTCACGGTACTGTCGTCGATCATGGCGAAGTCGCTCCTTTCTGGATGATTGAGGCAAGGATCTGGGTGAGCGCGGCCTCGGCGAGCACCTGTCCGCGTTGCTGGCTGGCGACGGCGTTTTCCATCGCCAGCGCGATGGAGTCCGCCAGCGCCAGATAGGTCGCGCCCATCGCAAAGGCCGGCGCGTGTCCGATGGCCATTGCCGTGCCGGTGGCGGCGGTACCGATCAGGCTGGTAACGCCCGCTGTGCGTGCACTGCGCTGCATGGCGGGGTGGTGGCGCCCTAGGCCAGGGACGGCCTAGGTTGGGCAATGCCGGCCGAGGCCGAAAACAGCACGGTGTTCTGCGGCGCGTGCCTGCATGCGTATTGAAGGGCCACGCCGTTGGGCAGGCGTTCCAGGTAGGCGACATTGTCGCGCGGCACGTCGATCACGCCATTGCGTGCCTGGCGATACACCAAGGGCTGAGCTCCGGGAATCACCGGCAGGATGCCGTCGAATTCGACATTCATCACTGCTTTCTGGTGCGGTGCGAACGTCGCCACGATGGTGCGGCCCCGGATGAGCCTCACCACCACATCCAGGGTGTTGGAGGTGGAGACATGATGGAGGTGCAACATGATGCGTCCTTTCTGGAGTCAACCAGCGAAATGCGAGGAGGGAGTGGCATCGCATGTCGAACCAGGCGCCGCCCGCGCGGCGGCAGCGGCGCCTGGCCGCCGATCAGGTCAGCCCGACGCTGAGGATTTCGCGGGTGGCCACGCCGTCGGAGGCGGTGTCGATCGAGTACAGGGTGGACACGCCCTGGGTGGTGGACGCCTGCATCGTCACGTAGGACTGCTGCTGGTTGTTGGTGGCATTGTGCGCGGCGTTGGACAGCGCCTGGCTGGTGGCGACGAACAGGTTGCCCATTGCGATCGCCGGCGCATCGCCGAGGACCTTGGTGTTGACCTGGGAAACGGAATCGGTGATCTGGCTGTTGACGGCAGTCGGAAAGGCCATGGTGATAGCTCCTTGAGGTGATGGAAGAACGAAGAACCTGCGGCGTTGGCGTGGTTAGCCGAGAATCTTCTTGGTGGTGGCACCGAGGGTGCCGGTATCGAGCGAATACAGCAGCGAGACGCCCATCGTGGTTGCTGCCTGTGCGGTGACGTACATCTGTTGTTGCGCCAGCGTTGCGTTATGGGCTGCATTGGCCAGCGCTTGCGCGGTGGCCTGGTACAGATTGCCCATGGCCGCAGCTGGAGCGCTGCCCAGGACCTGCAGATTGGCTTGGGTGACCGAATCGGTGATCTGATCGTTGACGGCGGTGGGAAATGCCATTGGCGGGTGTCCTTGGCGTCAGCCGGTTGGTCAGACGCCCAGGATCTGCTTGGTGACCACGCCGGTAGTGGCGGTGTCGATGGAGTACAGCGTGGCCACGCCCATGGTGGTGGCCGATTGCGCGGTGACATAGCTCTGCTGCTGCGCATTGGTCGCGTTGTGCGCCGCATTGGCCAGCGCCTGCGCAGTGGCCTGGTACAGGTTGCCCATGGCGATGGCCGGGGCGTCGCCGAGCACCTTGGTATTGACCTGGGTGACGGAGTCGGTGATCTGGTTGTTGACGGCGGTGGGAAATGCCATTGGTTTCTCCTAAAAAGTTGGAATCAGCGCGACGTCAGCCCCGGCACGCCTGTGCTCAGAATCTGCTTGGTCGCCACCCCGGTGGTGGCGGTATCGATGGAGTAGAGCGTGGCCACGCCCATGGTGGTGGCCGATTGCGCGGTGACGTAACTCTGCTGCTGCGCATTGGTGGCGTTGTGGGCTGCATTGGCCAGCGCCTGTGCGGTGGCCTGGTACAGGTTGCCCATGGCGATGGCGGGGGCATCGCCCAGCACCTTGGTGTTGGCTTGTGTGACGGAGTCGGTGATCTGGTCGTTGACGGCGGTTGGAAATGCCATGCTGTTACTCCCTGGTTGGCGGATGGGTGTAGCGCTTGAACAAACGTGACGGTGTCGAGGTCCCGCAAGCAGCCTGCCGGTCTGGTGGAGATGTGTTGCGGTGGCGCCGCATCACCGTGGAGCAACAGTAGATCGCTTCCGCGTCGCAGGATTGGTTCAAACGACGGCAATGCCGGGCTTATCGACGCAACGCCGCCATTGCTTGAGAGCGATATGCCGATTACCACCGTGATCTGGAACGTGGTGCGGGCGATTCATTGGCCAATCGCAACCGGGTTTGCACAAACACCCTGCGCAATGCGCCGGTCGGTGTGCGTGTCGGGGCCGGGCTGGCAGCTCGCGTTTGCTTGGGCAAGCCTCTGCGGCGGCCGGTGGCGGCTGAGATGCCATCGATGCCCGGCCGGGGCGTGCCGGCGGTGTTTGCGGGAGTGGTTGCGAGCGGCAGGCATTCGCGGACCGCGTGGCTGCGTGGTGCTGGCGCATGCAGCAGTGACTGCGGCGCGCGGGCTTGTGTGCCTGGCACGTCGGGCCGGGCCGGTCAGTGGGGGTGATGTGGTATTGCGTAGGCTGCGCGCGGTCGAGGACACCTGCGACCGGTGGCCCTACTGGATGCGCTGGGTGATGTGGTGTTCATGGCAGGCGCGCAGTTGAACCCTGTTGGCACGCGCAGCGCGGTGTCTGCTGCATGCGTCTCCCGCACCGCCGCTGGCCAGCAACGCCTGGGCGCTGCTGGCCGGATCCTGCGTTACCGCTTGCTCAAGGTCTGCACTGCCTCGACCAGCACGCCGACGTGCTCCGGATTCATGTCCGGCGACATGCCGTGGCCGAGGTTGAAGACGTGGCCTTCGCGCGAGCCGCCGTTGCCTTGCGCGTAGCTGTCCAGGGTCTTGCCCACTTCGGCGCGGATCGCCTCCGGCGACCCGTACAAGGTGGCCGGGTCCAGGTTGCCTTGCAGGGCGACACGGCCGCCGGCGCGCTGGGCGGCGTCGGCCAGCGCGATGGTCCAGTCCACACCCACCGCTTCGGCGCCGCTGGCGGCCAGCTCGCTCACGTAGGCGCCATTGCCCTTGCCGAACAGCACCAGCGGGGTGCGTTCGGCACCGTTGCCACGCTCCAGCTCACGCGCGATGCGGGTCAGGTACGGCAGCGAGAACTCGCGGTACATCGCTGGCGACAGCACGCCGCCCCAGGTGTCGAACACCTGCAATGCCTGCGCGCCGGCTGCGCGCTGCGCGGACAGGTAGGCGATCACTGCATCGGTGACGGTGCCGAGCAGATGGTGCAGCACGTCTGGTGCGTTGAAGGCCATCGCCTTGATGCGCGCGTATTCCTTGCTGCCGCCGCCTTCGATCATGTAGCAGGCCAGCGTCCACGGGCTGCCGGAGAAGCCGATCAGCGGCACCGCGCCGTCCAGCTCGCGGCGGATCAGCCGCACCGCATCCATCACGTAGCGCAGCTCGGTTTCCATGTCCGGCACGCCCAGGCGGGCGATGGCGGCGGCATCGCGCACCGGGTGACGGAACTTGGGACCTTCGCCTTCGACGAAGTACAGCTCCAGGCCCATCGCATCGGGGATGGTCAGGATGTCGGAAAACAGAATCGCCGCATCCAGCGGAAAGCGCTGCAGCGGCTGCAGGGTCACCTCGCAGGCGATCTCCGGGTTCTTGGCCATCCCCAGGAAACTGCCGGCGCGTGCGCGGGTGGCGCGGTACTCCGGCAGATAGCGGCCGGCCTGGCGCATCAGCCACACGGGGGTGCGGTCCACGGGCTGGCGGTTGAGCGCGCGCAGCAGACGATCGTTCTTGAGCATGAGCACAGGTGTCCTCAAAGCGCCGCGTCGGCGCCGCCGTTAATGAGTTGGAAGCCGCGTTTGAGCTGGGTGTCGCGGGCCTTTTCGAATGCCCGGTCGGCCTCGTGCTGCAGCAGGTATTGATCGCGTCGTAGCTGCGTGCGCCCACCGATCTGGCCGCTTTCGCGCAGCAGTTCCCAGCCACCGAACAGATCCGGTTGCAGGGTCAGCTGGACGTAGCGAAGCGGCTGGTGACCGCCGGAATCGTGTTGCAGGAGGATGCGCATGTCGCCGATTGTAGCCGGGCACTGCTGAAGGCGGCATGGGCCGGAGGCGGTGCGACCGCTCCGGGCGCGAAGGTTTCGCACCGAGGTGGGTGCCGTATCGGGAACGCCTGTCGCGCTCGGGCGCGCTCCTACGGGGCGGGATGGTGATGGCGTGTGTGGTCAGGCGGCGGTTGATGCGCAGCAGGGCAAGGCGATCGATTCGGAACACATGACGCGTAGGAGCGTGCCTGCGCGCGACGAGGCTTTCCCGGGAACGCCTGTCGCGCTCGGTCGCGCTGCTACGGGTCGGGATGGTGATGGTGTGTGCGGTCAGGCGGCGGCTAGTGCGCAGCAGGGCGAGGTGATCGATTCGGAGCACATGGACGCGTAGGAGCGTGCCTGCGCGCGACGGTGCTTTACCGGGAATGCCTGTCGCGCTCGGGCGCGCTCCTACGGGTCGGGATGGTGATGGCGTGTGTGGTCAGGCGGCGGTTGATGCGCAGCAGGGCAAGGCGATCGATTCGGAACACATGACGCGTAGGAGCGTGCCTGCGCGCGATGGCGCTTTACCGGGAATGCCTGTCGCGCTCGGTCGCGCTGCTACGGGGCGGGATGGTGATGGCGTGTGTGGTCAGGCGGCGGTTGGTGCGCAGCAGGGCGAGGCGATCGATTCGGAGCACATGGACGCGTAGGAGCGTGCCTGCGCGCGACGGTGCTTTCCCGGGAATGCCCATCGCGCTCGGGCGCGCTCCTACGGGGCGGGATGGTGATGGCGTGTGTGGTCAGGCGGCGGTTGATGCGCAGCAGGACGAGGCGATCAATTCGGAACCCATGACGCGTAGGAGCGTGCCTGCGCGCGATGGCGCTTTACCGGGAACGCCTGTCGCGCTCGGTCGCGCTCCTACCAGGCGCCTGAGTGCCCATCGCACCTCCGTTGCCATCGCTGGCCGGGGCAGGCCCTAGCCAGCCAGGATCTCCAGCACCACGGCCTCGTCCACGTCAGGCACCACTTCGGCCTTGCCAATGCCGCGCCACAGCACCAGTCGCAGGCGTCCGGCCAGGTTTTTCTTGTCCAGCCGCATGCGCCCGAGCAAGGCCTCGGGCGCCAGGCCGGCCGGGATTTCGGTCGGCAGGTCGAAGTCGCGCAGCAGGGCGCGCAGCGCTTCGGTGTCCTGCGGGGTGCTCATGCCCAGCGCCGCCGACAGGTGGGCGGCCAGCACCATGCCCACCGCCACCGCTTCGCCGTGGTTGAGATTGTCGTTGCCCGGCGCGCCGTAGCCCTGTTCGGTTTCGATGGCGTGGCCGAAGGTGTGGCCCAGGTTGAGCAGGGCGCGTTCGCCTTTTTCCAGCGGGTCGCGCGCCACGATCTCGGCCTTGTGCTCGCAACTGCGGGCGATCGCCTGCGCCAGCGCGGCCGCATCGCCGTCCAGCAAGGCGCGGCGTTCGGCGTGCAGCCACTGGAAGAACAGCGGGTCGCGGATGGCGCCGTACTTGATGACTTCGGCCAGGCCGGCGCGCAGTTCGCGCGCGGGCAGGGTGCGCAAGGTATCGGTATCGGCGATCACCGCACGCGGCGGATGAAATGCACCGACCAGGTTCTTGCCCTGCGGGATGTCCACGGCGGTCTTGCCCCCCACCGACGAATCCACCATGGCCAGCAGGCTGGTGGGCAGTTGCACGCAATCCACCCCGCGCATCCAGCAGGCAGCGGCGAAACCGGCCAGGTCGCCGACCACGCCGCCGCCGAGCGCGAACACGCAGGCGTCGCGGGTGGCGCCCAGCTCGGCCAGCGCCGCAATGCTCGCGCCGAAGTTGTCCAGGGTCTTGGAGGCTTCGCCGGCGGCGATCACCAGCTCGCCCAGCAGCAATTCCGGGCGTGCCTGCAGCAGCGCACGGCGCACGCCGGCCGCGTAATGCGGGGCCACCTGGGTGTCGCTGAGCAGCAGCGCGTGGCGGCCGCGGACGTGGCTGGCCAGGCGCGCGCCGTCGGCCAGCAGGCCCGGGGCGATGGTGATGGTGTAGGGGGTTGCGCCGTCGACATCGACGCTGCGCGAGGAACGGGGAAGTGTCATGCGGGGGGACTCGACATGCGCCATTGCGCGGCCAGCCGCAGCACCAGCTGCGCAGTGGCCTCGGCGGGAGAGAAATGATCGGTTTCCAGCGTGAGGTCGGCGACCTCCTGGTACAACGGAGTGCGCTGGGCGGCCATCGCGTGCAGCACCTGCGTGCGATCGGCGCGCTGCAGCAGCGGGCGGTTGCGATCGCGTGCCAGCCGTGTGAGTTGGGCTGGCACGCTGACATGCAGGTAGACCACGAAGCCGCGCTCGCGGATGTGCTGCCGGTTGCGTGTATCCAGCACTGCGCCACCACCGGTGGAGACCAGCTTGTTGTGTTGCTGCAGCAGCGCCTGCAGGGTGTCTGCTTCCAGCTGCCGGAAGCGCGCTTCGCCGTGCTGTTCGAAGATGGCCGGGATGCTGCTGCCGGCCTGCTCGACGATGGCCTGGTCCACATCCACGAAGTCCAGCCCGAAGCGCTCGGCCAGGCGGCGGCCGATGCAGCTTTTTCCGGCGCCCATCGGGCCGACCATCACGAGATTGGGAGCGGGATTCATGCACCGCGATCCTAGCATTCACGCTCGTGTGCCGGGCCAATGGATGCGCGCTGAAATCCTCCCGGCCACGCCGCGCCGGCCGTTGCCGCGTTGCGGATCGCTCCGCTGCGCCCGCAACAGCAGGCCGCGGTCGTCAAGCCCGGGACAAGTGCCCACGATGCGCCCACAATGGGCACCCACCTGGCTGCCACGCACCGTCATGCCCGATCTGTACGCCGAAGCCCTTGCCACCTTCACCGCGCTCTACGCCGAGGCGCACGACAGCGCCGAGCTGGAAGCCAGCGCCATGACCGTGGCCACCGCCAACGTGGATGGGCGGCCGAGCGCGCGCACGGTTCTGCTCAAGGCCTTCGATGCCCGCGGCTTCGTGTTCTACACGCACCTGGACAGTGCCAAGGGGCGCGACCTGCAGACCCATCCACAGGCAGCGTTGCTGTTCCTGTGGCGCAGCCTGCGCGAGGCCGGCGTCCAGGTGCGCATCGAGGGCGGCGTGCAGCTGGTGAGCGCGGGCGAAGCCGATGCCTATTTCGCCTCGCGTCCGCGCATGAGCCAGATCGGGGCCTGGGCGTCGCTGCAATCGCAGACGCTGGGCTCGCGTGCCGAATTCGATGCGGCGATCGCCAAGGTCGAAGCCACCTTTGAAGGCCGTGACGTACCGCGCCCGGATGGCTGGGGAGGCTTTCGGGTGGTGCCGCAAGCGTTCGAGTTCTGGTACGGCGCCAGCTTCCGCCTGCACGAGCGCTGGCGCTATGAGGCCGACGCGGCCAGCCACTGGACCAAGCGGATGCTGTATCCGTGAGGCGGTCGCGCCCGGTGGCATCGACGGCGGTGCCGTGGTGCGCGCAATCCAGGTGCCGGGCACGGGATGGCCGGGCCGGGCGGGCCTTTCTGCCGGTCGCGAACAGTCTGTAGTATGTCTGCCCATCGCATGACCACGGTTGCATGACTAAAGGACAGGACACCGTATGACGCAGTACACCACCGTCGACCTGCACGGCCTGTTGGCCGAGCGCTACCGCGGACAGCCGATCGAGGTCGAACTGATCGACGGCCTGGAGCCGGCGATCAACCTCACCCTGGCCGATCACGGCGACATGCAGATCCAGGTCGCCGCCTCCGGCTCGCAGATCTTCGTCTCCACGTTGCTGGCGCATGCCGAGCAGGTGAGCGACCGGGCCGCGTTCAACGACGCCTGCCTGCGGCTCAATCCGCTCAATCCACTCTCCAACCTGGGCCTGGTCCAGGTCGAGGGCAAGGACAGCTACGTGGTGTTCGGCGAGCTGTCGGCCTCGTCCACGCTCGAGCAGATCGACGAGGAAATCCAGACCCTGGCGGCCAATACACTGGATGCCGCCGAATCTCTCAAGCCGTTTTTTTCATAAAGGCGTTGTCATGAGTATCTTTTCCAAGCTGATCACGCTGCTGCGTGGGACCGCACACGAAACCGGCCAGAAGGCCGTGGACGCCAATGCCTTGCGCATCCTGGACCAGGAAATGCGCGATGCCGGCGCCCAGCTCACGCGTTCGCGCGAGGAGCTGACCAAGCTGATGGCGCAGAGCAAGCTCGCCCAGCAGAAGATCGACGCGCGCGCCGGCAAGATGGCCGAGTACACGCGCTATATCGAAGGTGCGCTGGCCAAGAACGACGAAGCGCTGGCGCACGACGTGGCCGCCAAGCTGGCCGCGCTGGAAAGCGAGGATGCCGGCGACAAGTCTTCCAAGAGCGCGCTCGACCAATCGGTGGTCACGCTCAAGGCCACCATCCAGAAAACCGAGAACCAGCTGCGCGGCATGCGCCAGCAGATCGATACGGTCAAGGCCACCGATGCCGTGCAAAAGGCGCAGGCCGCCATCGCCGCGCGCCATTCCGGTGCCAGCAGCAAGATGGGGTCGGCGCTGGAGTCGCTGGAACGCATCAAGGCGCGGCAGGCGGAAACCTCCGCGCGGATCGAGTCGGCCGAAGAACTCGAAGCCTCCAGCGGCGACGGCGATCTGAACCGGCGCCTGGCCGCGGCTGGTCTGATGGAAGGCGAATCTAATGCCGCTGCGGTGCTGGCCCGTTTCAAGAAGCCGGCCGCGCAACTGGGCCACGACAATGCCAGCGGGACTACGCCCTTGGTCGGCCAGGTCCGCGACGTGCAGCAGGTTCCGCGCAGCGACAGCTGATTCCACCCGCCGGGCACAGGACGCGCCATGATTCTTGTCGGACGGTTGTTCCGGGTCTTGCGGCGCCACGTGCGCCGCGTCAGCTGGGGGATGGTGGCGCTGGCATTGCTCGCGCACATGGGCCTGAGCTGGGTGTTGTTGCTGCTGGCCGGCGAGCACAAGCTCGTCGGCCTGGACGCGTTTCCGTATTACTACATGACCACTGCCACCACCATCGGCTATGGCGACCTGTCGCCGGGGTCGGTGGCCGGGCGCTATGTTGCCGCGTTCGTGCTGATGCCGGGCGCGGTGGCGCTGTTCGCCACGGTGCTGGCCAAGACCAGCGCGGTGCTCATCATCTTCTGGAGGCGTCATTCCATGGGCAAGATGGCCTACGACGCGTTGCGCGGGCACACCATCCTGATCGGCTGGCAGGGCGCGGCGTCCACCCGGTTGCTGGAATTGTTGCTGTCCGATACCGCCACCGACGACGAAGGCGTGGTGCTGGTGGCCGAAGGCATCGCCGAAAACCCCATGCCCGACCATATGCGTTTCGTCGCGGCCGAGTCCTACACGCACACCGAGGTGTATCTGCGTGCCGGCATCGCCGGCGCGGCGCGGGTTATCGTCAACCCGCCGTCCGATGACCAGACCCTGGCGGCGGTGTTCGCGTTGATGGCGCACGCGCCGACTGCACATGTCGTGGCGCATTTCGATTCGGCCAGCGCCGCACGGCTGGTCAACTGCCATTATCCGTCGATCGAATGCACGCGGCCGATGACCGCCGAACTCCTGGCCCGCGCCGCGCAGGACCCCGGCAGCGCGGCGATCACCGCCGAACTGCTGTCGGTGGACGATGGCCCCACCCAGTTCAGCCTGGCCGTGCCAGCCCATGTCCAGATGCTTGATTACAGCCGGCTTGCGGCCGATTTCAGCCAACGTGGCGCCTTGCTGCTCGGCCTGCGTGCGCCAGACGGCGCGCTGTGCTTGAACCCGCCAGCACGCACCGCTGTCGCCGCCGGTGCCATGCTGTACTACCTGGCAGAGCAGCGCGTGCCTGCACAGGCAATTGCATGGGCCGCGCTGCGTGCCGAATCCTCCTTTCCTGCATCGCCACAAGGTCTCTGACGATGAGTTTTTTCAGCAAGTTGTTCGGTCAACCACAACCACCGGCGCTGCCGACCTCCGGCACCGGCGCAATCGGGCATGCGCTGCCGTTGGGGCTGCGCGTGGGTGGGCAGGTCGCCATCGACACCACGCTGTACCGCATGGCGCCGGGCGCGATGATTGCCGAACTCCCCGGCGGAAACCAGGGCATTCCGTGCTACGGCCATGTCGATCTGGGCGATGGGTATTCGCTGCACCGCTTCTATCTGGATGACGATGCGTTCCTGCAGGTCACCACCGTGGGCGGCGATCTGGAAGCGATGAAGGCGTTCGTGTATTGCGAAACGGTGAACCCGCCCAGCAAGCAGGCGTTCCAGGAGTTCGTGATGCAGCACCCGCACCTGGGCGCGGCGCAGATCGAGTACGCCGGCAAGCGCTGGCAGCGTGCCACCCAGTCTACCGACGAGGCCGCGCGCATTCCGCCGATCGCCTACGACGAAGTGCTGTACCGCTACCAGCCGCCGCGTCGCGACGGCGACCTGACCCACTACGCCATGCTCTACAGCCGCCAGGTACCGGAGCTGCAGCGCGAGGAATTCCTGCTGGTCACCGGCGAGGATTCTGGCCCCAACGAGTTCTGCGTTACCTATGCGGTCGGGATCGACGTCACCGTTGCCGATCTGGACATCACCTGAGCCAGCGCTCGCCCCTTCCTCAACCGGTCCTGTCATGAACCCGATCAACCTGCAAAGCTTTCTGGCATTTCTTTCCTACTTCGGCACCGGCCTGGGCGTGCTGATCGTCTCGGTGGTGCTGGTGACCCTGGTCACCCCGCACAAGGATTTCACCTTGCTGCGGCAGGGCAACGTGGCCGCTGCCACCGCGCTGGCCGGCAACCTGATCGGCGTGGCGCTGCCGCTGCATTCGGCCATCACCCATTCGGTGAGCCTGATCGATGCCTTGATCTGGGGCCTGGTGGCCTGCGGTATTCAGGTGGTGGCGTATCTGCTGGCCAATCTGGTGGCCGGGCGCATTTCGCGCCAGATCACCGACAACGTCACCGCCGCGGGCATCTTTTCTGCCGGCGTGTCGATCGCTGTGGGCCTGATCAACGCCGCGGCGATCACGCCGTAACGGAGCCTGCGCCATGAAGCGATCACGCAACCTCAAGCTCACCCTGATGGCCGCCTTGCCGGCCGCCTTGGCCACCGGCTGCGGCTCGGAGCCAGAAACCGGGGTAGTGCTGCAATCGGCATCGGACTGTTACCAGATCAAACAGGAACAGGGCAGCATCGAACAATGCCTCAAGGCCTACGATGAGGCGGCTGCCAAACACCAGCAGACCGCGCCGCGTTTCAATACCCGCTACGAGTGCGACGAACAATTCGGCAGTTGCACTGCGATACAGAACCAGGGCCAGCAGAGCTGGGTTCCGCCGATGGGCGGATTCCTGCTGGGCTATGCGCTGGGCAATATGAGCGGTGGTGGCGGTTATCGCTATGGCGGTGCGATTCCGTTGTATCGCGATTACCGTAGCGGCGGTTTCTACAAGCCCAATGGCGACCTGGCCAGCAATCGCATCGGCACGGTGCGTGGGCGCAGCGGCAGCATCGACATGCCGACGCGCGCGATCACCGTGTCGCGCTCGGGTTTCGGCTCCAGCGCAGCGGCACGCAGCTCGTTCGGCAGCGGCGGGCGCAGTTCGGGGTTCGGCGGCTGACATGCAACGCATCGCCATCGCCGAACGCCCGGATTGGCGCACCCAGGCCGAGTCGCTCGGCTTCCATTTCCACACCATCGATGGCGAGCCGTACTGGGACGAGCGCGCGTACTACGCATTTTCGTTGCGGCAGATCGAAGACGACATCGAAGCGCCCACCCAGGACTTGCACGACATGGCGATGCAGTTGGTGGGTGAGGTGGTCGGCTCGGAGGAGTTGCTGACCAGGCTGGCCATCCCGCCGTTCTATTGGGACTGGATTGCCGGCTCCTGGAACGACCGCGACCCGCATTTGTACGGCCGCATGGACCTGGCCTACTCCGGCGATGGCCCGGCCAAGCTGTATGAACTCAATTACGACACGCCCACCGCGTTGTACGAGGCAGCCTACTTCCAGTGGTTGTGGCTGGAGCAGCAGATCGCCGCCGGGGCGTTGCCCAAGGGCAGCGACCAGTACAACCTGATCCAGGACCTGCTGTGCGAAACGCTGGGCGCGCTGGCGATGGAGGGCGCGGTCGGCGCACAAATGCACTTCGCCGCCGTGCGCGAATCGCTGGAAGACCGCGCTACGGTGCGTTACCTGCGCGACTGCGCGCACCAGGTGGGCATCGCGACCGAAGAAGTCGCCATCGAAGACATCGGCCTGAGCGCTGAGGGCTGGTTCACCGACGAGCAGGACCGCGTGATCCAGACCTTGTTCAAGCTCTACCCGCTGGAATTCATGATGGAAGAGCGCTTTGGGCCGGCGTTGATCGCCAACCGCGTGCGCCTGATCGAGCCGGCCTGGAAATCGGTATTGAGCAACAAAGGCATCCTGCCGCTGCTGTGGGAACGGCACCAGGGCCATCCGAATCTGCTGCCCGCGCGTTTCGCGCAGGCAAACGAAGCGGCAAGCGCCGGTTGGGTGCGCAAGCCGCTGCTGTCGCGCGAGGGCGCCAATATCTCCCTGGTGACCGCACAGGGCGAGACCGCACAGACCGACGGGCCGTATGTGGACGGGCCGGCGATCCTGCAGGCGCACCATCCATTGCCGGTGTTCGATGGCCGTCATGCGCTGGTGGGCAGCTGGGTGGTGGCCGACCGCCCGGCCGGGCTGGGCATGCGCGACGACGATGGCCCGATCACGCGCGACACCTCGCGTTTCGTGCCGCATGTGATCCTGGATTGAGGGTGGTGCCTCGCACATCCCGCAACCGCAGGCAAGTCGCTGTGGATCTGCGAGGCAGTGCGGGTTTTCCACACCCCCTGTGGATGGACGTTGCACAAGGCTGTGGACAAGTGCCGGCAGGCCCCGGCCCGCAACGCTGTCAAGATGGGTGGCGAAAAAATGACCAATCAGTTGCGGTGACGTATCCGCCGTGCTGATTGAGGCAATGCCGGCAAGATCGGCAAAGTCTTCGCTGGTCCCGCGCGTATCGATGCGTCGCATGCGGGGCCGGCAGGAGAGGGCGCATCAGATCGTCGGTTGGGGCAACGGTGCAGGCGATGCACGCGATGCCCATCGAACGGCGGCGACAGTGCGGCAGCGCCATCCGCACGCCACGATCAACAGGGCGTCAGTCTCCCGCCTTCCGTTGCGGAGAAGTGCGCCACCACGCATGCGTGGCGCCTCAGACCCGCCGCGCCACCACCAGGCTGAGCACCGCCAGCAGCCAGGCCAGCACGAACACGCTCAGATAGGCGGCCATGGTGGCCGATGCCAGCAGCGCGGCGAACAACGCGCCCGCCAGCGCCAGCATGCCGGCCACCGCAATGGCTTCGCTCAACTGCATCGCCGAGCTGTTGGCTCCTTGCCGATCGGGCGGCGACAGTGACAGGGTCAACACCGACAGGCTGGGATACAGCAGCCCCATGCCCAGCCCGGTCAAGGCCCAACCGGCAATCGCCAGTGGCACCGGAAAGGCCGGCCACACCGCGCCTGCGCCGATCGCGATCCCCACCATCATCAACACTGCTCCAGCCTGGAGCAGGCGCGGTCGCGGCCAGCCGGCACGGCTATGGCCTTGGTACCACGAGCCACTGAACCAGCCCAACGCACCCACGCTCAGTGCGACACCGGCCAGCAATGGCGACAACCCGCGCTCGCGCGACAACAGCAGCGGCAGGAACGCTTCGAAGCCAAAGAACGCTGACGCTGCGATACCGCGCAGTGCGATCACGCTGGGCAGGCCGCGTGCCAGCCGCAAGCTGCCGGCCGGCAACAACTGCCAGGCGCAATACACCGTGAGCAGCAGCGCCGGCAGCATCGCCACCGGCGCACGCATGCCGTGCAGTTGCCCACCTAGGGACGCTCTGAACAAAGCAGCCTGATCTGCGACAATTAACCGACGACCCACGCGGACGATTTCGATGCAACTGAGCTTTGGCGACGCGGAGT